>NZ_JBFWVQ010000063.1:0-34914 GCF_050246655.1 Pseudonocardia sp.
CTGATCGAGCGTCTGCTCGAGCAGGGAGGCGGGGAGGTGGAGGGCGAGTGAGCATCGCAGCGAGCGTCAGCGAGCGAGGAGCGGAGCGAGCCTGGAACCGACCCGGGGGGACGGAGGTGGAGGGCGAGTGAGCATCGCAGCGAGCGTCAGCGAGCGAGGAGCGGAGCGAGCCTGGAACCGACCCGGGGGGACGGAGGTGGAGGGCGAATGAAGCACCTGCTCGCGGTCACCGACCTCGACGCCGCCACCGCCACCGGCCTGCTCGACACCTCGGACCGGCTGCGCCAGGCCCTCCTGGGCCGCGAGGTCCGCAAGCTCCCCACGCTGCGCGGGCGCACCGTCGTGACGATGTTCTACGAGGACTCCACCCGCACCCGCGTGTCGTTCGAGATCGCGGGCAAGTGGATGAGCGCGGACACGGTGAACGTGTCGGCGAAGGGCTCGTCGGTGTCGAAGGGCGAGTCCCTGCGCGACACCGCGGCCACGCTCGCCGCGATGGGCGCGGACTGCGTGATCGTCCGCCATCCCGCGTCGGGCGCGGCGCACCGGCTCGCGTACTGGGCGGAACGGGACGCGGCCGCGGGCGCGGTCGGCCCGAACGGGGCCGGGACGTCCACGGCCGTGGTGAACGCGGGCGACGGCACCCACGAGCACCCGACGCAGGCCCTGCTGGACGCCGCCACGTTGCGCGACCGGCTGGGCACTGTCGCCGGGCGCCGGGTCGGGATCGTCGGGGACATCCTGCACAGCCGGGTGGCCCGCTCCAACGTCTTCCTGCTCGCGACGCTCGGCGCGGAGGTGGTGCTCGTGGCACCCCCGACGCTGCTACCCGTCGGGGTCGGGGAGTGGCCGTGCCGGGTGAGCACGGACCTGGACGCCGAGCTGTCCACGCTGGACGCGGTGATGATGTTGCGGGTGCAGGCCGAGCGCATGCACGGCGCGTTCTTCCCGTCGGCCCGCGAGTACGTGATCGGCTACAGCCTCACGGAGGCCCGCGCGGCGCTGCTGCCCGAGCACGCCGTGGTGCTGCATCCCGGCCCGATGGTGCGCGGCATGGAGATCGCGCCGGCGGTGGCCGACTCGCCGTCCGCGGCGATCCTCGCCCAGGTGCGCAACGGCGTGCACGTGCGGATGGCCGTCCTCTACCACCTGCTCGCGGGAGCGCCCCAGTGACCGATCTCTTCCTGAGCGATGCGAAGCCTTACGGGCAGGGCGAGGCGGTCGGCCTCCTCGTGCGGGACGGGGTGATCGCCGAGCTGGGCCCGGACGTCACCGCCCCCGAGGGGGCCGAGACGATCGACGCTGCGGGACTGGTGCTGCTCCCGGGTTTCGTCGACCTGCACACCCACCTGCGCGAACCCGGCGGTGAGGAGTCCGAGACGATCGCGACGGGCTCGCGCGCGGCGGCGCTCGGCGGTTTCACCGCGGTGTTCGCGATGCCCAACACCGACCCGGTGGCCGACACGGACGTCGTCGTGGAGCACGTGCGCCGCCGCGGCGAGGAGGTCGGGCTCGTCGACGTGCACCCGGTCGGTGCGGTCACCGTCGGGCTCGAGGGCTCGAAGATGGCCGAGCTGGGCACGATGGCGCGCTCGCGCGCGCAGGTGCGGATGTTCTCCGACGACGGCCGCTGCGTCCACGACCCGTTGATCATGCGCCGCGCGCTGGAGTACGCCTCGGCGCTGGAGGTCGTGATCGCCCAGCACGCCGAGGACCCGCGGCTCACCGCGGGCGCGCAGGCCCACGAGGGCGTGGTCGCCTCCCGGCTGGGGCTCGCCGGCTGGCCCGCTACCGCGGAGGAGACGATCGTCGCCCGCGACTGCGCGCTCGCCCGCGAGGCGGGGGCGGCGCTGCACGTGTGCCACATCTCCTCCGCGCACACCGTCGAGGTGCTGCGGGCGGCGAAGGCGGCCGGGGTGCGGGTGAGCGCGGAGGTCACCCCGCACCACCTGCTGCTCACCGACGGCCGCCTGACCGGCTACGACCCGGTGAACAAGGTCAACCCACCGCTGCGGACGGCGTCGGACACCGCGGCGATGCGCGCCGCGCTCGCCGAGGGCCTGATCGACGTCGTGGCCACCGACCACGCGCCGCACGCGAGCCAGTACAAGGACACCGAGTGGCAGGCGGCCCGGCCCGGGATGCTGGGACTGCAGACGGCGCTGTCGATCGTCGTGCACACGATGGTCGAGCCGGGCCTGCTGGACTGGCGCGGGGTGGCCCGCGTGCTCTCGGAACGGCCCGCGGAGATCGTCGGGCTGCCGGACCAGGGCCGCCCGATCGCGGTGGGGGAGCCGGCCAACCTCGTGCTCGTCGACCCGGACGAGGTCTGGACGGTGCGCGGGGCGAACCTCGCGAGCATCGCGGCGAACACCCCGTACGAGGGGATGCGGCTGCCCGCAACGGTGGTCGCGACGATCCTGCGCGGCCGGGTCACGGCCCGCACCGGGGTCGCCGCATGAACCGTCGAGAACGACGTTACGCAGCTCCGGAGGCCTTGTTGATCAGCACAACGTCGTTCTCGACGGGGCGGCCACGGTGACCGGGCCCGCGCTGCTGGTCCTGGAGGACGGGCGGATCTTCCGTGGCGAGGAGTTCGGCGCCGCCGGTCAGGCCCTGGGCGAGGCGGTCTTCACCACCGGCATGACCGGCTACCAGGAGACGCTGACCGACCCCAGCTACCACGCCCAGATCGTCGTGCAGACCGCGCCGCAGATCGGCAACACCGGCTGGAACGACGAGGACGACGAGTCCACGCGCATCCAGGTCGCCGGGTACGTGGTGCGCGACCCGTCGCGCAGCCCGTCGAACTGGCGCGCGACGAGCTCGCTTCCGGAGCAGCTGCGCGGGCAGGGGATCGTGGGCGTGGCGGGGATCGACACGCGCGCGCTGGTGCGCCACCTGCGCGAGCGCGGCGCGATGCGCTCCGGGGTCTTCTCCGGGGACGCCCTGGGCCCGGACGACGACCTGGTGCAGCGGGTGCTCGCCAGCCCGCCGATGGAGGGCGCCGACCTCTACGGCGCGGTCACCACCCGCGAGCCGTACGTCGTACCCGCCGTCGGCGAGCGGCGCCACCGGGTCGCGGCGCTGGACGTCGGGATCAAGGCGAACACCCCGCGCATGCTCGCCGCCCGCGGCGTCGAGGTGCACGTGCTGCCCGCCGACACCCCGTTCGCGGCCGTCGAGGAGCTGCGCCCCGACGGGTTCTTCCTCTCCAACGGCCCGGGGGATCCCGCCACGGCCGACGCGCCCGTCGCGCTGACGCGGCAGGTGCTGGAGCGGGGGATCCCGCTCTTCGGGATCTGCTTCGGCAACCAGATCCTGGGCCGCGCGCTCGGCCTCGGCACCTACAAGCTGCGCTACGGCCACCGCGGCATCAACATCCCGGTGGTCGAGCACGCCACCGGCCGGGTCGCGATCACGTCGCAGAACCACGGGTTCGCCGTCGCAGGTGAGGCGGGGGAGCGGTTCGACACCCCGTTCGGCACCGGCGAGATCACCCACACCTGCCCCAACGACGGCTGCGTCGAGGGCCTGCGGCTCGTCAGCAACGGATCCGCGCGCGCGTTCTCCGTCCAGTACCACCCGGAGGCCGCGGCAGGACCGCACGATGCCGCCGACCTGTTCGACCGGTTCGTCGAGCTGATGGAGGACCGCTGATGCCCCGCCGCGACGACGTCGGCCACGTCCTCGTCATCGGCTCCGGCCCGATCGTCATCGGCCAGGCCTGCGAGTTCGACTACTCCGGCACCCAGGCCTGCCGCGTCCTGCGCGCCGAGGGCATCCGGGTGTCACTGATCAACTCCAACCCGGCGACGATCATGACGGACCCGGAGTTCGCCGACGCCACCTACGTCGAGCCGATCACACCGGAGTTCGTCGAGAAGGTGCTCGCCGCCGAGCGCGACGCCGGCACGCCCGTCACGGCGATCCTCGCCACGCTGGGCGGGCAGACGGCGCTGAACACCGCGATCGCGCTGCACGAGCGCGGGGTCCTCGAGCGCTACGGCGTCGAGCTGATCGGCGCGGACGTCGACGCGATCGAGCGCGGCGAGGACCGGCTCAAGTTCAAGGAGATCGTGCAGGCCTGCGGCGGCGACGTGCCGCGCAGCGCGGTGTGCCACTCCATGGCGGAGGTGCGCGAAGCGGTCGCCGAGCTGGGACTGCCGGTGGTGATCCGCCCGTCGTTCACGATGGGCGGCCTCGGCTCGGGCATGGCCCACACGCCGGAGGACCTCGACCGCCTCGCGGGCGCAGGCCTCGCGGCGTCCCCGGTCACGGAGGTGCTGATCGAGGAGTCCGTGCTCGGGTGGAAGGAGTACGAGCTCGAGCTGATGCGCGACCGCCACGACAACGTGGTGGTCGTCTGCTCGATCGAGAACGTCGACCCGATGGGCGTGCACACGGGCGACTCGATCACCGTGGCGCCCGTGATGACGCTCACCGACCGCGAGTACCAGCACATGCGCGACGTCGGCATCGCGGTGCTGCGCGCGGTCGGCGTCGACACCGGCGGCTGCAACATCCAGTTCGCGGTGCATCCCGGCACCGGGCGCCTGGTCGTCATCGAGATGAACCCGCGGGTGTCGCGGTCCTCGGCGCTCGCGTCGAAGGCCACCGGCTTCCCGATCGCCAAGATCGCGGCGAGGCTCGCCGTCGGCTACACACTCGACGAGATCC
This sequence comes from Pseudonocardia sp., assembly GCF_050246655.1. Taxonomy (GTDB): domain Bacteria; phylum Actinomycetota; class Actinomycetes; order Mycobacteriales; family Pseudonocardiaceae; genus Pseudonocardia. The sequence continues at coordinate 4,681 of NZ_JBFWVQ010000063.1, forward strand.
GCAACGACATCACCGGCGAGACCCCGGCCGCGTTCGAGCCGACGCTGGACTACGTCGTCGTGAAGATCCCGCGGTTCGCGTTCGAGAAGTTCCCGGGGGCGGACACCGAGCTGACGACGACGATGAAGAGCGTCGGCGAGGCGATGTCGCTGGGCCGGTCCTTCCCGGAGGCGCTGGGCAAGGCGATGCGCTCGATGGAGACCGCGGCGGCCGGGTTCTGGACGGCACCGGACACCGACGTGCCCGTCGAGACCCCGACCGACGGGCGCATCTACGCCGTGGAGCGCGAGCTGCGCCACGGCGCGTCGGTCGCGGACGTCGCGGCGCGTTCGGGGATCGACCCGTGGTTCGTCGACCAGATCGCCGGGCTGGTCGAGCTGCGCGGCGAGATCCTCGACGCCCCCGTGCTGGACGAGCCGCTGCTGCGCCGCGCCAAGCGCGCCGGTCTCTCGGACCGCCAGCTCGCGGCGCTGCGCCCCGAGCTCGCGGGTGAGGACGGCGTGCGTGCCCTGCGCCAGCGCATGGGGGTGCGTCCGGTCTACAAGACCGTCGACACGTGCGCGGCCGAGTTCGCCGCCCGCACCCCGTACCACTACTCGGCCTACGAGACGGACCCGGCGGCCGAGTCCGAGGTGGCCCCGCAGACCGTGAAACCGAAGGTGATCATCCTCGGCTCCGGCCCGAACCGGATCGGGCAGGGCATCGAGTTCGACTACTCCTGCGTGCACGCGGTGATGGCGCTGCGCGAAGCCGGCTTCGAGACCGTGATGGTCAACTGCAACCCGGAGACCGTCTCCACGGACTACGACACCGCGGACCGCCTCTACTTCGAGCCGCTCACGTTCGAGGACGTCCTGGAGGTCGTGCACGCCGAGCAGGCCTCCGGCACGGTCGCGGGCGTGATCGTGCAGCTCGGCGGGCAGACGCCGCTGGGGCTCGCGCAACGGCTCACCGCGGCGGGCGTCCCGGTGGTCGGGACCTCGGCGGCCGCCATCGACCTCGCCGAGGACCGCGGCGCGTTCGGCGAGGTGCTGCGCCGCGCCGGCCTGCCCGCGCCCGCGTTCGGCACGGCGACCTCGTTCGAGCAGGCCCGCGAGATCGCCGACCGCATCGGCTACCCCGTGCTCGTGCGGCCCTCGTACGTGCTCGGCGGGCGCGGCATGGAGATCGTCTACGACGAGGACACCCTCGCCGGCTACATCGCCCGCGCCACGACGATCTCCCCGGACCGGCCCGTCCTCGTCGACCGGTTCCTCGACGACGCGATCGAGATCGACGTCGACGCCCTGTGCGACGGCACGGAGGTCTTCATCGGCGGCGTCATGGAGCACATCGAGGAGGCCGGGGTGCACTCCGGGGACTCCGCGTGCGCGCTCCCGCCCGTCACCCTCGGGGCGTCGATCATCGACGCCGTGCGTCGTTCCACCGAGGCCATCGCCCACGGGGTCGGCGTGAACGGGCTGCTCAACGTCCAGTACGCGCTGTACGGCGAGACCCTCTACGTGCTGGAGGCCAACCCGCGAGCGTCGCGCACCGTGCCGTTCGTGTCGAAGGCGACGGCCGTGCCGCTGGCCAAGGCCGCCGCCCGGATCATGCTCGGCTCCACGATCGCGGAGCTGCGGGCCGAGGGAGCGCTCCCGGCGAGCGGGGACGGCGCGGAGCTGCCCGCGGACGCCCCGGTGGCGGTCAAGGAGGCGGTGTTGCCGTTCCACCGGTTCCGCACCCGCGCCGGCCACGGTGTGGACCCGCTGCTGGGCCCGGAGATGAAGTCCACCGGCGAGGTCATGGGCATCGACGCGTCCTTCGGGCCGGCGTTCGCGAAGTCCCAGGCGGGGGCGTACGGGTCGCTGCCCACGTGCGGGCGGGTGTTCGTCTCGCTCGCGGACCGGGACAAGCGGGCCATGGTCTTCCCGGTGCGGCGGCTGGCCGACCTGGGCTTCGAGCTGCTCGCCACCGCGGGCACGGCGGACGTCCTGCGCCGCCACGGCCTGAGCCCGATCGTGGTGCGCAAGCACTTCGAGGGGGGCGAGACGATCGTCGACCTCATCCTGGACGGCCAGGTCGACCTCATCCTCAACACGCCCTACGGCAACGCAGGCCCCCGCGTGGACGGCTACGAGATCCGGGCCGCCGCCGTCTCGCGTGGCGTGCCGTGCATCACGACGGTGCAGGGCGCGGCGGCCGCGGTGCAGGGGATCGAGGCGATGCTGGGCGACACGATCGGCGTGCGCTCGCTGCAGGACGCCCACGCGGCGCTGCTGAAGGCCCGCGCGTGACGCCCTTCGGCGCGCGCCTCGTCGCGGTCGTGCGGGCGCACGGGCCGCTGTGCGCCGGCATCGATCCGCACCCGGCGCTGCTGGCCGCCTGGGGGCTCACCGACGACACCGACGGGTTGGACCGGTTCGCCCTGACCTGCGTCGAGGCGTTCGCGGGGCAGGTGGCCGTGGTGAAGCCGCAGTCGGCGTTCTTCGAGCGGCACGGGTCGGCCGGGATCGCCGTGCTGGAGCGCGTGCTGGCGGCACTCGGCGAGTCGTCCACGCTCACGATCCTGGACGTCAAGCGCGGTGACATCGGTTCGACGATGGACGGCTACGCCGACGCGTACCTGCGGGTCGGCGCGCCGCTCGGCGCCGACGCGGTGACGCTCTCGCCCTACCTCGGCCCCGGCTCGCTCGCCGCGGCGATCCGCACCGCCGAGGACGCGGGCCGCGGAGTGTTCGTGCTCGCCCGCACCTCCAACCCGGAAGGGGCGCAGGTGCAGCTCGCGGCGCTCGCGGGCCGCACGGTGGCCCAGGTGGTCGTGGACGACGCCGCCGCGCGCAACGCCGGTGCCGACCCCCTCGGCGGCACCGGCGTGGTCGTGGGCGCCACCCGCGACCACGGGCTGGACCTCTCCGCGCTGCACGGGCCGGTCCTCGCCCCCGGGCTCGGCGCCCAGGGCGCCACGCCGGGCGAGCTCGCCGGGCTCTTCGCGGGCCTGGACGGCGTCGTCCTGCCCGCGGCGTCACGGTCCGTCCTCGCGGCGGGACCGTCGGTCGCGCGGCTGCGCGCCGCCGCGCTCGCCCTCAACGAGGAGATCGCGGCGGCGGCGGAATGACCGGCCGGGCCCGGTGGGCACGGCCGGGCGGCTTCCCTGCCCGACCGGATGAGCCGTCCGGCGCGCCCGAGCGCCCGGACGGCGCCGGGTGCGCAGGCCCACACCTCGCTGCGCCGAACGGCCTGCCCCAGGTGCATCCGGCGCCGACGGCGCGACGGACGGCCGGATCCGTCGCCGAGGACCGCATCTGCGGCCGTTCTCGGGCCGTAGTGCCTCCGTGCCCGGATCGGTCCGGTCGTTCGCATGCGCCGAACGGGCGGGTCGTGAACAGCGCCACGGCGATCGGCGTGGTATCGCTCGGACGGGTGGTCGCCATCAGGAACCTCCTGGTACCGACCCCCGTTACCCGTCCCGAACGGTTCGTGAGTAGTTTCGGCGAACACCCTCTTGAACTGCAGAGAAAGCGGAGGAGATCGTGGCCCTTCCCCAGCTGACCGAGGAACAGCGCGCAGCCGCCTTGGAGAAGGCCGCCGCCGCGCGCCGTACCCGGGCAGAGCTGAAGGAGCGTCTGAAGCGGGGCGGCACCACGCTCGGTGACGTCCTCAAGCAGTCCGACGACGACGAGGTGCTGGGCAAGATGAAGGTCTCGGCTCTGCTCGAGGCCCTGCCCGGCGTCGGCAAGGTCCGTGCCGCCCAGATCATGGAGCGGCTGGAGATCGCGCCGAGCCGTCGCCTACGCGGACTGGGCGAGCGGCAGCGCAAGGCGCTGCTGGCGGACTTCGACTCCTGAACCGGCACCACCCGCAGCTACGGCGCTCGGTGGCCGCGTGATGGCCCGCGTGATGGCGGCCCCGTGATGGCGCAGCGTCCCGGGAGGGGCCGGCTGGTCGTCCTTGCCGGCCCCTCCGGCGTCGGCAAGAGCAGCGTGGTCACCCGGCTGCGGGTCGCGCTGCCCGACCTGGTGTTCAGCGTCTCGGCGACGACGCGCGAGCCGCGCCCGGGCGAGGTGGACGGCGTGGACTACCGCTTCGTCGGCGACGCCGGGTTCGACGAGCTGATCGCCACCGGGTCGCTCCTGGAGTGGGCCGAGATCCACGGCGGCCTGCAGCGCTCCGGCACGCCGCGCGAGCCCGTCGAGCGGGCGCTGGAAGCCGGCCGGCCGGTGCTGGTGGAGGTCGACCTCCAGGGCGCGCGGGCGGTCAAGGAGGCGATGCCCGAGGCCGTGACGGTCTTCCTCGAGCCACCGTCGTTCGAGGAGCTGGCGCGCCGGCTGCGGGGCCGCGGCACCGAGTCCGAGGCCGCCTACGCCCGCAGGCTCGTCACGGCTCGGGAGGAGCTCGCGGCCCGCGACGAGTTCGACGTCGCCGTGGTCAACGACGACGTGAACCGGGTCGTCGCCCGATTGGTAGAGTTGTTGGTCGGCCGCGCGCACGCCCCAGGCGATGGCCGCGCCCCGACCCCCGGCGCCGGAGTGTCCGGCACCGTGCCCGTACCAGGCCCAGTACCAGGAGTTCCCGAGTGAGCATGCCGCTGACCGCCTCGTCCGCCGGCGCCGTCCCCGAGGGCATCACCAACCCGCCGATCGACGACCTGCTCGGCCAGGTGAGCTCGAAGTACGCGCTGGTGATCTACGCCGCGAAGCGCGCCCGCCAGATCAACGACTACTACTCCCAGCTCGGCGAGGGCCTGCTGGAGTACGTCGGCCCGCTCGTCGAGCCGGGAGCCAGGGAGAAGCCGCTGTCGATCGCGATGCGCGAGATCCAGGGCGGCATGCTGGAGCACACCGAGGGCGCCGAGTAGGAGCTGTGACGCCTCGGGTCCTGCTGGGCGTCGCAGGCGGCATCGCCGCCTACAAGAGCGCGGAGCTGCTGCGTCGGCTGACCGAGACCGGTCACTCCGTGCGCGTCCTGCCCACGGCGTCCGCACTGGAGTTCGTCGGGGCGGCCACGTTCGAGGCCCTGTCCGGGCAGCCGGTGCACACCGACGTCTTCACCGACGTCCCCTCGGTGCCGCACGTGCGGCTCGGCCAGCAGGCCGACCTGGTCGTCGTCGCCCCGGCGACGGCCGACCTGCTCGCCCGTGCCGCCCACGGCCGCGCGGACGACCTGCTCACCGCGTCCCTGCTCACTGCGCGCTGCCCGGTGCTGTACGCGCCCGCGATGCACACCGAGATGTGGGAGCATCCCGCCACCCGCGACAACGTGGCGCTGCTGCGCTCGCGCGGGGCCGTCGTCATGGAGCCTGCCTCTGGCCGGCTCACCGGTGCCGACACCGGGCCGGGGCGGCTTCCCGAGCCGGTCGAGATCGCCGGGCTGGCCCGCCTGCTGCTCGAACGCCCCGACGCGCTGCCGCGAGACCTGGAGGGGCACCGCGTCGTCGTCTCCGCGGGCGGCACCCGCGAGGCCATGGACCCGGTGCGATTCCTCGGCAACCGCTCCTCGGGGCGTCAGGGCTGGGCGCTCGCGCAGGTGGCCGCGCAGCGCGGGGCGGACGTCACGCTCGTCGCCGCGCACACGGCGGACCTGGGCGACCCGGCAGCCGTGCACGTCGTGCGGGTCGGCTCGGCGCGCGAGCTGCGCGACGCGATGCACACCGCCGCGAAGGGCGCGGACGCACTGGTGATGGCGGCGGCGGTCGCCGATTTCCGGCCGGTCTCGCTCGCCGAGCACAAGATCAAGAAGGACGGCGCGGAACCCGCGCCCGTCCGGCTCACCACCAACCCGGACGTCCTGGTCGAGCTGGTGGCCGCCCGCGAACCCGGCCAGGTGATCGTGGGATTCGCGGCCGAGACGGGCGACGACCGCGGCGACGCCCTGCATCACGGCCGGGCCAAGCTCGCCCGCAAGGGCTGCGACCTGCTCGTCGTGAACGCCGTCGGGGATGGCGTGGCGTTCGAGGTCGCCGACAACGCCGGATGGCTGCTCGGTGCGGACGGCACCGAGACCACGCTCGAGCACGGCTCGAAGGCACTCCTCGCGTCCCGGGTCTGGGACGCGGTGGCGGCGCGGCTGCGCTGATCAGCGCTCTCGCCCTGATCGTCGCGCACCCTCCGGCGCCGCCACCGCGGTTCCCGAGACCCGCGACGGTGGCCGGGCCCGCGGACGGGTCGCTCGGACGGACTCGGGGATCCGGAGCGGACCGCGGGCGCCGGCCGGGGCGGCCGTCAGACGGCCGCCCGCCGACCCGTCACAGGGCGGGGAGCAGGCCACCGCCGGGAGCTGCGGGCTTCGGGGCCGACTGGGCGCCCGAGGCAGCGTCGCCGCTCTTGGTGTCCTTCGCGTCCTTCTGGCCGTTGGTGCGGCTCTCGGAACGCTTGCCGTCCGCGGCGTCGGCGTCCTCGTCCGTGGTCTTCGCGGTGGAGTCCTCGGCGCCCTTCGTGGCGGTGGAGTCCTCGGTGCCGGTGGCGTCGCGACTGCTGCCGGTGGTGGCGGAGTCGTCGTTGCCGCTGCCGCTGCCGCGGCCCCGCGAGCTGGACGGGGTCTCGCCGTCCTCGGTCTTCGTCGCGCCGCCGGTGTCGCGGCCCGTGCTGGGCTTGACCGGCTTCTGGCCGTTGATCGAGACGTACTCCTGGGCCGACCAGCCACCGAGGTCGGTGAGCTTGACGAACCCGTTGCGGACCTCGCCGGCCTCGACCACCGTGCCGGCCTCGCAGAGCGCGATGACCCGGGAGTCGATCCGCGGCTCCTCGCGGACGTTCACGTTATCGACGCACTTCGCGGGCTCGGCGGCGGACGCCGTTCCGACCACGAACACGGTGCCGGCGCCGACCGCGGCGACCGCGCCGACCACGGCGGCCACGGCGGCCACGCGGGCCGGTCCCTGCAACGCCTTCATCTTCTGGAACCTCCGTCGGGTGGGGTGTTCTCCCGGCCCAACGAGCGCCCCCGTTACCGATTCGGTATCTGCCGCGATACCACTCGAACTGGTGACGAACCGGCGGCGTGTCCCGACGGTGGGCACGGACGGTGACGGCGCGGCCGGGCCGAGGCGTCCCCCGTACCCGCTCCGACGACGACGGATCGGCGGACCCGTCTGGTACACCGTCCCCGTGAGCCGGACCCTGTCCCGCGGGCGGAGCACGCGGGGCGAGTGGCGTCCCGCGCCGCGGTTGCCCGTCGCCCGCGTCGCCGTGGACGTGGCGCTGGCCCACCTGGACCGCCCGTTCGACTACCGGGTCCCCGCCCACCTGGACGTGACGGCGGTCCCCGGCGTCCGGCTGCGGGTGCGGTTCGCCGGCCGCCTCGTCGACGCCTTCCTCCTGGACCGGGTCGAGGAGTCCGACCACGGCGGGCGGCTCGCCTGGATCGAGCGGGTCGTGTCGCCCGAGCCCGTGCTCACCGCCGAGATCGCGGCGCTCTGCCGGACGGTGGCGGACCGGTACGCCGGGGTGTTCGCCGACGTCGTGCGGATGGCGGTGCCGCCCCGGCACGCCCGGGTGGAGGCGCAGCGCCGGGACGGGGGCCGCGCTGTCGGGGCGGGCGGCGCGGATCCCGGCGCGGCGCCTGCGGACGGTGCATCACGGCCTGATGAGATGCGCAACTCGCGGCCGCCGGATGCGCAACTCGCGGCCGCGGAACGCGCAACTCGCGGGACGGACGCGGGCGGCGTGGGCGCGGGCGGCGTGGGCGCGGGCGGGGTGGATGGGGCGCCGGACGGGGCGGGTGCGGCCTGGGGCCGCTACGTCCACGGCCCGGCGCTGCTCGACGCGCTCGCCGGCGGGCGGGCCGCCCATGCCGTCTGGCAGGCGCTGCCGGGGGAGGACTGGCCCCGGCAGCTCGCCGCCGCGGCGGCGGCGACGGCCGCGACCGGACGTGGCGCCGTCCTCGTCGTGCCGGACCAGCGTGACGTGGATCGGCTGCACGCCGCGTGCGGCGAGCTGCTCGGTGCGGAGGCCGTCGTCGCACTGACCGCCGACCTGGGGCCCGCGGAGCGCTACCGGCGGTGGCTGCGGGTGCTGCGCGGCGAGGTCCGGGTGGTCGTCGGGACGCGGGCCGCGGCGTTCGCCCCGGTCGGGCGGCCGGGGCTGCTGGCCGTCTGGGACGACGGCGACGACCTGCACGCCGAGCCCCGCGCGCCGTACCCGCACGCGCGCGACGTCCTCGTGGCGCGGGCGCACGCCGCGGGGGCGGCGCTGCTGGTCGGCGGGTACGCCCGTACGGCGGAGGGCCAGCTGCTCGTCGAGTCCGGGTGGGCGCGGGAGGTCGTGGCGCAGCGGGCGACGGTCCGGGCCGCCGCCCCGCGCGTCACGGCGCCGGGGGAGAGCGACGCGCAGCTGCTGCGCGACCCGGACGCCCGCGCCGCTCGCGTCCCCGGGCCGGCGTTCGAGGCCGCCCGCGCGGCGCTCGCCGCGGACCGGCCGGTGCTCGTGCAGGTGCCCCGGGCCGGCTACCTGCCGTGGCTCGCCTGCGCGGCGTGCCGGGAGGCGGCGCGCTGCCGCCGCTGCGCCGGGCCGCTCGCCATCCCCCGCGGGGCTGCGGGGCCCGGCGCCGGGGCCACCGAGTCGGACCGGGCCGCGCTCCCGCACTGCCGCTGGTGCGGCCGCGCGGAGCCGGCGTTCCGCTGCGGCGCGTGCGGGTCGGCTCGACTGCGAGCCGGGGCCGTCGGGGCCGGCCGGACGGCCGAGGAGCTCGGCAGGGCGTTCCCCGGCGTCGCGGTGCGCTCGTCCGGCGGCGGCGCCCCGGTGCTCGCGACGGTCCCGGGCGGGCGGGAGCTGGTGGTCGCCACCCCCGGGGCCGAACCCGTCGCACCGGGCGGGTACGGCGCGGCGCTGCTGCTCGACGGCTGGGCGCTGCTCGCCCGTCCGGACCTGCGGGTGGCCGAGGAGACGCTGCGCCGCTGGATGGCGGCGGCCGCGCTGGTCGTACCCGCGGCGGACGGGGGCCGGGTGGTGGTGGTCGCGGAGCCGGGGCTCGCGGTCGTCCAGGCGCTGGTGCGCTGGGACCCCGCCGGGCACGCCGCCGCCGAGCTCGCGGGCCGGTCCGAGGTCGGTTTCCCGCCCGCGGCGCGGATGGCCGCGGTCGAGGGGGCGCCGGAGGCGGTGGCCGAGATCGTGGCGGCGGTGCAGGCCGAGATGGAGGAGGTCGACGTGCTCGGGCCCGTCGACGTCGACGTGCCCGACGGGGAGGAGCCGCAGGAGCGGGTGCTGCTGCGCGTGGCGCGCCCGCACGGGCGGGCCCTCGCGGCGGCGCTCGCCGCGGCCCAGGCGGTGCGGACGGCGCGCAAGGCCGCCGAGCCGGTACGGGTGCGGGTGGATCCCGCGCAGCTGTAGCGCCGCGCGGTGGCAGAATCGACCCGGTCCGATCCAGGTCCCCCGCCCGCGACGCCATGAGGGAGAACCGTGTCCACCCAGCCCGTCCGGCTGTTCGGCGACCCGGTGCTGCGCACGCGCGCGGCCGAGGTCACCACGTTCGACGCCGAGCTGCGCAAGCTGGTGGCCGATCTCACCGACACGATGCACGACCTGGGCGGGGCGGGCCTCGCCGCGCCGCAGCTGGGGGTGTCGCTGCGGGTGTTCACCTACGACGTGGACGGCATCTCCGGCCACCTCGTGAACCCGACGTTCGAGAGGGTGGGCGACGAGGAGCAGTACGGGCCGGAGGGCTGCCTGTCGATCCCTGGCATGACCTGGGACTGCCGGCGCCACCTGCACGTCGTCGCGCACGGCTGGGACTCCCACGGCGAGCCCGTCACGCTGGAGGGCACGGAGCTGCTCGCCCGGTGCGTGCAGCACGAGACCGACCACCTCGACGGAATCCTGTTCGTGGACCGGCTCGACCCGGAGACCCGCAAGATCGCGATGCGCGAGATCCGGGCCGCGCGGTGGTTCGGCGAGCCCGAGCCCGTGGTGAAGGTCAGCCCGCACCCCCTGTTCGGGAAGGTCACGTGAGGCTGCTCTTCGCGGGGACGCCCGAGGCGGCGGTGCCGTCGCTGCGGGCGCTCCTGGCGTCGCGCCACGAGGTCGTCGGTGTGCTCACCCGCCCGGACGCACCGGCGGGCCGGGGGCGGCGGCTCGTCCGGTCGCCCGTCGGCGCGCTCGCGGACGAGGCGGGCCTGCCGGTCTTCACGCCGCGGCGGCCGTCGGAGCCGGGGTTCCTCGACACGCTGCGGGAGCTGGCGCCGGACTGCTGCGCGGTCGTGGCCTACGGGGCGCTGATCCGCCGCGAGGCCCTGGACGTCCCCCCGCACGGCTGGGTCAACCTGCACTTCTCGCTGCTCCCGGCGTGGCGGGGCGCCGCACCCGTGCAGGCCGCGGTGCGCCACGGCGACGAGATCACCGGCGCCACGACCTTCCGCCTGGAGGAGGGGCTCGACACGGGCCCGACGTTCGGCGTGGTCACCGAGCCGATCCGGTTCACCGACACGGCGGGCGAGCTCCTCCGCAGGCTCGCCGAGTCGGGCGCCCGGCTGCTCGTCGCGACCATGGACGGCCTCGAGGACGGCACCCTGCAGGCCGTCCCGCAGCCTGCCGACGGGGTCTCCCACGCCGGCAAGGTGACGGCCGAGGACGCGCGGGTGGACTGGGCGACGCCGCCGCTCGTGCTGGACCGGCTGGTCCGCTCGGTGACGCCGGATCCCGGCGCGTGGACGACGTTCCGCGGGCAACGGCTCGGGCTCGGCCCGCTCCGGCCGCTCGTCGAGGGCCCGGAGCTGAAGCCGGGGGAGCTGCGCGCGGAGAAGCGTCGCGTCCTGGTCGGGACGGTGGGCTCGCCGATGGAGCTGGGCGAGGTGCGGCCGGTGGGGAGGCGGGCGATGCCTGCGGCGGACTGGGCCCGCGGGGTGCGGATCGCGGCGGGCGAGGTGCTGTCGTGACCGCGCGGTGCCGTCGAGAACGACGTTGTGCAGCTCCGGAGGCCCTGTTGATCAGCGCAACGTCGTTGTCGACGGTGGGGTGGGCACGGTGAGCGCCCCCGGCCGGTCGGGCCGCCCGCAACGTCGCCGCGGACGGGACCAGAACACCCGCGGACCCGGGCCGCCGCGGGGCCGTACCGGGCCGACGCGCCCGCCGGAGCTGGACCCCGCCCGTCTCGCGGCCCTGGAGCTGCTCACCGCCGTCCGCACCCGCGACGCCTACGCGAACCTCGCGATGCCGGCGATCCTGCGCCGCCACCGGCTGCGCGAGCGCGACGCCGCGCTCGCCACCGAGCTGGGCTACGGCACCCTGCGGGCGCAGGGCCTGCTGGACGCGGTGATCGAGGCGTGCACGGACCGCCCGCTCCCGCGCGTGGAGGCGCACCTGCTGGACGCGCTGCGCCTGGGCGCCTACCAGCTGCTGCGCACCCGGATCCCGCCGCACGCGGCTGTGGACACGACGGTCGAGATGGTGCGCGCGGACGGCGGCTCGCGCGCGGCGGGCTTCGTCAACGGCGTGCTGCGCGCCGTCGCCGAGCGCGACGAGGCGAAGTGGGTGGCCGAGCTGGCCCCGCCGGCGGGGGAGGACCCGCTCGGGCACGCCGCCTTCGTGCACGCCCATCCCCGCTGGATCGCGCAGGCGTTCGCGGACGCCCTCGGCGGCACCGAGGAGCTGGACGCCGCCCTCGCCGCGGATGACACCCGCCCCGTGGTGCACCTGCTGGCACGGCCCGGGGAGATCACGGCCGAGGAGCTGGCGCTGGTCACCGGCGGCGAGCCGGCGCCCTACTCGCCGTACGGGGTGCACCTGCCCCCCGGCTCGGGCGAGATCGGGGAGCTGGACGCGGTCGCCGAGGGCCTCGCGACGGTGCAGGACGAGGGCAGCCAGCTCGTCACGCTCGCGCTGGCCCGCGCGGAGCTCGACGGGCCGGACGAGGGCCGCTGGCTCGACCTGTGCGCCGGCCCGGGCGGCAAGGCCACGCTGCTCGGCGCGCTGGCCGCGCTGGACGATGCCGCGCTGGACGCCGTCGAGGTGAGCGAGCACCGGGCGGAGCTGGTCAGCCGCGCGGTGGCGGGCCTGCCGGTCGCCGTGTACGCCGCGGACGGGCGGGAGGCCCCGCTGCCGCACGACGTCTACGACCGGGTGCTGCTCGACGCACCGTGCACGGGCCTGGGGGCGCTCCGCCGCCGCCCCGAGGCGCGGTGGCGGCGCAAGCCCGAGGACGTGGCGGGCCTCGCGCGGCTGCAGCGCGAGCTGCTCGCCGCCGCGTTGCGGCACGTCCGTGTGGGCGGAACGGTCGCGTACGTCACCTGCTCGCCGCACCTGTCGGAGACCCTCGGGATCATCCGGCGCCGCCGCGAGGGCGTGCAGCTCGTCGACGCCCGCCCGCTCCTGCCCGGCGTCCCGGAGCTGGGTGACGGGCCGACGGTGCAGCTGTGGCCGCACCGGCACGGCACGGACGCGATGTTCCTCGCGCTGCTGCGCCGCACGGCCTGAGCCGGGACCAACGGCCCGGACGCCCCGGGACCTCGGGCGCCTGCCCGGCCCCCCGGCCGGGGGCAGGATCGGTCGTGCAGCCGTATCCGAGCAGTCCATCCGAGCAGGGGAGGACGAGGTGGCCGAGACCTCCGCAAGCAGGCCGGTCGTCGTCGGCGTCGACGGCTCCGAGTCCGGACTGCGGGCCGTGCGCTGGGCGGCTCGCGAGGCACGGCGGTGGCGGGCCCCGCTGCGCCTGGTGCACGTGGTGGTGGGGCTCGACGAGCGGTGGCTGGCCGATCCGGCCGTGGGGGCGGGCTTCCGGGACGCGGTGACGGACGCGGCGCGGGAACGCCTCGACCGGGCCCGGGCCGCAGCGGTCCAGGCCGAACCCGACGTCGAGGTGGCCGACCACCTCGCAGCGGGCGATCCCGCGCGGGTGCTGCTGGAGGAGGCGAAAGCCGCACGGCTCGTCGCGCTGGGCGACCGTGGCCTCGGCGGTTTCGCGGGCCTCCTGCTCGGTTCGGTCGCGTCGGACGTCTCGGCGCGCGCGACGTGCCCGGTCGTGGTGGTCCGGGTGCCTGCCGGCGACGTTCCGCCTGCTGGCGACGACGCGCCGGTCGTGCTCGGGGTCGACGGGACGCCGCTGTCCGAGGCGGCGATCGCGTTCGCCTACGAGGCCGCGTCGATCCGCGGCGTGCCGCTCGCGGCCGTGCACACCTGGTGGGACATGCTCGTGGATCCGGCCGCGGCGCCGTTCCTCGACCTGTCGGCCGCCGAGACCCGCGAGCAGGAGCTGCTCGCCCAGCGGCTGGCCGGCTGGTCGGAGAAGTACCCCGACGTCGTGGTCCGCCGGGTCGTGCTCGCCGACCAGCCCGCGAGGGCGCTCGTGGAGCGCTCGACGGACGCCCAGCTCGTCGTCGTCGGCTCGCACGGCCGCGGCGCGCTGCGCGGCCTGCTGCTCGGCTCGGTGAGCCGGTCGCTCCTGCAGCATGCGGACTGCCCGGTCGCGGTCGTCCGGCCGCACGGGGAGGCGTGAGGCACGGCCGCGACCGGGCGGTCCGCACTCAGGAGAGCCCCAGCGCGACGACGACGGCCGCGGTGGCGACCCCGACCACCGCGGCCCCGGCCACGGCCGTGCGCGGCGGCCCCGGCCGGCGCTCACCGAAGGCCCGTCGTCCGCCCCTGCGTGCTCGGCCGATGCCGCGCACGGCCAGCGTGACCAGCAGGGCCCCGGCCACGAGCAACGTGATCGGGGCGGCGAGCGTGTCCGGGAACCACTTCTGCGACAGCGCCGGGACCAGGGTCAGCGTCGCGACCGTGCCCGCCCCGGTCAGCCACAGGTCGCGGACGGCCACACCGGCCGCGACGAGGCCGACCATCGTGAGCAGTGCGGGTGCCGGGCCCCAGTACTCGTCGAGCGTGACCGCCGCCCCGACGATCACGGCCGCCGCGCCGGCGACGTCCGCGGCCTGCCACGGCGGGAGCAGGTCGCCCCAGCCGAGCAGCAGCCACGCGACGCCCGCACCCCAGACGGCGAGCCCGGCCACCTCGCCGTCGTCCCCGGGCAGGAGCGCCGTGGCGGCCCCGACCGTGACGAACACGGCGGCGGCCAGCACCAGGTGCAGCAACGCGACCCGCAGGCGCCACCACAGGACCCCCGCGTACGCGGCGCAGGCGGCGCCGGTGAGCATCACGTGGACCTCGCTGCGCAGCTGCATCGCCTCGTCGGTGAGCACGCCGACACCGAATCCCAGGGCCACCACCGACAGCGTCCAGGTCACGGCGCGCAGCCGGCGCCCCGCGTCGTGCGCCTGCGGCACGGCCGCCCCGATGCCCAGCAGGAGCGCGGCGGCGACCAGCGCGATCGCGATCCGGCCGCCGACCGGCAGCTCGGTCCAGTACCGGCCGGTCAGCGTCACCGCCGCGACGAGCACCAGCACCCCGCCGACGTACCCGAGCGCCTCCGCGACCGGCGACACCGCCCGGGCCGGTGCCTGCGCCGGCCCGCCGCCCTCCTCGGCCTCGAGGATCCGCCGCGCCTGCTCGTCGGTGATCAGCTCCATCCGCACCCACCGGGCGAGCCGGTCCGCCAGGGGGTCCGCCGTCGCGCCCGCGCCGTCGTCGCCCCGTTCCTCGGTCCTCGCCATGCCGCCTCCCGTCGTGGGCTCCACAGTGTGCCGGGGTCGCCCCACGCCGGTCCGCCGGGCACGCGGACGACCGGCCCGACCGGGCCGCGGGCCGCGGCGTAATCTCGGGACGTGCCCCCGATGATCGCCCCGAGCCTGCTGGCCGCGGACTTCGCGCGGCTCGCCGACGAGGCCGCGGCGGTCGGCGGCGCCCCGGGCGTCGGTGCGGACTGGCTGCACGTCGACGTCATGGACGCCCACTTCGTCCCGAACCTGACGCTCGGGCTGCCGGTCGTGGAGGCGCTGCTCAAGGCCACGGCCATCCCGGTGGACTGCCATCTCATGATCGACGATCCGGACCGCTGGGCGGTCGGGTACGCCGAGGCGGGCTCGTACAACGTCACCGTGCACGTCGAGGCGGCCCGCGACCCGGTGGCGCTCGCGAAGGACCTGCGCGCCGCGGGCGCCCGGGCGGGCCTTTCGGTCAAGCCGGGTACGCCGCTGGAGCCTCATGTCGAGACGCTCAGGCACTACGACACGCTGCTCGTGATGAGCGTCGAGCCCGGCTTCGGCGGGCAGGAGTTCATCGCCGACGTGCTGGACAAGGTGCGCACCGCGCGCCGCCTGGTCGACACCGGGCACCTCACGGTGCTCGTCGAGATCGACGGCGGCATCAACACCGACACGATCGAGGCCGCGGCGGAGGCCGGGGTCGACTGCTTCGTGGCAGGCTCCGCCGTCTACGGCGCGGACGATCCCGCCCGGGCCGTGCAGGCGCTGCGCGAGCAGGTCGTCCACGCCTCGCCGCACCGCTGGGGGTAGGGCCGATGTTCACCGGGATCGTCGAGGAGATCGGCGAGATCGTCGAGGTGCGGCGCACGGCCGAGGTCGTGGTGCTCACCGTCCGCGGCCCGACGGTCTGCGCGGACGCGGGCCACGGGGACTCGATCGCGGTCAACGGCGTCTGCCTCACGGTCACCGACCCCGAGGGCGCGGCCGGCAAGACGTTCACCGTCGAGCTGGTGCCCGAGACGCTCGCGCGCACCAGCCTGTCGGCCGCCGCAGCGGGCATGCCGGTGAACCTGGAACGCGCCGTCCCGGCGGGGGGCAGGCTGGGCGGGCACATCGTCCAGGGCCACGTGGACGGCGTCGGCACGCTCGTGTCGCGCACCCCGGGGGAGCGCAGCGACGAGCTGCGCTTCACCCTGCCGCCCGAGCTCGTCCGCTACGTCGTGGAGAAGGGCTCGATCGCCGTGGACGGCGTGTCGCTCACGGTCGCCTCGGTGGATCCGGACGGCGGGGCCGGGTTCGGTGTGGCGCTCATCCCGACGACGCTGGCTCACACCACGCTCGGCATCCGCGCGCCGGGAGATACGGTCAACCTGGAGGTGGACGTCGTCGCCAAGTACGTCGAGCGCCTCGCGACCCCGTACCTGAACGGAGCGGTGCAGCAGTGACAGCAGCGGTGAGCCCGACGCGCGGCTTCGAGGCGATCGAGCGTGCGATCGCCGACCTCGCCGAGGGCAAGGCGATCGTGGTCGTGGACGACGAGGATCGCGAGAACGAGGGCGACCTGATCTTCGCCGCCGAGAAGGCGACGCCGGAGCTCGTCTCGTTCATGGTGCGCTACACGTCCGGCTACATCTGCGTGGCGCTCACCGAGGGCGAGTGCGACCGTCTCGACCTCCCGCCCATGCACCACACGAACACCGACAACTTCAAGACCGCGTTCACCGTCACCGTGGACGCGAAGGCCGGGATCACCACGGGGATCTCCGCGAGCGACCGCGCGCACACGATCCGGCTGCTGGCCGACCCGACCACCGGGCCCGGCGACCTCGTCCGGCCCGGGCACGTGCTGCCGCTGCGTGCCCGCGGGGGCGGCGTGCTGCGCAGGCCGGGGCACACGGAGGCGGCCGTCGACCTCGCCCGCCTCGCCGGCTGCACGCCGGCCGGGGCGCTCTGCGAGATCGTGTCCCAGAAGGACGAGGGCGACATGGCCCGCGGGGACGAGCTGGCCGTCTTCGCCTCCGACCACGACCTCACGATGATCACCATCGCGGACCTGATCGCGTACCGGCGGCGCTTCGAGAAGCACGTCGCCCGGGTGGCCCAGGCCCGCATTCCGACCCGGCACGGCGAGTTCCTCGCCTACGGCTTCGACTCCCTCCTCGACGGCATCGAGCACATCGCGATGGTGCGAAGCGAAGCCGCCGACCCCACCGGGCCGGTGTTCGGCGACGGCGAGGACGTGCTCGTGCGGGTGCACTCCGAGTGCCTCACCGGGGACGTGCTCGGCTCCCTGCGCTGCGACTGCGGCCACCAGCTCGACGCCGCGCTCGCCGCCGTTGCCGCGGAGGGCCGCGGCGTGGTGCTCTACATGCGCGGCCACGAAGGCCGCGGCATCGGCCTGATGCACAAACTGCAGGCCTACCAACTGCAGGAAGCGGGCGCCGACACCGTCGACGCCAACCTCGCACTCGGCCTACCCGCCGACGCCCGCGACTACGGCACCGGCGCCCAGATCCTCGTCGACCTCGGCATCCGCTCCATGCGCCTGCTCACCAACAACCCCGACAAGCGCGCCGGCCTGGAGGGCTACGGGTTGCGCATCACCGGGCGGGTGCCCCTGCCCGTGAGCGCGCACCCGGAGAACCTGCGCTACCTGCGCACCAAGCGCGACCGCATGGGTCACGACCTGCCCGATCTGGGCGTCGCCGGACCGGAGGCCGTGCTGGAGGAGCCGGGGGACGCGCCGTGAGCGGCGAGGGCAGGCCCGTGAC
Source organism: Pseudonocardia sp. (assembly GCF_050246655.1). Lineage (GTDB taxonomy): Bacteria > Actinomycetota > Actinomycetes > Mycobacteriales > Pseudonocardiaceae > Pseudonocardia. Next base: position 21,955 of record NZ_JBFWVQ010000063.1, read on the forward strand.
GCCGGAGCTGGACGCCACCGGGTTGCGGGTCGGCGTCGCGGCCGCCACGTGGCACGCCGACGTCGTGGACACGTTGCTGGAACGGGCGCTCGCCACCGTCACCGGGGCGGGCGCCGAGCCGACCGTCGTGCGGGTACCGGGCACGGTCGAGCTGCCCGTGGTGTGCCAGGAGCTCGCCCGCACCCACGACGCGGTCGTCGCCCTCGGCGTCGTCGTCCGCGGGGGCACGCCGCACTTCGAGTACGTGTGCGACGCCGTCACCGCCGGGCTCACCCGCGTGGCGCTGGATGAGCGCACCCCCGTCGGCAACGGAGTGCTCACCTGCGACACCCACGCCCAGGCCGTGGAGCGCTCCGGGGCGCCCGGCTCCGCGGAGGACAAGGGCGCCGAGGCGAGTGTCGCTGCGCTGCGCACGGCGCTGGTGCTGCGCGACCTGCGGGTGCCGCGGTGAGCGGGGCCGCGCCGGTGGTGATCCGGCCGTTCAAGGTGCTGGTCAGCGCGTGGGTCGGCGCCGCCGTCATCATGGCGCTGTTCGTCGTGATCGCGGTGTACCTGCGTGTCACACCCACCGGGGTGTTCTTCCGCCTCGCGGACCAGGTGGCGATGGTCGTCCTCGGCCTGCTCATCGCCGGTGGTGTGCTGCTGCTCGCCCGGCCCCGCGTCCGTGCGGACGCCGACGGCATCGAGGTGCGCAACATCCTCGCCACGCGCAGGCTGCCGTGGGAGCTCGTCGTGCGCATCGCCTTCCCGGACGGCGCCTCCTGGGCACGCCTCGACCTGCCCGACGACGAGTACCTGCCCGTCCTCGCCATCCAGGCCGTGGACGGGCAGCGCGCCGTGAACGAGATCACCGCGCTCCGGAAGCTGCACGCGGCGTCGCGGTCGCGCAGCTGAGGGAGGTCGCGCCGCAGCGGCGTCCCGGTCAGATCATCGCGAGCGGCTGGACCAGCCGCGTCATGTGCCGGGACGGAGTGACGCCGAGCTCGCGCTGCACCATTCCCCGGTAGCGTTGGTAGTGCTTGAGCGCGCAGGCGGTGTTCCCCTCGGCGAGGAAGATCTCGACGACCGTCCGGTGCGCGCTCTCGCGCACCGGCTCGATCGCGACGGCGGCGAAGGCCGCCTTGAGCGCGACGAGATGCGTTCCGCACGCCATCAACTGCTGGGCGAGGGCCTCCAGCGTGTGGAGCCGGATCTGGTCCCACCGTTGTCGCTCGATCAGGAGCCAGTCGTCCGACCAGTCCATGAGCAGCCCCTCGGACAGCATGGCGATCAACCGCTCCGCATCGGCGGGCTCCCGTCCATGGCGCTCATGGCGGGGTTCGCGGGCCAGCTCCAGGGCGACGTGCAGGTCGGTGGCGACGCTCGGGGCGAGCAGCAGTCGCGCACCGTCGCACTCGACGAGGGCTTGGTGGCCGTAGCGACGCGCTCGCCACAGGGCCGAACGTAGGTTCGCGCCGGCTCGCCCGCGGGGACTGTCAGGCCATAGCAGCTCCGCGGCGATCGCACGCGGGAGGCCCCCAGGGGTCAACGCGAGGCACCCGAGCAGCCGTTGGGCTCCCAGGGCCAACGGTACCGACCGGCCGTCGACCCGCAGCCCGAATCCCCCGAGCACCTGGATCCCGATGTCCCGATGCGCAGTTCCCTCCATCGCTTCCCCCCACGGATGCTGTCTCTTGAGTTGTTGTCCCCCGCATCAGCATTCTTCCCCCACCGACGTCACACGGACATGTACCGACCGTCGTCAGCGAGTCATCCGAACGGTTCCGTGCGTTCCCCTGCTGCGGCGTCCGGCGAGCGCAGCTCACCGTGCTCGAACCAGGCGCGGACGATGAAGATCGACGCCGAGGGGTCACGGCTCACCCGTCGAGGGTGGCAGCGACGCCGTCTCCCCGTCGTCTCCGAGCCCGCGACCCGGGGAGCCGGTGACGCCCGGGAAGCGCGCGGGTGACGATCCGGCGCCGGCCGCGCACATCACGCCCGGACGGCGGCCCGCGCATGGTGTCCGACGGCCCGCATCGCGGGCGTCACAGTCGACCGGAGGGGTACACGTCATGGCCATCACCACCGAGGCACCACGCCGCACACCGAGCCGGACCCGCGGTTCGGCGAAGACCCGCGACACCACGACCGCGACGGCGGCTCCGGACGGCGGCGTCGTCGTCGTGACCGCGGCGGCCGACGACCTCGTCCCCCGGTTCCTCAACGTCCTCCTCCCGGTCGCCGCCTCCCTCGTCGCACCCGCTCTGCCCGCCGTGGGCGGAGCGATCGGCGACCTGATCGGCGGCTCGTCGGGCAAGAAAGTGGGAACGCAGATCGGCGGCGGGGTCGGCAGCGTGCTCGGCGGACTGTTCGGCGGCCGGGAGATCAGCGTCGTGGACGTCGAGGCCGCCCGGGCCCTCGAGCAGTACCAGCTGGCGCAGGTGGTCACCCAGATCACGCAGGACTGCACGCCGGCGCTCGTCGACGCCATGCGCCAGGAGGTCGAGAGCAGGAGCTCCCGCGGCGAGTCAGGTGACCTCGACCAGGAGGCCCTGGAGCGCAGCTGGGGGTTCCTCGCCTCGTTGGTGGTCGACCAGGTGATCAAGCACGCGCCTGCCGCCATCAAGGCCGCGACGAAGGCCGTCGGCAGCATCGTCGGCAGCCGGGACGTCGACCAGCTCGACCCCCTGCTGGTGGACACCGAGACGATGCAGCGCTTCGTCCTCCCGTCGATCTCGAACGTGCTGACGTGCGTGCAGTCGTGCATGCCGCAGTTGTTCTCCCTGCTCACCGCGAAGCGGGAGATCCCGCGCGACACCGGCATCAGCTGGCAGGACCTGGAGTCGACCAAGCGACTCTGGGACAACGACTGCATCTCGCTGCTGTCGCTCAACCCGATCGACAACCCGAACGAGATCGAGATCGTCCTGGAGCTCGCCCCGCACAAGACGTGGTGGAAGGGCATCCAGGTGCAGGATGACAACGGCTCGGCCGTCGCCGAGATCGGGGTCCAGGACCGGACGAAGGTCGCCTCCGTCCGCGTGCCGTCGGTCCAGCTGCTCGACCCGGGCGGCTACCTCGTGTTCATGAAGGCGAAGATGTTCGGTATCCACACCGGCATGTACCGGCTGGCGACGGGCGGGCTCAGCCAGCTCGCCGGGCACAGCGCCCACTTCTACTGGTACGCGGACTGATGCGCACCCTGCGATGGGGCATGAGCGGGGACGACGTCGCCAGACTCCAACAGGCGCTGGTCGACCGCGGGTACCTCCGCTCGGCGGTGGACGGCCGCTTCGGCCCCCTGACCGACAACGCCGTCCGTTCCTTCCAGGCCGACCACGGGCTCTCGGTGGACGGCGTCGCCGGACCGGGGACCCAGGCAGCGCTCGGGCTCGCCGAACCGGTCGCCGGCGGCCAGTCGACCGGCGACGCGTCCGGTCCTTCGGCGGTCGCGCGCTCGCTGCACATCGGCGTGAACCGGGTGGATCCGGCCCGCTACGGTGGCTGGGACGGGGCGCTGAGCGGGTGCGAGAACGACGCCCGCACGATGACGTCGATCGCGCAGGCGGAGGGTTTCCGGACCGCACAGCTGTTCACCGCGGACGCCACGTCGGCGAACGTCCTCGCGGAGATCGCCGAGGCCGCCCGCACGCTGACGACCGGCGGGATCTTCCTGCTGAGCTACGCGGGCCACGGTGGGCAGCGCCCGAACACGGGCGCCGACCCCGAGGAGGACCAGCAGGACGAGACCTGGGTGCTCTACGACCGTCAGCTCCTCGACGACGAGCTGGAGCTGGCGTTCACCGCCTTCGCACCCGGGGTGTCCATCGTGCTGCTGTCCGACAGCTGCCACAGCGGGACGGTCTACCGCGGCATGGACTCCGCTCAGCTCGCCGTTGCCGAGCTGAAGGACAGCTACTACGTCGGTCTCGCGTCGCCGCGGCCCGGCCCCGACGACGTCGGCACGGCGGCGACCTTCCCACGTCCGCCGGCGGGGGAGCGGACCGGTGAGCCCGTCGCGGTACAGCGTGCCCTGTTCGCCCGGGCGACCGGTTGGGAGCTCGGTGATCACGGCTTTCGATCGGCCGGCACCCGGGTGCCTTCCCGGTTCCCGGGACAGCACAGCCGCGCCGCGGTCGGGCTGCTGACCCGGACCGGTGTTGCGGCCGTCCCGGGGAGCGGGTCGCCGGACGCGGGGCGGGTCGTCACGCGGAACATGCCACTGGGCACGAACGCCATCGTCAACGAGCTCCAGGCCGAGGTGCTGGCCGCGGTAGGGGATGCCGCGGCGGCCCGGGGCGCGATCCGTGCCTCCGGGCTGCTCATCTCCGGCTGCCAGGACAACCAGCTCTCCCAGGAGGTGAACGGCGCGGGCGTGTTCACGACGGCCGTGGTGCGGACGTGGGCCGGAAACACTTTCGCCGGTTCATACACCGCGTTCCATCTGGAGATCCTGACCCGGATGGGGCCGACGCAGACGCCCATGCTGAGCCTGTTCGGGGCCCAGCCGGACGCGTTGGCGGCGCGGACGCCGTTCGATCCGTAACCGCGTGGCGGGGCGGTCCGGGCACCGGACCGCCCCGCCCGGGGTTGCCGCGTGGCGCACGTAGCATCGGTTGCGTGCTGAGATCGCGGGCGGGGACCTCCGGCGAGGGCGTGCGGTTGGGCGACATCGTCCTGCGCAACCGGCTGGTCACCTCGTCGAGCCTGCTCGGGTACGGCGTGTCGGACTCGAAGTTCGGCTACGGCATGAGCCCCGTCGCGCTGCTCGTGCCGCTCGCTGAGTTCGGCGCCGTCACCACGCGCACGCTCACCGTCGAGCCCCGCGAGGGGCACTTCACGACCCGCACGGACTGGGCGCTGCACGAGGTGCCCGACCTGCTGCGCCGCTACGGGACGGTGCTGCGCGGCGTGGACGGCGGGTGGATCAACGCCTTCGGCTGGTGCAACGTCGGCATCGACGCCTACCTGCGCGACTACTACCCGCGCACCCGCGAGCAGCGCACGATCATCTCGTTGGGCGGGTTCTCCGCCGAGGAGCTCGTCACGCTCGTGGACCGCGTCAACGCCGCGGTCCCGGCGGGCGACATCGCAGGCGTCGAGTTCAACGTCAGCTGCCACAACGTCAACTTCGACTTCTCCGCGATTCTTCAGGACGTCCTCGACGAGGCCGTGCCGCGCAGCAACCACCCGGTGATCCTCAAGCTGTCAGCGGACCACGACTACGTGCGCAACGCCCGCCAGGCTGCCGCGGCCGGGGTCGCCGGGCTCACCGCGATCAACACCGTCAAGGCGCTGCGGCTGGACCCGCGCACCGGCACCCCGTTCCTCGCCAACCGCTACGGGGGGCTCTCCGGGCGGGCGATCAAACCGATCGCGCTGCGCGTGGTCTCCGAGCTGCGCGAGGCCGGGGTGACGCTGCCGATCATCGGTACGGGCGGGGTGCGCACCGCCGACGACTGCCGGGAGTACTTCTGGGCCGGGGCGGACGCCGTCGCGCTCGGCAGCGCGACGTGGCTCGCGTCGTACCCGGGGTACGTGCTGGCCCCGCTGCGCGCGCTGCGGATCCGCCGGATGCTGCACGCGGTGCGCGGGTACACCCCGCCGCGTACGGTCGCCCCGTGACCCCTGCCGCTGCGGTCCGGGCTCCCGACCGCCGTCCCGACGTGGTGCTGTTCGACATCTTCGAGACGCTGCTGCAGCTGGAGGCGCTCGGGAAGCGGTTCGCCGACATCGGACGGCCCGCCGGGGAGTGGGAGCTCTTCTTCGCCCGCCTGCTGCGCGACGGCATGGCGCTCACCCTGGCCGGCACGGCGCGCCCGTTCGGCGAGGTGGCGCGGGCCGCGCTGCGCACCACGAGCGGCATCGGGCTGTCCACCGACGCGGTCGAGCACGTGCTCGGCGGGTTCGCGGAGCTCCCGGTGCACCCGGACGTCGAGCCCGCGTTCGCCGCCCTCGCCGACGCGGGCATCCCGGCCTACGGGTTCACCCACGGCAGCGCGGCGGTCGCCGCCGCGGCGCTCGACCGCGCCGGGGTGCGCGGGCACCTCCGCGACGTCTTCTCCGCCGAGGAGATCCCGTCGTTCAAGCCCCCGGCCGTGGTGTACGACTTCGCGTGCGCGCGGGTCGGCGCGCCGCACGAGCGGGTGGCGCTGGTGGCCGCGCACTCGTGGGACGTGCACGGTGCCGTGCGGGCCGGGCTGGTCGCGGGGCTCGCCACCCGCCTCGAGGGCTGGGTGCCGGACGTGATCGACCCGCCGCACGTCGCGGCCGAGCGGCTGGACGACGTCGTGGCCGGGGTGCTGGCCCTGCCGCGCTGACGCCGCCGGCGACGGGGCTCCGGCGCACGTCCGATCGCGGGCCGGGCCCACCGTGCACACCGTGGCGTCACCGTGCGGACGCCGGGCCGTGTGCACGGCCACCTCAGGGTGTGCACGGCGCTGGGGGGTGTGTACGGCGCTGGGGTGTACGGCCCGTCAGGCGCCGAGGGCCCGTCGCCGCCCACCGGCCACCGCGGCACCGCCGAGATCGGCCCGCCTGCCGGCCTCGGCGCCGTGGGCGAACCCCGAGCCCGAGTACGTGGCGCGCCGCGCCCGCCCGAGCCGCGGGAACGCCTCGGCGTAGGCCCGCTCGACGCGCCGGGAGCGGTCGGCCAGCACCAGTGTCACCCCGCCGCCGGTGGCCGCCCGCTCCGCGCGCTCCTCGGCGCGGGACCGGGCGCGGGACTCGGCCTCGGCGAGCCGCCGGTGCACCTCGTCCGCGAAGCCGTAGAGCCACGAGCGCCGATAGGCGGCGACCGACTCGCCGGGCCACGGCGGCCGCAGCCGGACGAGCTGGCTCGTCGCCTGCAGCAGCAACGACGTGTAGAGCAGCTCCACCCGCTCGCGATCCGAGGCGAAGCCGAACACGGTGACGGCCGCGACCCGGCCACCGGAGGCGGTGTGCAGCACCGCGCGGCACTGCAGCGCGCCGGCCGTCCACGCCAGCAGCCGGGCCTTCCCGGCGCTGTACGGGTCGTCCATCGCGATCCGCTGACCGCCGATCTCGTCGCTGCCCGGGTCGGCGGCGGCCAGCAGCGCGGCGTCGATGCCGTGGCGCGCCATCAGTTCGACGGCCTTCGCCGTGTAGATCTCGGCCTCGGCGGGCGTCGCGGCACCCTCTGCCTTGGCCAGCAGCTTGCGGACCGTGTCGAGCTTGTCGGCACCCATCCCGCCCCCGATCGTTCGAACATTCGTTCGCGCGGTCTTTCTACCATCCCGGCCCGGGTCGCGGGGCACCTGCCACGCCGAGATCACGGGCCTCGCCGTCACGGGGACGTCGGCGGGCGTCGGCCATGTTCTCGACGCGGCGCCGGTCGGTTCCCGCTCGCACAGACCCGGTGGTGCCGGCACATACCGCCGGCGGGCTGTGCCGACGCCATCAGGTGTGTGCCGCCCGTCGCACAGGTGTGCGACGGCCGGCGGCCGTGACGTGTCGGACCGACCGTTCACCGTCCAAGACGGGCGCGCGACCGGGGGTGTTCGACGCCGGTCCTAGGCTGGAGGGGCCATGCCCGATCCCGCCACGTACCGTCCCGCGCCCGGGTCGATCCCGGAGGCCCCCGGGGTCTACCGGTTCTCGGACGCCCACGGCCGGGTGATCTACGTCGGCAAGGCCAAGAGCCTGCGCCAGCGGCTCAACTCCTACTTCGCCGACCTCGTGCACCTGCACCCGCGCACGCGCCAGATGGTGACCACGGCCGCGCACGTCGAGTGGACGGTGGTGGCCACCGAGGTCGAGGCCCTCCAGCTCGAGTACAACTGGATCAAAGAGTTCGATCCGCGGTTCAACGTCCGCTACCGCGACGACAAGACCTACCCGGTGCTCGCGGTGACGCTGCACGAGGAGTACCCGAGGCTGCACGTCTACCGCGGCCCGCGACGCAAGGGCGTGCGCTACTTCGGCCCGTTCGCCCACGCCTGGGCGATCCGGGAGACGCTCGACCTCCTGCTGCGCGTCTTCCCGGCCCGTACGTGCTCGGGCGGGGTGTTCCGCCGCCACGGCCAGATGGGCCGGCCCTGCCTGCTCGGCTACATCGACAAGTGCTCGGCGCCGTGCGTCGGCCGGGTGACGGCCGACGAGCACCGCGCGATCGTGGAGGACTTCTGCGACTTCCTCGCCGGCCGCACCGACCACCTCATCCGCCAGCTGGATCGCCGCATGGCCGAGGCGTCCGAGACGCTGGAGTTCGAGAAGGCCGCCCGGCTGCGCGACGACATCGGGGCGCTGCGCCGCGCGATGGAGCGTCAGGCCGTGGTACTCGGCGACGGCACGGACGCCGACGTCGTCGCGTTCGCGCAGGACGAGCTGGAGGCGGCGGTGCAGATCTTCCACGTCCGCGGCGGGCGAGTGCGCGGCCAGCGCGGCTGGGTGATCGACAAGGTGGAGCCCACCGACACCGCGCAGCTGGTCGAGCGGTTCCTCACCCAGTTCTACGGCGAGCAGGCGGCGCTCGCGGAGGCCGCGGACGACGCGAGCCAGCCGGTGCCGAGGGAGATCCTCGTCCCGGAGCTGCCCCCGAACGTCGACACGCTCGCGGACTGGCTCTGCCGGCTGCGCGGCTCCCGCGTGCAGGTCCGGGTACCGCAGCGCGGCGACAAGCGGGCGCTCGCCGAGACCGTCGCCCGCAACGCGGCCGAGGCGTTCGCCCGGCACAAGCTGCGCCGCGCGGGTGATCTCACGGCGCGGTCGGCGGCGCTGCAGGAGATCCAGGACGCCCTGGGGCTCGACACGGCGCCGCTGCGCATCGAGTGCGTGGACGTCAGCCACGTGCAGGGCAGCGACGTCGTGGCGTCGCTGGTGGTGTTCGAGGACGGGCTCGCGCGCAGGTCGGAGTACCGCCGCTTCGAGATCCGCGGAGGCGCAGGCCGGGCGAGCATCGAAGGGAGCGTAGCGAGCGAGGAGCGGAGCTCGGCCGGAGCCGACCATCGGCGCGGAGGTGCCGACGGCGGTGACGTCGCGGCGATCGCGCAGGTGGTGCGGCGGCGGTTCAAGCGGTACCTGGCCGAGACGGGCGGCGGGACGGGCCCGGAGCCGGACCTGGCGGAACCCGGCGCCCACCGCCCCGGGATCGACCCCGCGACCGGCCGCCCCCGCAAGTTCGCCTACCCGCCGAACCTGCTCGTCGTCGACGGCGGGCAGCCCCAGGTGGAGGCCGCCGCGGACGTGCTCGCCGAGCTGGGCATCACCGACGTCGCCGTCTGCGGCCTGGCGAAGCGGCTGGAGGAGGTGTGGCTCCCGGCCGACCCCGACCCGGTGATCCTCTCCCGCACCTCCGAGGGCCTCTACCTGCTGCAACGGGTGCGCGACGAGGCGCACCGCTTCGCGATCACCTACCACCGCCAGCGCCGCTCGGCCGGCATGACGGCCTCCGTGCTGGACGGCGTCCCCGGGCTGGGCCCCGCGCGGCGCACGGCGCTGCTCAAGCACTTCGGCTCGGTCCGCAAGCTCAAGGCCGCGGGCGTCGACGAGATCGCGGCGCTGCCCGGGTTCGGCCCCCGCACCGCCGCGGCCGTCCACGCCGCCCTCCACGCACAGGAGTCCCCGTGACCGACCCCGCGCCCACCCCTCCGGACGAGCCGCACGGCATCGAGGTGGCCGTCGTCACGGGCCTGTCCGGCGCGGGCCGCAGCACCGCGGCCAAGGTGCTGGAGGACCTCGGCTGGTTCGTCGTGGACAACCTGCCTCCCGAGCTGATCGCCACGATGGTCGACCTCGGGGCCCGCGCCCGCGGCGAGATCACCCGCATCGCGGTGGTGATGGACGTGCGCAGCCGGGCCTTCTCGGGCAACCTGGACGCCGTCATCAAGGACCTGGACGCCCGCGGCGACAAGCCGCGCGTGCTGTTCCTCGAGGCCACCGACCAGGTGCTGGTGCGCCGCTTCGAGCAGGTGCGCCGCAGCCACCCGCTGCAGGGCGACGGCCGGCTGATCGACGGCATCACCGCGGAGCGGGAGCTGCTGCGACCGCTGCGGGAGATCGCGGACATCGTCGTCGACACGTCGACCACCAGCGTCCCGGTGCTGCGGGCGACGCTGGAGCGCGCGTTCGGGGCCGAGGTCGCCCAGACCACCCGGGTCACGCTGCTGTCCTTCGGCTACAAGTACGGGCTGCCGATGGACTCCGACCTCGTCGTGGACGTCCGGTTCCTGCCCAACCCGTTCTGGATCCCCGAGCTCAAGGAGTTCACCGGGCGCGACGAGCCGGTGCGCGACTACGTCCTCACCCAGGAGGGCGCGGGGGAGTTCGTGGACCGCTACCTGGAACTGCTGCACCTGATCGGCGCGGGCTACCGCCGCGAGGGCAAGCGCTACCTCACGGTCTCGGTGGGCTGCACCGGGGGCAAGCACCGCAGCGTCGCGATCAGCGAGGAGCTCGCGCGGCGGCTGCGGGACGGCGGCAAGGACGGGGACGGCGAGCACATGTCGGTCAACGTCGTGCACCGCGACCTGGGGCGCGAGTGACGGCCCGCCGGACGGTCCTGCGCGCCGTCGCGCTCGGCGGTGGCCACGGCCTGCACGCCACCCTGTCGGCGCTGCGGGCGCTCGTGGACCGCGGGATCGTCGACGAGCGGATCACGGCGGTCGTCACCGTCGCGGACGACGGCGGCTCGTCCGGGCGGCTGCGCCGCGAGCTGGGGCTCCTGCCGCCCGGCGACCTGCGCATGGCGATCGCGGCGCTCGCCGCGGACGACGCCGCCGGGAGCCTCTGGCGCACGCTGGTGCAGCACCGCTTCGGCGGCACGGGGGCGCTCGCCGGGCACGCCGTCGGGAACCTGCTGCTCGCCGGGCTGATGGAGACCCTCGGCGACCCGGTGACCGCGCTGGACGAGGTCGGGGCCCTGCTCGGGGTGCGGGGTCGGGTGCTGCCGATGAGCCGCGAGCCCCTCGACATCGAGGCGGACGTCACCGGTCTCGGCGCGCCGGGCGAGGTGCACCGCATCCGTGGCCAGGTCGCGGTGGCATCCACCCCCGGACGCGTGCAGCGCGTGCGGCTGCTCCCCGGCGAGCCCGACGCCTGCGCCGACGCACTGGCCGCCGTCCGGGAGGCGGACGTGCTGCTGCTCGGCCCGGGCTCGTGGTTCACGAGCGTGCTGCCGCACCTGCTGGTACCGCAGCTGCGCGCCGCCGTCGTCGGCAGCGCCGCCCGCCGCGTCGTGGTGCTCAACCTCGCACCCGAGCCGGGCGAGACGGCCGGGTTCTCCCCGGAGCAGCACCTGGCCGTACTCTCCCAGCACGCACCGGAACTGCGGGTCGACGCGGTCCTCGCCGACATCGCCGCCGTCTCGGTCCCGGAGCGGCTGCGCCGTGCCGCCCGGGGCATGCTGGCGTCGGGGGGCGACGTGCACCTCGCGCCGGTCGCGGCGAGCGACCGCGCCGTGCCGCGTCACGATCCCGCAGCGCTCGCCACGGCCCTGGAGGCTGTGCTGGACGCGCTGGACGCGCTGGACGCGCTCGACACATCGAGAAGGGGGCTCATGGCCGAGCCCGACCCGGAGCCGGGTGCGATCCCGGCCCGGCGCCCGCACGACCCAGCCGTTCCCGCCGCGGGCGGGGACGCTGCCGAGAGGAGATGGTGACGTGGCGATGACCGCGGCGGTCAAGGACGAGCTCAGCAGGCTCACCGTGACCAAACCGTGCTGCCGGCGCGCCGAGGTGGCGTCTCTGCTGCGGTTCGCGGGTGGGTTGCACATCGTCGGCGGGCGGGTCGTGATCGAGGCCGAGGTCGACACCGGCGTGGCCGCACGGCGGTTGCGTCGCGACATCCAGGAGCTCTTCGGCCACACCTGCGAGGCCCAGGTCATCACCGCGGGCGGGTTGCGGCGCAGCGCCCGCTACGTCATGCGGGTCACGAAGGACGGCGAGGGCCTCGCCCGGCAGACGGGGTTGCTCGACGTGCGCGGCCGCCCCGTCCGAGGGCTGCCGCCGCCCGTCGTCTCCGGCGGGGTGTGCGACGTCGAGGCGGCATGGCGGGGCGCGTTCCTCGCCCACGGCTCGCTCACCGAGCCGGGGCGCAGCTCGGCGCTCGAGGTCACCTGCCCCGGGCCGGAGGCGGCGCTCGCCCTGGTGGGCGCCGCGCGACGGCTCGGGGTGACGGCGAAGGCCCGTGAGGTGCGCGGCGCGGACCGCGTCGTGGTGCGGGACGGGGACGCGATCAGCGCCCTGCTCACCCGCATGGGCGGCCACGAGTCCGTCATGGCGTGGGAGGAGCGGCGGATGCGCCGCGAGGTGCGCGCCACCGCGACCCGCCTCGCGAACTTCGACGACGCCAACCTGCGCCGCTCCGCCCGGGCCGCGGTGGCCGCGGCGGCCCGCGTGCAGCGGGCGCTGGAGATCCTCGGCGAGGACGTCCCGACGCACCTCATGGCGGCGGGCAGGCTGCGCGCCGAGAACACCCAGGCGTCGCTGGAGGAGCTGGGGCAGCTGGCCGATCCGCCGATGACGAAGGACGCCGTCGCGGGTCGCATCCGGCGGCTCCTGCAGATGGCCGACAAACGGGCCGCGGATCTGGGCATCCCGGACACGGACTCGGCCGTCACACCGGAGCTGCTCGAGCAGGCGTGAGTGGAAGGGGCCGCGCTGTTCGCGCTGCTCAACCCCCATTCGGGGGGTACGAGGTGGGGGAAATCCGGTCGGCGGGACCGCGCGGCGACCGCCGACATCCGGACCGGTGGCGCTGCCCACGCCGCGCATCGACGCGGCGACGGTGGCCGATAGGGTCTGGGGTCAGAGCAATCCGACATGACACGAGCTGGGAGGCATGAGTGACGGTGCGGGTGGGCGTCAACGGGTTCGGCAGGATCGGGCGCAACTTCTGGCGGGCAGTGGATGCGCAGCGCGTCGCCGGGACCTCGGACATCGAGATCGTCGCGGTGAACGACATCACCGACAACCAGACGCTCGCGCACCTGCTGAAGTACGACTCGATCCTCGGCAGGCTGCC
>NZ_JBFWVQ010000064.1:0-34151 GCF_050246655.1 Pseudonocardia sp.
CCCGGTGGATCATCACCGGCCGCTGCCGGGAGCCGTCCGGCGCGGTGTACTCCAGCTCGAAGCGGTCCGGGAGCATGAGGTCGACCTGGATGGTCGACATCTGCCACGAGCGCCCGATCGCGTCCTTCGCCTGCACGGAGATCTTGGGCGCGTAGAACGCGGCGCCACCCGGGTCCAGCACCAGGTCGAGCCCCGAGGCATGCGCGGCACTGCGGAGTGCCTCGGTGGCCCGCTCCCAGTCCTCGTCGTTGCCGATGGACTTCTCCGGGTCGCGGGTGGACAGCTCCAGGTAGAAGTCGTCGAGGCCGTAGTCGCGCAGCAGGTCCAGCACGAACTGCAGCAGCGACCGGATCTCGCCCTGCATCTGGTCGAGGGTGCAGTAGATGTGCGCGTCGTCCTGGGTGAAGCCGCGGGCGCGGGTGAGCCCGTGGACCACCCCGGACTTCTCGTACCGGTAGACGGTGCCGAACTCGAACAGCCGCAGCGGCAGCTCACGGTAGGACCGCCCGCGCGACCGGTAGATCAGGTTGTGCATCGGGCAGTTCATCGGCTTGAGGTAGTAGTCCTGCCCCGGCTTGCGGACGGTGCCGTCAGCGTTCAGCTCCGCGTCGAGATGCATGGGCGGGTACATGCCCTCGGCGTACCAGGCCAGGTGCCCGGAGGTCTCGAACAGGTGCCCCTTGGTGATGTGCGGGGTGTTGACGAACTCGTAGCCCGCCTCCTCGTGGCGGCGGCGCGAGTAGTCCTCCAGCTCCTTGCGGACCACCCCGCCCTTGGGGTGGAACACCGCGAGCCCCGAACCGATCTCGTCCGGGAAGCTGAACAGGTCCAGCTCCGCGCCGAGGCGGCGGTGGTCGCGGCGCTCGGCCTCGGCGAGGCGGTGCAGGTACGCGTCGAGCTGCTCCTGGCTCTCCCACGCGGTGCCGTAGATGCGCTGCAGCTGCGGGTTGTGCTCGCTGCCCCGCCAGTACGCCGCGGCGGTGCGCATCAGCCTGAAGGCCGGGATGAACCGGGTGGTGGGCAGGTGCGGGCCCCGGCACAGGTCGCTCCACACGGTCTCGCCGGTGTGGGCGTGCACGTTGTCGTAGATGGTGAGCTCGCCGGAGGCGTCCACCTCCATGACGTCCGGGTCCGGCTCGCCCTTGAGGTCGATGAGCTCCAGCTTGTACGGCTCGTCGGCCAGCTCCTTGCGGGCGTCGTCCAGCGAGTCGAACCGGCGCCGGGAGAACCGCTGCCCCGACTTGACGATCTTCTTCATCGCCGACTCGATCTTCTTCAGGTCGTCGGGGGTGAAGGGGCGCTCGACGTCGAAGTCGTAGTAGAAGCCGTCGGTGATCGGCGGGCCGATACCGAGCTTGGCCTCCGGGTACAGCTGCTGGACCGCCTGCGCGAGGACGTGCGCCGCCGAGTGGCGGATGACCGAGCGGCCGTCCTCGGTGTCCGCGGCGACCGGCTCGACCTCGACGTCCACCTCGGGCGCCCAGGCGAGGTCGCGCAGCTGCCCGTCCGCGTCGCGCACCACGACGACGGTGGACGGCCCGCTGGTCGGCAGGCCCGCCTCGCGCACGGCGGCACCGGCAGTCGTCCCGGCCGGCACCGGGAGAGGTGCGGGCGAGGGACGGGATGCGGGCGCGGACACGGCGGACCTCCTGGAGTTGACTGAGAAACTCCGATGCTAGAGGCCGTTGTCGAGCGGGTTCCGCGCGGTAAGCCTCAGGCTCCGGGGCGGACGGTCCTCAGGCGACGAGCCGGAAGGTGGTGCCGCTGCTGCCCTGGACCCAGGCCTCGGGCAGGGCCGCGGCGAGCGCGTGCTGGGCGCGCCAGCCGGTGCAGTGCCCGGGGACGACGAGGGCCGGGGCGAGCTCGGTCAGCGCAGCCACCGTCGGCGGGATCACCGGCTCGAACGCCGGCCCGCCGAGGTGCAGTCCGCCGAGCAGCGCGTGCAGCCGGCGCACCCCGGTCAGCCGCAGCGCGTGGCGGACGATGTTCACCGCCCCCGCGTGCCCGCACCCGGTCACCACCACCAGGCCACGCCCCCGAACGTGCACGACCAGCGCCTGGTCGTCGATCACCAGCGGGTCGTGGCGCCAGCTGCCGCCCGTCCAGGCCTCGTGCGCGGGCGGCATCCCGCGCTCGAACTCGGTGGTCCGGTCGACCTCCCCGGTGACCAGCACACACCCGTCGACGAGCAGCGACGGCTCCCGCCGCTCGACCAGCTCGAACCCCTCGCCGGCCAGGGCCCGCGGGCTGAGCGTGGGCAGCTCGTCCGGTTCCCGGCCGCTCACGGCGAGCCGCCTGCGCGTCCACGCGTGCGGGTGCACGACCATCGGCATCCGGCGCTGCCCCAGCCGCCGGGCGAGCCCGGCGATGCCGCCGGCGTGGTCGAAGTGGCCGTGGCTGAGCACCACGCCCTGGACCTGCGTCAGGTCCACGCCGAGCCGGTCGGCGTTCGTGATCATCGCGTCGGGCGAGAGGCCGGTGTCGAACAGCACCGAGGTGGTCGTGGAGGTGGTGCCCGTCCCGCGGCGGACGGTGACGAGCGCGGCGAATCCGTGCTCGGCGACCAGCCCCACCGCGGTCCGCCCGCCGTCGAACTGCGGTGCCGCCGCCGTCCCCACCGTGAACGGGGCCCGCCGCGCCCGGTCCTCGCCCGGCAGGAGGGCGTCGTAGACGTTGTCGACCAGCGTCGTGACCAGGACCTCGTCCACGGGCTCCAGCTCGATCGGGTCGACCGCGGTCCCCGTGGCCTCGCGCGGGACGGCCTGGGCCACCCCGGTCCCGTCGGTCGTCGCCTCGCACATGCCGGCCTCCTCGCCGGGTCCGGGGGTACGCGGGCGCGCTACCCCGTCTCCGCAGTGAACGGCGTCACCCCGTCCCCGCATTGAACGGCGTCGCGGCGCCCGGCGGAACCTGGGAGGCCCGGTTCCACCGGACGGGCGTCGGGGGTGGGCGCCGATCCGCCTCGCGAACGGCACGTACGGGAGGACCTATTTCCCGTACGGGCCGTTCGCGCGCGGCGGCTTGCCCGTTCGGGCCGTTCGCGCGCGGCGGCTTGCCCGTTCGGGCCGTTCGCGCGCGGCGGCTTGCCCGTTCGGGCCGTTCGCGGGAAGCCTCGCCCCCACCACGGCGTTGCCACCGGCGTGGTCCCCCTCTCCGTGCTCGACCTCGTCCCCATCGGCTCCGGCGTCTCCGCCACCACCGCGCTCGCCGCCTCGACGGCGCTCGCGCGGCGTGCCGAGGAACTCGGCTACCGCCGCTACTGGGTCGCCGAGCACCACGGGATGCCCGGTGTGGGCAGCTCGTCGCCACCGGTCCTGATCGCGCACCTCGCCGCCTCCACGTCCACGATCCGGGTCGGCTCGGGCGGGGTCATGCTGCCCAACCACCAGCCGCTGGTCATCGCGGAGCAGTTCGGGACGCTGGAGGCGCTGCATCCCGGGCGGATCGACCTCGGCATCGGCCGCGCCCCCGGCACCGATCCGCGGACGGCCCGGGCGCTGCGCCGCGGCACGGACGTGCTCGGCGCCGACGACTTCCCGGAGCAGCTCCTCGAGCTGCGCGCCTACTTCGCCGGGGACGGCCCGGTGCGCGCGATCCCCGCCGAGGGGAACACGCCCGCGTTCTGGCTGCTCGGCTCGTCCGGGTACTCGGCGCAGGTCGCAGGCCTGCTCGGGCTGCCGTTCGCGTTCGCCCACCACTTCGCGGGCGGGCGCGGCACCGAGAACACCGAGGCTGCGCTCGCCCTCTACCGCGAGCGCTTCCACCCGTCCCCCGTCCTGGACGCTCCATACACGATGATCGGCGCGGCCGTCCTCGCCGCGGACACCGACGAGGAGGCCCGGCGGCTCGCCCTGCCGGGAGCGCTGTCGTTCCTGCAGCTGCGGCTGGGACGCCCGGGGGTCGTCCCGACACCGGCGGACGCGGCGGCGTACCCGTACTCGGACGAGGAGCGCGCGTTCGTCGAGGACCGGCTCGCGGCCCAGGTCGTCGGCTCGCCGGACACGGTCCGGGAGGGCGTGCGCGCGCTGGTCGAGCGCACGGGCGTGGACGAGCTCATGGTCGTGACGAGCGCGCACGGCGGGCCGGAGCGGCTGCGCTCCTACGAGCTGCTCGCCGACGCCGTGGCGACCGCCGGGGTGTGACGCGCGCTGGTCCGCGCTGGTCCGCGCTGGTCCGCGCTGGTCCGCGCTGGTCCGCGCTAGTCACAGTGTGACCTGCCCGGGGCCGCGTGGTCTGATGGGTCGGTGATCCCGCTCTCGGTGCTCGACATCGCCCAGGTCAGCTCGGGCGCCACCACCGCGGACGCGCTCGCCGCGACCACGGAGCTGGCCCGGCACACCGAACGCCTCGGCTACCGGCGGTTCTGGCTGGCCGAGCACCACATCCGCGGCTACGTCTGCTGCTCGCCGCCGGTCCTGGTCGCGCACGTCGCCGCGGCGACGACGACGATCCGCGTGGGCTCGGGCGGGGTCATGCTGCCCAACCACCAGCCGCTGGTCGTCGCGGAACAGTTCGGGCTGCTCGACGCCCTGCACCCGGGCCGGATCGATCTCGGCGTCGGCCGCGCGCCGGGGGCCGATCCCGTCGTCGCGCGGGCGCTGCGGCGCGGGCAGCGCCCGCCCACCGACGCCGAGCTCACCGAGGACGTCGACGAGCTGCTCGCCTACCTGTCCGGCGCGGGACCCGTCCCCGCGACCGCGGCCGAGGGTGCCCGTCCCGAGGTGTGGCTGCTGGGCTCCGGCCTGGAGAGCGCCCGGCTCGCCGGGCGGCGCGGGCTGCCGTTCGGGTTCGCGCACCATTTCAGCCCCGAGTCGATGGGTCCGGCGCTCGACGCGTACCGCACGTCCTTCCGGCCGTCGGCGGTGCTGGACGGCCCCCGCGTGCTGCTCGCGGTCTCCGCCCTCTGCGCCGACGACGACGGGCTCGCCCGGCGTCTCGCGTTGCCCGGCGCGCTCGCCTTCCTCCAGCTGCGCCGCGGCCGCCCGGGCCCGCTGCCCAGCCCGGATGAGGCGCGCGCGTACCCGTACACCGGCGCGGACCGCCGCTTCGTCGTCGAGCGGTTCGACGCCCAGGTGATCGGGTCGCCGCAGGCCGTCCGGGCCCGGATCGAGGAACTTCTGCGCCGCTCCGGGGCGGACGAGCTGATGGTCGTCACCGGCACCCACGACCCCGCGGACCGGGTGCGGTCCTACGAGCTGCTCGCCCAGGCACTGGCCCCGGCCGCCGTCTGATCTCACGAGAGCCGGGCCACCAGGAGGAGCACCTCCGCCGTCACGGCGATCACCATGGCAACGGCCGCCACCGGGACCAGCCGCCGCAGGAGGTGCCGCGCCCGCCACCAGCCCGCCCGCCAGCCGAGCGGCACCTCGGCGCCCAGCCCGGCGAGTGCCACCCTCCGGTCCTGGGCGCGCGACGTCGACGCCCGGCGGGCCGCCGCCAGCGCGCGCAGCCCGGCCACCGTCCGGAAGCGCGGTGGCGGGTGCGGATCCACGGCCCAGGCCAGCACCCCGAGGCCGGCGGTCACGGTGACCGCCACCCCCAGCACCCCGAACCACACCGGTGACGTCCCCGTGCGCGCGATCCCGATGACGAGGCCCGCGAACATGAGCGCCCCCGCCGCCGCGGAGACTTCGGTGAGCGTCACCAGAGTGCGCCGCGCGCGGCGGCGGTTCCCGGCCGCCGCCGGGTCGCCCACCAGGCCGGCCGCCGCGAGCCGGTCGCGGGCGGCGTCCACCTCGGGGTCGCCTGCGTGCGCCGCGAGGATCCGGCCGATCGCGCCGTCGCGGCCCGCGTCGTGCAGCACGCGGCGGTCGAGGACCGGCACGTCCGGCGGTGCGCCTGCGCCGCGGGCGGGGTCCGCGGGCGCCCCACCCCGGATCGGACGAGCCGCCGCGCCGCCGGGATCGCGGGGCCGCACGCGCGCCCTGGCACGCACCTCCAGCGCCCCGGACCGGACGAGCCGCGCCACCGCCACCTCGACCACCCGCCGCGGCCCACCCGCGAGGTAGGCGAGCTCGTCGACGTCGGGCTGCGCACCGGGGTGCGCGCGGCCCGGCGGGCGCAGCGAGACGGCCCACGCCCACGCCGTCACGGCGGCCCCGCCCGCTGCGAGCAGCAGGTGCGGTGCCATCACCAGCCACTCGGCGACCCCCACAACCGACCGTGATACGCGATATGGATCAGGCCGGGTAGCCACCCATCCGCGTGACGTGTACGCCGCGCGCCTCCCGGCCGCCGGCGGCGCGGCGGACGGCAGCGGGCGGGCCGGTGGTCGCGCCCGTCATTCCCGCTCCGGCCCGGCCGGCACCGCCCGCACGATCCCGCGGAGGGCCTCGAACCACAGCTCGCCGAGCTGCACGATCTCGCCGCCGCTGCGGTCGCCGTCGAACAGGCCGGCGGGCCACTCCCACGACGCCCGCAGCTCCGGGCGCCCGTCGGCGGAGTCGACGGCCATCACGTCGGCGACCACCGCGTGGTCGGCGGGCATGTCGTCGCCGCGGCCACCGCCGAGCGGCGCGAGGCCCGGCGGGGTCCGCCAGTCCCCGGCGCTGCCGTCGGCCCCGTATCGCCCGAGGTAGTTGAACTGCAGCTCCGGGTCGGCCCCCGCGGCCAGCACGGGGCCCGCCGCCGGGTCGAGATGGCGCAGCACGCCGTAGCCGAGGCCGCCGTCGGGCACCGCGCAGAGCTGCTCGCCGACCTCCGCGACCAGCCGCCGCACCGTGGTCGGGTCGCCACGGGTCACGTCCGCCCACTCCCGCGCTGCTGCGTCCAACCGCACCGGGAAGATCGTGGTGAACCAGCCGACGGTGCGGGTGAGGTCGAACGACCCGCCGGCCACCTGCTCCTCGCGGCCGTGGCCCTCCAGGTCGACCAGGGTCGCGCCGTCCGGCCGCCCCGTGTGCTCGCGCCACCGGGCCAGCGCCACCCCGAGCGCGGCGAGCAGGACGTCGTTGATCCGCGCGTCGAGCGCGGCCGGGATCCGGGTGAGCAGCGGCTCGGCCCACTTGGCGCCGAGCACCAGGGTGCGCTCGACGACGGTGCCCGCGGTGTCGTGCGCCGGATCGAGCGGGCGGCGGGCCAGTGGCACGGCGTCCGCGGTCACCCGCTCCCAGCGCGCCCGCTCCCCGCCCCGGGCGCCGGTGCGGCCCAGCTCGGCGAGCGCCCTCGCCCATGTCCGGAACGAGGTCGCGACCGGCGCCAGGTCCACCGGCCGTGCGGCCGCGAGCTGTCCCCACGCCTCGGCGAGGTCGTCGGTCAGGATGCGCCACGAGACGCCGTCCACCACGAGGTGGTGCGCGACGAGCAGCAGCACGCCCGGCACGTCCGGCCCCCGGTCGAGCAGCACCGCCTGGACGAGCACGCCGCGGTCCGGGTCGAGCCGGGCGGCCGCGGCCTCCTGCTGGGCGTCAGCGAGGGCGGCGAGGTCGGTCCCCGGATCGACGGCGACCCGGGTGAGGAGCCCGGCCGGGTACGCGCCGGGCGGGTCGATCCGCAGCGTCCAGCCGCCCGCCCGGTCCAGCCGGGCGCGCAGGACGTCGTGGTGGTCCAGCAGGGCCCGGAGGACGGTCTCCAGGTCCGCCGCGGACGCGCCGACGGGGACCTGCACCGGCACGGACTGGTGGAACGCGCCGATCCGGTCGGTGAACGCGGCGAACCGGGCGATCACCGGGGTCGCCGGCACCTCGCCGACTCCCGGGTCGTGGGTCGGCCCGGCCTCGTCGGTGGCCGCCGCGGCGGCCAGGGCGGCGACCGTGCGCAACCGGCGGACGTCGCGGGGCCGCAGCGCCAGCCCGTGCCGCCGCGCGCGGGTGACCAGGGCGATCGAGGAGATGCTGTCGCCGCCGAGATCGAAGAAGTCGTCGTCCGCCCCGACCGCGTCCGCGCCGAGGACCTCGGCGAACAGCGCGCAGAGCGTGGCCTCGGCCTCGGTCGCGGGCGGCCGGTGCGACCGCCCGGTCGTCAGGGCGGGCACCGGCAGGGCGCGGACGTCGAGCTTGCCGTTCACGGTGAGCGGCAGCCGGTCCAGCACCGTGAGCGTGGTCGGGACCATGTGCGCGGGCAGGTGCGCGGCCAGGTGCGCCCGCACCGACCCGAGCAGCGCGTCCCCCTGGTCAACCCGGTCGCCAGGATCGGCCGGGACGAGGTAGCCCGCGAGGTGGCGGGCGGCACCGTGGGTCTGCACGGTCACGGCCGCGTGCGCGACCCGCTCGTGCCCCTCCATCGTCGCCACGATCTCCCCGGGCTCGACCCGGTGACCACGGATCTTCACCTGGTCGTCGGTGCGGCCGAGATAGTCCAGGTTCCCGTCCGGGCGGCGCACGACGAGGTCGCCCGTGCGGTACATCCGCCCGCCGGGACGCGGTGCGAACGGGTCCGCGACGAACCGCTCCGCCGTGAGCCCCGGCCGGTCGTGGTAGCCCCGCGCGAGCCCGGCACCCGCGAGGTACAGCTCGCCGGGCGTCCCCTCGGGGACCGGCCGCAGCGCGGCGTCCAGCACGTACGCGCGGGTGTTCGCCACCGGCGTCCCGACGGTCGGGGTGGCGCTGTCGGCCGTCCCCGCGCCGAGGGCGTTGATCGTGTACTCGGTCGGGCCGTAGAGGTTGTAGCCCTCCACGGCGTCGGCCCCGGCCAGCTGCGCCCACACCGAGTCCGGGACGGCCTCGCCCCCGAGCAGCACGAGCGGCGGCCGGTGCTCCCCCGCGAGGAGCCCGGAATCCAGCAGGGCCCTGGCGTAGGTGGGGGTGACGTTGACGACGTCGATCCGGTGGCGCGCGCAGTAGGCGGTGAGGCGCTCGGCGTCGCGGCGCAGCTCCTCGTCGCAGACGTGCACCTCGTGGCCCTCGACGAGCCAGAGCAGCTCCTCCCACGACATGTCGAACGCGAACGACACCGTGTGCGCGATCCGCAGGACCCGCCCGCCGGTGGCCGCGATCGTCGGGGCGAAGATCTCGTCGCGGTGGTTCACCAACATGTTCGTCAGCCCCCGGTAGGGGGTGACGACGCCCTTTGGGCGCCCCGTCGAGCCGGACGTGTAGATCACGTACGCCGGATGCTCCAGCCGGCCCGGGATGCCGGGGGCGAACCGGGGGTGGGTGACCGGGCCGTCCGCGGGCCACTCGTTCGCGGGGTCGTCCAGCAGGACCACGGGCGCGTCCAGCACCGGCAGCGTCCCCGCCGCGGACGCGACCGTGAGCACGCACGACGGTGCCGCGTCGGCCACGGTCGCGGTGAGCCGCTCCGGTGGGTTGTCCAGCTCCAGCGGCAGGTAGGCCGCGCCGGTGCGCAGCACCGCGAACAGGGCGACGACCATCGTCGTGGTCCGGGGCAGGGCGAGCCCGACCACGGTCTCCGGTCCCGCGCCACGCCGGACCAGGAACCGGGCCAGCCGGTCGACCCGCTCGTCCAGCTCGGCGAAGGTGAGCCGCTCGCTGCCCTGCACGAGCGCCACCCGGTCCGGGCAGGTGGCCGCGCGCGCGGCGAGCAGCTCCGCGATGCCCAGCTCGGGCACGGCGCGGGCCGCGGCGTCCCACGACGCGGTGACCTCCGCCCGTTCGGCGGCGCCCAGGATCGCGAGCCGCCCCACCGGCCGCGATGCGTCGTCGGCGATCTGGCCCAGCAGCGACACGAACAGGTCGTACAGCCGCCGCGCCCGGTCGGGATCGACCCGGCGGTCGTCGTACTGCAGCCGCAGGGTCAGCTCGTCGGCGGGGAAGACCTGCAGGGACGCCGCGAAGTGCGTCCTGGCCTCGACCGACTCGCCCGCGCCGGTGATGCGCAGGCCGTCGCCCGGCTCGTCGTCTCCGGTGGCGGGGAAGTTCTCGAAGACGAACAGGACGTCGGACAGCTCGTCGCGGCCCGCGCCCGAGACCTCGGCCCGGACGTCGGCGAGGCCCAGGTACTGGTGGCCGAGCAGCGCCGCCTGCTCGCGCTGGTGGCGGGCGAGGACCGCGTCGACCGGCTCGCCCGGCGACCAGTACAGCCGCACCGGCACCGTGTTGATGAACAGGCCCACCTGCCGGTCGATCCCGGGCACGTCGGCGTCCCGGCCGGAGACGACCGCCCCGGTCACGACGTCGGTCCGACCGGTGACGGCGCCGACCGCGAGCAGCCACGCCCCGGCCACGACTGTGTTCAGGGTGAGCCCCCGCTCGCGGGCGACGGCCGCGACCCGCGCGGTGAGCTCCCGGTCGACGACCCCCGTCACCGCGGACGGCGGCGCGGGCGGTGCGTCCTGCGGGAGCGCCAGCCCGACCCGCGTCGGCTCGGCGAGCCCGGACAGCGCCTCCCGCCACGCGCCGCGGGTGCGGTCGCGATCCTGGCGGCCGAGCCAGCGCAGGTACTCCGAGTAGGGCGCGACCGGTGCGAGCGCCGCACCCGGGTCGCGGGCCAGCGCCACGAGCTCGTCGAACAGCAGCGGCAGCGACCACCCGTCCGCGACGAGGTGGTGCAGCGTGAGGACGAGGGTGTGCTCACCCTCCCCGCGCACGACCGCGGCACGCACGAGCGGCGCGGTGTCGAGCGCGAACGCGGTGGCGCGCTCGGCGGCGGCCACGTCGAGCACCGGGTCGAGCAACGGGTCGACCCTGCCGGCGCCGCCCCCGTCCACGGCCCGCAGCCGGACGTCCACGCTCCGGGCGACGGCCTGCACCAGCGTGCCGTCACCGGTCTCGTGGAACGACGCGCGCAGCGTGGCGTGCCGGGCGGTGAGCGCAGAGAGCGCGCCGCGCAGGCCGTCCGCGGGCAGCGGACCGGCCAGCTCCACGACGTACTGCACGATGTAGCCGTCGGGGTCCTCGGCGGTGTGCTCGTGATAGCGGGAGTGGAAGTACATCCCCTGCTGCAGCGGGGTGAGCGGCCAGACGTCGACGAGGCCACGAACGCGCCGTTCGAGCGCGTCGACGTCCTCCTGGGCGAGCGGGACGAGGGGGAAGTCCGCGGGCGAGCGGCCCCACTCCCCCGGCCCCGGCGCGTGCTCGGCCAGCGCGGCGAGCGCCGCCTGCCAGTCCTGCGCGACCGCCGCGGCGCGCTCGTGCGTGAGCACCCCGTCGGGCCAGGCGAAGGTCGCGGTGAGCACGGGCCCGGCGGCGGTGTCGGTCACCGCGGCGTTGATCTCCAGCGCGTAGCCCACCGCGGCGGTCGGGTCCGCCCGCTCCCCGAGCCCGGGTCGTTCGGGGGCGATGGCCCAGTCCTGGTCGGCGGTGTCGCCGCCGCCGAAGCGGCCGAGGTAGTTGAACAGCACCTCGGGTGTGGCGGTGTCCTTCCAGGCCGCGGCCAGGTCCGGGTCGAGATGGCGGTCGAGATGGCTGTCGAGATGGCGCAGCACGCCGTAGCCGATGCCGTTGTCCGGGCGGGCCGCGACCTGGCAGCGCACCCGCTTGACCGCCTCCCTCCAGGCACCGGCCGTCGCGGGCCCGCCGCGCAGGAGTTCCTCCCGGCCGACCGGGCCCGGGTCCAGCCGGACCGGTGCGATCGTGGTGAACCAGCCGATCGTGCGGGACAGGTCCAGGCCCCCGGCGGCGTCGCCCTCGCGGCCGTGGCCCTCGAGGTCGACGAGCACCGCGGTGCGGTCGTCGCGGCCGAGTGCGAGCGCCAGCGCGCTGAGCAGCACGTCGTTGACGGTGCCGTGGAACGCCGCCGGCACCGGCCCGAGCAGCCGGCCCGTGACGTCCGGTCCGACCGTCACCTCCAGGGTGCGCGCCGCGCCGATCGTGTCGCGCTCCGGGTCGAGCGGGCGATCGCCCACCGGCGCGAGCCGGCCGTCGTCGGCGAGGACGGCGCGCCAGGCGGCCAGCTCACCGCGCCGGGCCCCGTCCGCCTGGGCGTGCAGCGCCGCGGTCCAGGTCCGGAACGACGTCGGCACGGGATCGGCCACCGCGGGCTCCCCCGCGCGGTGGCGGCGCCACACGTCGGCCAGGTCGGCGAGCACGATCCGCCACGACACGCCGTCCACGACGATGTGATGAGCGGCGAGCACCAGCCGCCCGGGTTCCGGCCCGGCGTCGAGGAACACCGCCTGCAGCATCACGCCGCCGTCGGGGTCGAGTCGCGCGACGGCCCGGTCCTCGTGCTCGGTGATCATCGCGGCGAGGTCCGCGCCCTCGGGCACCTCGACGGTGGTGAGCGCCGCTCCCGCCGCCACCGCGCCGGGCGGCGGCACGTGCAGCGCCCACCCGCCCGCGCGGTCCAGCCGCGCGCGGAGCAGGTCGTGGCGGTCCAGGAGGGCCTGCACCAGCACGGCGGCGTCGGCGGCGGTCAGGCCGCGCGGGGTGCGCACCGTGAGCGACTGGAAGAAGCCGTCGATCGGCACGTCGTCGTCGCGCAGGCCGGCGAGGATCGGCACCGGCTCGACCCGGCCGACGCCGCTGTCGGCGGCCACCGTCGGAGCGGCACTGCCCGCGACGGCTGCGAGCGCCTCGGGCGTGCGCTGCTCGAACACCAGCCGCGGGCTCAGCGCGAGCCCCGCCCGGCGCGCCCGGCCGACCAGGGCGATCGAGACGATGCTGTCGCCGCCGAGCTCGAAGAAGTCGTCGTCCAGCCCCACCCGGGCGACCCCGAGCAGCTCGGCGAACAGCTCGCACAGCGTGGCTTCGGCGTCGGTGCGCGGCGGGCGGTGGGCCCGCCCGCTGGTGTACTCCGGCGCGGGCAGCGCCGCGGTGTCGAGCTTGCCGTTGACGGTCAACGGAAGGTCGTCGACCACCGTCACCGCCGACGGCACGAGGTGGGCGGGCACCGTGACCCGCAGCTGCTCGCGCACCGCGCCGGGCAACCCGGTCCGGTCGGCCGACGGCTCGGGCACGGCGTAGGCCGCGAGCCGCGCCAGCCCGTTGTGGACGTGCACGACGACCGCGGCCCTGGCCACGCCCGCGCACGCCTCCACCGCGGCCGCGACCTCGCCCGGCTCCACCCGGTAGCCGCGGATCTTGACCTGGTCGTCGGTGCGGCCGAGGAAGTCGTACAGGCCCTCGGCGGTGCGGCGGACGAGGTCGCCCGTGCGGTACATCCGCCCGCCGGGCTCCGGCGTGAACGGGTCCGCGACGAACCGCTCCGCGGTGAGCCCCGGCCGGTCGTGGTAGCCGCGGGCCAGCCCGGCCCCGGCGATGTAGAGCTCGCCCGGCGCGCCGTCCGGAACGGGGCGCAGCGCGCCGTCCAGGACGTAGGCGCGGGTGTCGCGGATCGGTCGCCCGACCGTCGGGGTCGGGCTCTCGGCGGTGCCGCCGCCAAGGGTGTTGATCGTGTACTCGGTGGGGCCGTAGAGGTTGTAGCCGGGCACGCCGGCGTCGATCAGCGCCGTCCACACCGACTCCGGGACGGCTTCGCCGCCGAGCAGCACCAGCACGGGCCGGTGCTCGCCCGCCAGCAGGCCCTCGTCGATCAGCGCCCCGGCATAGGTCGGGGTGACGTTCACGACGTCGATGCGGTGCTCGCGGCAGTACGCGACGAGCCTGCGCGCGTCGCGGCGCAGCTCCTCGCCGCAGACGTGCACCTCGTGGCCCTCGACGAGCCAGAGCAGCTCCTCCCACGACATGTCGAAGGCGAACGACACCGTGTGGGCGATCCGCAGCCGCCGCCCGCCCGCGGCGGCGACGACCGGCGCGAAGATCTCGTCGCGGTGGTTCACCAGCATGTTCGTCAGCCCCCGGTAGGGGGTGACGACGCCCTTCGGGCGCCCCGTCGAGCCGGACGTGTAGATCACGTACGCCGGGTGCTCCAGCCGCCCAGGGGTGCCCGGGGCGAACCCTGCGTGGGTCGACGGGCCCGCCGCTTGCAGCTCCTCGGCGTCGAGCAGGACGAGCGGGGCGTCCAGCCCGGGCGGCGCGGCCGCCGCGACCGAGAGCACGCACACCGGCGTCGCGTCGGCGACCATCAGCGCGAGCCGCTGCGCCGGGTGCTCCAGGTCGAGCGGCAGGTAGGCCGCACCCGTGCGGAGCACCGCGAACAGCGCCGCCACCATGTCCGGCCCGCGCGGCAGCGCGAGCGCCACCACCCGCTCGGGGCCCGCACCCCTGGCGACGAGCAGCCGGGCGATCCGGTCCACCCGCTCGTCCAGCTCGGCGAACGTGAGCCGCTCGCCGCCCTGGACGAGCGCGACGGGACCGGGCGTGCGGGCCGCGGCCTCCGCGAGCAGCTCCGCGACCGTCGCGGCGGGCGGGGGCTGCGGATCGGCCCAGGTCGCCGCGAACGCGGCGCGCTCGCGCGGCGCGAGCACCTCCACCCGGCCGAGCGGGCGCGACGGGTCCCCCGCGAGCGATCCGATCACCGCGGCCAGGCGCTCCAGCAGCGCCGTCGCCTCGGCCTCGGACGTGGTCGCGTCGTGCTCCAGCGTCAACCCCAGCTCGGCGCCCGGCGTGGCGATCACGACGAGCGGGTAGTGGGTGGCGTCGACGTGGGTGAACCCGCCTGCACCCGCGGCGGCGAGGGCGTCGGCCGGGATCCCGGCGAAGTTCTGCAGGACGAACAGGGTGTCGAACAGGACCGGCTGCCCCGCGAGCCGCTGGATCTCGCCGAGGCCGAGCTGGTCGTGGTCCAGCAGCGCCACCCGCTCGCCCTGGATCCGGCGCAGGAGCGCCCCGACCGGCTCGGCGGGGTCGGTCCGTACCCGGGCGGGGACGGTGTTGAGGAACGTCCCGACCACGTGCTCGACGTCGGGCAGGTCCGCCGGGCGGCCCGAGACGGTGGTGCCGAAGACGACCTCGGCACGTCCGGTGAGGCCGCCGAGGACGATCGCCCAGGCCGCGTTGAGCACCGTGTTGAGCGTGACGCCGCAGCGGCGGGCGAGGTCGAGCGCGGAGGTCGTCGCCGCCGGGGTCAGGGTCAGCGTGCACCTGCCCGGGATCTCCGCGCGGGAGCCGGTCGCGCTCGGGCGCACCAGCGTGGGCCCGTCCAGCCCGGCCAGGGCGCGGCGCCACGCGGCCCGCGCGTCCTCGGGGTCGCGCTCGGCGAGCCGCCGCAGGTGGTCGGCGTAGGAACCGGCCGGCGGCAATGCCGCGTCGGGGTCGGCGTAGCGGCGCAGCAGCTGGCCGAACACCACGCCGTGCGACCAGCCGTCCCAGGCGAGCAGGTGGTAGGTCGCGACCAGCCGGTCCGCGTCGGGCAGGCGTAAGAGGGCGATCCGGAACAGTGGCGGATCGGCGAGGTCGAACCGCCGCGTGCGCTCGTGCAGCGCGAGCGCCGCCGCGTCGCCCTCGGGGTCGGTGGACCCGGTCAGGTCGTGGACGGTGACGGTGTCCGTGCCATCCGCGACCCGGGTGCGCACGACCTGGCGGATCGTGCCGTCCCCCCGGTCGACGAACGCGCAGCGCAGCGTCGGGTGGCGGCGCTGGAGGTCCTCCGCGGCGCGGCGCAGCCGCTGCGCGTCCGCCCGCCCGTCGAAGGTGAGCGTGCTCTGCCCGGTGTAGACGTCGAGGGCCCCGTCGACGCCACCGTCGAGCCCCCTGTCGTACACGGCCTGGAAGTACAGCCCCGCCTGCAGCGGCGCCATCGGCCAGACGTCGTCGACGGCGCCGCACCGCTCGCGCAGCGCGTCCAGCTCCCCCGGCGCGAGATCGACCAGCTCGAACGGGCGCACGGGCGGCCGCGCGGGGCCCGTCGCCTCCCCCGACCGGGCGGCGAGCGCCTCGGGGGTGCGCCGCTCGAACACCAGCCGCGGGGTGAGCGCGAGGCCGTGCGCGCGGGCGCGCGTGACCAGCCCGATCGCCGTGACGGAGTCCCCACCGAGCTCGAAGAAGTCGTCGTCGGCACCGACCGCGCCCGCCCCCAGGACCTCGGCGAAGAGCGCGCACAGGAGCTGCTCGCGCGGGGTGCGCGGGGCGAGCCCGCTGCCGCCGCCCGCGTAGGACGGCGCGGGGAGTGCGGCGACGTCGAGCTTGCCGTTGACGGTCAGCGGCAGCGCGGCGACCTCCGTCACCGCGGCCGGGATCATGTGCGGCGGCAGCAGCCCTGCCAGGTGGGCGCGCAGCTCGGTGGGGTCGGGCGCCTCGCCCGCCGGGACGACGTACGCGGCCAGCCGGGCGATCCGGTGGCGCCCGTCGACGAGGACCGCCGCCTGGCCGACCGCCGGGTGCGTCTCCAGCGCGGCGACGATCTCACCCGGCTCCACGCGGTGGCCACGGATCTTCACCTGGTCGTCGGTGCGGCCGAGGTAGTCGAGCAGCCCGTCGGGGCGGCGGCGCACCAGGTCGCCGGTGCGGTACATCCGCTCGCCGGGCTCGCCGAACGGATCGGCGACGAACCGCTCGGCCGTGAGGCCCGGCCGGTCGTGGTAGCCGCGGGCGATCCCGGCGCCGGCCACGTACAGCTCGCCGGGCGCGCCGTCGGGAACCGGGCGCAGCGCGGCGTCCAGGACGTGGGCGCGGGTGTTGTGCACCGCGGTCCCGATCGTGGGGGTGGGGCTCTCCGCGAGGTCCGCGCCCAGGGCGTTGATCGTGTACTCGGTGGGCCCGTAGAGGTTGCAGCCCGCGGTGTGCGGGGCGGCGGCCAGATCGGCCCACACGGAACCGGGCACGGCCTCCCCGCCGAGCATGAGCAGCCGTGGCGGATGCGGTCCGGAGAGCAGGCCCGCGTCGATCAGCGTGCGCGCCCAGGTCGGGGTGACGTCGAGGACGTCGATGCGGTGCTCGGCGCAGTACGCGACCAGCCGGTGGGCGTCGCGGCGCAGGTCGTCGTCGCACAGGTGCAGCTCGTGCCCCGCGACCAGCCCGAGCAGCTCGTCCCAGGACATGTCGAACGAGAACGCCGTGGTGTGCGCGATCCGCAGCCTGCGACCGTCCGCCACGCGGTCGAAGATCGCCTCGGTGTGGTGGGCGAGCATGTTCGCGAGCCCGCGGTGCGGGACGAGCACGCCCTTCGGCCGCCCCGTCGAGCCGGACGTGTAGAGCAGGTAGGCGGGGTGGTCGGCGCGGCGTGCGGCGGGCGGCACGGGACCGGGATCGGCGGGGGCGTCGAGGTGCACCACCGGCGGCCCCGGCGGCACGGGCGCACCCGCGGCGGCGACCACGCACACGGGACGGGCATCGGCGACCATGTCGACCAGCCGCTCCGCGGGCAGCTCCGGGTCCAGCGGGAGGTAGGCGGCTCCGGTGCGCAGCACGGCGAACAGGGCGGCGACCAGCTCCGGCGAACGCGGCAACGCCAGCGCGACCACGCTCTCGGGCCCGGCACCCGCACGGGCGAGCACGCGGGCGAGCCGGTCGATGCGCGCCCCCAGCTCGCCGAAGGTCCACCGGACGTCCCCGCACACCAGCGCGAGGTCGTCCGGACGGTCCCGGACGTGCCCGTCCAGGACCTCGTCCACGGGCACCCCGGGCTCCGGCCGGACGGCGGCGGCCCAGCCGGCCGCGAGCGCCGCGCGCTCGGGTCGGGGAAGCAGGTCGAGCGCGCCGACGGGCACGTCCGCCCTGGCGTCCACCGCCTCGACGAGCCGCTGGACCGCCAGCACGAACCGGTCGAGCAGCGCCGCGGCCGCTGCGGCGTCCACCGCGGAGGGCCGGTGCTGCAGGGTCAGCCCCAGCTCCTCGCCCGGCGTCACGACCAGGACGAGCGCGTAGTGCGTCGAGTCGGCGTAGTCGGCGTAGCGGACCCCGTCCGCCGCGAGCCGCTCCTCGTCGGGCATCGGGAACGTCTGCAGCACGAACAGCGTGTCGAACAGCAGCCGGTGCCCGGCCGCCCGCTGGACGTCGCCCAGACCGAGGTACTCGTGGTCGAGCAGGCCGACGCGGTCGGCCTGGACGCGGTCGAGCAGCGCCCCGACCCCCTGAGCCGGGTCGATCCGCACCCGCGCGGGCACCGTGTTGAGGAACATGCCGACCGCGCGATCCGCGCCCTGGAGCTCGGGCGGGCGCCCGGCGACCGTCGTGCCGAACACGACGTCCGTGCGGCCCGCGAGCGAGCCCAGCGTGAGCGCCCACGCCACGTTGAGCAGCGTGTTCACCGTGACGCCGCGGGCGCGGGCCGCCGCGCGCAGCGCGGCGTGCGCGGCGGGCGGGATCGTGGCGCGCACGGCCCCCGGTGCGTGGCGCTCGTCCGCCTCGCCGCGCCCGACGAGCGTGGGCCCGTCCAGGTCGGCGAGGGCCTCGCGCCAGGCGGCGACGGCGGCGTCGCGGTCGCGGCCCGCGAGCCAGCGGGCGTGGCCCAGCGGGTCGGGCGGGGCCGGCAGCTCGGCCGCGCGCCCGGCGTAGAGGGCGAACAGCTCCTCGACGACGACGTGCTGCGACCAGCCGTCCCACGCCGCGAGGTGCTGGGTGAGGACGAGCCGGGCCCGGCCCGGCAGCTGTGCCGCGAGGATCCGGAACAGCGGCGGCGTGGCCAGGTCGAACCGGCGGGTCCGGTGCTCCGCGACACGGAGGGCCAGCTCCGCGACCGGGTCCTCGCCGTCGAGGAGCACCTCGTCGATCTCGACCGCCGGGTCGGGGCGCACGACCAGCACCGGGCTCGCCTGCCCGGTGCCGACCAGGCCTGCGGCGAGGATCGGGTGGCGGCGCAGCAGCACCGCGCAGGCCGCGCGCAGCCGCGCGACGTCCACGGGCGCGTCGAGGTCGAAGGTGTGCTGGGCGGTGTAGACGTCGAGGCCGTCATCGAAGGCGGCCTGCAGGTAGAGGCCCTCCTGCAGCGGTGCGGCGGGCCAGACGGACTCGGGTGCCACCCCGTGTCGGGCCGCGATCTCCGCCGCGAGCTCGGGCGCCACGAGCGGGCCCGTGCCTGCCGCGGTCGCCGGCTGTGACAACTGCGCCGGCGTCGCCGTCGTCACAGCCGGGAACGCCGCGGCGAGCGCCTCGGGGGTGCGCCGCTGGAACACGTCGCGCACGCCCACGGCCAGCCCGTCCGCCCGCGCCGCCGCGGCCAGCCGCATGGCGGTGATGCTGTCGCCGCCGAGCTCGAGCAGGTCCTCCTCGACACCGACCGCGGCCACGCCCAGCACGGCCGCGAAGAGGCCGCACCAGTGACGCTCGGCGTCCGTGCGCGGCCCCGGCCCGGTGCCGGACGGGATCTCGGGCGCGGGCAGCGCCGCGCGGTCGATCTTGCCGTTCGGGGTGAGCGGCAGCCCGCCGGGCAGCGCGACCACGACCGCGGGGACCATGTGCTCCGGGAGCGTCGTGGCGAGCGCCGCCCGGATCGCGGCCGGTTCCGCCGCGTCCGCGTCCGTGACGACGTAGGCGGCGAGGAACCTGCGACCCGGCCGGTCCTCCCGCAGGACCACCGCGGCCTGCCGGACCCTGGGCAGCGCCAGGAGCGCCGCCTCGATCTCGCCCGGCTCGATGCGGTGGCCCCGCAGCTTCAGCTGCGCGTCCGTACGGCCGAGGAACTCCAGCAGGCCGTCCGTGGTCCACCGCACCCGGTCGCCGGTGCGGTACATCCGCGCGCCCGGCTCGTCGAAGGGGTCGGCGACGAAGCGGGTGGCGGTGAGGGCGGGCCGGCCGAGGTAGCCGCGGGCGAGCCCGCGCCCGGCGACGTACAGCTCGCCCGCGACGCCGATCTCCACCGGGCGCAGGGCCTCGTCGAGCACGTAGACGTGCGTGTTCGGGTCGGGCACGCCGATCGGGGCGGGCCCGGTCCAGCCGCCCGGCGGGGCGGACCAGAGCGTCGAGTTGACGGTGGCCTCGGTGAGCCCGTAGGCCGTCACCACCCGCAGCGGTCCGGCCCACCGCGTGATCACCTCGGGCGGCACGGTCTCGGTGCCGACGACCAGCACCGCGCCCTCCGGCAGGCGGGCGTCGGCAGGCAGCGCGGCCACCAGCGACGGCGGCAGGATCATGTGCGTGACGCCCTGGTCCACCAGGTACTCGGTGAGCTCGGGCCCCGCGGTCCGGCGGTGCGCCGGCACGACGACCACGGTGCCGCCGACGCACAGCGACATCGTCAGGTCCCACACCGCGACGTCGAAGCCCACCGAGGCGAACTGCGCGACGCGGCTGCTCGCGTCGACGCCCAGCCGGTCCACCGCCGTGGCGACGAGGCTCCCGATGCCCTCGTGCGTGACGACCGTTCCCTTCGGCCGCCCGGTCGAGCCGGACGTGTAGATCACGTAGGCGGCCCCATGGAGCCCCACATTGGTGTCACGGTCGCCGTCGAGGCCGGCCGGGTCGTCCGCGGCTAGCTCCGCGACGACGGCCGGGTCGTCGAGCACGAGCCGCTTCCCCGCGGGGAGCAGGTCCGCGAGCTCCGCCACGGTCACGACGAGCCGCGCGCCGGAGTCGTCGAGCATGTAGCCGAGCCGGTCGGCGGGGTGGTCGGTGTCGAGCGGGAGGAACGCCGCTCCCGCCTTGAGCACCCCCACGAGTCCCACGACCAGCTCGGCCGAGCGTGGCAGGGCCACGCCGACGGTGTCCTCCGGTCCGATCCCGCGCCTGCGCAGCGCCCGCGCGAGGCGGTTGGCCTGCGCGTTCAGCTCCCCGTAGGTGAGCGCCACGTCGTCGCACACCACCGCGACGGACCCGGGTGCAGCCGCGGCCCTGGCCTCGATCAGCCGGGGCCAGGTGGTCTCCTCGACCTCGCGGCGGGGCGTGCGGGACCAGACCGGAAGAACCGCGGTCACCGGCGGTCGCCCTCCTCGAGCATCGGGACGACCTGGTCGAGCGCGTACGGGATGCTCAGCACGCTGTTGAAGGTGACGGCGGCGCCGGGAAACGGCGGGGTGGTGTAGTCGAGGTAGAGCACGTGCTGGGAGCGGACGACGTCGAGCCGGTTGTAGATCGGGTCCGCCTCGAGCGTGCGCAGGGTGTCGGGGTCGGAAGTCCAGGCGAGGCGGTCGACGTCGAGCAGGGCGGCCTCCTCGGCGCTGACGGTGGCGAGGTTGTCCGACACGCGCGGGCTGATCCAGTCGGGCTGGGTCCGGAAGCCGAGCGAGGCGAAGAAGCGGGCCTTGGGGTCCTGCGGGGAGAACACGCCGTAGGTCCCGTTCTCCACGGTGGCCATGACGAGCATCGTCTGGTTCGCCCAGTTCGGGTGCGCCGTGGCGACGGCGGCCAGCCGGGCCTCGAGATCGGTGATCAGCTGCTCGGCCTGGTCGGAACGGCCCAGTGCGCGCCCGGTGGTCCGCGTCATGTCCTGCCAGGTGGCGCCGAACTGGTCGAAGTCCTTGGAGTTCGCCACGGTCGGGGCGATCTTGGACAGCGTGTCGTACTCGGCCTGGTCCAGACCCTCGTAGAGGGCGAGGATCAGGTCCGGCTTCAGCGCGGCCACCTTCTCGAAGTTGATCTCACCGGCGTTCGAGACGATCTCGGGGACCTGACCCTTCGCCGCGTCCCGCGCCCACGGGAAGATCGCGCCGGGCTGCTCGTTGAACCACTCCGTGGTCCCGACCGGGACGACGCCGAGGGCGAGCACCGGGTCCTGGTCGCTCCAGCCGATCGTGACGACGCGCTCGGGCGCCTTCGTGATCGTCGTCGACCCGAGCGCGTGCTCGATCGTGACGGGGAAGCCGCTCGACGAGGGGGCCTGCGGCGCGGCGGCGGGCGGGGCGTCGGCGGGGCCCGCGCAGCCGACCAGGGCCGCCGCCGCGAGCGTGAGGAGCGCGACGAGCAGGCGCAGTGGGCCGCGAGGCACCACGTGGGGGATTCGGGACACTGGGGTTTCCTTCGATTCGATGTGCGGATCGGTCGCTGGCGGGGCGGGATCAGCCCGCCGCCGCGTCGGTCGCCGCGCGGAGGGACCGGGGACGCAGGTCGGTCCAGCGGGCGGCGATGTGGTCGAGGCACTCCTGGCGACCCGCCGGGCCCAGGTCGACCGTCCAGCCGGCGGGGACCGGGGCGAACGCGGGCCAGAGCGAGTACTGGCCCTCGTCGTTGACGAGCGCGTGGAACGTGCCGTCGGCGTCGTCGAACGGGTTGGTGGACATACGGGTGCTCCGGAGGTCGTCGCCGGCGGGCGGCAGGGCGGGCTGGGGTGGGGGCCGGTGCGTCAGGCGGGCCGGCTGTCGGCGAGCCCACGGGCCGCCGCGGCGCTCGCGTGGGCGGCGATGGACTCGGCGATCTCGCCCGCGCGGACGGCGATGTTGGACAGCAGCGTCGAGGACAACCCGTGGGTGTGCTCGGTCGGGCCCTGGAGGTAGATGCCGGCGCGGAGATCGGGATCGGTCGCGACGCGGTAGTCCCGGCCGATCCGCAGCCTGCCGCTCTCGTCGCGGGCGAACCGGTTCGCCAGCCGCTCGAGCAGGGCGCACGGATCGGCGGGCCGGTAGCCGGTGGCGTACACCAGGACGTCGGCCGGGACGACGTCGCGCCGCCCGTCGAGCAGCGAGTCGATCGCCACCTGCACGCCGTCCTCGGTGGCGACGGCGTCGACGACGCGGCTGACGTTGTGGAACCGCAGGCGTTCCCGCCCGCTGACCCGCTCGTGGTAGTGGCGGCGGTAGAGCGACTCGATGAGGTCGGTGTCGACCACGGAGTAGTTCGTGTTGGCGTGGTAGCCGAGGATCATCTCCTTGACCGCGCTCGGCGCCCGGTAGAAGTCGTCCACGGCGGAGGGGTCGAACACCCGGTTCGCGAAGGACGAGTCGTCGGCGGGGCTGTAGCCGTAGCGGGCGAACACGGCGCGGACCTCGGCCTCGGGGAACCGGCGGTGCAGGTGGTCGACGGCCTCGGCGGCGCTCTGCCCGGCCCCGACGACGACGATCCGGCGGGGATCGCGGATCTCCCCCACGCGGCGCAGCAGGTCGTGCGTGTGCCACACCCGCGGCCCGGGCTCCACCCCCGGGGGCAGGTGCGGGCGCAGACCCGTGGCCAGCACGACGTTGCGGGTGCGCAGCGCGTCACCGCGGCTGGTCCGCACGTCGAGCACGCCCGGTTCGCCCGCCACCGGCTCGATGCCGACGACGGACGTGGCGTAGTCGACCCGGTCGGTGAAGCGGGAAGCGGCCCACTCCAGGTAGTCGTGGAACTCCAGGCGGGTCGGATAGGGGCTGCCGTAGTTGATGAAATCGACCAGCCGTCCGTGGTCGTGCAGGTAGGACAGGAAGGCGAACGGGCTCGCCGGGTTGCGCAGCGTCACGAGGTCCTTGAGGTACGAGATCTGCATCGTCGCGTCCTCGAGAAGCATCCCGCGATGCCAGCCGAAGCGGTCCTGGCGCTCGACGAAGCGCACGCTCGATCTGCGGCCGTGCTCGGTGAGCGCGACGGCCAGGGCCAGGTTCGACGGTCCGAACCCCACCCCGACGAGGTCGAGCACCTCGGAGCCGGAACGGTGCGCAGACCCCATCGGGAACGGCGGGCGGGTCACACCCTGAGGAACAGTCACAGAAGACAAGCCTCACCTAATGTTAGGCGAAGGTCAACACTCTGTTTCGACGCTCCGTGGTCTCCCGGTCACGCGTCGAAGTCGACGATGATCCGTTCCGAGACCGGAAGTGCCTGGCACGTAAGGACGAAGCCCGCCGCGACCTCGTCCTCCTCCAGCGCGAAGTTGCGCCGCATCCGTACCTCCCCTTCGGTGACCCGAGCCCGGCACGTCCCGCAGACTCCGCCCTTGCAGGCGAACGGGAGGTCGCCCCGGACGCGCTGGACGCCGTCGAGGATCCGGTCCTCGCGGGCGACCACGACGGGCGTGGACCGGCCGTTGAGGACGACGGTCACGTCGCTGGTCTCTCCCGACGGCACGGCGTCGGCATGGTCGAGACGGTGCAGCTCCGGCGGCGGCTCGTCGACGTAGAACAGCTCGCGGTGCACCCGCTGCCGCGCCACGCCCATCTCGCCCAGCACGGCGACGGCGTCCTCGGTCATGCCCAGCGGCCCGCAGAGCCACCAGTGGTCGACGCCGGCCACGTCCACCAGGGATCCGAGCAGCGCGCGCAGCTTCGCCGCGTCCAGCCTGCCGTTCGCGATCTCCGCCTCCAGCGGCTCGCGGGACAGGACGTGGATCAGGTGCAGGCGGGGGCCGTGGGCGTCCTTGAGATCGGCGAGATCCTCGGTGAACATCACCGTGTCCGTGCGTCGGTTGCCGTAGAGCAGAGTGACGCGGGTGTCGGGGTGCGCGGCCAGCAGCGACGCGGCGATGGAGATCACCGGCGTGATCCCCGACCCGGCTGCGATCAGGCCGTGGTGCGTGCCCGCGGCGAGCTCGGGTGTGAACGACCCCGAGGGCGGCGCGACCTCCACCACCTCCCCGGGGACGAGCCGGTCCACGAGCCACTCGGAGAACAGGCCCGTGTCGACGCGGCGCACGCCGATCCGGGGCGGCGCCCCCGCGGGGGCGCAGATCGAGTAGGACCTCCGCTCCTCGCGCCCGTCGCGGTCCAGGCGCAGCGTGAGGTACTGGCCGGGCCGGAACGTGAACCGCTCCCGCAGCACCGCCGGGATCTCGAACGTGACGGCGACGGCGTCGTCGCAGAGCCGTTCGACGTCGGCGACGGTGAGCGGGTGGAAACCGGTGCTCGCGGGGACCTCGAGGGTGCTCGTCACGGGGCTGGTCACAGGGTCTTCATCTCCTGGAACGGCTCGCTGCACGCGCGGCAGCGACGCAGGGCGGTGCACGGGGTCGGCCCGAACCGCGACAGCTCGACGGTCTCCGGCGAGCCGCACTGCGGGCAGCGTGCGCCGCCGGGCGGGCCGAGCGTGAGAGGGATCGGGCCGGTCCGGTGCGACGCCCGTCCCGGCGGGGCGATGCCGTGCGCGGCGAGCTTCGCACGGCCCTCCTCGGTGATCCGGTCCGTGCTCCAGGCCGGCGACAGGACGGTCCGCACCTCGACGCGCTCGTAACCGGCCGCGCGCAGGTGCGCCGCCACGTCCGCGCGCATCACCTCGACGGCCGGGCACCCCGAGTAGGTCGGGGTCAGCGTGACGACGACACCGTCGCGCTCCTCGACCGACCGGACGACGCCCAGGTCGACCAGGGTCAGCATCGGCAGCTCCGGGTCGACGACCTGCGCCACCAGGTCCGCCGCGCTCACGGTTCCGATGGTTCGCTGCGGACCCGCCTCCGCTCCTCGCTCGCCAGAGCTCGCTGCGATGCTCACCCGGTCCTCGCTCACGGTTCCGATGGTTCGGTGCGGACCCGCCTCCGCTCCTCGCTCGCCGGAGCTCGCTGCGATGCTCACCGGGCCCTCGCTCACAGCATCCATGGTTCGCTGCGGACCCGCCTCCGCTCCTCGCTCGCCGGAGCTCGCTGCGATGCTCACCGGGCCCTCGCTCACCATGTCGCCCCCGGATGCCGTCGCGCCAGGCTCTGCATCGGCGCGAGGACGTGCCCGAGATGCTCGGTGTGCATACCCTGGCGCCCGCCGCGGCCGGCGATCGTGCCCACCGGCGGGACCGACGGCCGGGTGAGCGTCGCGCGGGCGAGGACCTCGTCGAGCACGGCGTCGAACTCGCCGCGGACACCGGCGGGGTCCACGGCGATCCCGGGCAGCGCGCGCTCCTCGGCGGAGGTGCGGAAGAGCTCCTCCACGTAGGGCCACACCGCGTCCAGCCCGGCCTGTATCCGCCGGTGGGACTCGGCCGTGCCGTCGCCGAGGCGCAGCGCCCAGCGGGCGGCGTGGTCGCGGTGGTAGGCGAGCTCCTTCACGCCCTTCTCCGCGACGGCCGCGAGCACGGGGTCGCGGGACTCCACGAGACGCGTGAGCAATGCCAGCCGCCAGGTCGAGAACAGCAGCAGCCGCGCGATCGCGCGCCCGAAGTCCAGCCCGTCCGGGATCTCGGCGAGCGCGACGTTGCGGAACTGCGCCTCCTCGCGCAGGTAGGCCAGGGCGTCCTCGTCCGACCCGGTGAGGTGCCCAGCACGGGACAGCAGCAGGCGGGCCTGGCCGAGCAGGTCCAGGGCGATGTTGGCCAGTGCCACCTCCTCCTCCAGCTCCGGGGCGTTGCTCACCCACTCGGAGAGCCGCTGCGCGCAGACGAGGGCGTCGTCGCCGAGGGCGAGGCAGTACGCCGCGAGCGTCGCCGCGTCGGCGCCGTCCGGGACGGGCGCGGTGACCTCGGCGGCCACCTCCTCGATGCCGGTCCCGAACGCCCAACGCGGGTCGTCGTGCTCGACGGTCTCGGCCAGCGCCTGATAGGCGTTCCCGGGGTCGCTCCGGGCGTCGACCGCGTCGTGCTCTGCCGTGTTCTCGCTCACAGGGCTCACAGGTGCGGCACCTCCTCGGGGATCGCGTAGAAGGTGGGATGGCGGTAGACCTTGTCGCCGGACGGGGCGAAGAACGGGTCCTTCTCGGCCGGGCTGGACGCGGTGATGTCCTCGGCGCGCACCACCCAGATCGACACGCCCTCGTTGCGGCGTGTGTAGAGATCGCGCGCGTGGTGCAGCGCCATCTCGGCGTCCGGAGCGTGCAACGACCCCACGTGGACGTGGTTCAGGCCGCGCTTGCCGCGCACGAACACCTCGTAGAGCGGCCAGGAGCCGCGGGCGGGCGTGGTGTTGCCGTCCTCGGTGCCGATTCCGGGATCGGGGTCGCTCGGGATCATGCCGCCGCTTCCTTCCGGTGCTCGTGCTTGGCCGCGTACGCCGCGGCCGCCTCCCGTACCCAGGCCCCGTTCTCGTGCGCGCTCCTGCGGTGCGCCAGGCGCTGCGCGTTGCACGGTCCCGATCCGGAGATCACGTCCTTGAACTCGGCCCAGTCCGGCTGCGAGTAGTCGTAGTGGCCCCGCTCGGCGTTCCAGCGCAAGCCCGGGTCGGGCAGCGTGACGCCCAGTGCCTCGGCCTGCGGCACCGTCATGTCGACGAAGCGCTGGCGCAGCTCGTCGTTGGTGTGCCGCTTGATCCCCCACGCCATGGACTGCTGCGTGTTCGGCGAGTCGCCGTCGGGCGGGCCGAACATCATCAGCGAGGGCCACCAGAACCGGTTCGTCGACTCCTGCACCATCTCGCGCTGCGCGTCGGTGCCGTTGACCATCGCGATCAGCAGCTCGAAGCCCTGCCGCTGGTGGAACGACTCCTCCTTGCAGATCCGGATCATCGCCCGGGCGTAGGGCCCGTACGAGCACCGGCACAGCGGGACCTGGTTGCAGATGGCCGCGCCGTCGACCAGCCAGCCGATGACGCCGACGTCGGC
Organism: Pseudonocardia sp.; assembly: GCF_050246655.1. Classification (GTDB taxonomy): domain Bacteria; phylum Actinomycetota; class Actinomycetes; order Mycobacteriales; family Pseudonocardiaceae; genus Pseudonocardia. The sequence goes on from NZ_JBFWVQ010000064.1 coordinate 26,972, forward strand.
GTAGGACAGCGCCGGGTAGTTGAAGATCGACGAGTACTTCTGCCGGTTCGTGATCAGCTTCTCGGTGAGCTCCTCACGGTCCACCCCGAGGGTCTCGGCGGCCGCGTAGAGGTACAGGCCGTGCCCGGCCTCGTCCTGCACCTTCGCCAGGAGGATCGCCTTGCGGCGCAGGCTGGGTGCCCGCAGGATCCAGTTCCCCTCGGGCTGCATCCCGATGATCTCGGAGTGCGCGTGCTGGGCGATCTGGCGGATCAGGGTCTTCCGGTACGCCTCCGGCATCCAGTCGCGGGGCTCGATGCGCTGGTCGGCCGCGATGGTCGCCTCGAACTGCTCCCGGAACTCGCCAGCGGGCTCGGCCACGGGCACCTCCTCTACCGAATGTTCGTTCGGTAACGATGGTGACGGTTTCCGGGCTCGAGCGCAACCGCCGTCTCCCACGCGGCCCGCCCAGCCCGCTCCCGCGTGCCCGGCGCAGAGCGCTCAGCCCGCGCGGCCGGCCCAGATCGCTCATCCCGCGCGAACGGCACGTACGGGAAGACCTATTTCCCGTACGTGCCGTTCGCTCGGACGGCAGGGGGCGCCAGGGGGCGCCAGGGGGCGCCAGGGGGCGCGGCGGGGCAGGTCAGCGAGCGGGGAGGATCCCGTCGAACGCCGCCCGCGCGACCGCCTCGGGCAGGTGCGCCGTCCCCCGCCCCGGCCGGTACCACTCGACGACGGAGTTGACCAGCCCCGACAGCAGCCGCGCCGCCAGCCACGACTCGACGTCCGGTCGCAGATCGCCGGCGACGACGGCGTCGCGGACCAGCGAGGCGACGTGGGCGTCGAAGGCGCGACGGCGCTCCAGCGCCCACCGCTCGGTCTCGGTGTTGCCCCGCACCCGCAGCAGGAGGGTGACGTACGGCAGGTCCTCGATGAGCACCTGCACCTGCCCGCGCACGATGTAGCGCAGCCGCTCCAGCGGCGGCCCGTGCTGCGCACCGGGCTCGTCGAGGATGGCGAACAAGCGGTCCAGGGCCCGTTCCAGGGCGGCGCGCAGCAGCGCCTCCTTGCCGGAGAAGTGGTGGTAGAACGACGATTTCGTGATCCCGGCTGCCTGCGAGAGGTGCTCCATCGAGGTGGCGTCGTAGCCGCGGGTGATGAACTCGCCGACGGCGACCTCCAGCAACGATCCCGGGCCGCGCGACGGCCGCCTGCCGCGTCGCCCGGACGGTCCCGCCGCCCCGTCCACGGCGCCGTCCGGCCGGTTGACCAGCGGCTCCGCGGTCATCACTTGCCCCGGAAGACGGGACGGCGCTTCGCCAGGAACGCCTCGACGGCCTGCGCGTGATCCTCGGTCGTGCCGAGCCTGGCCTGCGCCGCGGCCTCGGCGGCCAGGACGTCCGGCAGTGGCGACACCGCGCCGTGCCGGACGAGCGCCTTGACCTCGGCGTACGCGAGCGTCGGTCCCGCGGCGAGCGTGCGGGCCAGCTCCACCGCCGCGGGCAGCACCTCGGGCGCGGGGACGACACGCCGGACGAGCCCCCAGTCCCGGGCCTCTTCGGCGGTGAACGTCTCGCCGAGCAGCAGCAGTTCCGTCGCCCGCGACACGCCGACGGCATGGGCGAGGCTCGCCGACAGGCCGGAGTCCGGGGCGAGGCCGATGCCGGTGAACGCGGTGGCGAACTTCAGGCCCTCGGCGGCGATCCGCAGGTCGCAGGCCAGCGCGAAGCCCAACCCCGCGCCCACGCACGGCCCGTTGATCGCGGCGACGACCGGGTACGGCAGCGCGGCGAGCCCCTCCACGATCGGGTTGTAGTGCTCGGCGACGGTGGCGAAGGAGGTGGCCGGGTCCGCGCGCAGGGCCTCGACGTGCTCGCCCAGGTCCTGCCCGACGCAGAAGGCCTTCCCCGCCCCGGTGAGCACGAGCGCCCGGACGTCGGCGCCTGCGAGCCCCCGGACCTCCTCGACCAGCGCCGACTTGAGCTCGCGGGTGAGCGCGTTGTACCGGGCCGGACGGTTGAGCGTGAGTACGGCGACGGCGGGCTCGACGCTGTCGCGCGCCAGCAGCACGGGGGGTTCGGCGGTCGCGAAGTCGGTCATCGGGCCATCGTAGGCGATCGACCGAACGATCGGTCGGCCATGCGTCACCCGATTGCCGCGTCGAGGTGCCGACGGATCCCTCGGACGAGGCCGACGAGCCTCGCGGCCGCCCGGTCGACCCGCTCGGGTGAGTCGGGGGCGATGGGCAGCGACGGTGCCGGCGGTGCTGTCGGTGGCAGTGCTGTCGACGGTGCTGTCGGCGGTGTCGACAGCCGTGGCGGCGGTACCGCCGGCCCTGCCGGGACGAGGGAGCGCAGCTCCCGCAGCGCGTCGCGGATCTCCGCCACGTCGGCCGTCAGGGCCGCGGCGCCCCCGGGCACGGGCACCGCGGGCGCCGCTCCCCCGACGACCGGGCCGGCGCCGTCGCCCGTCCGGTCCACCGGGTCGCCGACCCCGCGGGCGGCGACGAACCCGTCCAGCGCCGCCTCGATCTCGTCGAGCTCCTGGCGCAGCCCCGTAGGCAGCGCATCGCCGAACGACCGCCTCCCGAGCCGCCGCGCCGCCCGCTCGCCCCGCTCCGCCGACCATCGCGCGATCCCGGCGCCGAACGCCTCGGTCAGCAGCTCCAGCTCGGTGAGCCGCAGGCCGCCGGGCGGCAGCGTCAGGACCGGGATGTCCGCGCGGATCTCCTCACCCCACCCGACGAGGTAGGCCGCCGACAGCCCGACGAGCTGCGTGACCAGCTCCTCGACGGACTTGTACGCCGCGCCCCCCAGCGCCCCACCCTCGACGCCGCCGAACGCGCCGATCACCAGAGCGGCCGCGCCGGCCCCTGCGACCGGCGGCACGAGCCGTTCGAGCATCCGGCGTGCCCGCCGGCTCCAGCGGCGCAGCACCCGGCGATCCGGCGGCGCCGTCGGCGCGCCGACCTGGGCCCGCGCCCGGGCGACGAACCGGGCCACGGCCGAGCGCGCGATGTCGACGTCGTACTGCGCCCGCACCGGGTCCCCGACGGCGGCGACGGCGTGTCCGAGCAGCTCCGCCGTGGTGTCGACCAGATCGTGGACGGGTGGCGGGGGCGGCTCCTCGTAGCCGAACGCGGTGAGCAGCGGCGCCAGCCGGTGGTCGACGAGTGCGGCGAGGGCCGGGAGGTCCCCTGGCCGTAGCTCCCCCGCGGCGCCGCGCATGCGTCGCCAGAGCTCGTCGTCGCCCGCGACGGCCTCGACGACGCGCAGCGCATCCTGCAGCGCGTCGTGCAGGTACCGCACCCGCGCCCCGTCGACGCCCGGCTGCTCGGCGGCGGCCAGCGCCTCGGCGAGGCGCAGGCGTCCCCCGAGCAACTCGTCCAGCGTCGCCGTCACGGCGGGGACCCTAAGGCCCCGTGATGTCCGCGCGCCGCCGCCCCTGTCGGCGCGCCGCGCGCGGTGCTACCGTCCGTTCCCGAACGAACGGTCGGTCATCTAATCCCATCCGGAGGGTACGTCGATGTCCCTGCTGCGCAGCTACGTCTCGGGCGGGTGGCACACCGCGCCGGACGACGGTCGCCCGCTGCACGACGCCGTCACCGGCGAGGAGGTCGCCCGCATCTCCTCGGCCGGCGTCGACTTCGCCGCCGCGCTCGACCACGGGCGCCGCACCGGTGGGCCCGCGCTGCGCGAGCTGACCTTCCACCAGCGTGCGGGCTTGCTCAAGGCGGTGGCCGGGCACCTGCGCGAGCACCGCGAGGAGCTCTACGCCCTGTCCGCCCGCACCGGCGCCACGCTCGGCGACTCGAAGTTCGACGTCGACGGCGGCATCGGCGTGCTGCTCGCCTACGCGAGCAAAGGGCGCCGCGAGCTGCCGAACGACACCGTGTACGTCGACGGCGCCGTCGAGCCGCTGAGCCGGGGCGGGACGTTCGTCGGCCAGCACGTCTGCACTCCGCTGCGGGGCGTCGCCGTGCAGGTCAACGCCTTCAACTTCCCGGTATGGGGGCCGCTGGAGAAGCTCGCGCCCGCCTTCCTTGGCGGGATGCCCACCCTGGTCAAGCCCGCGAGCCCGACGGCGTTCCTCACCGCGCGGCTCGTCGAGCTGATCATCGACTCGGGCCTGCTGCCGGAAGGGACGCTCCAGCTCGTGGCGGGCGGGATCGGCGACCTGTTCGACCACCTCACCGAGCAGGACACCGTCTCCTTCACCGGCTCGGCCGCGACGGCGGCGACGCTGCGCACGCACCCGGTGATCGTGGCGCGGGCCGTGCGGTTCACCGCCGAGGCGGACTCGCTCAACCTGTCGATCCTGGGCCCCGACGCCGCGCCAGGCACGCCCGAGTTCGATCTCTACGTGAAGGGGATCGTCGCCGAGATGACGGTGAAGGCCGGGCAGAAGTGCACGGCGATCCGCCGGGCGTTCGCGCCGGAGCAGCACGTCGACGCCGTCGTCGAGGCCGTCTCGGAACGCCTTGCGCGCACCACGGTCGGCAACCCCGCGAACCCCGACGTCCGGATGGGGGCGCTCGCGAGCCTCGACCAGCGCGAGGAGGTGCGCCGCAGCGTGAAGGCCCTCGCCGACGCGGGGCGGATCGTGTTCGGCGACCCGCAGAAGGTGGACGTCGTCGACGCCGATGCGCAGCGCGGGGCGTTCGTCTCGCCGATCCTGCTGGTGGGCGACCCCGGCCGGGCGGAACCGCACGAGGTGGAGGCGTTCGGCCCGGTGTCGACGGTGCTGCCCTACACGTCGGTGGAGCAGGTCGTGGAGCTGGCGGCGCGGGGGCAGGGAAGCCTCGCGGGTTCGATCGTCACCGCCGATCCGGAGGTGGCCCGGGAGATCGTCCTCGGGGTCGCGCCGTGGCACGGGCGGCTGCTCGTGCTGAACTCCCGGGACGCGAAGGAGTCGACCGGCCACGGCTCGCCGCTCCCGGCACTGGTGCACGGCGGCCCCGGCCGCGCGGGCGGTGGCGAGGAGATGGGCGGTATCCGTGGGGTGCTGCACCACATGCAGCGCACGGCGGTCCAGGCCGACCCGGACTCGCTCGCCGCGATCACCGGCCGCTGGGTGACGGGCGCGCAGCGCCGCAGCGCCGACGTGCACCCCTTCCGCAAGTACCTGGAGGAGCTGCGGCCGGGCGACTCGATCGTCGCCGGCCCGCGCGCCGTCACCCAGGAGGACGTGGAGCACTTCGCCGAGTTCACCGGCGACACCTTCTACGCGCACATGGACCAACGCGCCGCGGAGGCGTCCCCGATCTTCGGCGGGCGCGTCGCCCACGGCTACCTGACGCTGGCGTTCGCGGCGGGGCTGTTCGTCGATCCCGATCCCGGTCCGGTACTCGCGAACTACGGGCTGGACAACCTGCGCTACCTCACGCCCGTCCGGTTCGGCGACGAGATCACCGTGACGCTGACCTGCAAGCAGATCACCCCGCACGGCAGCGCCCCGCAGGGCGACGTTCGCTGGGACGTCGACGTCACACGCCAGGACGGCGAGTCCGTCGCCCGCTACGAGCTGCTCACCCTGGTGGCCACGAAGTCGGCACAGAAGGAGGCCGCGCAGTGACTTCCCGCCTCGGGCCCGCCCCCGACCCGTCGCTCCTGGATCCCGCCGAGCGCTGGAGCGTCGACGAGCTGCGCGCCCGCCAGCTCGAGCGGCTGCGCGCGACGCTGCGCCACGCCTACGACAACGTGGCGTTCTACCGGCGCCGCTTCGACGAGGCCGGCGTGCATCCCGAGGACTGCCGCGACCTCGCCGATCTCGGGAAGTTCCCCACGACCACCAAGGCCGACCTGCGCGAGAACTACCCGTTCGGGATGTTCGCGGTCCCGCAGGACCAGGTGCGGCGCATCCACGCGTCGTCCGGCACCACGGGCAAGCCCACCGTCGTCGGCTACACGGAGGGCGACATCGCGCGCTGGGCGGGCCTCATGGCCCGCTCCATCCGCGCGGCGGGCGGCCGCGCGGGCGACCGGGTGCACGTCGCCTACGGCTACGGGCTGTTCACCGGCGGGCTGGGGGCGCACTACGGGGCGGAAGCGCTCGGGGCGACCGTCATCCCCGTCTCGGGCGGCATGACGCCCCGGCAGGTGCAGCTGATCACGGACTTCACGCCGCGGATCATCATGGTCACCCCCTCCTACATGCTCACGATCATCGACGAGTTCGAGAAGCAGGGCCTCGACCCGAGGGCGTCCTCGCTGCAGATCGGGATCTTCGGCGCCGAGCCGTGGACCGAGGAGATGCGCGCCGAGATCGAGGAGCGCATGGACATGCACGCCGTCGACGTCTACGGCCTCTCCGAGGTGATGGGCCCCGGCGTGTCGCAGGAGTGCGTGGAGACCAAGGACGGCCTGCACATCTGGGAGGACCACTTCCTGCCCGAGGCGATCGACCCCCTCGACGGCACCGTCCTGGCCGACGGCGAGGAGGGCGAGCTGCTGTTCACCTCGCTCACCAAGGAGGCACTGCCGATCATCCGCTACCGCACCCGCGACCTCACCCGGCTGCTGCCGGGCACCGCGCGGCCCGCGATGCGGCGGATGCAGAAGATCACCGGACGCAGTGACGACATGATCATCCTGCGCGGGGTGAACCTCTTCCCCACCCAGATCGAGGAGATCGTGCTGCGGACGGCCGGGCTCGCCCCGCACTTCCAGCTCGTCCTGACCACCGAGGGCCGCCTGGACGCGCTGGCCGTCCGGGTCGAGGCGCGGCCGGACACCCCGACCGCGCGCCGCGACGCCGCCGCCGCGGAGGTGGTGCAAGCGGTGAAGGACACCGTCGGAGTGACGGTGACGTGCGAGGTGGTGGACCCGGAGACGTTGGAGCGGTCGGTCGGGAAGCTGCAGCGGTTGAAGGACCGGCGGCAGCGGTAGACCCGGGTCAGACCCGGGTCGGGGCGTGGCCCGTTGCGGCCCGGTGAGGCCCGTTGCGGCCCGGTGCGCCGGGGCGCTTCCGGGGTGCCGGGGGCTTCCGGGCTGGGGCGCTTCCGGGTCGGCCGGGGCTCCGGGGTGCCGGCGGCTTCCGGGGGGGTGCCGGCGGCGTGCCCGCGGGCCTGACGCGGGGCCTGTCAGATGGTCTGTGTAACAAGATCCTCTTGACGTGAGGAGTACGCAGATGACCATGGCCGACGAGCACCGCAACGATCATCCGCTCGGTGCGACGCCGGTGACAGGCCGCTCGGCGCGCG
>NZ_JBFWVQ010000065.1:0-33186 GCF_050246655.1 Pseudonocardia sp.
CAAGGTCGACGGGAAGGCCCTGCGGATCCGGGAGACCATGAACTTCAACGACGCCGACGGCAACACGCTGCTGCGGATCCAGGAACGCAAGCTCCGCGTGCGCGACACCATGGAGATCGAGGACGCGGACGGCCACACGGTCGCCACCGTGAAGAAGGCCCTCGTGCACGTGCTGCGTGATCGGATGTCCGTCTCGGTGGAGGACGGACCCGACCTCGAGGTCAAGGGGAACATCGTCGATCACGAGTACAAGATCGAGGCGGACGGCGAGCAGGTGGCGGAGGTGTCCAAGCGCTGGTTCCGGGTCGCGGACACCTATGGCGTCGAGATCGCTCCGGGGCAGAAAGACATCCTGCTGCTGGCGGTGACCGCCGTCATCGACTCGATGACCCACGACTGACCGCGACGGGGTTCCCGACATCGCTGACAGGGGTTAACATCGCCCAATGGCGATGACCTGCTGCGCGCCGTCGTCCGCGGTCGCCCTGTTCCGTTCCCTGGGAGACCCGACTCGGCTGGCGATCGTGCTGCGGCTGGCCGAGGGTGAGGCCCGGGTGGTGGACCTGACCCGGGGGCTCGGTCTCGCGCAGTCGACGGTGTCCAAGCACCTGGCGTGCCTGCGGGACTGCCGCCTGGTGGGCTACCGGGCCGAGGGGCGGCAGTCGTTCTACTCCCTCAGCCACCCGGAGCTCATCGACCTGTTGCGCAGCGCGGAGACGCTGCTGGCACGCACCGGGGACGCGGTCGCACTGTGCCCGGTCTACGGCGAGCCGGAGCGGGCCGGGCGGGACGCCTCGTGAGCAGCCCCGTGCTCTCCCCGGCCCGTGGGCTGGTCCTGCGACGGCGGATCCGGCTGCTGGTCGCCGTGACGATCTCCTACAACGTCGTCGAGGCGGTCATCGCGATCAGCGCGGGCACCGTGGCCGGCTCGGTGGCGCTGATCGGTTTCGGGCTGGACTCGGTGATCGAGGTCAGCTCCGCGGCAGCGATCGCCTGGCAGTTCGCCGGCCCGGATCCGCAGCGCCGGGAGCGGACCGCGCTGCGGGTGGTCGGCGGCTCGTTCCTCGCCCTGGCCGCCTTCGTCACGGTGGAGGCGCTGCGCACCCTGCTCACCGGCGACGAGCCGGAGCGGTCGACGGTCGGCATCGTCCTGGTCACGGTCTCGGTGCTCGTGATGCCGTTCCTGTCCCTGGCGCAGCGGCGGGCCGGTCGGGAGCTCGGCTCGGCCAGTGCGGTCGCCGACTCCAAGCAGACGCTCCTGTGCACCTACCTGTCCGCCGCGGTGCTGATCGGCCTGGTCCTCAACGCCGCCCTGGGCTGGTGGTGGGCGGATCCGGTCGCGGCGCTCGGCCTGGCCGTGATCGCCGTTCGTGAGGGTCGCGCAGCCTGGCGCGGGGACGCGTGCTGCGCCCCGGTCGCGGTGCGCGACGCGGACCGCCACGCGGACGATGCCTGCGGTGGCACCGGTCCCTGCTGCTCGGAGCAGGTTCGATGAGCGCCGCCGGATGGGCGTGGGTGGCTCTCGCGCTCTACCTCGCCGGCCTCGGCCTCGCCTTCGGCTGGCGCACCTGGGCGCTCTGGCGGGCGACCGGCACCACGGGCTTCCGAGGCATCTCCGGACGGCCGGGATCGCCGGCCTGGTTGGGGCGGGGTGCTGTTCCCCGTCGCGGTGGTCCTGGGGCTCGCCGCACCGGTCCTCGTCCTGACCGGCATCACCAGCCCGCCAGCCACGCTCACGCACCCGGCGATCGGCGTCGCGGGCCTCGTGCTCGCGGTCGCCGGAGTGGTGCTGGTGCTCGTCGCCCAAGCCCAGATGGGGACGTCGTGGCGGATCGGCGTCGACGAGGGCGAGCGGACCACGCTGGTCACCGACGGCCTGTTCCACCACGTCCGCAACCCGATCTTCACCGGGATGGGCGCGGTCGCCGCCGGCATGCTGCTGATGGTCCCGACGATGGCCGCGCTGCTCGCGCTGGCCTGTCTCGTCGCCGCGCTGGAGATCCAGGTCCGGGTCGTCGAGGAGCCCTACCTGCGACGCACCCACGGGCCCGAGTACGCGGCGTACGCGGCCGGCTCGGGCCGATTCCTGCCGACGCTCAAGGGCCGAGGCACGACCCGGACGGGCTGAGGGCCGGCCGCGCAGCCGGAGCCGTCGCCTCGACACCTGATCGACGGCCTGGAGCGGCCGTGGCGGCCACTGCAACCACCACGGCAACCACCACGGGCACAGGCCGGGGCGCTCTCCCGAGCGTCCCGGCCTGTTCTGCCTGATCAGTGGCGCTGAATCGACGCGGAGGATGCGGGATTCGAACCCGCGAGGGCGTGAACCCAACACGCTTTCCAACTCTGCATGATCTTGTTCGGATGCGGCTGCCCCAGTCCCGACCTGCGGCGGCAGCTCGGCGGTCTACGACCCGCGGACCCGGCCGGACGGCGGCGAATGAGACTGGAACTGAGACTGCCTCGTCGATCACCAGTGGCCGTGCCATCAGCCTCAGCACCGGCGTGAGGCCGCCCGACCATGGCCGCAAGCACGGACGGGCGAGGGTCGTCGCCCGTGAACGACCGCAGCGGACCGTCCAACCGACCACGTTCGCGACACTGCCCATTTCCCTCCCCGGCTCCCTCCCGCTTGCCGTTCACCACGCCGCGATAGCCGGGTCAGGGGTGCCCGGAGGGCATCGCGAAGCGACGGCGCAGCCGCCCTTGACGCGGCTATCGCGGCGTGGATGATTTGAGGCGGAGGGGCAATTACCCCCGTGCTTCGAGCTTCTGGCGAGCTGGCGCGTTCGGCGTGCGGTGTTTCGCGCAATAGGTTTTACGGAAGTTTGCGGCGCAGGATTTGGTAGTTTGCGTAGAACTTTGCGGCGGCTTGCGTGGCGCCTTGCGGTAGTTTGCGAAAAAGACTCATAGAACTATGATGCCAAACTTGCTCTCCGTGGTTGTACACTCGCGTTGTCGCCAGTGCACGGAGCGGTGACCGCCTCATTGGACGACCACCGCTCGGCAGTGTCTAGCGGCCGAGTAGGACCCATATCCCCAGGTCAGGTATCGAGATCACGAGGGTTGGGTCCCACCCAACGGCCGCGACCGCGAGGAGACAGGCTGTTCGCACCAGCAGGTTCCAGCGGTCGCGGTCCGGGTTGGTCGGTGGCGGTCGGCCTCCAATAGGTTCGGCCATCCGGCCTCCTTTCAGGTTGGCGTCCTCAGCGCACGCTCAGGACGCTCGAAGGATAGCGCCCCAAAGGCCTGACGTTCACGATCGATCGTCGCAACGGTGGCCGACGTCGGCCCGTTCCTGCCGACAACTCTCGACAACTTCCGGCAAGTTCCGGCAACTTCCGAAAGCCGCACAGAAGGCGCGTCGGGGGTCTACCTGCAGGTTCACCCAGCAGGACGTGTAAAGACTGCTCGTGAACCGCCCACGAGAACTGAGGTCACAGATCTACCCGTTTGGAGCAGCGTTGCGAATGGGTCGGTCGGACGCCGGCCCGCCTGCTCGCCCACCTCGGGCGGTCGCCTTGCCTTGCGGGACCAACGGACGACCGCGCGACACTTCCCCGCTCAACCCGGGGTACGTGTGCTGCTGGCTGCTCCCGTGGTGGAGCGGGTCCTCGTTGTCGTGGTGCGGCCGGTCAGCCGGTCCCGCCGGCCGCGCCGGGCCGGAGGTAGAGGCGCGAGCCGAGCGGGGCCGGCGCAGCCGGCCGCGCGCCGCCGCAGGCGGCGCCTTGATCTCCTACATACGGATTCGGCAGCGCCGCGGGTTGCTTACACGTGACGACGACGGCGATCGTCTTGTCGTCGTGGCGCTTGCTGCGGGGTAGCTGCCGGGCGTCGGGGTCGGCGTCCTGCTCCCAGCGGTCGACTTGGGCCAGGAGTCCGGCGAGCTGGGTGCTGTCGTGATGGGCGATGTCGGGCCACCGGTGGCCGAGGTGCTGGAGGGGGTCACTGGCGCCGTCGGTGGCGAGGACGGCCCAGGTGATCGCGTCGGGTTTGAGGGTCGCTGTGAGTGCGTGGTGTGCGGCGGCAGGGTCGGTTTCGGCGATCCAGTAGCCGGGTTCACGGTTGCGATGTTGTCGCTCGACGCGTTGGAGCTCGGCGAGGGTCTGGCGGTGCTGGTGGTCGAAGCCATGGCCGGCGCGCAGGGTGGCGGTGTAGGCCTGGCGCTGGATGGTGCCGACTGTTGCCATGCGGTTGTCGAGCAGCTCGTGGGCGGTGGTGTCGGTGCCGTAGTGGATCGGGCTGTCGCCGAGGACGTAGAGGTCAGCCGCGTGGTCGCGGACGCGGAGGATGGCGACGGTGCTGGACGGTGACCGCCCCGGCGTGAGGTCTAACCGTTCGGTCACGACGCGGATGGCGGTGGCGACGGCGTCGGTGAGCGGGATGGCCGGCTCGTGGTCGAGCTGGGCGGCGATGGCTTCGCCGAGGGCTTGGGCATAGTCGCCGGGGTCGAGGTCGACGGGTTCGAACGCGGATGCGCCATCGAGCACGATGACGGCCTGGTCGGTGACGAAGACGCGGTCGGCATTGGGTCCGCCGTCACCGGCGAGCTGGGCGATGGCGACCTTCACCGACGGCTACCAGATGTGGGGGCCAGCGAGGATCTCGCTGCCGGTCACGGTGACCCCGTCCTCGGCGAGCTGGCAGCGCACGACCATGCTGAACGACCGGTCCCCCGCCTGCTGGTACAGCTCGGCGAGGTGCCCGGTGAGGTAGTGCAGAACACCGCGGGAACCAGGGCTGTGGATGCCTGCGATGTGCACGATGATCCGGCCACCCTGGTGGCGCCGCGACAGGTACCCGATGTCCCCGCGCCCTGCGGGGTCGTCGCGGAACGGTGAGGCGTACCGCTCCCCCGTCGCCTTGTCGACGATCCACCAGCGCCCGTCTGCGCGGAGCATGCCGAGACGGGGGTCGGCGTCCAGGAGCTGCGCGCCGAGTGGGGCGGACTTCGGCCCGCAGATCACGACCACGTCCCCGTCGGGGGCGCTGTCCTGGTCGGGGGCGATGGTGCACGGCTCGGCGGTCAGGGCGAGGGTGGCGAGCAGGGCTTCGGTGTCGGCCTGGGTGGCGAGGTCGGCGGCGTCGACGTAGGAGCGCATCCGGTCGTCGCTGCCCTCGCGCAGCGGCACCCCGACATGCACCGGGCCGACCCCGAAGAACGCGCGCTCGCGGCTCGGGGCGCCGGTGCGGATCTGCGTCACCCGGCCCTTGGTGATCCCCAGTGCGGCGGCGATCTCGGTGAACGTCAGCCCTTGGGTGCGGTGGGCCTCCTCGATGGCCTCGCGGCGCAGCCGGGCCAGCTCGGTGGCGCGCTGCTGGTAGACGGCCATCAGCGCCGTCGCCCGCCGACCGCGCCGGATCGGGTCCGGGTCGCGACGCACGGCGTCGAAGTCGTCAGGGCTCGTCACGGCCGCGAGTTTAGGGGTACTTGACGGATCGCGCGAACACCGTCTATCTTGATGTTTACCCCCCCTCTACGGCCTGGCTCCACTCAGCGCCGCTGGTTTAGGGGGATAAACGAGAGAGGCGATCAGATGGCGATCAAGTCGAGGTTCCAGGTGTCGATGGGCGAGATCTTCCCGCACGGCGCCTACGTGGTCTCCGAGGTCGAGCCGGTGCGCGACTTCGACAAGTCCACCGCGGCCCGCCCGGTGCAGGCGACCGACAAGGAGTCCGGGCTGCTGGTGTGGGCGGTGTCGGTGCTCGACCCGGACCCGGCCGCGCGCAAGGACGCCAAGACGGTGACGGTGAAGATCTCCGCCACGCATCAGCCGGTCCCCCCGGAGGCACCGGCGGGGATGCCGTTCCGCCCGGTCGAGTTCGACGGGCTGACCGTCACCCCCTACGTCAACGAGAACGGCGGTCGGGCGCGCATCGCCTACAGCCTGCGCGCCACCGGCATGCGCGCCCCACACATCGGTGCCCGGCCGGGCAAGCAGGACGCGGCCTGACCCAACCCACCCCTGACCCGCGTCCCGCGCGCAGCACACCGGGACGGGCGGAGGGGAGCCACGGCGGCCACCGGGCTCCCCTCCTGGGTCTTCCCAACACAACCAGCCCTGAGCAGGCGATTCGTTCGGAAGGACACCGACAGTAATGACACCCGACCAGACACGCACCACCAGCACGCCCGCGCCCGCCCACGTCGCGGCTGCGCTGGACGAGCTTGACGACCGGTACGCCGACGCATCCGCCATGCCGAAGCGCACCGACACCGAGCACGCCCACCGCGCCGCCGCCCTCGCCCTGGTCTGCGCCCGCCGCGCCGGGTGGTGGCGGGTCCTGGAACGCCACGGCTACCACGACCCGCACACCCCCAGCATCTACGGCCACGCCGCCCTGCTCGCCCGCCACCACGAACAGAACGCCGCCCGCTTCTGGCGCCAGTCCGCCCGAGACTGGACCGCCCGCGCCAACGGCGACCCGCACGGCTCCGGGCTGTGGGCCACCTGGGACCACCTCACACCCACCGCCCACGACGACCCCGTCCACGACGACCAGGTCCGCGACGAGCACGGGGCGGTGGCCTGATGATCACCGAGGTTGCTGGCCGCGCCTGGCGACTGCGCGCCGCGTGCGCGGCCCCGGGAACCGACCCGGAGGTGTTCTTCCCGATCGACACCGGCCCCGCCGGAGAGCAGGCGGTCACCCGCGCCAAGGCCGTCTGCGCGGGCTGCCCCGTCCGGGTCGAGTGCCTGGCCGACGTCATGGGCTCGGAGGACCCGGCCGAACGCTTCGGCGTGTGCGGCGGCCTCTCCGCTGACGAGCGCGCGGCGCTGTTCGCCCGCGACCGCGCACCCCGGGTGGTGGCACTCGACATCCCCGTCCCGGTGCCGGTGATGGCCGGCGTGCAGCTCGGCCTGTTCGACCTCACCCACGGCTCGACGTCCCGGAAGGGGGCTGCGTGATGACCACCGGATCGCTGCTGATGCTCGCCGCCGGCCTCGGGGTCGGCATGTGGGTGCTGCACAGCATCGGCCAGGCCCTCACCAAGCTGATCGAGGCGCTCGCGGTGATCGCCGCGGTGTTCGTCACCGTGTGGCTGCTCGCCAAAGGCCTGTATCGCCTGGTCCGGCTGGCCATCCGCTGGTGGCGCACGACCCTCACCACCACGGCCGTCGTGATCTGGTGCTCCTGGTTCGGCTGGCCGTCCCTCGTGATCACCCTCGCTGCGGTCGTGGTCGGGTTGGTGGGGTGGCGGCTCGCGGCCCGGGACGTGTTCGAGCCGTGGGTGGGTCTGCATCTGCGGTCGTGGTGGCAGCGCTGGACCCTCTACGCCCCCCGCGCCAGCCGGTGGTTCCGCGCCTGCGGGCTGACCGTGCCCGACCCGGACACCGGGATCACGGTGCAGGTCAACCCGTTCCGCAAGACCGCGATCCGTCCCAAGCCACAACCGCGCGCGGATCAGCTCCCGCGCATCGTCGGGGTGCGCTCGGGCGCCTCGTGGGACGAGGTCCGGGTCCGGCTGGTGGCAGGCCAGACCCCGGAGGAGTACGACCAGGCGGCCCGCGCCCTGGCCGTCGCCCGCGGGGTGGCCCGCTGCCAGGTCCGCGAGATCGGCCCACGCCTGGTGTCCATCGACTTCCAGCGCCGCAACCTGCTCGCGCAGCCCGTCGACTGCCCCAGCCTCGCCGTCCTGCCCGCGCTCGCCGACGCTGCCGACCCCGCGGTGGTGGCCGGTGAGGGGGTGGACCTGCGGCGGGTGTGGTCGGGGCGCACCGAGTACGGCACCGACTGGCACCAATCCCTGGCCGGTGGCCACACGTTGTACGCGGGCGCGACGGGGGCGGGGAAGGGCTCGTTCTGCTGGGCACCCATCGTGTCCATCGCCCCGGCGATCCGCGATGGCCTCGTGCGGGTCTCGGGGATCGACCCCAAGGGGATGGAACTCGCGTACGGGCGGCGGATCTTCCACCGCTACGCCGTCACCAGCAAGGACGCGCTCGCGCTGCTCGATGACCTGATCGAGGGCATGGAGCAGCGGAAGGCCGAGTTCGCCGGGCGGCGCCGCAGCATCCCGGCCAGCCGCGAACACCCCTGGGAGCTGCTGGAGTTCGACGAGATCGGCGCCCTGCTGCGCTACATCGGGGACCGCAAGACCCGCGAGCAGATCACCGACCGGGTCGCCGTGCTCACCACCCAGGGCCGCGCACTCGGCTACACCGTCCGCGGCTACGTGCAGGAACCCACCAAGGACACCGTCCCAGTCCGGGAGCTGTTCCCCCGACGCGCCTGCCTGCGCGTGGCCGCGAAGTCGCATGTGGCGATGGTGCTCGGGGATCACGCCTACGACCGGGGCGCCTGGGCCAACCGCATCGGCGAGACGGAGGCCGGCGTGGCGTACCTGTTCGGCGAAGGCATCCGCGAACCCCTGCGCGTGCGCTCGGCCTGGGTGCCCGACCAGACCATCAAGGAGCTGGAGAACTTCGTCACCACCGAGTCGGCCCCGGCACCTGCGCCCGCCCTCGCGGGGCAGGTCCTCACGCTGCCCGCACCCCGACCCGCCGGAGGCCTGGCATGAGCGTGCTCGACCAGACCACCCCCGCCCTCGTTGGTGCGCCTGCTCCCGGCACGGACTGGGTGGACCAGGAGCAGCTCACCCGCGCACAGAAGGCCCTGCTCGCCCTCTCGGGCGACGTCGCCAAGCAGTTGGCCGAGGACCACGGCGTGTGCGTGCGTCCGATGGCCATGCGCCGGCTGGAGACCTCGACGGGGCGAGTCGACGTGGTCCCGGTTCCGTGCGGGGCCCGGGATGAGGCCAAGTGCCGGCCCTGTGCGGAGAAGGCGCGCCGGTTGCGGATGGTCCAGTGCCGCGAGGGCTGGCACCTCGAGGACGAACCCAATCCTCCGGCCCCGGTTCCGACCGAGCGGCAGAAGGGACTGCTCGCCACCCGCGCGGACCTGCACGCCCGCTACACCCTCGCCCGCGAACTCGGGGACGCCGAGGCGTGTGAGGAGATCCGCGACATCGTCGCCGAGCTGGACACAGAGATCCGCGGCGCCGGGATCCGCGGCCGACTCGTTCCCCTCGACCCCGAGAACAAGGCCCGCAAGCGCTCCACCCGCCGCCGCCAGGACGCCCCCAACCTGCCCCGCCGCCCGGTCGAGAACAGGACCCTGGGGCGGGTCTACGGAGGCCGCTACCGCCCGTCCACGTTCCTCACCCTGACGCTGGACTCCTACGGCCGGGTCGACCAGGACGGGGCCGCGCTCGACCCCGACAGCTACGACTACCGCCGCGCCGCCCGCGACGCCATCCACTTCCCGCGCCTAGTGGATCGGTTCTGGCAGAACACCCGGCGCTGCGTCGGCTGGGACGTGCAGTACTTCGGCACCGTCGAACCCCAGAAACGGGGCGCCCCGCACTTCCACGCCGCCGTCCGGGGCACCATCCCCCGCGCGGAGCTGCGGGCAATCGCCGCCGCCACCTACCACGGCGTGTACTGGCCCGCGCACGACGAGATCCGCTACACCGGGGATCGGATGCCGCGCTGGGACGACCACCAGGACGGGTTCGTCGACCCCGACACCCGCGAACCGCTCCCGACGTTCGACGAGGCCACCGACCCCGAGATCCTCACCGCACCCACCCACGTCGTGCGGTTCGGGACACAGGTGCACGTCAAGGGCATCCTCGGCGGCACCGAAGAAGCCGGCCGCCACACCGGCTACCTCACCAAGTACCTCACCAAGAGCGTCAGCCACGCCGCCGGCCTCGACCAGGACGCCACCGACCGGCAGCGCGAACACCACCGCCGCCTCACCGCGGAGCTGCGGGTGACCCCGTGCTCGCCGCGCTGCCCGGTGTGGCTGCTCTACGGCATCCAACCCCGCGGCGCGCGGCTCTCGACCACGCCGGGGGTGTGCAAGGGCAAGGCGCACAAGCCCGAACACCTCGGCATCGCCGGACGCCGCGTCCTCGTCTCGCGGAAGTGGTCGAACAAGACGTTGGACGACCACCGCGCCGAGCGGGCGGCGTTCGTTCGGCAACTGCTGCAGAAGGCCGGGGTGAGACCCGGCTACGCCATCGACGACGGCCCGTTCGAGTGGGAACGGACGAAGCCGGGTGACCCGGACGTTCCGAGCAGACCCGTCCTGCTGCTGCACGCGATCGCGGAGAGACAGCGCTGGAAGGCCGACTACGACGCCGCACAACAGCTCGCATCAGAGCAAGACCGGTCGGCAACTAGCGATCACGAGGAGGCTGCCTGATGGACAGCACTGCCCACGTCGTCCACCTGGTCCTCACCGTCGAGCAGGCCGCCGAACGGCTGGGGATCGGCAGGACGCTCATGTACTCGCTGATCAGCTCGGGCGCGGTCGAGTCGGTGACCATCGGCCGGCTGCGCCGCATCCCGGCGGACGCGCTGATCCGGTACGTCGAGAGCCTGCGGACCGGCGGTGAAGCCGCATGACCAGCAGGAAACGCACTCGACAACCGAACATGGCGTCCTCGATCTACGAGGGCAAGGACGGCTACTGGCACGGCCGCGTAACGGTCGGGGTTAAGGACGACGGCAAGCCGGACCGGCGCCACGTGATGCGCAAGTCGCGGGCCGACGTCGTGAAGGCCGTCCGTGAGCTGGAGCGTCAGCGCGACAAGGGCTCGGTTCGCAACGTCGGCCGTGTGTGGACGGTCGCGGAGTGGCTGAACTACTGGGTGGAGAGCATCGCCGCCCCTGCCGTCCGGGAGAGCACCGCGGACGGCTACCGGGTGGCGATCCGCACCCACCTGGTCCCGGGCATCGGCGCGCACCGGCTGGACCGGCTCGAACCGGAGCACCTGGAGCGGCTGTACGCCCGAATGGTCACGGCGGGCAGCTCCCCCGGCACCGCTCACCAGGCGCACCGCACGATCCGCACCGCGCTCGGTGAGGCCGAACGCCGAGGACGGATCACCCGCAACCCGGCGAAGCTCGCGAAGCCACCGCGCGTCGACGAGACCGAGATCGAGCCGTACACCGTCGAGGAGGTCCAGGCGCTCCTGAAGGCGGCGAGCACGGAGCGCAACAGCGCACGATGGGCCATCGCGCTCGCGCTCGGACTCCGTCAGGGCGAGGTGCTCGGGCTGAGGTGGAAGGACGTCGACCTCGACGCGGGCACTCTATGGGTACGGAGGGGCCGGCTCCGGCCGAAGTACGCGCATGGCTGCGGGGACACCTGCGGGCGGAAGGCCGGCTACTGCCCGAACCGCCAGCTCACCCGACCCGAGACCGACGACACCAAGTCCCGCGCGGGCCGCCGCGCCGTCGGCCTCCCGGACGAGCTCGTGGCGCTCCTGCGCACGCACCGGGACGAGCAGGCCGCCGAGCAAGACCGGGCCGCGCAGCTCTGGCGAGACTCGGGCTACGTCTTCACGACGCCGCGCGGCGAGCCGGTGAACCCGAGCACCGACTACCACCACTGGAAGCGGCTGCTCGCCGGCGCCGGCCTCCGGGACGGGCGGCTCCACGACGCCCGGCACACAGCGGCGACGGTGCTGCTCATCCTCGGCGTTCCCGAGCGGGCGGTCATGGGCCTGATGGGCTGGTCGACCACCGCCATGGCCGCTCGGTACCAGCACATGACTGTGACGATCCGTAACGACATTGCCCGACGGATCGACGGCCTGATCTGGGGATCAAACCACCCGAAAGAGTGACGTCACTTTCTGGCAGACGGTCGTTTGCAGTCCGTCATCGTCACCCGCAGTTGCAGTTGCACCAACGGCCTGGCGCGTGACGCGAGAACGGGATGACAGGTCCCGCGGGCTCAGGAGGGCGTGCTGTGTCGATCGATCAATGGATAGCACTAGCTGGAGTGGTGCTTCCGGTGCTGTCTTCGCTGCTCGTCGCGACGGTAGTCCGAAGGCGGAAGGACCGGGCGGGCGACGATGCCGACTGAGACTGCAACTGAGACTGGACGGCGAAACGCCGGGTCGCTCCGTGCAGGGCGTCCCGGCGTCTGCGCTGGTCACAGGCGCGGAGGATGCGGGATTCGAACCCGCGAGGGCGTGAACCCAACACGCTTTCCAAGCGTGCGCCATAGGCCTCTAGGCGAATCCTCCGTCGGCGAGCATAGCGGGACCCGGCGGGCGTCCCTGCAGCACGGTGAGGAACCCGAAGGCTTTACTATTCGTTGACTCTTGGACATCCCGCCGGTCCCCACCGGCGGTTCGACGACGATCGACCGGCCCGCCGCAACGGAGCCGGTCGGAGGAGGTCAGCCCGGACGATGGGCCTGCTCGACAAGCTCAAGGAGCGATTCGCCCCGGCACCCCCGCAGCCGCCGGTCCACCGCGCGTCCGCCGCGCGGGCTCCCCAGGACCCTGACGAGGCCGCGATCGAGCGCTACCGGTACATGCTGCGCACCGCCCCGCCGGACGCCGTGGAGCAGGCGCACGCCGAGGCGTTCGCGAAGCTCACCCCCGAGCAGCGCCACAGGGTGCTGACGGACCTGAGCGCGGCGGTCCCCGAGTCCGAACGCGCCACGTCCTCGGACCCGCAGGCGCTGGCCCGCATGGTCACCCGCGCCGAGATGAGCCGGCCCGGCACGATGGAACGCACGCTCGGCCCGGGCCGCGGCGTGCCGGGCATGGGCGGCATGATCGCCGGCACGCTGCTGGCGAGCGTCGCAGGAGCGTTCATCGGCACGGCCATCGCGGACGCGATGTTCGACGACGAGCCGCCCGTCGAGGAGGACGTGGCGGCCGAACCGGTCGAGGAGCCCGTCGACGACGGCGGCTGGGACGAGGGCGGCTTCGGGGAGTTCTGAGCGGTGACGGAGTGGATCTTCTCCGTCATCGACGCCCTCGGGGCCGTCGGCGTCGGCCTGCTGATCTTCCTGGACAACGTCGTACCGCCGATCCCGTCGGAGGCGATCCTGCCGCTGGCGGGCTACCGGGCGAGCCAGGGCGCATTCTCCGCCGTCGCGCTGTGGGTCGGCGCGACGGTGGGGGCGGTCGCCGGGGCGTACCTGCTGTACGGGCTGGGCCGGTGGCTCGGCTACGACCGGCTCTACGACCTGGCCGGGAAGCGCTGGTTCGTCCTCACCAACCGCCGCGACCTCGAGCGCGGACGCGCGTTGTTCGACCGTCACGGCGGCGCGTTCGTCCTCGGCAGCCGGTGCGTGCCGCTGCTGCGCAGCGTCGTGTCGATCCCGGCCGGGGTGGCGGCGATGCCGCTGGGTCGCTTCACGGTGCTGACGGCGGCCGGGAGCGCGGTGTGGAACGCCCTGCTCATCGGCCTGGGCTGGGCCCTGGCGGAGAACTGGGGCGTGGTCGAGTCGGCGCTCGGGCCGGTGAGCGCGGCGGTGGCGTGCGCGGTCGCACTGCTGCTCGGCGTGCTGGTGTTCCGCAAGGTGCGGAACACCTCGTCGGCATGAGACCGGCCGCGGCTACACTCGGCGCCGGACCCCGCGTGGCGTCCATCCTGCGAACCCCCCCAGGGCCGGAAGGCAGCAAGGGTCAGCGGGCTCTGGCGGGTGCGCGGGGTCCCCTCATGCCCCGGGCACCCCGGCCGGGCGCGCTCGGTCGAGCGGGGTCCCGGACCGTCGGGGCGGGTGGGTAGCCTCGCGGCGTGGCGCTGGCCCTGTACCGCAAGTACCGTCCGGCACGGTTCGCCGACGTCGTCGGGCAGGAGCACGTCACCGAGCCGTTGAGCGTCGCCCTCGAGTCCGGGCGCATCAACCACGCCTACCTGTTCTCCGGGCCCCGCGGCTGCGGGAAGACGTCGAGTGCGCGCATCCTCGCCCGGTCCCTGAACTGCGAGCTGGGGCCCACCCCGAACCCGTGCGGCACCTGCCCGTCCTGCGTGTCGCTCGCTCCCGGCGGGCCGGGGAACATCGACGTCACCGAGCTGGACGCCGCCTCCCACGGCGGTGTCGACGACACCCGCGAGCTGCGGGACCGGGCGTTCTTCGCCCCCGCCGAGTCCCGGTACCGGGTCTTCATCGTCGACGAGGCGCACATGATCACCACGCAGGGCTTCAACGCCCTGCTGAAGATCGTGGAGGAGCCACCGGAGCACCTGGTCTTCGTCTTCGCCACCACGGAGCCGGACAAGGTGCTGCCGACGATCCGCTCGCGCACCCACCACTATCCCTTCCGCCTCATCCCGCCCGGCATCCTGCGCACGCTGCTCGAACGGATCTGCGTGGAGGAGGGCGCCGTCGTCGCCCCGGCCGTCTACCCGCTGGTCATCCGCGCGGGCGGTGGCTCGGCCCGCGACACGCTCTCCGTCCTGGACCAGCTGCTCGCCGGGGCCGGGCCCGAGGGCATCACGTACGAGCGGGCCGTCGCGCTGCTCGGGGTCACGGACGTCGCGCTCATCGACGACACCGTGGACGGCCTGGCCGCGGGCGACCGCGCGGCCGTGTTCGAGGCGGTGGACCGGCTCGTCGAGGCCGGGCACGACCCGCGCCGCTTCGCCTCGGACCTCCTGCAGCGGCTGCGGGACCTCACGCTGCTGCAGGCCGTCCCCGAAGCCGCGAACCGCGGGCTCGTGGACGCGGCGGACGACGAGCTGGAACGCATGGTCGAGCAGGCCGCGCGCCTCGGGCCCGCGACGCTCGCCCGGTACGGCGAGATCGTGCACACCGGGCTCACCGAGATGCGCGGCGCCACGGCGCCGCGCCTGCTGCTCGAACTGCTCTGCGCGCGGATGCTCCTGCCCGCCGCGTCCGACTCGGGTCTGCTGGAGCGCCTCGAACGGATGGAGCGGCGGATCGCGATCGCTCCCGCAGCAGGGGACGGCGGCGTGACCGGCGACGATGCCGCGACGTCCGACGACGAGGCGGCCCGCCGCAGCTTCACCCGCCCGAGCGTGCGCGGGGAGAGCGCCGCGGCGGACGGAACCAGCGGACCCGACGGTCCGCCGGACCGGCAGGAGCCGGCGCCCCGCTCCGACGCCGCCGGACCCGGATCGGTGGGACCGGACCCGACCGGTACGGCCGCGCCGCCGAACCGCCCCGCTTCCGCGCGACCGGGACCCGCCGGTACGCCCACGGCACCGGACCGATCCGCGGCCGCACCACCGGATGCGGCCGGCGCAGCCGCTCCGCCGAGCCGGCGGGCGTCCGCGCCGCCGGCGGGATCCGGCACCGCCACCCGCCCGCGGCAGGCCGGCACACCCCGGTCGGACCGGCCCACCACCCCCGCCGCTTCGTCGCAGCCGGGACACGCCGACGCGGACCCCACACCCCGCGAGCAGGCCGGCCCGCCGCCGTCGTCCACCTCCACCGATCCCGTGCCCACCCCGACCGGGCTGGACGCCGCGGCCGTCCGCCGCGTCTGGCCGGAGATCCTCGCCACAGCCAAGCAGCACAGCCGCAGCACGGAGGCGATGCTGGTCAACGCCACCGTGCGCGCCGTGGACGGGGACGTGCTCGTCCTGCACATCGGGGCACCGTCGCTCGCCCGGCGGTTGGCGGAGCAACGCAATGCGGAGATCGTCACCCAGGCCCTGCACGCCGTGCTGGGGGTGCGCTGGCGGATCCGCTGCGAGTCCGGTGAGGCACCGTCTGCGGGCCGGGCCGCGGCGCCACGCCCCGAGCCGCCTGCCCACCGGCCGCCGCCGCGGCAACGCGCCGTCGTCGACGACGAGCCCCTGCCGCCGGAGCCCCCTCCGGAGGACGCGCCGCCCGACGACGAGGAGTCGATGATCGCCGAGGCGGCCGCGGACGCCGGGGAGGCCCCACCCCGCCGCGACCCGGAGGAGGTCGCGATCGAGCTGCTCACCGCACAGCTCGGCGCCCGCACGATCGACCGCGGCTGAGCCTCGCACGCCAGACGGCCGCCCCGACCGGCCGCCCCGACGCACGGAAGGCAGCGTTCTCCGTGCACCCGCTGGAGGAGCGATGACCCAGGCGTCGACGCCCGCCGCCCCGCGCTCGGCTGCCCCGGACCAGGTCGGCTTCACCGCCCGCCCCCGGCTGCGCTGGTTCTCGGTGCGCCTGCTGCTGCAGACGGCCCGCGAGGCGGTGGTCTCGCAGGTGTTCGGCAACTTCGTGGACCGCCGCGAGCTGCAGGCCAGCACCCCGGTCGACCCGGACGAGCTGATCGTCGACCTGTCGCGGCGCGACGAGCTGTGGATCGACTACGTGTCGGACATCGGCGACGGGTTCAACGCGGCCGCCGCGGTGGCGGGCCTCGTCGGGCGGACGGAGCCGCTGGCCCTGGGGACCGCGCGGATCGAGCCCTCGGAGCTGCTGGTGTTCGGCGGTGACGAGGCGTATCCGACAGGGTCCAAGGAGGACTACACGGACCGGCTCGTCGGGCCCTACCGCGCGATGCTGCCGTGGTCGGCGGAGCCGGACCGTCGCGAGTGCGCCGCCCCCGGACCGCCGCGGCAGGTTCTCGCCGTGCCCGGCAACCACGACTGGTACGACGGCCTGGTCAGCTTCATCAAGCTGTTCTGTCAACGCGACCGCTGGATCGGCGGCTGGCGCACCCGCCAGCGGCGCAGCTACTTCGCGGTGAAGCTGCCGCAGCGGTGGTGGCTGTGGGCGATCGACATCCAGCTGGACGCCGACGTCGACGAGCCGCAGCTGGAGTTCTTCCGCACGGTCGCCGGGGAGCTCTCCCCCGACGACGGCGTGATCCTCTGCTGGGCCAAGCCGTCCTGGGTGGCGGCGGGGCCGCGCAATCCGGAGGTGTACGCGCAGATCGAGTACGTGCAGCGGGAGATCCTCGCCCCGACGGGCGCGCGGGTACGGATCTCGCTGTCCGGCGACACCCACCACTACGCGCGCTACGAGCAGCCGGAGTCCGGGGAGCAGAAGATCACCGCCGGCGGCGGCGGCGCGTACCTGTCGGGGACGCACAACCTGCCGACGGAGCTGGAGCTGCCCCCGCAGCAGATGATGGACCCGGCCAAGAGCGAGCCGGAACGCTTCACCCGGTGCACCGTCTTCCCCGAGCACACCGGCCGGCTGGCCTGGAACGTGCTCTGGCGCATCTACGGCAACAAGACCTTCTTCCTGGTCACGGCGGTGGCCTACCTGCTGCTCGCCCTGGTCCTCGACGCCGGCTGGACGGCGCTCACCCCCGAGCCGGGGCGCGAGGCCGTGCTGCCGCTCGTGCTCACGACGGTCGTCATGACCGGGCTCTTCGCCCTGCTGTACGCGTTCGCGGGCGATTCCCGCCGCCGTCCCGTTCCCCGGATCGCGGCGGCGTCGCTGCATCTCACGCTGCACGTGGTCGCCGTCGGCGCGGTCGTGCGGTTCGCCCGCTTCCACTCCGAGATCCTCGCCGGGTACGAGCCGGAACAGATCGCGGTGGTCACGCTCGCCACCGTCGCCTGCGTGACGCTCGTGGTCGGCGCGATCGGGGTCCTGGACGACTACCCGTCGCGCTCGTGGGGCTTCCCGCTGCGGGGCCGGCGGCGGCGCAGCGTGCTGGCGGCGCGCGTCGTCGCCGGTCTGGTGTCGATCGCCGCGATCGCCGCCTGGGTGACGACGGTGCCCTACCTGGACGCAGGCATCACCGACGGAGAGTTCCTCGCGGTCACCTCGTTCGGCGCCGGGGTGCTCGTCGGACCGCTCGTGGTGGCGGCGTACCTGCTGGTCGCGGGCGGCACGCGTTGGGACGTCAACACCAACGAGCTGTTCTCCGCTCAGGCCATCGAGGACCACAAGTCGTTCCTCGCCCTGCACGTCACCGCGGCCGGGGTGGCGGTGCACGCCGTCGCGGTGGACCGCGTGCCCCGACGCTGGCGGTTCGTCGCGGGACGGCCGTTCGGGCCGTGGTTCGTCCCGGTGGGCGGTCCGGTCCCGGCCCGGCTGCTCGAGCGGTTCGTCGTCTCCCGACTCCCCCCGGCCGCGCGGGACTAGACTCGCCCGGGCGTTTTCCACCGTCCCGGTCGAAGGGGTCCCATGCCCGTCGAGCACTTCCTCACGGGGATCCCGCCTCTCCTGGTGTACGTCACGGTCGGGCTCGTCATCGGCCTGGAGAGCCTCGGAATCCCCTTGCCGGGGGAGATCGTGCTGGTCACGGCGTCGCTGCTGGCCGCTCAGCCGGGGCTGGACATCTCCCCGGTCGGCGTCGCGATCGGTGCGACCACGGGCGCGATCGTCGGCGACTCCATCGGCTACGCCATCGGCTACCGCTACGGCACGCCGCTGTTCGAGCGGCTCGCCAGGCGGTTCCCGAAGCACTTCGGGCCGGTCCAGGTGATGTTCGCGGAGCGGGTGTTCCGCAAGTACGGCGTGTACGCGGTGTTCTTCGGCCGGTTCGTCGCGATCCTGCGGATCCTCGCCGGACCACTCGCCGGCGCCCTGGGGATGCAGTACCGGAAGTTCCTGGTCGCGAACGTCCTCGGCGGCATCGCGTGGGCGTGCGGGACGACGGCGGCGATCTACTGGCTCGGCGTCGTCGCCGAGGTCTGGCTGAAGCGGTTCTCGTGGATCGCGCTGCTGGTCGCCGTCGGCACCGGGCTCGGGATCGGCTACGCCGTCAAGCGCAAGACCGAGCGACTGGCGCGGCGCTACGCCGAGGAGGCGGCAGCTGAGAAGGCCGCCGCCGAGCAGCGGGTCGAGGACGAACCCGCGGAGGGTCCGGCCACCGCCCGCTGACGCCCGCGCGACTACTCTGGGCTGCCGAGCCGTCGACGCGAGGAGTGCAGGTGCAACCCGGTCAGCCCGACATGCAGATGATCATGCAGCAGGCCCAGCAGCTGCAGCAGCAGATGCTGGCGGCGCAGCAGGAACTGATGAACGCCGAGGTCACCGGCCAGGCAGGTAACGGGCTCGTGCAGGTGACGATGACGGCATCCGGCGAGCTGCGCAGCGTCCGGATCGACCCGCAGGTCGTCGACCCCGAGGACGTCGACACCCTGCAGGACCTCGTCTTCGGCGCCTTCCAGGACGCCTCCCGCCTCGCCAAGGAGCGCCAGACCGCCGCGATGGGGCCGCTCGCCGGTGCGCTCGGGGGCGGCATGGGCGGGCTCGGCCTGCCCGGCATGTGAGCCCGAGGTGTTCGAGGGGCCCGTCCAGGACCTGATCGAGGAGCTCGGCAGGCTGCCCGGCGTCGGGCCCAAGAGCGCCCAGCGCATCGCCTTCCACCTGCTCGGCGCGGAGCCCGCTGACGTGCAGCGGCTCATGGACGTCCTGGCCAAGGTCCGGCAGGGCGTCCGGTTCTGCGAGGTGTGCGGCAACGTCGCCGAGCGCGAGCGGTGCCGCTACTGCGCGGACGCCCGCCGCGACCCCACGATCGTCTGCGTCGTCGAGGAGCCGAAGGACGTCCTCGCCGTGGAGCGCACCCGGGAGTTCAAGGGCCGGTACCACGTGTTGGGCGGCGCGCTGGACCCCCTGTCCGGCATCGGCCCGGACGCCCTGCGGATCCGCGAGCTGCTCGCCCGCCTCGGCGGCACCGGCCCCGCAGCCGACGAGACCGAGATCGCCGAGGTCATCATCGCCACGGACCCCAACACCGAGGGTGAGGCCACCGCCACCTACCTCGTGCGGCTCCTGCGGGACTTCCCCGGGCTCACCGTCACCCGCCCCGCGTCGGGCCTGCCCATGGGCGGCGACCTCGAGTTCGCCGACGAGCTGACGCTCGGGCGGGCGCTGTCGGGTCGCCGGGCGATCTGACGGTCGCGCGGCGCCTCGGCCTGGACCCACCGGTGGCCTGGGCCCCGCCGAACCCGAACCCTGCGAAGCGCGACGACCGGTCCGGACGACCAGCTCGGGAGCACCACCCGGGCGCGCCTACCGGCGACAAGGCGCGGTGGATCCTGACTCAGCGCAGGATCGCTTCCTGCCGGGTCGGCTCCCCGCGACCTTCCCGCCGCTGCTCCCACCGCCGGCGCCGCTGCGCCGCGTCGAACCGCCGCCGGTGCTCGTGCATCCGGTCCACCACGGCCGTGACGACGGCCATGCCCACGAGCAGCACGAGCCCTCCGACGAGGTACATCATCAGGTCCATCACGCCACCTCCGTCTGCGTACCGGGCTCACGGACGGCGGTGCCTGCGGGATCAGAAGGATCTTGCTGTGCGCAGCGGGCCCGACCACCCCGCGACCGGTCGGGCCCGCTGCACGCCTCTCACCAGCGCGTTCCCGCGCGCCGCTGCTCGGCCCGCCGGCGCCGCTCCGCCGCGATGGCGCGCCACCGGTACTCGAGCGACCGGTCGACGATGGCCATGACCACCGCAACCCCGGCGAGTACCCCGAGCCCCCCGGCCAGGACGATCACCAGGTACATGCCCTCACCTCCTCGGATGCGCAGCGGGCGATCCCCGGCGGGACACCGCCTCCTCGCCCGGGACGCCCTCCAGCCGCCGGTACGCCTCCTGCTGGGCGCGTCCTTCGATCACGCCGATGAGGGTGCAGAGCGCCACCAGCGCGAGCACCCCCAGCACCACGACGACCACGCTCATCGGTGACCCCCTTGCGTGATGCACATCATTTTATCAATGCACTTGTGCTGTGCAAGTGCATTCGCTCGCCGTTCGTCGCCGAGCCAGCTCACACCCTCAGTACGACCCGACCCCTTGCTGCTGTGACATCGGGATGACATCGGGGGATATCCCCCCTGACGGGCGACGACCCGGTCGATAGAGTTGTGTGATGCCCGGAGACCGCAGCAACACGCCCGCCAACACGATCACCGTAGGTAACGATCACGGGCTGGTTTTCGACTCTCGCGTGTGTCCCCAACGCCGAACCTGATTGCCATGGTCGATCGTTTGCAGCACATCGCTTGCTGCCTGCAGTTGCATCACGACGTTGCGTCGGAGATGCCGTCGAGGGGGACGACATGAATCCGCCGAGCCGATCGGCGAGCCGCGCGCGGCTCGGCCGGGAACTCCGCAAGTACCGCACCGACGCAGGGCTGCTCATCGAGGACGCCGCGAAGGCGTTGGACTGCTCGCTGAGCAAGGTCAGTCGCCTGGAGACGGGCAAGGGCATCCCGCGCCATCGCGACGTGCGCGACCTACTGGATCTCTACAAGATCTTCGACGAGAAGACGCGGCAGAAGGTCCTCGAGCTCGCCGCCGACGGCCAGGGTGACGAGTGGTGGGCGGACTACCGCGACGTCGTACGCAGCGACATGTTCGCCGACCACCTGCTCCGCTACGTCGAACTGGA
Organism: Pseudonocardia sp.; assembly: GCF_050246655.1. Classification (GTDB taxonomy): domain Bacteria; phylum Actinomycetota; class Actinomycetes; order Mycobacteriales; family Pseudonocardiaceae; genus Pseudonocardia. The sequence continues at coordinate 21,069 of NZ_JBFWVQ010000065.1, forward strand.
GCAGGAGGCCCTCTCGCTGCGCTGGTTCGAGTCGGAGATCTTCCCCGGCCTGTTCCAGTCCGAGACCTACATCGGCGCGGTCGCGGACTGGTTCTTCCCCGCGCACACCGACGAGGAACGCGAGCGGTTCGTCGCGTTCCGCCTGCGGCGCCAGGAGATCCTGCGCACCGCAACGGGCCGCACCTACGAGGTCGTGCTGAGCGAGGCGGCGCTGCTGCGCCCGGTCGGGAACGCGCACGTCATGCGCGTGCAGGCCGAGTGGCTGCACGAGGCCCTGCAGAAGGATCTCGCCCACGTCGAGTTCCGCATCCTTCCGGTCACGGTTCCCTCCGCCGCCGCCATCGGAGGGCCCTTCATCGTCATGCGGTTCGCCGAGGAGCACGGGGACTGCGTCTACTTCGAGGGCCGGGAGAACGCCGAGTACCTCTCGGGCGAGGACACGCTCGAGGAGTACGATCGCAAGTTCGAGCTCATGCTGACCGACACGCTGGACCGGTCCGAATCCGTCGAGCGGCTCGCGCGCGCCGCCGAGGACTGGCACCGTGCGGAGACCGGCCCCTGACGCCCGGCGGTCGAGCACGTGAGCCGGTCGCCGTTGGATAACGATCCGGTCGGCTGTTTAGACTTCTTCCCCGGTGTCTCGCGACGAGGGGGATCGAGTGCTGGTACGGCGCGACGACGGGGAACCACGGTTCGTGACGAGTTCCTATTCGCAAGGCTCCGGAGCATGCGTGGCCGTGGCACGGACGGGAGGGGACCGGGTGTCGGTGCGCCACAGCCGCGACGAGTCGCTCGTCCTCGAGTTCACCACCGCCGAGTGGAACGCCTTCCTCGCCGGGGTGAGGGCAGGCGAGTTCGACCTCAGCTGACCGCTCACCGCCCCCGCCACACCGGCGCCCGCCGCTCCCGCGCCGCCGTCGCACCCTCCGCCGCGTCCTCGGTGGCGGCGGCGACCCGGCGCATCGTCTCCCCGAACCGGATCGCGTCGACCGGCCCCATCGCGGGACCGCGGACGGCCATCTCCTTCGTCGCCCGCTGCGCGAGCGGCGCCGCCTTCGTCAGGCGCCCGGCGAGCGCGCGGGCCTCGTCCATCAGCGACTCGTGCGGCACCACGCGCCCGGCGAGCCCGATCTCCGCGGCGCGGGCCGCGTCGATCCGCTCGCCGGTCAGCAGCAGCTCCATCGCGTGGTGCCAGCCGATCCGCTGCGGCAGCCGCAGCGCGCCGACGATCGTCGGGATCCCCACCGTCACCTCGGGGAAGGCGAAGCTCGCCCGTTCGGACGCGATCACGAAGTCGCACCACGTGAGGAGCGTCAGGCCGTAGCCGAGGCAGTAGCCGTTGACGGCGGCGATCACCGGTTTGAAGATCTCCCAGCCGCTCTCGAACGAGTTGACGGTGGGGCGCTCCCAGAACGAGCCGGGGAAGTCGCCCGCGGGGTTGCCGGTCTCCGACCGCAGGTCCGCGCCCGCGCAGAACGCGCGTCCGGAGCCGGTGACGATCGCGACCCACGCATCGTCGTCGCCGCGGAAGCGGTCGAACGCCGCGTTGATGTCGCGGCGCATCGCCCCGTCGATGGCGTTGAGCCTGTCCGGACGTCGGTAGGTGATGGTGGCGACGTGGTCGTCGAGCGCATAGTCCACGAGGCCCGCGGGGTCGGTCATCGCGGCAGGCTAACTGTCGTGATCGAGCGCGAGAGGGACGTCAGGGTCCTGGAACGGCGCCACGACGACTCTCCTGTGCCTCTCGCGCGGCGGTGCGGACCTCAGGACGACCGCGCCGCCCGCGCCAACGCCCCCGCCCGGGCCGCGGCACCCCGCACGCCACGTTCGAGCTCCCAGCGCCGCGAGCTGAACTCCGCGCGCGCCACCGCGACCCCGACGGCCGCCGTGACCTCGCCGTCCAGGCCCAGCACGGGAGCGGCGACCCCGGCGCGGCCGGCCTGGAACTCGTCGACCTCGACGGCGACGCCCGCGGACCGCACGCGCATCAGTTCGCGGTCCAGCGCCCGCCGCTCGACGACGGTGCGGGGGGCGAGCTTGGACAGCTCGGTGCGGGCGAGCAGCTCGGCGAGCCGGGCGGGGCGCAGCCCGGCGAGCATGACCTTGCCGCCCGCCGTGGCGTGCGGCGCGGTGGGCTCACCGATGCGCAAGGACTCGGGACGGGGGTGATCCGCGCAATCCGCGACGTCGGCGACCACGATCTCGACGTCGCGGAACACCGCGTAGTAGGCGGCCGCGCCGAGGCTCGTGTGCATCTCGTGCAGCACCCGCCGCACCTCCGGTGGGGGCGCCACCTGGGAGGCGAGGCTGCGGTGCAGGTCTGCGATGCGGTAGCCGAGGCCGTAACCGCGCACGTCGTGGAGGCGGACGAGGTAGCCCTCCTCGACGAGGGTGCCGAGCGTCCGGTAGGCCGTCGGCAACGGGCAGCCGAGACGCCGCGCGATGGCCTTCGCGGTGACGCCGTCCCCGGCCGCGGCGACGGCCTCGACGACGCGCAGAGCACGGGTCACCGAGGATCCGCCCCCGGACACCGCCGCGTCGCCGCTCACGCGATCAGTGTCCGGCCGCGACGGCGGTGGCGCACTCCACCGATCGGACGGCCGCCCCGCACGCGTACTCGCATCGGTCACGGCCGGGAGGATAGGTGGTGTGCAGGTCACCCCCCTTACCCGCGAACGGCTCGCGGAGGAGATCTCGCGGGCCGTGACGGCGCGGCCGGGGCGGCTGCGGGTCGCGGTCGACGGGGCGCCGCCGACGGGTCCGGAGGACCTGGCCGCGGACGTCGTGCGACGGCTCCCGGTGCTGGGACGGCCCGCGCTCCTGGTGCGCGCGGGCGACTTCCTGCGGCCCGCGTCGGTACGCCTGGAGTACGGACGCACGGACGCGGACGCGCTGCTCGACCTCGCGCTGGACACCGCGGCGCTGCGCCGGGAGGTGCTGGACCCGATGCCCGGATCGGGACGGGTGCTGCCGCGGCTCTGGGACGCCGCGGCGGACCGTTCCTTTCGGGACGCTTACGTCGCTCTCGGCGACGGTGGGGTCGTGATCGTGGCGGGCGGGCTCCTGCTGGGTCGGGGCCTGCCGTTCGAGCTGACGGTGCACCTGCAGATGTCGGCCGCGGCGTTGGAGCGCCACACGTCCGCGGAGCAGCGCTGGACGCTCGCCGCGTACGCGCGCTACGAGCGGGAGAACGATCCGTCCAGGGCCGACGTGCTGGTGCGGGCCGACCATCCGCAACGGCCGGCAATGGTGCATTGACCTGGGAAAAGAAAGGCGGCCAGCCCGGGCCGCCGAGTAGTGTGGGCGAGGAGGGAGTTGAACCCTCACGTCCTTACGGACACACGGACCTGAACCGTGCGCGTCTGCCATTCCGCCACTCGCCCTGGCGTGGAGCACGCTAGCACGGAGCTCGCGCGCCCCCGTCGGGCGGGGCCGGACGGGGGCCGGGAGGCTCGGCGAAGACCTTGCGCGACCGTTCGGAGACCCGTCCCGACCCGGACGGGCGACGGGGCACTCACGACGGTGGCTACCACAGATACGATCGGTCCCGTCAGCAACACGCCGGGCGGCTGGGAGGATGATCGGGTGGGTCGTGTCGGAAGATTCGAACGCCGTCTCCAGGGGATGGTGGGCGACGCTTCCGCGCGGGTCTTCGGGGGTGGCGTCGTTCCCCAAGAGATACGACAGGCGCTGCTCAGGGAAGCCGAGGACAACGTCAGGGAGCAGCCGGGCGGGTACCGTCTCGTACCGAACAGCTACACCGTGCTGCTCAGCCCGTCCGACTCCGATCGTGCGGCCGGTGACCCGGAGCTCAACGAGTACCAACTCACCCGCTTCGTCACCCAACATCTCACCGACCAGGGCTGGGACACCTACGGTGAGGTCGTAGTCTTTCTGGAGCGCTCCGATGCGCTGCACACGGGACAGTTCCGCACCCGCTCGGCCGTGGATCCCGACGCTTCCCGTCGGGACACCACCCGAGCACGCGACGCAGGAGAAGCACCGATGAGCCAGCAACCCGGCCACCCCGAGGAGAACGGGCAGTACGGCTACGACCGTGGCGCCCCCTACGGGCAGCAGCAAACGTACGCCCCGCCTGCCGGGTACGAGCAGGGCGGTGATCAACGCGACGCCTATGGCCAGCAGGGCGGCCACGGCGGCCAGCAGGGCGGGTACGACCAGTACGGGCAGCAGCAAGGCGGCTACCCGCAGCAGGGCGGCTACGGCGGCCAGCAGGGCGGGTACGACCAGTACGGGCAGCAGCAAGGCGGCTACCCGCAGCAGGGCGGCTACGCCGGCCAGCAGGGGTACGACCAGCAGGGGTACGGCCAGCAGGGCTACGAGCAGCAGGGCTACGAGCAGCAGGGCTACGAGCAGCAGGGGTACGAGCAGCAGGGGTACGGCCAGCAGCAGGGCGGCCAGCCCCAGGGCTACGAGCAGGGTTACGGCCAGCAGCCCGGCTACGGCGGCCAGCAGGGCGGCGGCTACGGCGGCCAGCCCCAGGGCTACGAGCAGGGTTACGGCCAGCAGCCCGGCTACGGCGGCCAGCCCCAGGGCTACGAGCAGGGCTACGGCCAGCAGGGGTACGGGCAGCAGCAGGGCTACGACCAGGGCTACGGCCAGCAGGGCTACGACCAGGGCTACGGCCAGCAGCAGGGCTGGGGCGGCGGCTACCCGCAGCAGCTCACGGCCACCATCAGCCTGGACGACGGCTCGGGCCGCAGCTTCCAGCTCACCGAGGGCACGCACGTCATCGGCCGTGGCCAGGACTCGTCGTTCCGGCTGCCGGACACGGGTGTGTCGCGCCGTCACATCGAGATCAGCTGGGACGGCCAGACGGCCACGCTGTCGGACCTGGGTTCCACGAACGGCACCACGGTGAACGGCAGCCCGGTGCAGACGTGGCAGCTCTCGGACGGAGACGTGATCCGCGTCGGCCACTCGAGCCTGGTCTTCCGCACCCAGGCCTGATCGCCGGGCCGGATCGGGACGTGCGGTAGACACGTCAACGTCGACGAAGCGGTTCGCAGAAATGGAGTTCGCCGCGCGTGGCGGAGGTGGTGTTGCAGCTCACCAGGGCGGGCTTCCTGGCCCTCCTCTGGCTGTTCGTGCTGTTTGCGCTCCGGGTGGTGCGCTCGGACCTGTACGCGGCGGCGGGTCTGCGGGCCGCGTTGCCGGGCCGGTCGGAGCGCCGCGGCCGGGGCAAGCTCCCGCGCCAGCTGATCGTCACGCACGGCGCGTTGGCGGGGACACGGGTCTCCCTGGACTCCCGGCCGATCCTGATCGGGCGGGCCGACGACTCGACGCTCGTGCTGGACGACGACTACGCATCGACGCGGCACGCCCGGATCTCGCAGCAGGGTGACGACTGGTATGTCGAGGATCTCGGGTCGACCAACGGCACCTACCTGGACCGGGCTAAGGTCACCGGACCTACCCGCGTTCCCCTGGGCGTCCCGGTCCGCATCGGCAAGACCGTGATCGAGCTGCGGTCATGACGGTCATGAGGCGGCCGGCCGTTCCGGCACCGACGGCGTTCGGAGTCCCCCGATGACCCTCGTCCTGCGCTACTCGGCCCGCAGCGACCGCGGGCTCGTCCGGCAGAACAACCAGGACGCCGTCTACGCCGGGCCCCGGTTGCTCGCGCTCGCCGACGGCATGGGCGGGCACGCGGCGGGCGAGGTGGCGTCGTCGCTGGTCATCTCGGCGCTGGCCCCGCTCGACGACGACACCCCGGGCGACGACCTGCTGGCCGAGCTGCACACCGCCACGGTGCAGGGCAACGCGGCGATCACGCAGCACGTGGCCGACGCGCCGGACCTCGAGGGCATGGGCACCACCCTCACGGCGATCCTGTTCGCGGGCACGCGCCTGGGGCTCGTGCACGTCGGGGACTCGCGGGCCTACATGCTGCGCGAGGGCGCCCTGACGCAGATCACGAAGGACGACACGTTCGTCCAGTCCCTGATCGACGAGGGCCGGATCAGCGAGGACGAGGCACACAACCACCCCCAGCGGTCGCTGCTGCTGCGGGCGATCACGGGCGGCGAGATCGACCCGTCCCTGACGATCCGCGAGGCCCGGGCGGGCGACCGGTACCTGCTGTGCTCGGACGGCCTGTCGGGCGTCGTGAGCGACGAGACGCTGCGCGACACGCTGAGCTCGTACGCCGATCCCCGGGCGTGCGCGGACCGGATGATCGAGCTCGCGCTGCGCGGCGGCGGCCCGGACAACATCACCTGCATCGTCGCGGACGTCGTGGACGTCGAGTTCGGCGAGGACGACCCGATCGTCGGAGGCGCGGCGGGAGACGGCCGCGAGGAGGTCCGTCCGGACTCGGCCGCGGCGCGGGCGTCGGCGACCACGATGCCGCACCGGGTGGAACCGGCGCGCACGCCAGCCCCCGCGGCGTCGGCCGAGCGGCCGCCGTCACGGATGCGGCTGCTGCTCGCCATGGCGGCGGTGCTCACGGTGCTGGTCGGTGGCGCGGTCGCCGCCCGGCTGTGGGTGGACCAGCAGTACTTCGTGGCCGCGCACCAGGAGCAGGTGGCGATCTTCCAGGGCGTGCAGGGCGAGGTGCCGCTGCTCGGCCCGCTGAACAGCGTGGCGGAGGAGACCGGCATCAAGCTGGTGGACCTGCCGGAGAGCGCGCGCAGCCAGGTGCAGGAGGGCATCCTGACCGCCGGCGGGCTGCCCGCGGCGCAGGCGACGGTCGAGCGGCTGCGCCAGCAGCTGCTGCCGCCGTGCCAGATGGCGGCGCCGGTCCCCGCTCCCGATCCCGCGGTACCCGGCGCACCCGCGCCGACCCCCGAGGTGCCGGTTCCGGCGCCCGCGGACCCTCCCCTGCCCACGCTGATGCCTGAGCCGGGGACGACCTGTCGGCCGGTGAGCTGATGGCCAACCCCGACGTACGACCCAGCGTCGCCCGGCTCGAGCCGGCGCCGCTGCCGACCGGACGCAACATCGAGCTGACGCTGCTGGCGTTCGCCGCGGTGATCGTCACGGGCGCCCTGGTGCTCGTCGAGATCAACACCGCCGGCGGCACGGAGCCGGCACGGGCGATCACGTCGCTGATCTACATCGGGGTCGCGTACCTGGCGCTGCTCGTCGTGGCGCACCTCGCGGTGCGGAAGTGGGCGCCGTACGCCGACCCGCTGATCCTGCCGTGCGTCGCCCTGCTCAACGGGCTGGGCCTGGTGATGATCCACCGGCTGGACCTCGCCGCGCAGGAGCGGGCCATCCTGCTGGGCAACGACATCCCGACGACGCTGGTCACCCGCCAGATCGCCTGGACCGCGGTGGGGCTCGCGCTCTTCGTCGGGGTGCTCTACCTGGTGCGCGACCACCGCACGCTCGCGCGCTACTCGTACACGGCCGGGTTCGTCGGGCTGATCCTGCTGGCGCTGCCCGGCCTGCTGCCGGACGCGATCTCGGAGATCAACGGGGCCAAGATCTGGCTGCGCGTCGGGCCCTTCTCCATCCAGCCGGGCGAGTTCGCGAAGATCCTCATGATCGTGTTCTTCGCGGGGTTCCTCACCCAGAAGGGGGAGCTCTTCCGCACGGCGGGTCGCCGCTTCCTCGGCATGGAGTTCCCCCGCGCCCGCGACCTCGCGCCGCTGCTGCTCATCTGGGGTCTCTCGATCGTCGTGCTGGTGCTGGAACGCGACCTCGGCTCGTCGCTGCTGTTCTTCGGCATCGTGCTGGTGATGATCTACATCGCGACCGAGCGGGTGTCGTGGGTGGTCATCGGCCTGTCGTTCTTCGTGGGCGGCGCGGTCATCGCCTACAACCTCTTCAGCCACGTCCAGGCCCGCGTGCAGGTCTGGCTGGATCCCTTCTCGGACTACGACCGCGCGGGTTACCAGATCGCGCAGGCCCTCTTCGGGCTGGGCACCGGCGGAGTCGGCGGCACCGGGCTCGGCGCCGGGCGCCCGGACCTCGTGCCGTTCGCCGCGACGGACTTCATCCTGTCCTCCCTCGGTGAGGAGCTCGGGCTCATCGGGCTCGCCGCGATCCTCGTCGTCTACCTGGTGCTCATCACCCGCGGGCTGCGCAGTGCCGTCGCCGTGCGCGACAGCTTCGGCAAGCTGCTCGCGAGCGGGCTGGCGTTCACGATCGCCCTGCAGATCTTCGTGGTCGTCGGCGGGTCGTCCAAGCTGATCCCGCTCACGGGGCTCACGCTGCCGTTCCTGTCCTACGGAGGATCCTCGCTGGTCGCGAACTACGCGCTGATCGCACTGCTGCTGCGGATCTCCAACGCCGCACGTGCCCCGCTGCCGGCCCGCGCCGCCCCGCCGCGCGCGCCGATCGCCGAGGCCGGCACCGAGCTCGTGGAGCGCCCGAAATGAATGCCCCCGTCCGCCGCGTCGCCCTCGCCGTCATGGCGATGATCGTCCTGCTCATGGCCAACCTGACCTACGTGCAGGTGGTGCAGGCGGGCGAGCTGCGCAGCAACCCGCGCAACCAGCGGGTCCTCTTCGCCGAGTACACCCGCGACCGCGGGCAGATCAGCGCGGGCGGGCGGGTGCTCGCGGAGAGCGTCGAGGTGGGCGACCGCACGTTCGAGCGCCGCTATCCCGACGGCGAGGTGTACGCCCCCGTCACCGGGTACTTCTCCCCCACCTACGGCTCCAGCGGCATCGAGCGCGCTGCCACGGACATCCTCAACGGCAGCGACGACAAGCTGTTCGCCCGGCGCCTGTCGGACCTGCTCACCGGTCGCGACCCGCGCGGCGGCAACGTCGTGCTCACGATCGACCCGGCGATGCAGCAGGCCGCCTACGATGCGCTCACCCGTGTGGACTACGCGGGTGCGGTCGTCGCGCTGCGGCCGCAGACCGGCGAGATCCTCGCGATGGTCTCCACCCCGTCGTTCGACCCGCAGGAGCTCGCGGGCACCCGCGTCGGGCAGCAGCAGGCCGCGTGGGCCCGGTTCAACGACGCGGACCCGCCGGTGCTGGTCAACCGGACGATCCAGGAGACCTACCCGCCGGGATCGACGTTCAAGGTCGTCACCAGCGCGGCGGCGCTGTCCACCGGGTTCACCCCGCAGTCACAGCTCACGGCCGCGTCCTCGATCACCCTCACCGGCACGCGCACGGACCTGCAGAACTTCGCCGGCACGCCCTGCGGGACCGGACGCACCGCATCCCTCGCCGACGCGCTCGCCCGCTCCTGCAACACGGCGTTCGCCGAGCTCGCCGGCCAGCTCGGCGAGGAGACGCTGCGCCGCCAGGCCGACGCGTTCGGCGTCGACCCGGACACCCGCATCGGCGTCCCGATGACCGTCGTCCCGTCCACGCTGGGCGACATCCCGGACACCGCGGCGCTGCAGCAGTCCGGCATCGGGCAGCGCGACGTCCGGCTCACGCCGATGCAGAACGCCATGATCGCCGCGGCCGTCGCGAACGGCGGCCAGATGATGCGGCCGTACCTGATCAAGGAGGTCCAGACCTCGGACCTCGAGGTCGTGGACACCACCCAGCCGGACCGGCTCGGGCAGGCGATCGACCCGGCCGTCGCGCGGACGCTGACCGAGATGATGATCGGCGCCGAGAACCGCACCCAGGGCAGCAAGATCCCCGGCGTGCAGCTCGCCGCGAAGACGGGCACCGCCGAGCACGGCGTCGACCCCAAGACCACACCGCCGCACAACTGGTACATCGCCTTCGGGCCCGCCCAGAACCCGCAGATCGCGGTCGCGGTCCTCGTCGAGAACGGCGGCGACCGCAACCTGGAGGCCACCGGTGGCTCCCGGGCCGCTCCGATCGGCCGCGCCGTCATCGCCGCCGGCCTGCGGGGCAACCCGTGACCGAGCCTGCGGGCCCATCCGAGGCGGCGACCCCGGTCACCGCCGACGGGCGCGTCGAGGTGTTCCCGTGACGATCCTCGCGGCCGGGCAGCTCATCGCACACCGCTACGAGCTGACGAACCGGATCGCGATCGGGGGGATGGGTGAGGTCTGGGAGGCCTGCGACACCCGCCTCGGCCGCGCGGTCGCCGTCAAGATCCTGCGTCCCGAGCTGTCCGGCGACGACGAGTTCCGCCACCGCTTCCGCATCGAGGCCCAGACGGTCGCGTCGCTGGACCACGTCGGGATCGCGCACGTCCACGACTACGGCGAGGAGATCGACGGCCCGCGCCGTACGGCCTACCTCGTGATGGAGCTCGTCCGCGGCGAGCCGCTGTCCACCATCGTCGCCCGCGGCCCCCTGCCCCCCGAGGACACCCTGCGCGTCGTCGAGCAGGCCGCGTGGGCCCTGCACGCCGCCCACGAGCGCGGCTTCGTCCACCGCGACGTCAAGCCGGGCAACATCCTCGTCGGCGAGGACGGCCGGGTGAAGCTCACGGACTTCGGCATCGCGAAGGCCGCCAACGCCGCCCCCGTCACCCGCTCGGGCATGGTGATGGGCACCGCCCACTACATCGCGCCCGAGCAGGCCACCGGAGGCGAGGCCGGACCCACGGGGGACGTCTACTCGCTCGGCATCGTCACCTACGAGTGCCTGGCCGGACACCGCCCGTTCCGCGGCGAGAGTGCCGTGGACGTCGCCGCGATGCAGGTGCGCGACGCGCCGCCGCCGCTGCCGCCCGCGATCCCGGCGAACGTGCGTGCGCTGGTGGACGCGGTGCTGGTCAAGGATCCGGCGCAGCGCTACCGCTCCGGCCGGGAGTTCGCCGAGGCCGTGGCGGCCGTCCGGCGGGGGGAGCCCGCGCCGCGGCCGTCGGGGGTGTTCGACGTCGTCGCCCGGGGGGCGGGTGCGGGCGGTGGGCGACGCAGGCGGCGCCGGTCGCGGACCGCGGACGAGCCGGCCGCCCCCGGGACGCCGCCGCGGTCGCCACAGCTCGGTTCGCCCGTGCAGCCGCCCGCCGAGCCGCAGGTGCTCGGCCGGGCGCCGGCGCCTCCCGGGCTGGAGGGGGCGCCCTCGGGCGGCGGGCGACCGTCCGCGGCCCGGCCGTCGACGGACTCCGGCACGCACCGCACCGTCGAGCCGGGCGCCCGTTCCGGCTCGTATCCGGCGAGCGGCTCCGGTGGCCACCGGGCCGCGGAGCCGTCCCCGGGCCTCGACGCCCGTCCCGCCGCGGACTCCCGGGCCACCCACTCCCGCGCGACGGGGACCGGGGCGCATCGCGCCGCCGTGGAGCACCGGCTCGACGATCCGTCCGGGCAGCACGCCCGGCACGCCGCCGCGTCCCCGTTGCCCGACTCCCCCTCCGGAGCCCACCGCGCAGCACTCCCACCCGACGCCGCGCAGGGCGGGCCGCACCGCCCGGCGGAGGCCTCGGGCTCCTACGACATCGCGCAACCCGCGCATCCGACCGTGCGCAGCCCGCGGCCGCAGGATCGCTCCGGCCGCCGCGACCTCGTCACCGTCCGCACCCCACCGCCGGAGGGCCGCCGGGCCCGTACCGCGCGTGGCGCTCCGCTGGAGAACCGCTCGCGATCCAGCGTGGGACGGGTCTTCCTGCTGATCCTGTTCGTCCTGCTGACGCTGGCCGCGGTCGTCGTGGGCGGGCTGATCCTGCTGGGCGGGCTGGACCGCGACGGGGTGTTCGCGGCGAACGCCACATCGAACCATCCTGCGACGGCGGCCGTGACGGGTAGCGTGACGAGCCGGGAGGGTCTCCTCGCCGGACGGGCGGCCGACGGCGCACCGTTCGTCGCGGTCAGCGCGAGGAGGGACGTCCGGTGAGCGGTCCGAACCGGCACTCCAGCGCTTGCACCGGCGCGGGACCACGCCATCGGGCGATGTCGCCCGGCAAGATGAGGAGAACTGCGCCAACCGGCAGAACGATCGGGACCAGACCACGATGACCACGCCGCGACTGTTGTCCGAGCGCTACGAGCTGGGCGAGACGCTCGGCTACGGAGGCATGTCCGAGGTCCACCGCGGTTTCGACACGCGGCTGGGCCGCGACGTCGCGGTCAAGGTGCTGCGGGCCGACCTGGCGCGCGACCCGCAGTTCCAGATGCGGTTCCGCCGCGAGGCCCAGAACGCCGCCGCGCTCAACCACCCCGCGATCGTCGCCGTCTACGACACCGGGGAGATCCCCAGCGAGTACGGCCCGCTGCCCTACATCGTCATGGAGTACGTGGACGGGCAGACGCTGCGCGAGA
>NZ_JBFWVQ010000066.1:0-32939 GCF_050246655.1 Pseudonocardia sp.
CGTGGGCCGAGCGCGCCCGGCCGCTGGGGTGAGCGCATGCACTAGAGTCACGGCCGTGATCACGGCGATCGTCCTGGTGCACACCGCTGCCGACCGGATCCCCGAGGCCGCGCAGGCCATCGCCGACCTGGACGGGGTCAGCGAGGTCTACTCCTGCGCGGGCGACGTCGACCTCATCGCGATCGTGAAGGTCCCCGAGCACGAGGAGCTCGCGGACGTCATCGCGGGCCGGCTGAGCAAGGTCGACGGCGTGCTGCGCACGGACACCCACATCGCCTTCCGCAGCTACTCGCGCGCGGACACCGAGGCGACGTTCGCCGTCGGGCTGGAGTAGCGCCGCGGGGCCCTCCCCGCACCACCTCGCAGCGTCGCGGGCGACGTCGCAGCCGTCCGGACGGTTGCGAGGTGACGCGCCGGGTTGCGAGGTGACGCGCCGGGTTGCGAGGTGACGCGCCGGGTTGCGAGGTGACGCGCCGGGGAGGTCAGTCCGCCTTCAGGCCCGTCGACACCTCGGCCCAGCGTGCGAGCAGCCGCTCCCCCGCCCCCGAGTCCACGGCCGCCGCCACCCGCTCCAGCGCCTCCGGGAACGCCGCGGCGAGCCCCTCGCGGGCCCCGCCGTCAGCGGCGACCAGCGCGCCTGCGGCGTTGAGCAGCACCGCGTCGCGCACCGGCCCGCGCTCGCCCGCGAGCAGTCGCCGGGCCGCGTCGGCGTTGACGGCGGCGTCCCCGCCGCGCAGGTCCTCCCGGCTCGCCGCACCGACTCCCAGGCCCGCCGGATCCAGCGTCTCGGCGCGCACCTCGCCACCACCGACGACCCAGACCGTGGACGTCGTCGTGGTGGTGATCTCGTCCAGGCCGTCGTCACCACGCACCACGAGGACGTCCGCACCGCGCCCGGCGAACACCTCCGCGATGACGGGCGCGAGCCGCGCGTCCGCACACCCGACGAGCGCCGCGGACGGCTGCGCCGGGTTCGTGAGCGGCCCGAGCACGTTCATCGCGGTGGGCACCCCCAGTTCGCGCCGTGCCGCACCGGTGTGGCGCATGGCGGGATGGAACACGGGCGCGAAGCAGAACCCGATGCCGGCCTCGCGCACGCAGGTGGCGACGCCGTCGGGTGGCAGGTCGATCGCGACCCCGAGGGCCTCCAGGACGTCCGCCGACCCGCACGCGGACGAGGCTGCCCGGTTGCCGTGCTTGACGACCGGCACGCCGGCGGCCGCGACGACGACCGCCGCCATCGTCGAGATGTTGACGGTATGTGCCTGGTCGCCGCCGGTGCCGACGACGTCGACCGCGGTGCCGTCCACCGTGAAGCGCTGGGTGCGCTGCAGCATCGCCTCGGCGAGGCCCGCGATCTCGGCGGCCGTCTCGCCCTTGGCGCGCAGGGCGACGAGGAAGCCGGCGAGCTGCGCCGACGTGGCCTCGGCCGACAGCACCCGGTCCATGATCCACGTCGTGTCCTCCGCCGCGAGGTCCTCCCGGCGGAGCAGCCTGGCGAGAAGCTTCGGCCAGGTGTGGGTCGCCGTGTCAGCCACGGGCGGCGAGCGTCGAGGACTCACGGGCGGACTCACGCAGCACCCGCGCCACCGTCTCGGCGGCGATGATCGGGTCCAGCGGGTGCACCAGGACGGCGTCGGCCTGCGACCACGTGGCGAGCCACCGGTCGTCCCTGCGGCGCACCGCCACCACGATCGGCGGGCAGTTCGTGATCTCGTTCTTGAGCTGGCGCGACACGCCCATCCCGCCGGTGGGCTGCGCCTCGCCGTCGAGGACCGCGAGGTCGACATGACCCGCGTCGCAGGCGGCGAGGACGTCGGCGATGCCGGCCGCCTCGAGGAAGCGCAGGCGGCCGACGTCGGGGGCCGGACGCCTGCCGATCGCGATGATGATCCCCTCCCGCACCTCGGGGCGATGGCTGAACACCAGGACGGTGCGGTTGTGCTCGGCCGGGGCGGTGGATCCGTGGGCCGAAACGGGGACCGGGTCGGGGGCTGCATCGAGGGCAGGGTCGGGGGCTGAGTCGAGGCCTGAATCGGGCGCTGAGTCGGGGGCTGCGTCGGCGGCTGCTGTGACGGCGGAGTCGGTGCTGCTCACGGGGTGAATGCTAGCCACCGAGAAAACCCATCCCCGACAGGCCGTAGAAGTTGGTCACGGGTAATAATGCCCCGGTGACGACAGCGGCTCCCACCATCAGCGCGCGCATCCACTCGCTGAACCGCCCGAACATGGTCAGCATCGGCACCATCGTCTGGCTGTCCAGCGAGCTGATGTTCTTCGCGGGGCTCTTCGCGATCTACTTCACCGCGCGGGCGCAGAACGACGGTCCGTGGCCGCCACCGCCCACCCATCTGGACGTCCCCTACGCCCTCGTGGTGACGATCGTCCTGGTGGCGTCGTCCTTCACGTGCCAGTACGGGGTGTTCGCCGCCGAGCGCGGCGACGTGTTCGGGCTGCGCCGGTGGTATCTGCTGACCCTGGTGATGGGCACGTTCTTCGTGCTCGGCCAGGTGAACGAGTACCACACGCTGGTCACCGAGCACGACACCACGCTGTCGTCCAGCGCCTACGGGACGGTGTTCTACCTGGCCACCGGCTTCCACGCGCTGCACGTCATCGGTGGGCTGTTCGCGTTCATCTTCCTGCTCATCCGCACGAAGCTCAGCAAGTTCACGCCCGCGCAGGCCACCGCCGCGATCGTCGTGTCGTACTACTGGCACTTCGTCGACGTGGTGTGGATCGGGCTGTTCGCCGTCATCTACTTCATCAGGTAAAGGCCAGGGGACGACGAGACCGTGAGAACACCTCCGACACCGACGACACCTCCCACCACTCCGGACCCGGCCCCGAGCCGCGCGTCGCGGTTCCGCCCCCGCGGGCGGGCGCGGCGCCGTGTCGCGGGTGCGGTCGCGCTGGCGGTCGGCCTGATCTCCGCGGGCGGGCTCTACACCGCGTTCACCCCGAACCCCCAGGTCGTACACGCGCAGGCGGACGCCGCCCTGATCGCGCAGGGCCAGGAGATCTACAACAACCACTGCATCTCCTGCCACGGCGCGAACCTGCAGGGCGTCTTCGAACGCGGCCCCAGCCTGATCGGCGTCGGGGACGCGGCGGTCTACTTCCAGGTCGCCACCGGCCGCATGCCGCTGGCCCGGCAGGAGGCCCAGGCCACCCGCAAGCCGCCGCTGCCGCAGTTCGACCCGCACACCCCCGAGGGCATGGCGAACCTGGACGCGCTGGGCGCGTTCGTCCAGGCCAACGGCGGCGGCCCGGAGCGGCCGGCCGAGGAGGGCGAGGCGCTGCGCGGGGGCGACCCGGCCCGTGGCGGTGAGCTCTTCCGCCTCAATTGCGCCTCCTGCCACAACTTCGTCGGCACCGGCATCGCGCTGTCGTCGGGCAAGTACGCCCCCTCGCTGGACCCGTCCACCGAGCTCGACATCTACACGGCCATGCAGACGGGCCCGCAGAGCATGCCGAAGTTCTCCGACCGGCAGCTCACGCCCGAGGAGAAGCGCGACATCATCGCGTACGTCAAGTCCGTGACGAACGGCAACAACTCCCCCGGCGGCAACCCGCTCGGTGGCCTCGGCCCGACGGCGGAGGGCGCCATCATCTTCCTGGTCGGGCTCTCGGCCATGGTCGGATTCGCACTGTGGATGGGAGCGAAGCAGTAATGACGGTCTCGCACCCCGGCGGCAAGGACGTCTCCAACCTCACCGCCGCCGACCTGGACGAGATGTCCACCGACGAGCTCGCGCGCCTGGCCACCGAGCTGGACGACGTCGAGGTCGTGCACAACCAGCGCAGGTTCCCGATCCCCGGCACGCGGGCGGAGAAGCGCGCCGAACGGGCCGTCGCGACCTGGTTCGTGCTCTCGGCGCTCTCCGGCCTGGCGTTCCTGCTCGCGTTCCTGTTCTGGCCGTACGAGTACGTCGCGCCGTTCGACGAGGGCTACGGCACCTTCATCCTCTACACCCCGATCATCGGTGTGACCTTCGGGTTCGCGGTGCTGGCGCTGGGCATCGGCGTCGTCGCCTACGTGCGGAAGTTCTTCCCGGACGAGGTGTCGATCCAGCAGCGCCACGACGGTCCCTCGGACGAGGTGGCCCGGCGCACCATCCTCGCCCAGCTGCAGAAGGCGGGCAGCGACACCACGATCGCCCGCCGCTCCGTGATCAAGCGGTCGGCGCTGGCCGCGGCCGGCGTCTTCGGCCTCGGCCTGACGGTCGCCGCGGTGGCCCCGCTGGTCCGCAACCCCTGGAAGGAGCGCGCCCAGGCGCCCCTGTGGGTCACCGGCTGGGGCTCGACGGACGGCGAGACGGTCTACCTGCGCCGCGACACCGGGATCGTCGGCGAGGTCTCCCTGATCCGCCCCGAGGACATGGCCTCGGGTGCGATCGAGACCGTCTTCCCCTTCAAGGAGTCCGAGCGCGGCGACGAGGAGGCCCTCCTCCACGCGCAGCGCGCCTCGGACGCTCCGGTGATGCTCATCCGGCTGGACCCCGGGGTGCAGGTCACCAAGCGTCCGGGCCAGGAGGACTTCAACTACGGCGACTTCTACGCCTACTCGAAGATCTGCACCCACCTGGGCTGCCCGGCCTCGCTGTACGAGCAGCGCACTTCGCGGCTGCTCTGCCCGTGCCACCAGTCGCAGTTCCTGCTCACCGAATGGGCGAGGCCGATCTTCGGCCCGGCCACCCGCGCCCTGCCTCAGCTGCCCATCACGGTCAACGAGGAGGGGTACTTTGTTGCCAGGAGCGACTTCATCGAACCCGTCGGACCGGCCTTCTGGGAGCGGAGCTCATGAGTTCGATCACGACGCCCACCACCTCGGGCGATGCGCTGAAGGAGAGGGCGGGCCACGCGCTCGATGAGCTCGACCAACGGTTCCACCCGGCGGCCGGGCTGCGTCGGCAGTTCAACAAGGTCTTCCCGACGCACTGGTCGTTCCTGCTCGGCGAGGTCGTCCTCTATAGCTTCATCGTCCTGCTGTTGTCCGGGGTCTACCTGGCGTTGTTCTTCGACCCGTCGATGGCCGAGATCCGCTACGACGGCGTGTTCGACAACCTGCGGGGCGTCTGGATGAGCCGCGCGTACGAGACCACGCTGGACATCTCGTTCGAGGTCCGCGGCGGGCTCTTCGTGCGGCAGGTGCACCACTGGGCCGCGCTGATGTTCATGGCCGCGATGGTCGCGCACATGATGCGCACGTTCTTCACCGGCGCGTTCCGCAAGCCGCGTGAGACGAACTGGCTGATCGGCATCCTGCTGCTGCTGCTCGGCTTCTTCGAGGGCCTCACCGGCTACTCGCTGCCGGACGACCTGCTCTCCGGCGTCGGCCTGCGGATCATGTCCGGCATCACGCTGACGGTCCCGCTGATCGGCACCTGGATGCACTGGCTGCTCTTCGGCGGCGAGTTCCCGGGTGACGAGATCATCCCGCGGTTCTACATCGCCCACGTGCTGCTGATCCCGGGCATCCTGCTCGCGCTGATCGCGCTGCACCTCGGCCTGGTCTGGTACCAGAAGCACACGCAGTTCCCCGGCCCGCGCCGCACCGAGGGCAACGTCGTCGGCGTGCGGATCCTGCCGGTGTTCGCCGCCAAGGGCGGCGCCCTGTTCGCCATCACCGTGGGCGTCATCTGCATGCTGGCCGGCATCTTCCAGATCAACGCGATCTGGAACCTGGGGCCCTACAACGCCGCGCAGATCTCGGCGGGCTCCCAGCCGGACTGGTACGTGCTGTTCACCGAGGGCATGGCGCGCATCTTCCCGCCGTGGGAGCTCTACCTCGGCCCGTACACGGTGCCGGCGGCGTTCTTCGCCACCGCGATGTTCCTGCCGCTTCCGTTCCTGGTCGCCGCGCTCTACCCGGCCATCGAGCGGAGGTTCACGAAGGACAACGCGCTGCACAACCTGCTCCAGCGGCCGCGCGACGCTCCCGTCCGCACCTCGCTGGGTGCCATGGCCGTCGCGTTCTACGGCTGGCTCGTGCTCTCCGGCGTCAACGACTGGTTCGCCTACTACTTCCACGTGTCGCTCAACGCCACGACGTGGGCGGGCCGGATCGGCATCCTGCTCGTGCCGCCGATCACCTACTGGGTGACGTACCGCATCTGCATCGGCCTGCAGCGGTCGGACCTCGCGGTGCTGGAGCACGGCGTGGAGACGGGCATCATCAAGCGCCTGCCCCACGGCGAGTTCATCGAGGTGCACCAGCCTCTGGGTGGCGTGGACTCCCACGGGCACGCGATCCCGCTCGCCTACCAGGGCAGCGCGGTGCCGAAGCGGATGAACCAGCTCGGCTTCGCCGGGGAGTCGGTGCCCGGCTCCCTGCTCACGCCGGACCCGCCGGACGAGACCGCCGCACTCGAAGCGGCCCGCGCCCGGGAGGCAGCCGAGGAGGAAACCGGGCGGCACGATGCGGCCGAAGAGCGCGAGGCCGAGCTCGCGGGCCGTCCGAAGGATCTTGCGGACTGACGGTCCCGCACGGCACGCCCGACTCGACGAGCGGCGCGTTCGTCCCACCGAGGTGGACGGACGCGCCGCTCTGTGCGTCAGCTCGTCGCCGTCACCCGACCGTCCGGAGAGGGAGGCTGCCGTCGGGTGGCGGATCCTTGCTACGGTGCCCTCATGCGCATCGCCCGGGCTCTTCCGTTCGTCGCCGAGGTCGTAACCTCGCGCGTCGGCTGAGCCAGGACGTCGACGCGCCGCCGGTCGCCGGACCGACCTGGTCCTTCGACACCGCTTCTCGTCACCGAGGCCTGGCTCGGGTCCCTTCCCCACGGACCACAGCCTGGAGCACGATCATGACCATCCTCGACGAGCGACCCACCTACGCTCCCCGCCTGCATCGCCGGCACGAGATCGTCACCACCGGTGGCCTGGACGGTGTCCTGCAGGTCAGCGGCATCCTGGCCGGCCACGCCGTCCGCGAGTTCGTCGCCGACGTCCGCGAGGGCGTCGTCTACGGCACCGTCACGTGCACCGTCTCGCTGACCGAGGACGAGTGCCGACACCTCGTGGACCGGCTCCTCGCCGCTTCCCGGGTCACGTCGGTCAGCCCCTGCTGACCTGGTGTCCCCGCCGGTCGGGACTCGCTACAGTCCGCCCATGACCTGGCCGCGCTCCCCCGACGAGGACCCGACCAGGCACATCCCCAAGGGGCCGCGGAACCGCGGCGTGGTGCCGCCCGACGAGCAGGCCACGACACGGGTGCCCACCGGACGGCCCGACGGCGGTGCCCACGCAGACCCGAACAGGGGATCTCCCCCGCCGCCGGGCGGTGGACGCCGCCCGAACCCGGGCAGCAACCCCGGCCAGGGACCGTATGCCCCGTTCCCCGCCGCGGGCCACCCGCCCCCGGGCCACGCGCCGGGACACCACGGCGCACCGGCTTCCGCGGCCCCGCCCGGATGGCCCGCCCCGCCGGGCGCCGGCTACCCGCCCCCGTTCCCGCCCGGCGGCCCGCCGCCGTCGCGGGGCACGGACGGGTTCGCGATCGCCGCGCTGGTCCTGGGTGTGCTCGGGGGCATCCTGCTGAGCGTGATCTTCGCGTTCGTCGCGCTCGGCCGGATCCGCCGCAACGGCACCGGCGGGCGCGGCCTCGCGATCACCGGGCTGGTCCTCTCCGGCCTCTGGACCGTGCTGATCGCCGTCGGGATCACGTTCGCCGTGCTGAGCGGGGCGGACCGCGGGCCCACCGGGGAGGTCGTCGCGGCGGGCGACGTGTCGGCGTCCGACCTGCGCCCCGGCGACTGCGTCGTCGACGTGCAGGAGACGACGTCGCTGGTCACCGTGCCGGTGGCGCCCTGCACGGCGCCCCATCAGGGCGAGGTCGTCGCGGTGTTCGATCTGCCGGAGGGCCCCTACCCTGGCCTGTTTGAGCTGAGCGCGACCGTCGAGACGCGCTGCTCGGCCGAGCTGGCCGCCTACGCCCCGTCCGCGGCGCAGGATCCCGCGCTGCAGCTGTTCTACGTCTACCCGCTGGAGGCGAACTGGGGCCGCGGCGACCGGGAGACGGTGTGCATCGCGGTGAGTGACCCCGCGGTCACGGGATCCATACGCGGCCGCTGACACGGCCCGGAACGCGCATCGCGTGCTTCCGCGTGGCGCCCGCGCGGCCTATGGTCCCGATGTGACCGATCAGCCCGATCGCGGCGACCCCACGGGCCCTCCGCACCCCCACGCCGACCCGGCTGCGCCGCACCACGAGGACGGCCTGCCGCCGAACGCGCCCACGCAGGTCGTCCCGAGCGGGATCGTCCCGCCCCCGCGGTCACCAGGCCAGCAGGGTGGCGGGCAAACGGGGCCGTACGGCACCCAGCAGCTCCCGCCGCCATCCGGCCAGCAGGGTCCCCCTGGCCAGGGCTACGGGCCGCCCCCGGGTTCGGGGCCGGGCCCGTACGGGCCGCCCCCGGGCTCGGGACCGGGTCCGTACGGGCCGCCGCCACCCGGCCAGGGCCCCGGACCGTACGGCCAGCCCGGCTACGGCCCGCCGCCCGGGGCGCAGGGGTACGGGCAGGGCCAGGGCCCCGGCGGTCCGGCGTACGGCCAGACCCCCGGCCAGTACGGCACACCACCCGCCGGGTTCGGTCCCGGCGGCCCTCCCCAGGCCACCGCCCCGCAGTCCGGGACGAACGGGTTCGCGATCACCGCGCTCGTGATGGGCATCCTCGGCTTCCTGTGGTTGCCGCTCATCCTCGCGTTCGTGTTCGGCATCCTCGCCCTCAAGCGGATCGCGCGGTCCGGCCAGGGCGGGCGGGGCCTCGCGATCACCGGAATGGTGCTCGCAGGCATCTGGGCGGTGCTCATCGTGATCGGGATCGCCGCCGGGGCGTTCACCGCGACGACGTCCGGCACCCCGTCGGCCGCCCCCGCGGCTCCCGTCGGCGCGCCCGCGGTGCCGGGGACGCCGCCACCGGCCGGTGGCACCACGCCCACCACGGGCTCGTCGTCGGTCAACGCGATCGACCTGGCGGTGGGCGACTGTGTCTCCCAGATGGGCGGCTCGACCTCGGACGTCCAGCTGTCGGTGGTCGACTGCGCACAGCTGCACCAGGGCGAGGTCTTCGCCGAGTTCACGGTCACGGCCACCACCTACCCCGGCGACGACGCCCTGAGCAAGGAGGCCGAGGACGGCTGCGTGAGCCGCCTCGCGGGCTACTCGCCCGCCGCGGTGGGCGACCCGTCGATCAGCATCTCCTTCGTGTACCCGTCGGCGCAGACGTGGGCGGTCGGCAACCGCGAGGTGCAGTGCCTCGCGGTCACCGACCCGGCGACAACCGGTTCGATCCGGCGCTGACACGGTCGACGACGTAACGTGCCGGCCAGTTCGGCCGAGATACAGCGGGATCCGCCCGCTCCACGCCCAGTTCGATCCGACGAACCCGTCTCCGGGAGGAGCTCACCGAGGGGGCTGTGATTGCTGGAACAGTTCGGCCCCTATCGCCTGGACACCCTGCTCGGTCGCGGCGGAATGGGCGAGGTCTATCGCGCCTATGACGAAGTGCGGAAGCGCACCGTCGCGGTCAAGCGCTTGTCAGGCGACCTCGCTACGAACGCCGAGTTCCGAGCCCGGTTCCGGCGAGAATCCGAGCTCGCGGCGCGACTCGCGGAACCGCACATCATCCCGATCCACGACTACGGCGAGATCGACGGGCGGCTCTACCTCGACATGCGCCTCGTCGAGGGAGAGGACCTCGCCACGGTCGTTAAGCGAGCCGGACGACTCGCCCCGGAGCGTGCTGTGCATATCGTCGGGCAGGTCGCTCGCGCCCTCGATGCCGCGCATGCTCAGCATCTGGTCCATCGAGACGTCAAACCGTCGAACGTCCTCGTGAGCGGACCGATCGGGGACGAGTTCGCCTATCTCATCGACTTCGGAATCTCGCGCCCGATGCAGGGTGGCGACAGTGCGGTTCTCACCGCGACCGGAAATACGATCGGCACGTTCGCGTACATGGCTCCCGAACGGTTCGACAACTGTGCGCCGGACCACCTGGTCGATGTGTACTCCCTCGCGTGCGTCCTCTTCGAGACGCTGACGGGATCGCACCCCTTCACCGCGCAGTCGGTTCCGGCACTCATCCACTGCCATCTCCATTCAGAACCCCCGCCGCTCGCAAGCCGAGGCACCGACCTGCCGGCATCGCTTGACGACGTCGTGAGGCGCGGCATGGCGAAGAACTCCGCGGAGCGCTACCCCTCGGCAGGTGAGCTCGCGTCTGCCGCGCGTCGTGCTCTGTCCGGCCCGCCCGCAGGAACCGCCACGCACCCGCACACATGGCCACGATCGACGCCTCGCCACCTGACCGCTAATGTGCGCCCTCCGGCACCCACCCCTCCCGTCGCGCAGATCGCACCGACTGCATGGGGCGTAAGGCCCGCGTTCCCGGTGGGCTACGCGTCGTCGCCGCCGCGCGGGATGAGCGGCTCCGCGATTGCCGCGCTCATGATGGGCATCCTCGGCTTCCTGGTGATACCGCTCATCCTCGCGTTCGTGTTCGGCGTCCTCGCCCTGAAGCGGATCGCGCGGTCCGGCCAGGGCGGGCGGGGCCTCGCGATCACCGGCATGGTGCTCGCAGGCATCTGGGCGGTGCTCATCGTGATCGGATTCGCGACCGGATCGCTCACCGTAACGTCCGACACCCCGTCGGCCGCCCCCGCGGCCCCCGTCGGCGCGCCCGCGGTGCCGGGGACGCCGCCACCGGCCGGTGGCACGACGCCCACCACGGGCTCGTCGTCGGTCAACGCGATCGACCTGGCGGTGGGCGACTGCGTCTCCCAGATGGGCGGCCCGACCTCGGACGTCCAGCTGTCGGTGGTCGACTGCGCACAGCTGCACCAGAGCGAGGTCTTCGCCGAGTTCACGGTCACGGCCACCACCTACCCGGGCGACGACGCCCTGAGCAAGGAGGCCGAGGACGGCTGCGTGAGCCGCCTCGCGGGCTACTCGCCAGCCGCGGTGGGCGACCCGTCGATCAGCATCTCCTTCGTGTACCCGTCGGCGCAGACGTGGGCAGCCGGCAACCGCGAGGTGCAGTGCCTCGCGTTCTCCGACCCGGCGACGACCGGTTCGATCCGGCGCTGACCGTCACGGACGGTCAGTACCACTCCTCGCGCATCTCGAGCGTGGTGCGGTCCAGGCTCGCGAGCAGGTCGAGCTGGGGTCCGGTGCGCGGGAGCTCGTAGCGGAAGAAGTACCGGGCGGCGGCGCGCTTGCCGTCGGGGAGATCGCCGGTGCGTGCACCCGCAGCGAGCTCCTGCTCCAGCCACATCCACGCGACGACGACGTGGCCGACGGCCTCCAGGTACACCGACGAGTTGGCCAGGGTCACCGCGACGTCGTCCGCGCTCCAGAGCGTGACGGTGACGTCGCGGACCCGCTCGACGGCGGCGGCGAGCTCGGCGGCGTGCTCGGCCGCCTGCCCGCCCGCCGCGACGGCCCGTTCCAGCGTCGCGCCGATCGTCGCGACCAGCAGGGCGAGCCCGGCACCACCGTCCTGGACGACCTTGCGGCCGAGCAGGTCAAGGCCTTGGACACCGTGGGTGCCCTCGTGGATGGGGTTGAGCCGGTTGTCGCGCCAGAACTGCTCGACGGGGTACTCGCGCGTGTATCCGTAGCCGCCGTGCACCTGGATGGCCAGGTCGTTCGCCGCGAGGCACCACTGCGACGGCCAGCTCTTCGCGATCGGGGTGAGCACGTCCAGCAACATCAGTGCGGCGTCGCGGTCCTCGGCCGTCGCACCGGTGCGCTGCTCGTCGAGCAGGCGGGCGCAGTACAGGACGAGGGCGACGGCTCCCTCGGCGTAGGACTTCTGGGCCAGCAGCATCCGTGCGACGTCCGCGTGCTCCACGATCCGCACGGGCGGGCCGGACCGCGCGCCCGGTGGCCGGCCCTGCGTGCGGGTGCGCGCGTAGTCCAGTGCGTGCAGGTAGCCCGTGTAGCCGAGCGCGGCCGCGCCCGCACCGACACCGACGCGCGCCTCGTTCATCATGTGGAACATGTACGCGAGCCCGCGGTGCGGCTCGCCCACGAGGAAGCCGACCGCGCCGCCGGACTCGCCGAAGTTGAGCACGGTGTTGACGGTGCCGCGGTAGCCCGTCTTGTGGTTGAGCCCGGCGAGCGCGACGTCGTTGCGGCGCCCGTCGGGCAGCACCTTCGGGACGACGAACAGCGAGATGCCCTTCACCCCGGGCGGGCCGCCGGGGATCCTCGCCAGCACCAGATGCACGATGTTCTCGGCGAGGTCGTGCTCGCCGCCGGAGATCCACATCTTGTTCCCGAAGAGCCGGTGGGTGCCGTCCCCGTGCGGTTCGGCGCGGGTGGTGACGTCCGCGAGCGACGAGCCGGCCTGCGGTTCGGACAGGCACATCGTGCCGAACCAGCGGCCCTCGACCATCGGCTCGACGTAGGTGCGCACCTGCTCGGGCGAACCGTGCGCGAGCAGCAGGTTCGCCGCAGCGACGGTGAGGAACGGGTAGGCGGCCGTGGCGATGTTGGCGGCCTGGAACCACAGGAAGCAGGCCTGCACCACCGTCTGCGGCAGCTGCAGACCGCCCACCTCCGCCGGTAGCCCGGCCCCGATCACCCCGGCCTCGGCGAACACCTTCAGCGCCGCCCCGACCTCCGGGATGATGTGCACCCGTTCCCCGTCGAAGCGGGGTTCGTCGAGGTCCGCGGCCCGGTTGTGTGGAGCGAAGTGCTGGGTCGCGATCTCCGCGCACAGGTCCAGCGCGGCGTCGAACGTCTCCCGACCGTGCTCGGCGAACCGCTCCCGCGTCGTGAGCGACTCCACGCCGAGCCAGTCGTGGAGCAGGAAGTCCAGGTCGGCACGGGACAGCAGCAGCGATCGCACGTGGCCACGCTGTCACGGGCGGTCACGTCGCGCCACGGCGAGCGGGCGGGCGCGCCGAGAGTCGGATCAGGGGGCCGGATGGCACGCCGCGAGCATCGCGACACGGTCGGCGACCTTCACCCGCGCGTTGCCGCGCTCCCCGCCCAGCCGGATCTCCTCGGCGTCCAGGCGCTGCCAGGCCGCCCAGTCCACGTATCGGATCCCGTGGTCGTCGAGCGCCGCGCGGATCGCCCCCGGTTCCGGGCGGGCCGGCTCGGGCAGGTTCGGCAGGTCCGCCAGCACCGCGGCGGCCGTCTCGTGCCCGTCCGACTTGTTCGTCCCGATGACGCCGGTGGGTCCGCGCTTGATCCAGCCGGTGACGTACGCCCCGGCCACCGGCTCGCCGTCGCGCACGACCCGGCCGCCGACGTTCGGGACGGTGCCGGTGGCGGGGTCGAACGGCAGCCCGGGGATCGGGTGGGCGTCGTAGCCGATGGCGGGGACGACGAGCCCGACGTCGAGAGTCTCCCGCTCGCCCGTGGCGACCACCCGGCCGTCCACGATCGCGTTGCGCTCGATGACGACGCCACGCACCCGGCCGTCCCCGTCGCCGAGGATCTCGACGGGGCTGCGCAGGAAGCGCAGGTGGATGCGCCGGGACTTGCCTGCCGGCTGCACCTGCGTCCACGCGTCGAGCATCGCGAGGTTCTGCTTCTGCCGCTTGTCGCCACCGTGCTCCTCCCGCGCGCCCGCCGCGAGCTGGCCGTCGTCGTGGACGATGACGTCCGCGTGCGCGAGCTCGCCGATCTGGCGCAGCTCGGCCGGGGTGAACCGGACGTGCTGCGGGCCGCGGCGCACGAGGATGTGGATGTCGGTGACCCCGCTGCCGCGCAGCACGTCGAGCACCGGGTCCGGGATGTCGGTCTCGGCCATCTCGTCGGCGGACTTCGCGAGCACACGTGCCACATCCAGCGCGACGTTGCCCGCGCCGACGACCGCGACCCCGGGGTGCGCCAGCGGCGGGTCCAGCGTGATGCGGTCCGGGTGCCCCGAGTACCAGCTGACGAACTCACCCGACCCGATCACGCCGTCCAGCTCCTCGCCGGGGACGCCGAGGCGGCGGTCCACCGAGCAGCCGGTGGCGTGCACGACCGCGTGGTAGTGGCGGCGCAGCTCCTCCAGGTCGATCCCGCCCTCGCCGACGTGGACGTTGCCGAGGAAGCGCACGGTGCCGGGCTCGAACGGCTGCTGCAGCACCCGGATGACGGCCTTCATCCGGACGTGGTCCGGGGCGACGCCGTAGCGGACCAGACCGTACGGTGCGGCGAGCCGGTCGATGACGTCGACGTCGACCCCCGCCGGGTCGGCGGCGAGCGCCGCGGCGGCGTAGAGCCCGGACGGCCCCGCGCCGACGACAGCGACCCTCGGACGTCCCTGACCCATTACGTCTCCTTGCCTTCGGTGGTGGTCCCCGGCAGCCATGATCCTGCCCTATTCGGCCCACACCGCGAGATCCGATGTGCGCACCGGGGAACGCACCTCATCCCGCCGTGCACGCGAAGGTGCGCCGGTAGTCGCCCGGCGACACGCCGACGACGCGGCGGAAGTGGTGGCGCAGCAGGGCCGCCCCGCCGAAGCCCGCCCGCGCCGCCACCGCGTCCATCCCGAGGTCAGTACTCTCCAGCAGCCGCTGCGCGAGCTGGACGCGCCGCAGCGTGAGCCACTTGTGCGGCGTGGTGCCCGTCGCGGCGGCGAAGTGCCTCGCGAACGTGCGCTCCGACATCGCGGCGCGCCGGGCCAGGTCCGATACGGAGTGCTCGACCTCGAGGTTGTCCTGCAGCCAGTCCAGCACGGGGGCGAGCGACTCCGTGGAGCACTCGGGCACCGGTTGCTCGACGAACTGGCGCTGCCCGCCGTCGCGTTGTGGCGGGACGACCATGCGGCGCGCGATCGCGTTGGCCGCCGCCGGGCCCAGCTCACGGCGCACGAGGTGCAGGGCCGCATCGATGCCGGCGGCGGTGCCCGCGCTCGTGATGAGCGAGCCGTCGTCGACGAACAGCACGTCCGGGTCCACGACGGCGCGCGGATGGCGCTCCCGCAGCTCGGCGACGTTGATCCAGTGGGTGGTGCAGCGACGCCCGTCGAGCAGCCCCGCCGCGCCGGCCACGAACACCCCGGAGCAGACCGTGAGGATCGTGGCACCGCCGTCGGCGGCCGCCCGCACGGCGTCGAGGACCGCGGGTTCGAACTCCCGGGATCGGGTCGCCGGGAGCGCGACGAGGTCGGCGCAGGCGAGCCCGTCCAGGCCGTGCTCCGGGACGAGCTGCATGCCGACGCTGGTGGTCAGCGGCTCGCCCGCGCGGGGCCCGCAGATCCGCAGCTCCATGCTGGGGACGCCCTCAGCGGTGCGGTCGATCCCGAAGACCTCGCAGACGACCCCCAGCTCGAAGGGGGCGACCTGGGGCAGGGCCAGCGCAGCGACGGTGGACAGCATGTGGCCCAGTATATGGCTGGATTTTGTCGGAAGTGGTCACTTCTGCCACTCGTGGCGCTATCTTGCTGAGCGGAAACTTACAGACATGGCTTCCGCGCTCATCGTCCTCCTGATCCTCATCGGCCTCGCTGCGCTCTACGTCGACGGGCGCCGCTCCGTGCCGCCCCGCCGCGAGTACGCCGACGGCCACTTCGGCCGCACCGAGGCCGACACCTACGGCTACGACCGCGAGCGGCAGGCCGCCGAGCTGCGCGGCATGCGTGGCTACCACGAGGACCCGCCCCGCTTCGGCTGAGTGGTGTCCGACGGCCCACCCCCCGCCCACCACTGCGCGAGCCGCTCCGCCTCGGCGTCCAGCTCCTGGCGGGCGGCCCGCGGCAGGTCGTGGAACGGGCTCAGCTCGATCCGCCCGCCGGTGTGGCGCCACGTACCGGCCACCTGGCCGTCCACCAGGAAGGTCGGCACGGACTGCGGCATCGTCGTCGCGAACACCCGCGACCGGTACGCCTCCGGCAGCACCTGGGCCCGCCGCGCGTGGACCAGCAGCGTGGCGTCCCAGGTGGGCAGGAACCGCGGTGGGACGGGCGTCTCCGGTTCCGGCAGCGGGCCCTCGGAGACGTCCAGCAGCTCGCCGCCCGCCTCGTCGGTGAACCGGCGCAGCGGCAGCCGCGCCGCCACGGCCCTGACCTGCGCGACCGTCCAGCCGCAGAACGACGCCACGTCCCTCGCCGACGCCGGTCCGAACGCCGCGAGGTAGCGGCGCACGAGCAGCTCCTCACCCGCCCCGACCTCGGCCTCTCCCGGCGGTGCCAGGCCGAACACCCCCGCCCGCGGCTTCTCCCACGTGCCCGACGGCGGCACCCGCACGAGATCCACCCAGAGCTGCGCCGCGGGCCACGTCCAGCGTGGGAACCCCTCGACGTCCAGCGCCGCCACCAGCGCCGCCTGGGGCAGCGGGCCGTCCGCGAGAATGCGGCGCACCGCCGCGGCGAGCGCCGCGGTGTCCAGATCCGCCGCCCGCCGCTCCGCGCGGAGCCACCACGTGCGGCGCGCCAGCCGCACCGCGGCCGTGAGCGGCGCGTAGTCGCCGGCCGACACCATGTGGATCGTCGCGCGCATCACCCACGCCTGCACGACCCTCCCCGCCGTCAGCGCCTCCGTGAGGTCCGCACGGCGGAACCCGCGCAGCCGCGACCACAGACCGACGTACCCCGACGGCGCGTACTGCGTCTGCAGGCCGGCGACGGCCTCCAGGACCGACTCCACCGCACGCTCCGCAGCGGGCTCGACACGCTCCAGCAACAACTGGCGCGCCAGAACCGCACGGTTCAGCGCCCTGGGGGAGAGCATCGGACCGATCACGGTGGCAGTCTGCCTTCCAGGACCGACAAGACCGGCGTGCACGACGGGAGAGGAACCCATGAGCGACGCAGGCCCGCGCACCCTGGCCATCGACATCGGCGGATCGGGCCTGAAGGCCACCGTCCTCGCCCCGGACGGGACGATGCTCTCCGATCGGGTTCGCCGCGAGACCCCCTACCCGTGCACCCCGGACGTCCTCCTGGACGAGCTGGAGAAACTCGCCACGGGCCTGCCGGCCTACGACCGGATCTCCGTCGGGTTCCCCGGGGCGATCCGCCGCGGCCGGGTGCGCGACCTCGTCGCCTTCCT
Source organism: Pseudonocardia sp. (assembly GCF_050246655.1). Classification (GTDB taxonomy): domain Bacteria; phylum Actinomycetota; class Actinomycetes; order Mycobacteriales; family Pseudonocardiaceae; genus Pseudonocardia. The sequence continues at coordinate 17,005 of NZ_JBFWVQ010000066.1, forward strand.
GCGGCCCGCGCCCGGTGAGCCCAAGAGCGCCAAGCTCGCGAAGCTGTGGCTGGGCTGGGACATCCAGGGGGCGCTCGCCGAGCGCTTCGGGAAGCCGGTCCGCGTCGCCAACGACGCGGACGTCCAGGGCTGCGCCGTCATCGCCGGCACGGGTATGGAGCTGGTCATCACGCTGGGCACCGGGGTCGGCTGCGCGGTGTTCTACGACGGCGTGCTGCTGCCGCACATGGAGCTGTCCCACGGCCGTTTCGGCCACGGCCACTCCATCGAGGTGGCCTGCGGCGACCATGAGCGGCAGAAGGTCGGCAAGGAGAAGTGGAGCGAGCGCGTCCTCGACGCGCTCGCGGCGTTCGACGAGATGGTGCTGCCCGACCACATCTACATCGGCGGCGGCAACGCCAAGCGGCTCGACCCGGACAGGCTCGGCCCGAACCGGACGATCGTGCCGAACGTCTCCGGGCTGCTCGGCGGCATCGCGCTCTGGGAACGCGGCGACGCCACGGCGTCGGCCACCGGCTCCCCGTAGGACCGCACCCCGCCCGCACCCTGGTCCCGGCGCGCGGTCACCGGCAGGATAACCGCGTGCCCGAGACCGACATCACCGCGACACCCGAATGGGCCGCGCTCGCGCAGCACCACACCGAGATCGCCCACCGGCACCTGCGCGAGCTGTTCGCGGAGGACCCCGGGCGCGCCGACGCGTTCACCGCAGCGGGTGCCGACCTCGTCCTGGACTACTCCAAGAACCGCATCACCCGCGACACCCCGCCGCTGCTCGTCGCGCTGGCCCGCGCCGCGGGGCTGCCGGAGCGCACGGAGGCGATGTTCCGCGGCGACGAGATCAACACCAGCGAGCACCGGTCCGTCCTGCACACCGCGCTGCGGCTGCCCCGCGACGCCGAGCTGGTGGTGGACGGCCAGGACGTCGTCGCGGACGTCCACGCCGTCCTGGACCGGATGGGGGTGTTCACCGACGCCGTCCGCTCCGGGGAGTGGACCGGCCAGACCGGCGAGCGCATCCGCACCGTCGTCAACATCGGCATCGGCGGCTCCGACCTCGGCCCCGTGATGGCCTACGAGGCGCTGCGCGACTACGCGGACCGTGCGATCGAGTGCCGCTTCGTCTCCAACATCGACCCGACCGACATCACCGAGGCGCTGCGCGACCTCGACCCGGCCACCACGCTGTTCATCGTCTCCTCGAAGACGTTCACGACCTTGGAGACGCTCACCAACGCGCGCACCGCGCGGACGTGGCTGGTCGACGGCCTGGATGACGAGAAAGCCGTCGCGAAGCACTTCGTGGCGGTCTCGACGAACGCCGACGAGGTGCGCGCGTTCGGCATCGACGAGGCCAACATGTTCGGCTTCTGGGACTGGGTCGGCGGACGCTACTCCGTGGACTCCGCGATCGGGCTCTCCCTCATGGTGGCGATCGGCCGGGAGGCGTTCGGGCAGTTCCTGGCCGGCATGCACGCGATGGACGTCCACTTCCGGACCGCGCCCCTGGAGAGCAACCTCCCGGCGATCGCGGGGCTGCTGAACGTCTGGTACGTCAACTTCTTCGGCACCGACACCCACGCCGTGCTCCCCTACAGCCAGTACCTGCACCGCCTGCCGGCCTACCTGCAGCAGCTCACGATGGAGAGCAACGGCAAGTCCGTGCGCGGGGACGGCACGCCCGTCACCACGGCCACCGGGGAGATCTTCTGGGGCGAGCCGGGCACCAACGGCCAGCACGCCTTCTACCAGCTCATCCACCAGGGCACGCGGCTCATCCCGTGCGACTTCATCGGGTTCGCCGAGCCCAACCACGAGGTGGAGACCGGCGGGCCGGCCGACATGCACGACCTCTTCATGTCCAACCTGTTCGCCCAGAGCGCGGCCCTGGCGTTCGGCAAGACCGCCGAGGAGATCGCCGCCGAGGGCACCCCGGCCGAGATCGTCCCGCACAAGGTCATGCCGGGGAACCGGCCGACCTCGACGATCCTCGCCGCCAGGCTCACCCCGTCCGTGCTGGGGCAGCTCATCGCGTTCTACGAGCACGTCACGTTCGTCGAGGGCACCATCTGGGGTATCGACTCGTTCGACCAGTGGGGGGTGGAGCTGGGCAAGGTGATGGCCCGCCAGCTCGGGCCTGCGCTCACCGACACCGACCCGGACCTGTCGGGGCTCGACTCCTCGACCGCGGCGCTCGTGCGCCGGTACCGGACGCTGCGGGGCCGCGGCTAGGGAGGGCGCGATGGGGCGGGCAGGACGGGGCACCCGGACGTCCGTCCCGGCGGTGATCGTGCCCGCCGCGCTGCTCGTCACCCTGGCCACGGCGGCGGTCGTGGCGCTGTGGGTCGGTGCCTCCGCGGCGGGCCCGACACCGGCGGACGCTGCGGCCCTGCGCGAGTCGATGGCCGTCCGGACCACGGACCTCACGGCGCTCGCGATCGTGGTCACCGACGTGGGCAGCACCGTTGCGATGGCGATCGTCGCGCTGGCCACCGGCGCCTGGCTCGTCGCCCGCCACCGCCTCGCCGACGCCGCGTTCGTCGTCGGGGCGTGGCTGGGCGGGCTCGCGCTCTTCCGCGGGCTGAAGATCCTCCTCGACCGGGCCCGTCCCCCGGAGATGGACCGGCTCGTCGCCGTCGCGGACGAGTCGCTGCCCTCGGGGCACGCCACCATGGCGACGGTGGTGATCGGCGCCCTCGTCGCGCTGGCCTGGGCCGGGCGGACCGTGGCGAGCCGGGCGGCGCTGGTCGCGCTGGCCGCGCTGTGGATCGGCGCCGTCGGCGCCACCCGCATCTACCTGGGCGTGCACTGGTTCACCGACGTCGTCGCGGGCTGGCTCCTCGGTGGGGCGTGGCTCGCCCTGTGCGTCGTGGCGTGGACGTGGTGGCACCAGCGCGCCCCGGCACTCACCGCAGGCTGACGGTCACCCCCTGGGAGAACGGCGAGTCGTGGAGCTCGATCGCTGCGGAGGCGAGACCGCGGGGGACGTCGAACTCGCCCTGGGCCTCTCGCTCCACACGCCGCTGCCGAGGGTGGTGACAGGCGCGACGCCGCCTTACCGGGAAGATCCGCACCTGCGGTACCGGACGGCCACCGACGACCGCCCTGCACCGCAACCTCGGATCATGGGCCGGTCAGGCCGGGTCGAGCGTCTTCCCGCCGGACGGGTCCACGGGCACCGGCTCAGTGGGAACCGACGTACCACCTCCGCCGCCGCCGCCACCGGTGTCCTCGACCCAGATCGTGATCGGGTCTCCCGGCGACACCGGGGTGCCGCCGAGGGGCTGCTGGGCGACCACGACACCCGACATCGGCGGCGGCGTGTCGGGGTCGCCGCTCACCGTCACCACGCGGGCGTCCAGCGCCAGGGCGTGGGCCTCGATCACGCCGAGGCCGACCAGGGCGGGCGCCGGGACGCGCTCGTCGGTCTGCATGTGTGGACCTCCTTCGCGCCGGGGTACCCTCCGGAGCCTTCGATCATTCCTCCCACCGGCATCGGTGATCACCGGGGGTGCGGAACAGCTGCGGCGCGCCGACGGTTGGGTCCGGCGTGGACCGGATCCGGGTGCGGGCGCCTGCGCTGCGCGGGCGGCGCTGGCTCAACACGGGCGGGCGGGAGCTCAGCCTGGAGGAGCTGCGCGGCAAGATCGTGCTGCTGGACTTCTGGACGTTCTGCTGTGTGAACTGCCTGCACGTCCTCGACGAGCTGCGGGCGCTGGAGGAGCGGTTCGCCGACGTGCTGGTCGTCGTCGGGGTGCACTCGCCGAAGTTCGCGCACGAGGCGGATCCCGCGGCCGTCGAGGCGGCGGTGGAGCGCCACGACGTGCGCCACCCGGTCCTGGACGACCCCGAGCTGACGACGTGGGACGCCTACGCGGCGCGGGCCTGGCCGACGCTCGTCGTCGTCGATCCGCGCGGATACGTCGTGGCGCACCTGGCGGGTGAGGGGCACGCACCCGGCCTCGCGGTGCTGCTGGAGGAGCTGGTCGCCGAGCACGCCGACGTGCTGCGCCGCGGTGGCGGACCTTACGTCGCCCCGCCGGAGCCCGAGACCGCACTGCGCTTCCCCGGGAAGGCACTGGCGCTACCGGGCGGCACGTTCCTCGTCTCCGACACCGCGCACCACCGGCTCGTCGAGCTGGCGGCCGACCTGGTGACGGTCCGCCGCGTGATCGGGGACGGGGTGCGCGGCCTGCGCGACGGCGGGGCACCGCGGTTCTCCGAGCCGCTCGGGCTCGCGCCGGTGCCGCCCGGGCACGGGTACGACGTCGTGATCGCCGACTCGGGCAACCATGCGCTGCGGGGCCTGCGGCTCGCCGACGGGCACGTCACGACGCTCGCCGGGACGGGCGAGCAGCTGCGCGAGCGGGTGCCGGTGGGCACGACCGCGCGGGAGCTCTCCACGCCCTGGGACGTGGCCTGGTGGGACGGCCGGGTGGTGGTCGCGATGGCGGGCTGCCACCAGCTGTGGTCGTTCGATCCGCGCACCGGCGCGGTCGCCGTCCTCGCCGGGACGGGCGACGAGGGCCTGCGCGACGGGAACCCGGAGGAGGCGTTCTTCGCGCAGCCGTCGGGCCTGGCCGCCTGCGGCGAGACGCTGTGGGTCGCCGACGCCGAGACCTCAGCAGTCCGTGCGGTGTCGGTCGCACCCCGGGTCGGGGCGGCCGTGCGCACGGTGGCCGGCCAGGGCCTGTTCGACTTCGGGTTCCGCGACGGCCCCGCGGCGAAGGCCCTCCTGCAGCACCCGCTCGGGGTGGCGGTGCTCCCCGACGGGAGCCTCGCCGTCGCCGACACGTACAACGGCGCGATCCGCCGGATCGACCCGGACGCGGGCACCGTCGAGACGATCGCGACGGAGCTGGCCGAGCCCTCGGACGTCCTGCTCTCCCCCGGCACCGATGACCGGCACCTGGTCGTCGTCGAGTCGGCCGGGCACCGGCTCACCCGGGTGCCGATCCCGGTCCGCGCCACCGCGCCCGGCCGCGCGGACCGCGTCCGGCGAAACCGGACCGCCCTGTCCCCCGGCCCGGTAACGCTGCGGGTGGCGTTCACCCCGCCCACCGGCCAGCACCTCGACGACCGCTTCGGCGAGCCCAGCTCCCTCACCGTGACGGCGGACCCGCCGGAGCTCCTGGTTGCGGGCGCGGGCACCGCCCCGGGCCTCACCCGGGAGCTGGTGCTCGCCGACGGCCTGCTGGAGGGCGTGCTCGGCGTGAGCGCGGCCGCGGCGTCGTGCGACGAGGGCGACGGCGTGTTCGCCGCCTGCCACCGCTACCAGCAGGACTGGGGCATCCCGGTGCGGCTGGTCGCGGGGGCCGCCGCGGAACTGGTGCTGGACCTGCGCGCCGTGCATGACCCGATCGGGTGATGGGAGGACGCGCGTGGATCCACGGGCGCACGGGTACCCAAAGATCACCTACTGGCTCCCGGCCCCTGGAGTCCCACGATGATCAGCCGCCTCGCCACCCGGATCGCGACGCTCTGCTACACCTGCATGCGGCCGATCGAGTTCTGCGTCTGCGACGGCTAGCGGGCCGTCCGCCGCGTCGCGACACGTGCGTCGGCGATCCGGCCGGGGAGCCGCTCGGCCGCGTGCGGGTGCGCGGCGGTGTCGGTCGGCCGGCGCACGGTGCTCATGGCCGGCCCGTCACCGGCCGGGCCTGCAGCAGCCAGACCGTGCCGCGTTCGACCGCCCACTCGACGTCGCACGGCCCGTCGAACACGCGCTCGCACGCCGCTGCGAGCCGGTCCAGCTCGGCGAGCTCGGCGTCGTCGAGCGCGCGGGCGCGTGCCAGCGGCAGATCCACGGCGACCTGCCGCGTCCCGCCGCCGGCCGCCGCGACGACGCGGACGTCCTTGTCCCCGATCCGCACGTCGACCAGCACGCCACCGGGGGCGAGCCGGTAGCCGTCGGGCACGACCAGGCCCGCGACGACCGCCTCCCCGAGCCCGTACGACGCCTCGACCACCCGCTCGGCACGGCCCGCGCGGGCAGGGCGCGGGTCGCGCGTGAACATCACCCCGGCCGTCTCGGGTGCGAGCATGGCCTGGACGACAGCGCCCGTGGCGACGCACCCGGTGACGCCCATGCGGCGGCGGTACGCCGCGGCGGACGCCGTCCGCGCCGACGCGGCGACCGACACGACGGCCTCGCACACGTCCGCGACCGGCACCGCCAGCTCGGTGCGATGCTGCCCCGCGAAGCTCGCCGCGGCACCGTCTTCGCCGACCGCCGACGAGCGCACCGCGAGCAGGTGCCCCAGGCTCTTCGCAGCCGCGACGAGCGCCCGACCGTCGGCTCCCGCGGCGATCTCGCCGACCGTGTGCGTGTCGAGCGCGACGCCCGCCGGCACGGGCAATCCGGCGCGGACGAGCCGGGCGAGCCCCGCCGCCTTGCCGCCGAAGGCCCGGGCGTCGTGCGCCTCCCCCAGCGCGACGATCGGGGCGCGCGGTGTGCCGCTCACGGCAGCATGACCACGCCCGCGTCGCCGTCGACCCGCACCTGCGCGCCGTCCGCGATGAACCGGGTGGCCTCGCGGGTGCCGACCACGGCCGGGATGCCGTACTCGCGCGCGACGGTGGCGGTGTGCGAGAGCAGGCCACCGCGGTCGGTGACGACGGCCCCCAGCAGCGGGAGCACGGTGTTGTAGGCCTCGGTGGTCGCGCGGGCGACGAGCACGTCGCCGCGACGGATGCGGCCGAAGTCCGCGGGCCCGGTGACGACCCGCGCCGTGCCGGCGTAGCACCCGCCGCTCGCGCCGATGCCGCGCACGGTGGTGGGCTCGTTGCGGGCCTCCGGCTCGACGAACAGGGCCGCGACGGCGGCGTCGACGGCCGCGCCCATCCGGCGCACGGCCGGTGGCAACCAGCTCACCGGCGGTGCGGGCGCGGGCGGTGGTCCGATCCGGGCCGGGGCGAGGTCCGCGGTCGCCGTCGTGCGCCACCGGCGCCGCTGCGCGAGCTCGTCCGCGCCCGGTCCCCCGGTGTCCGCCACCAGGTCGAGCATCTCCTCGTGCGCGGCGTCGAGCAGGTCCGCCGGCTGCTCGATCCGGTCGCGGGCCGCGAGCCGGGACCCGGCCTCGAGGACCGCGCGCCGCACCAGCCCGTACGCCCAGAAGTCGCAGAACTGGGCCCGCTCCTCGCGCAGCGCGCCGATCGAGACGGCCTCGGCCAGCGCCTCGTCGAAGTCGGCGCGGTGGCGCACCGGCACCCGGTCGCGCACCCGGTGCGCCCGCTCGGCACGCGCGCGCTCCCGGTCCGCGCCTCGGTCCTCGACGGCGGCGACCAGCGCCCGCACCATCAGCTCGGGCAGCTCGCCCGCGGTGAGGTCGACGATGTCGTATCCCGTGACGAGCCGGTGGCGCACGAGCCCCAGCCAGGCCCGGGCGGCGGTCCCGGCGGGGCCGGCCGCGGCGGCCAACCGGTGCGGCACCTCGCCCGGAGGCAGGCCCAGCAGCGCGCGGGCGGCCGCGTCCGCGCGCAGGGCGGCGACGACGGCGTCGAAGTGCCCGTAGCCAATGGTGGCGCCGTCCCGGCTCGAGCGGCAGGCCTGCGCCAGCTCGGCGGCGGGCAGCCCGGTCCAGTCGCCTGCCCGGACGAGGAAGTCGCCGACCGGCACGAGCACGCTCGCGGTGAAGCGGTGGTGCAGGTAGTACTGGTGCTCGGCGTTGGCGCGCAACGCCCGCAGGTGCCCGGCCAGCGCGGCGTCACTCGCCGTCGTGACGTCGAACGCCTGCAGGCGCAGGTGGGCGGCCGTGGACGCGGGCTTGAGCTCGCTCTCCCACAGCGCGACGTCCGCGCGCCACGGCTTGCGCTCCAGCACCGTCCGGGCGGTGCGCAGCCGCGCGCGCATCCCGCGGTGCGCGCGCAAAGCCAGCGCGAAGACCGGCCGCGGTGGCAGCCGGCGCGCCCCGGGCGGGGCGCCGACGATGCGCGGCGAGATGTAGTCGAACCCGTTCGCGAACCGGTGCTCGAAGTGGCTCAGCAGGATGCCCGTGCGCGCCGTGCCTTCGGCGAAGCCACGGGGGAACTGCTCGCGCAGGATCGCCTGGTGGTAGCGGGTCACCGGGGTCGGGAAGTGGACGGCGTCGAGCTCCCACGAGCCGGGCTCGTCGATCTCCCAGCGCAGCGGTGCGGGAGTGGTGGGCGAGGGCGGGGCGGTCGGGATGCTCACGATGTCTCCCCCCGCGGGTCGGGGCGCCCGGGCCCGGGACGTCGCGGATCGGCGATCGCGTCGAACAGCACCTGCAGCGCCCACGCGGCGGCGCGACCGGAGTGCTCGCCGTCCAGCCCGAAGTCGGTGCGCATGCGCCGCCAGGCGTCTGCCGACATGAGGCAGTGGCAGGCCGCCGCCATGGCGGCCCGCTGCTCCTCGGACCGGCCGGGTGCGAGCTCGTCCACGGCCGCCTGCATGGCCGCGGCCCGGCCGCGCCTGCCGTGCGCGCGCATCTCCTGCCCGGCCGGCGTCTGTATCTGGGCGAGGATCAGCTCCTGGTGGGCGTCGAACGCCGGGAACAGCCGCGTGACCAGCGCGACGATGTCGGCGGCCCGCCGCGGGTAGCCGTCGAACCCGACGCGGCGGTCGACCAGCTCGGTCAGCGCCGCGAACATGTCCTCCCTGGTCGGGAAGTGCCGGTAGATCGTCCGCGGCGACACCCCGGCGCGGCGGGCGATCTCGAAGACCGAGAACTCGAACGGGCCGTCCTCGCCGAGGGCGTCCGCCATCGCCTCGAGGATCAGCTCGCGGGTCCGTTCGGCGAGCCGGTCGCGCAGTGTCGGCGACCGGTCGCCGGATGGGCCCGCATTCATGACAGCCACCGTGCCTGCATGGCACGAGGATATTCTTCTTGTCACGGACCGTGTCAAGAGCTGTCGGAACGGGACATGTCGACGGGTTGGGGGGCGTGCAGCCCGGCCAGGGAGTGGTCGTGCACCCAGTCGACCTCGACGTGCATCCCGTCCGGGTCGACGAACCAGAAGCTGAGCTTCGGCCCGAGGTCGCTCACGACGCCGTCGGTGCAGCCGCGCTCCTCGAGCCGCCCGCGCAGCTCGTCGAACGTCGCGCGGCTGGGGGTGTCGAGGGCGAGGTGGTCGAGGTGGCCGCGGTCGGTCATCGCGGGTGAACCCTTGCCGTGAGCGTTGCCCGCGACCTCGACCGGGTGCAGGATCCCGCACCCGCCGACGGCGAGGACGGCGTGCCGGAAGGCCGGGTTCGCCTCCTGGAACAGGAGCTCGGCTTCGAAGACCTCGCGGTAGAAGTCGACGAAGCGGTCGAGGTCGGCGGTCATGATCGCAACGTGGTTGATGCCGGTGGTGAGTGCCACGGGTGCCCCTCTCGATGGATTCCGATGTGCACCATGCTGGGCGCGCCCGGCTGCGATCCGGCTGTGGTCGGGCCGCCGCCTAGGCTCGACACCCGTGGGGATCGCGGTGCTCGGGCCGGTGCAGCTCACCGGCGCGGACGGGACGGTCCGGATCCGGGACCGCAAGGCCCGCGAGGCCCTCACCGTGCTCGCGCTCGCCGCGCCCCGCCCGGTGTCGGTCCGGGCGCTGGTGGAGATGCTGTGGGACGAGCCGCCACCGTCCGCGGTGAAGACCGTCCAGGCCCACCTGTCGCGGGTGCGGGGCGCGCTCGCCACCGCCCTCGGCCGCCCCGTGCTCACCGGGGGGCCGGCGGGATACCGGCTCGACGCGGCCGAGGAGCTCGACGTGCTGGCCGTGGGCGCGCTGCGGCGCCGCGCCCGGCTGGCCCGGCTGGCCGGGGACGACCACGGGGCCGCCGAGCTGCTGGCCAGGGCACGGGACTGCTGGCGCGGCGAGCCGGAGCTGCCGGCCACGACCGGCGGGGAGGCCGAGCGGGCCCGGCTGGCCGAGGAGCACCTCGGCCTCGCCGAGGAACACCTCGCCGCGCTCGTGGCGGCCCGGCCCGGAGACGCGCTGGCCGAGCTGGAGGCGCTGTGTGTGCGCCACCCGGCCCGCGAAAGGATCTGGGAGCTGCGGATCGCGGCGCTGCACCGCTGCGGGCGGCAGGCCGACGCGCTGGCCGCGTTCCGCACGGTGCGCCGCCACCTCGCCGCCGAGCTGGGCGTCGATCCCGGGCCCGGGCTGCGCGCGGCCGAGGCCGCGGTCCTGGCGCAGACGCTGCCGTCGCGCCCGGCGTCGTCAGGGCCCGCGCCCGCCGTCGTCGCCGACGTCCCCCGCTACGCGGACGCCGACGGCGTGCACGTCGCCTACGGCGTGTTCGGCGACGGGCCGGTGGACGTCCTGCTGCTCGATCCGACGTTCGTGCCGGTCGACGCCTTCCTGGAGGAGCCGCACCTCGCGGGAGCGCTGGCCCGCCTCGCCGGCGGCCGCCGGGTGATCGCGCCGGATCGCCGTGGCCTCGGCCTGTCCGACCCGGTGGCCGCGCCGCCAACCCCCGAGGACTGGGCCGCCGACGCGCTCGCCGTCCTGGACGCCGCCGGAGCGCCGCGGGCCCACGTGCTCGCCAACGACAGCACCGCCCCCGTGGCGCTGCTGCTCGCGGCCCGCCATCCCGGCCGCGTCGCGACCATCACCCTCGTCAACGGCTACGCCCGCACCACCCGCGCACCGGACTACCCGCACGGCCTCCCGACCGGCGAGCTGGACGAGACGCTGCGCGACATCCACACGCCCGGCGCCCGCCCGGCCACGGACGTGCTGGGCTGGATCGCGCCCTCGGTGGCCGAGGACACGCGCTTCCGTTCCTGGTGGGACGCCGTCGGCAGGCGCGGTGCGAGCCCGGGCACCGCGGCGCTGGTGCACCGCGCGTTCCTCGCGACGGACGTGCGCGACGTGCTCGCCGCCGTCCAGGCGCCGGTACTCCTGGTCTCCCGCACCGGCTGTGCGTCGAACGACCCGGGGCACAGCCGCTACCTGGCCGCCCACCTGCCCGACGCCGTCCTCGACGAGTACGACGATCCCGACGGTCCGTGGTTCCTCGGGGACGTGGACCGGCTCACCGAGCGCTTCGCCGCGTTCGCGGCTCGCGGAGGTGTTCGCCCCGATCTCGGATGAGGCGGCGGAGGACTTCCTCACGTCGAACGGTTCCTCGCCTGACGGGCATCGAGCCTGCACCGGCCGACGGCTCCCGTCAGCCGCCCGCGAGCACCGCGTGCAGCTCGGCGGACGCGCCCTCCGGCGGCGCCGCGCGGAAGGCCCCGAGGCCGGGCATCGTCAGGTCGGCGCGGAAGGACGGGTCGGCCATCAGGAGGTAGGCGAGCTCGCCGCCGTAGCGGCGGATGCGGGCGTCCACGTCGGTGGCGCCGAGCTTCCTCTCCAGCCAGGCGCGCACCTGCGCGGTGTCGGTGTCGGTGAGCGCGGCGATCCGGCTCACCGGGTCGTCGGCGGCGCCCGCGCCGAAGGCGCCCACGCCCCCGATGTCGGCCGGATCGGGCAGCGCCTGGGCGAGCACCGCCTCGGCGTCGACCCGGCCGACGCCGAAGTCGTCGTCCCAGCCCGGCGGCCGGACGCACGCGCCCGGGGTGCTCAGCACGTGCAGGAAGACCGCCTGCACCCGGTGGCGCCCGTAGGTGTCGCAGAGCGCCTGGTGCCCGTGGTGGGCGAGCCACAGGGCGGCCACCCCCGCGAGGTGCGCGACCGCGTAGGACGTACCGTGGCTGCGCCCGACGATCCGTCCCGGCGGATCGACCTGCCAGTCGAACAGCGCCGCCCAGACGCAGCTGCCCGGCGCCGACACGTCGACGGCCGCACCGCGCGACGAACCGCTCCAGGGGACGTCGCCGGTGCCCGTGGCCGCCACCGCCAGGCAGTTGTCGTACGACGCCGGTGCGGTGACGACGCCCACCTGGTTGCCGGCCGCCGCCATGACGATCATCCCGCCGTCCACGGCCTCCTGGATCGCCTCGCGCAGGCCGAAGAAGCCGGTGCCGCCCAGGCTCATGGACACCACGTGGCATCCGGCCGCGCGGGCCCGGCGGACGGCATCGGCGACGTCGGAGTCGAAGAGCTGCACGACGCTCTCGGTGGCCCGGTACGGGACGAGGACGGCGCCCTGCGCGACCCCGCGGAAGGCGCCTTCGCCGTCGCCGAGGAGGACGCTCGCCGTGCTGGTGCCGTGCCCCGGGTTGGGCAGCGGGTTGAAGAACGTCCGGCGCGGCGGCCGCAGCGGGTCGGACGCGTCGGCGTCGCCGTCGATGACGTCCCAGTCCGTCGCGGTGTCGATCGAGGCGAGACCGAGGGCGACGTGGTCGCTGAAGCCGGAGTCCGGGTGGCCGACCCGGATGCCCACCCCGCCACGCACCGCGGCGTCCATCAGATCCAGGGCCTGCGGCACGTTCATCGTCCGGAGCGCCCAGTCGCCGGGCGCCGACGCCGGGTCGGCCGCGCAGTCCCCGCTGCCGAAGGCGCCCACCCCGTTGTCGCCCGGCGCGTAGGCGGGTACCGGGACGTCCGCCTCGACCTGGGTGAAGTCGCCCGTGTCCTGCAGGCGGTGGACCAGCCCCCACGCGGCGGCGGCGTAGCCGGGCGAGCCGATCGAGTCCTGCGCGTCGACCTCGAGCAGGTAGTCCCACCGGCCCCGGTCGGGCCCCAGTCGGCCGACCCTGGCGGGACCGGCGAGCGCAAGCCCGGCCAGCAGGCCGTCGGCCAGCGCGGCGACCGCGCGTGCCGACGTGCGCCGGGCCGAACGGACGGCGAGGCGGGCCGGAGTCGTCGACCGTGCAACCATCACGTTCCCCCCAAGCCGTCGTCGGCCGCGCTATTGTCCACGCCCCGCACGGAACGGAGGAGCGCGCAGATGAGTGAGCGCCGGCTGAGTGCGTGGCGGCGCCATGTTCTCGGCGGATAGCCCCGGGACCGCCCGGTTCGAGCGGGTGGCGTGCGACCTGTCGGACGTGCTCGGCACGCCGGGCACCGGCGACGCGTGCGAGGTCGCCGACCGGCTCGGCCACGCCCTCGACCAGGCCGTCGAGACCCTCCCCGGCGACGACGGGTGGTACCTGCGCAGCGCGGGGGGCGTCGGGGCGTTCGCCGCAGCGCCGGACGCACCGGCCGCGCTGGCGGCGACCGCGGCCGCGGTCGACACGGTGCTCGCCCAGCCGCCGGACGCCAGCCGGGTCGTCACCGAGGTGACGAGCCCCTCGGGCGTGCACCAGGTGCGGGTGCAACTGCTGGCCGGTCGTCGCGTGATCGGCGGCTCCTACCGCCTGCACACCACCCGGGCGGGCCAGGTCGCGGTCTCCGGCTATCCGGTGGGCGACCTGGCGGCACGCGACCCCGGCCCACCGCCGCGCCGCCGCCGCGCCACGGTCGTGGACGCGATGCGGGCCCAGCTCGCGCTACCCGCCACCGTCGAGCTGGAACCGGAGACGGTGCTGTTCCCGGTCGACGGTGGTGCGGTGTGGGCCTATGCCGGGCGGGGCGTGCTGTGGGACGAGGAGACCCTGGCGGACCTGCGGGTGATCGTCCGGGCGGACGACCTGTCGCTCCTGGTCAGCCGCGATGCCGCGCCGTCGGCCGTCTGGGGCGAGGGCCGGGCGTATCCCGCCAACCCCGCCCGCGACACGCACCCCGTCACGGTCCGGCTGGCCGACCTCGACGCCGCGGCGGACCTCCTGCGCGGGCCGCTGCTCGACGTGGCCCCCCGTACCGGTGCGCGCCCGGAGCGGCCCCGGCGGGACTGGCGACTCGACGCCGACGGACCCGACTTCGACGACGTCTGCGCCTACCACCACCTCAGCCGGGCGGCGGGCTGGCTGGCACCGCTCGTCGGGCCGGACGTCTTCGGCAGGCCGCCGTTCACCCCGCTCCAGGTCGTGACCGGCGACCGTGCCACCCGTGCGCAGGTGGGCCGTTTCCTGCCGTCCCGGCAGGCCGTCGTGTTCGGTGACGGCCCGCGCCCCGGCGCCCGGTCCGCCGACATCTGCGCCCACGAGCTGACCCATGCCGTCGTCTGGGGTACCCGCCGGATCGACGACGTCGGCCCGGTCGAGGCACGGGGGCTCAACGAGGGGTTCGCCGACTACGCGCAGGCCTCGCTGCTCGCCGATCCCCGGATCGGGGACTGGGTGGCGCCGGGGCAGATGCGGGACTGTTCCTCGGCCGCGGTGCGGTTCCCGGCGCAGCCGGTGGACGTCTACGCCGTGGGTGCCGCCTGGGCCGCGGTGCTGTGGGACCTGCGGGACCGGCTCGGCGCGGGCGTCGCCGATGCCGTCGCCTTCGCGTCGGTCTTCTTCCTGGAGGAGACCAGCACGGTGGCGGCAGCGCGGGCGGCGCTGCTCGGCTCGGACGCCACCCTGTTCCCCGCCGAGGACGGGCAGGGGCGCCACGCCGACGAGATCGCCGCGGCGTTCGACGCCCGGCTGCCCTGACCGTCAGGTCTTCGGGGTCACCCGCTCGACCGCGTCCAGGAGCTCCCAGACCTCCGCGCCCGTGCTCCACCCCTCGCGGATCTCGACCCGGCTGGTGGCCTCGCCGTCGTCCACCCGCAGGGCGGTCGTGCCACCGTCCACCCCGGCGGGCGCATCGTCGATCTGGTCTCCCGCCGCCGTGACCCGGCGGGCGAGCTCCTCCAGGTGCTCCGCATCGGCGTGCGCCAGCGGCGCCTCCCGGCTGCGGTGGTCGCCCGTGCCGGGGGTGGTCTCGGTGACCCGCACCGTGCGCCCGTCGATGTCGACGACCCGGTGCACGGGGAACATCCCGCCGCTGCTCTCGACGTGGATGTGCACCCGTGCCAGCGTAATCGCCGTCGGCGAGGCCCGGAGCCGCTCAGACCGAGTACCGGCAGAGCGTCTCGCCGCCGTCGACCCGGATCAGGTCGCCGTGGATGTAGCTCGACTCGTCCGAGGCGAGGAACACCGCGAGGTTCGCGATGTCCTCGACCTCGCCCCACCGCTTCAGCGGGATCGACTCGGTGAAGACCTGGTCGAAGTCCTTGTCGTCGAACAGCTCCCGGGTCAACGACGTCTTGGCGTAGGTCGGGCAGATCCCGTTGACGCGGATCCGGTCCTTGCCGTACTCGATCGCCAGGCAGCGCGTGAGGTTGGCCTGGGCGCCCTTGGAGATGTTGTAGACGGACTGGTTGGGGTGACCCTGCAACCCCGCCGTCGAGACGAGGTTGACGATCACGCCGCCGTCGCCCTGCGCGAGCATCTGGCGGATCGCGGACTTCGCCCCGAAGAACGTGCCCTTGACGTTGACCTCGTAGCAGACGTCGAGATCGGCCTCGTCGAACTCGTGCAGCCGCTTGCCGTTGCGGTAGACGCCCGCGTTGTTGACCATGACGTCGACCCGGCCGAACGCGTCCACCGCAGCGGCGACGAGCGCGTCCACCTGGTCGCCCTTCGTGACGTCGCAGCCGACGTAGACGGCGCGGCCGCCGTCCTTCTCGATGGCCTCGACCGTGGTCAGCGCGGCGTCGGCCTCGAAGCCGCCCGGGTTGGGGTTCTCGTGGACGTCGCTCACGACGACCTTCGCACCCTCGGCCGCGCACGCCTTGGCGATGGCCCGCCCGAACCCGGAGCTGGCCCCGGTGACGACGACGACCTTGTCCTGCAGCCTTCCCATTGCTCCTCCTCTCCCGCGGGATCTCACGCGGACGTGAAGCCGCCGTCGACGGTCAGCATCGTCCCGGTGGCCCAGCGGGCGTCGGTGGTGGACAGGTAGACGGCGGCCTTGCCGACGTCCTCGGCGGTGCCCAGTTCGGGCCACGGCGACTTGTCGTGGAGCACCGTGTTGAGCTCCGGGTCGTCGAGGAACGGGCGCACCATCGCGGTGGCGAGGAACCCGGGGCAGATGGCGTTGATGTTGATCCGCTCCGACGCGTAGTCCACGGCGAGCTGGCGGGTGAGGTTCACGACCGCGCCCTTCGACGCGCAGTAGGCGGGCTCCGCGGCGAGCCCGACGAGCCCGCCGATGGAGGCGATGTTGACGATCCGGCCGCGGGAGCCGTCGAC
>NZ_JBFWVQ010000067.1:0-31529 GCF_050246655.1 Pseudonocardia sp.
CAGACGCCGCAGCCTCTGCGAAGCGCGCGCACACCCTGCGAAGCCCGCTGAACACCCGGGCCCGCGGCGCGGCCCCGGCCGGCCGCCCGCGCCGCGCCGGCCGGCCGCGCACGCGGCCCAGGCAGCCGGCCTCGCAGACACCCGACCCGCCTCGCAGAGAACCGGCGCGCTTCGCAGAGAACTGGCGCGCCGCGCAGCGAACTGACCCGCCTCACAGACGCCGCAGCCCCTGCGAAGCGCGCGCACCCCCTGCGAGGACCCGCCGAATGCCCCCGTCGCCGCCCGCGCCGCGCCGCCCGGCCACCCGCCTACCCCGACCCGACCACCCCGCCGGCGCAGCCGCGCAGGCCGCACGACCACCCGGAAGCCCGGATACCCGGATACCCGGCCGCCCGCCCCGCAGACGCCCGACCCACCTCGCAGAGCACCCGACCGCCCGCCTCGCAGACGCCCGACCCGCCCCGCAGATGTCCGACACCCCACAGGGAAACCGACCCACCCTCGCAGCTGCTCCCCTGGCCCCGCCGGTCAGAGGACCTGCAGGTCCCGCGGCTGCCGGTTGAGCCGCTCGCAGCCGTCGGCCGTGACCACGACGATGTCCTCGATCCGGGCGCCCCACTCCCCCTCCAGGTACACCCCCGGCTCGACGCTGAACGCCATCCCGGGGCGCAGGGCGAGGTCGTTGCCGCCGACGATGTAGGGCTGCTCGTGGACGTCGAGGCCGATGCCGTGCCCGGTGCGGTGGATGAAGTGCTCCCCCAACCCTGCCTCGGTGAGCACGGTGCGCGCGGCGGCGTCCACCTGCTCGGCGGGCACCCCCGGGCCGACGGCGCGGACGGCCTGTTCCTGGGCGTCCTGGAGCGCCTCGTAGGCCTTGCGGACCTCCGGGTCGGGCTCGGCGCCGAGCACGTAGGTGCGGGTGCAGTCCGAGTAGTAGCCGCTGGGCAGGGGCCCGCCGATGTCGACGACGACCATGTCGCCGTGCTGCATGACCCGATCCGAGACGTCGTGGTGCGGGCTCGCCCCGTTCGGCCCGGACGCGACGATCACGAAGGCGGCGCCGGTGTGCCCCTCCTCGACGAGAGCGAGGGCGATGTCGGCACCCGCGGCGGCCTCCGTCCGCCCGACCCGCAGGAACTCGCCCATCCGTGCGTGGACCCGGTCGATTGCGGCCGCGGCGGCGCGCAGCTCGTCGATCTCGGCCGGGTCCTTGCGCATCCGGAGCTCCCGCAGGACCGGCCCGGCGAGCACCTGCGCGACGTCGGGGAAGGCGTCGCGTAGCCCGAACACGTGCACCGCCGGCATCGAGTCGGCCACCGCGATCCGCCGCGGGCCGCCGGCGAGGTCGCTGACCAGCAGGTACGGGTCCTCGCCGTCGTTCCAGGTGACGGTCTCCACGCCGAGGTCGGCCAGCCCCAGGCCGACCAGGCCGGGGGCTTCCAGCTTCGGCACGACGATCGCGGGCGGCGCCCGGTGTCCCGCAGCGGGGACCAGCAGACAGGTGAGCCGCTCGTGGGTCTCTCCAGTGGCACCCACGAGGTAGCGCAGGTCCGTCCCGGGGGTGATGGCGAGCAGGTCGACGCCGTGCTCCGCGGCGATCTCGCCCGCGCGGCGCAGGCGTTCGCCGAAGGGCTGGGCGCGGTCGGGGGAGGCGGTCATGTGGTGAGGGTATTCGGCCCGCCCGCGCGCCCGCCTGGCACGCTGTCCGCTGTGAGCACCGGCCGCCCGTTGATGCTGCTCGACGCCGCCAGCATGTACTTCCGCGCCTACTACGGCGTACCCGAATCGATCACCGCACCGGACGGCACGCCCGTCAATGCGGTGCGCGGGTTCTGCGACATGGTGTCGCGCCTGCTCACCGAACGCCGCCCCGCCCGGCTCGTCGCGTGCCTGGACCTGGACTGGCGTCCGGCGTTCCGCGTCGAGGCGCTGCCGTCGTACAAGGCGCACCGGGTCGCGGGCAACGAGACGGGCACCGCACCCGTCGGGGTGCCGGAGGAGGTGCCGGACACGCTCGCACCGCAGGTGCCGATCCTGCTCGACGTGCTGGCCGCCGCGGGCCTGGCGACCGCGGGTGCGGACGGCCACGAGGCCGACGACGTCATCGGCACGCTCGCCGCGAGCGAGAAGGCCGACCCTGTGCTGGTGGTCAGCGGCGACCGCGATCTCATGCAGTGCGTCCGCGACGAACCTACCCCCGTCAAGCTCGTCTACGTCGGCCGCGGCCTGGCCAAGGCCGAGACGCTCGGGCCGGTGGAGGTCGCCGCGAAGTACCGCCTCCCGCCCGAGCGGGCCGGTGCGGCGTACGCGGAGATGGCGATGCTGCGCGGCGACCCCTCGGACGGCCTGCCGGGGGTCGCCGGGATCGGGGAGAAGACCGCGGCCACGCTGGTGGGCCGGTTCGCGTCCTGGGCGGAGCTGCGCTCCGCGGTCACCGACCCGGCCGACAAGCGGCTCAGCCCCCCGGTGCGGTCGAAGCTCGCCGCCGCGGCGGGCTACCTCGCCGTCGTCGAGCCCGTCGTGCGGGTGGCGCTGGACGCTCCGGTGCGGATGGGGCGCCCGGACGTCGTGCCCGCGCTGCCCGCGGACCCGGACGCCCTGGACGCGCTCGCGCAGCGGTGGGGTCTCGCCGGGTCCGTGGACAGGCTGCGCGCCGCGCTGGCCCTCGCCGGCTCCCCCTGACCCGCGAGTTCCGCATCTGGCCGGCTCCCCCTGACCCGCGAGTTCCGCATCTCGCCGGGCCGAGTTGTGCGTTTCCTCAGGGCCCGGGCCGACGAATCCCGCAACACGGCCTGGCCGACCACGCAACTCGCGCGCCGGTGGCCCCTGAACCGGCCGAGTGTGCGCCGAGTCCGGCCACAACCGGCCTGAGCGCATTCTCGGCGCCCGCCGGGCGCGAAACCGGGTCAGGCCGCGACCGGGTCGTCGAGGGCCGCCCGGCCCGACGGTGTCAGGCGGGCCGGCGCGATTCCGGGACCGGGCCTCGCGACCAGACCGGCCGCGACGAGCCGCAACCCGACGAACTGGTCGCTGCATCCGACGCCGTCGACGACGAGGTGCACCGACGCCGCGCCGGAGACCTGGCAGCGTCCGGCG
This sequence comes from Pseudonocardia sp., assembly GCF_050246655.1. Taxonomy (GTDB): domain Bacteria; phylum Actinomycetota; class Actinomycetes; order Mycobacteriales; family Pseudonocardiaceae; genus Pseudonocardia. Next base: position 3,097 of record NZ_JBFWVQ010000067.1, read on the forward strand.
CGGATCGCGCGGAGCACGGCCCGCTCGCGGTAGGTCAGTGCGGTGGCGATGGTGGTCGTGCTCATGGCGGGCTCCCTTCCGTCCGTGTCTTGCCTGTTCGGACGGGTTCACGAGCCGGAAGTCGTCGGTGTTCACCGCCGTTACCCGAAAGTTACTCAGAAGTACGTGCCGCACCACGGGAGCACGTCGCCGCCGAGGAGGCGGTCCGCGCGGGCGAGGGCATCCGCGTCGTGCACGCGCCACCATCCCGCCGCGGCGAGTGCGGACGGCGCGGTGTCACCGAGGTAGGCCATGGCGAGCGCGGCGACGTCGCACGCGAGCTCCGGCGCCGCGTCGACGCGCCGGGCCGGACCGTCGCCGAGCACGTACACGCCGGAGTTCGCAGGGAAGAGCCCATCGTGCACCGCGAGCCGGACCGGCTCCCCCGCGCACGGCAGGGCGGCCAGCGCCGCCGGGACGTCCAGGATCCGCAGCCACGTCTCGTCGCCCGCCGAGGTCACCATGCAGTCCCGGCGATCGGTGAGCATCAGCTCCAGCGGCTCGTCCAGCGGCCGCAGGTGCGCCTCCACCGCCCCGGTGAGATCGACGTCGAGCAGGAAGCGCCACAGCGCTGCGGTGGCCTGCACATCCGCGGCGTGCAGGTCCGAGACGGCGAGCGGGCGACGCTCGAAGTCCTCCCGCGGATCGGCGAGGGTCGCGACCGCGTAGCCGTCGTCCCCGTCGGGACCGGTGTGCACGGCGGCCAGCAGCACCTCGGCACCGGCGACGTCGCCCGCCAGCATCGTGGACCACCACCCGTCCGGCCGGGTCATCCCGCCCGGACGGAACAGCGCGATGCGCTCGTGCACGGCGGGGAGCACGTCCAGCACGTCCGCGCGGGCCACCATCCGCACGTCGCCGCCACGCGGGGCGCAGTCCCGCCACCCGGCACCGGAGCGGCGCACCCGCACGCCGCGGCCGCGGGTGGCGACCCCGTAGCCGAAGCGCCCGTAGATGCGCGACTGGCTGGCCCGCAGGGCGGCGACCACCTCGCCGCGCTCCGCAGCATCCCGCAGCTGGTGATGCACCATCGCCGTGAGCAGTCCGCGGCGGGTGCGGTCCGCCCGCACCCCGACGCGGGTGACGGCGGCCATCGGCAGGTCCGCTCCACCGGGGACGGCGAGCCTCGACCCGAACGCCGTCGCGGTCGCGACGAGCTGCGCGGGATCGCGGTCGTCACGCACGCCGAGGGCCCGCCCGGGGGTGTAGAGCGCCGCGGCGTGCGGCCACGAGGCGTCCGTGGCCGGGCCGAAGAGGATCGTGGCGGCGAAGAGGTCGTAGGCGGCGCGCAGCTCGTCCGGTTCGAGGACCTCGACCGTGATCATGCACTGATCCTGCCGGTCATGCGGCGCCCACGGCGACCACCCCGCGCCGGATCGCCGTCACCGCCTGCGCGGCGGCCCGCCCGACGGGGCTGCCGCGCCCGGCGACGCCCGCGATCTGGTCGAGCAGGTCCAGCACCTGGCGGCACCAGCGCACGAAGTCGCCCGCCGAGAGCTCCACACCGTTCTGCTCCGCCGCGATGAGCACCGCCGACAGCGGTTCGCCGCGCGCCCAGCGGTGCACGGGCCACGCGAACCCGAGATCGGGCTCGCGGGTGCGGTCCACCCGGTGGCGGCGCTCGTCGGCCTCCAGCCCGGCCCACAGCCGCACCGTGGCCGCGAGCGCCTCGGACACCGTCCCCTGCGGCACCCGCGGCACGGGCCCGTTGTCGCGGCGCGACTCGTACACCAGCGCCGAGACCACCGCGGCCAGCTCCGCGGGCTCGAGGCCGTCCCACACGCCGTGGCGCAGGCACTCGGCGGCGAGCAGGTCCGACTCGCCCCAGAGCCGGGCGAGCCGCTCCCCGTGCGGGGTGACGACCTGCTCCTCGCCGTCGCCCGCGAGGTAGCCGCGCTCGGCGAGCAGGTCGCGGATCCGGTCGAAGGCGCGCGCGAGCGAGTGGGTCGTGGCCCGCACCTTCTCGCGCAGCTGCTCGGTCTCGCGCTCCAGGCGGTTGTACCGCTCGGCCCAGCGGGCATGGGCCTCGCGGTCCGTGCAGCCGTGGCAGGGGTGCGCGCGCAGGGCGCGGCGCAGCGTCGCGAGCTCCGGGTCGTCGCCCGCCGCACCGCGGCTGCGCCGCCGCGGCGCCTCCGGCGCGAGGATCCCGGTGTTGCGCAGGCTCGACGCGAGGTCGCGCCGGGTGCGGGGCGAACGGTGGTCGACGCGCTTGGGCAGGCGCATCCGGCCCAGCGGCTCGACGGGGGTGGGGAAGTCCGCTGCGGACAGCCGCCCGGCCCAGCGGTCCTCGGAGAGCACCAGGGGCCGCGGGTCGCCGTCGGCGGCCACCCCGGGGTCGAGCACGACGGCGAGTCCCGACCTCCGCCCGGACGGCACCGCGATGACGTCGCCCGGCTTGAGCGCCCGCAGCGAGTCCGCGGCCTCCTCACGGCGCGCAGCGTTGCCCTGGCGGCTCAGGGCCTTCTCCCGCTCGGAGACGCGGCGGCGCAGGGAGGCGTACTCGGCGAAGTCGCCGAGGTGGCACTCCATCGAGCGGCGGTAGCCGGCGAGGGTCTCGGCGCTGCGCTCGATGCGGCGCGCGAGCCCGACCACCGAGCGGTCCGCCTGGAACTGCCCGAACGACTGCTCGAGGAGCTCGCGCGCCGCGGCGGGCCCGAGCCGCTGGACCAGGTTGACGGCCATGTTGTAGCCGGGCCGAAACGAGCTGGTGAGCGGGTAGGTGCGGGTGGACGCGAGCCCCGCCACCTGCGCGGGGACCACCCCCGGCTGCCAGACGACGACGGCGTGGCCCTCGACGTCGATGCCGCGCCGGCCCGCCCGGCCGGTGAGCTGCGTGTACTCCCCCGGCGTCAGCTCGGCGTGGGACTCGCCATTGTACTTGACCAGCCGCTCCAGGACGACCGTGCGGGCGGGCATGTTGATGCCCAGCGCGAGGGTCTCCGTGGCGAACACCGCGCGCACCAGACCGCGGACGAACAGGTCCTCGACGGTCTCCTTGAACGCGGGCAGCATGCCGGCGTGGTGGGCGGCGATGCCGCGCTCCAGCGCGTCGCGCCATTCCCAGTAGCCGAGGACCGCGAGGTCACCCTGGGGCAGGTCCGCGGTGCGCCGGTCCACGATGCGGCGGATCTCCGCCGCCTGTTCCTCGGTGGTGAGCCGCAGACCTGCCCGCACGCACTGGCCGACCGCGGCGTCGCAACCGGCGCGGCTGAACACGAACGTGATCGCGGGCAGCAGCCCGTCGCGCTCCAGGCGGTCGATCACGGTGACCCGCGACGGCGGGCGGAACCGGTTCGTGGGCGGACGCCCCCGGCCGCGTCCGCGGTCCCAGCCCGCGGTCTGGCGCTCCACGTCCGAGGTGTGGCGGACGAGATCGGGGTCGACGCGCAGCTCGCCGTCCTTCTCGGCGAAGAGGTTCAGCAACCGGTTGCCGACCATCATGTGCTGCCACAGCGGTACCGGACGGTGCTCGTCCACGACGACGGTCGTGTCGCCGCGCACGGCCACGAGCCAGTCCCCGAACTCCTCGGCGTTGCTCACCGTCGCCGACAGGCTCACCAACCGGACGTGCTCGGGCAGCTGGAGGATGACCTCCTCCCACACCGCACCGCGGAAGCGGTCCGCGAGGTAGTGCACCTCGTCCATCACGACGTAGCCGAGGTGCTCCAGGCGGCTCGGTGCCCCCCGGGATCCCACCGTCCCGTCCGCGTAGATCATGTTGCGGAGCACCTCGGTGGTCATCACGACGATCTGGGCGTCACCGTTGACGCTGGTGTCGCCCGTGAGCAGCCCGACGGCGTCCGCGCCGTGGCGGGCCACCAGGTCGTGGAACTTCTGGTTCGACAGCGCCTTGATCGGGGTCGTGTAGAAGCACCGCCGGCCCGTGGCGAGGGCGAGGTGCACCGCGAACTCCCCCACCACCGTCTTCCCGGCGCCCGTCGGGGCGCACACCAGCACCCCGTGCCCGTCCTCCAGGGCGGCGCAGGCGGTGCGCTGGAACTCGTCGAGATCGAACGGGAACCCGGCGGCGAACTCGGTGAGCTGCGGACGGGCGGCGCGGCCGCGGGCGGAGACGTAGGCCTCGGCGGGCGGCACGGGGGTACTGCTGGCCACGCCGCCAGGCTACGTCGCGTCCTCCGCGCGGCGCGCCGCAGTGCCGGTGCCGTCGGCCGTGGCGTCCTCGAACGTGGGCAGTTCGGACGGGCTGGTGTCGATCGCGCTCGGGCTGGTGTCGATCGGCGAGGGCGCGTCGGGGTCCCACGAGTCGATCCCGGACTCGGCGCGGCGGCGGGCCTTGCGCTTGTCGTTGAACCGCGCGATCTGGATCGCGATCTCGAACAACAGCGTGAGCGCCAGCGCGAGCGCGATCATCGAGTACGGGTCCTGGCCCGGTGTCGCGATCGCGGCGAACACGAACAACCCGAAGATCAGCCCGCGGCGGGCCTTGCGCAGCTTGTCGTAGCTCACGACGCCCGCGAGGTTGAGCATCACGACGAGCAGCGGCAGCTCGAAGCTCACACCGAAGATCAGCAGCAGCGTGAGGATGAAACCGAAGTACTCACGCCCACCCAGCGCGGTGGCCTGCACCCCGGCGCTGACCGTCAGCAGGAACGCCAGGGCCTGGGTGACGATGAAGTACGCGAGCACGGCACCGGAGACGAACAGCACCGCGGCGATCGGCACGAACGTCATCGCGTAGCGGCGTTCCTTGGCGTAGAGGCCGGGGGTGATGAACGCCCACAGCTGCTGCAGCCACACGGGGCACGCCAGCACGACGCCGACCGTCGTCGCGACGGTGAGGCGCAGGTTGAACTGGTCGAACGGCGCGGTGCTGAACAGCACGCAGGAGCCGTCCGCGGTGACGGAGGCGCGCGACTCGGGGGGCAACGCGCAGTAGGGGCCCTTGAGGATGTCGCCCAGCGACGGGAACCCGAACAGCGGGACGCCGAACCAGATGAACCCGAACACCGTGGTGACCGCGATCGCGATCAGGCAGACCGTCAGTCGGTTGCGGAGCTCGTAGAGGTGCTCGATGAGCGTCATCGTCCCGTCGGGGTTCTTCGCCCGACGGGTCCGGGGCAGCCGGAGGCGGACCACCTCCGTGCGTCAGGAGGACTGCTCGGGTCGAGCGGTGCTCGCCGGCGGCGGCTGGGTGGTGTCGGCCTGGCCGGGCGGCAGCGCCTGCGGGGGCGCCGGAGGCTCCTGCGCGGTCGGGGGGGTGGTCGAGGCGGACGCGCTCTTGTCCTCGTCCTTCATGCCCTTCATCTCGCCCTTGAACACCCGGGCCGACTGGCCGATCGAGCGGGCCATCTCGGGCAGCCGCTTGGCCCCGAAGAGCAGGATGAGGACCCCGATGATGACGACGAGTTCCCAGCCAGTAGGGATCATTTCGGGGCCTTCCGTCGGGTTGATTCGGGTCCGAGTCTACGCACCGGACGTGTCGCGCCGCCGCCGCACACCCACCCGCAGCGGCGCCAGACCGCGCTGCAGGCCCGCCCGGAAGACCTCCAGCGCCACGGCGAACCGGTGCCACGGCACCCGGACGACGACCACCAGCGTTCCCAGAAGGGCGAGCCCCGCCACCACCAGACCACTCACCGTCAGCAGCACGCTCTCCATCAGCTCCCGTCCCCTCGGTCAGGTTCCGTCAGTCCGGTTGCGTCCCGGCCAGCGCCGCCGCCGCCCGCTCGGTCACCGCGGCCGCCAGCGCGGCGGGCTCCAGCACCGTCGCGCCGCCGCCGAGGCCCAGCACGAGGCGCACCAGCCAGGCAGGGTCGGCGAAGCGCAGCAGCACCCGGACCCGCCCGTCACCCTGCTCCACGACCTCGTCCACGGGGTAGTACTCGGCCACCCAGCGCGCCTCGCGCTCCAGGAGCAGGACGGCGCTGCGGTGCTCGGGCGCTGGCCGGAACAACCCCGCGGAGACGTCGGTGGGTTCCGCGTCGGGCGGGGGTGCGGCGGGCTCGTCCAGCACCTCCACGTCGTCCACCCGGTCCAGCCGGAACAGCCGCACGGCCTCGGCGCTGCGGCACCACGCCTCCAGGTAGCCGCGGCCCTCGACGAGCAGCAGGCGCATCGGGTCCACGACACGGCGGCTGACGACGTCGCGACCCGCGGTGTAGTAGACGATCCGCAGCGCGCGGCCGGCGTCCAGGGCCTGCCGGACGGTGCCGGTGGTGGCCTCCTCCTGGCGGGTGAGCGCGACGGCCATGTGGTCGGCGAGGTCGTGGCCAGCGTCGCCGACGGCGCGCTCGATCTTCGCGGTGGCGCGACGGACGGCGTCGGTGTCGACCATGCCGGGGACGGAGCCGAGCGTGCGCAGCGCGACGAGCAGCGCCGAGGCCTCCGCGGTGGTGAGCCGCAGGGGCCGGCGCATCCCGGCGTCCTCGGTGACGGTGACCGTGTCGCCCGAGAAGGACAGGTCGACCAGGTCGCCCGGGCCGTAGCCGGGCAGGCCGCACATCCACAGCAGCTCCAGGTCCCGGCGCAGCTGACGCTCGGTGGTGCCGAAGTCCGCGGCCGCCTCGGACAGCGCGATGCCCGGCCGGGCGAGCAAGTACGGCACCAGCGAGAGCAGCCGGGGCAGGCGCTCCGTCATGCCGCCGGCGCTCACGTCCCCGCCCCCACCGTCGAGAACGACGTTGTGCTGATCATCCGGGCCTCTCGGCATGCGCAACGTCGTTGTCGACGGCGGCCCGGTGCGCCGCGGCCACGCCCGCCCAGTTGCGACGCACCGCCTCGGCCAGCTCGGCCGGGTGCAGGACGGCGACGTCCGGACCGTGGCCGGCGAGCCAGCGCGCCACGGTCTCGATCTGGCGCAGGTCCATCTCCAGCTCGTCCCCGGCGCGGCCGCCGTGCTCGCGGGGCCCGACGACGCGGCCGATGCGGCGCAGGCCCAGCGCCCGCCCCGCGGCCACCCACACCCGCACCTTGTCGACCACGGGCGGGGGCTCGAAGCCGCGCCGGACATGCTCGAGCAGGTCCACCCCCTCCGGCACCGCGACCGCACCCGCCGGCCCGATCGCCTTCACGGGCTCGCTGATCCGGGAGAGCCGGAAGCAGCGGACGGCGCCGCGGTCGCGGTCATGACCCACGAGGTACCAGCGGCCCCGCCACGACACCACGCCCCAGGGCTCGACGGTGCGCCGCTGGGGTTCGCCGGGTTCGCCGCCGCGGCGATGCCCGAACGTCACCGCGCGGCCGGTCTGCACGGCGGCGAGCAGCGGCGCGAACGCCGGATCGACGGCCCGCACCCGCGGCTGCACGCGCGCCCCGGCGTCCTCGTCGACCTCCACCCCGGCCGCGCGCAGCTTCACGAGCGCCCCGCGCGCCGCCCCGGCCAGCTGCGGCGACTCCCACAGCCGCGCCGCCAGCGCCACCGCCGCGGCCTCGTCCGGTTCGAGGTCGACGTCGCCCAGCTCGTAGTCCTGCCGCGCGATCCGGTAGCCGTCCGCGGTGTCGAAGGTCGACGTCCGCCCCGTCTCCAGCGGCACCCCCAGCTCCCGTAGCTCGCTCTTGTCACGCTCGAACATGCGGAAGAACGCGTCGTCCGTGGCGGCGTCCGCGTACCCCGGGACGATCGCGCGGATCCGGTCGGCGGTGAGGAACTGCCGGGTGGAGAGCAGGCAGAGCACCAGGTTGACCAGACGCTCTGCCCGTGCGGACGACACGCCCGGCATCGTACGACCGGGCCCGCCGAGTCCGTGGCGAACCGCGCGAACGGGTGTCTCAGATCGCGACGCCCGACGGTCTTGACGGCACGGCCGCGGACGCACAGGGTTCGGGCGCGAGCGCGGTGAGGTGTGTTCGGTAAGGCATGTCTGGCACGTCACGGCGCAGAACGGGCGAGCGGGTACGAGGCGGAGGCGAAGGCTCATGTCCCATCCGGTGGGGACCGAGAAGTACAACCCCTGGACGGTGGTGAACGTCGTGTTCACCCACCTGGCGGAGCACGGCCTGCATCCGGTGCTCGGCGCCACGGGCGACCCGTCCGTTCCCGCGGCGGCGCTGCTGCGGGCGTTGGGGATCGAGCCGGGCCAGGACAGCGACGGTCCGGCGGCCACCCTGGCGCGCGACGAGCTGGCCCGGCTGCGGTCGATCCACGAGGCGGGCGGCGAGGGGTAGCCGGCCCCGGGGCGGCCGCTACAGCGAGGCGATCAGCCGGTCCACCCGCTCGTCCACGGACCGGAACGGGTCCTTGCACAGCACGGTGCGCTGCGCCTGGTCGTTGAGCTTCAGGTGCACCCAGTCCACCGTGAAGTCGCGCCCGGCGGCCTGGGCCGCGGCGATGAAGTCCCCGCGCAGCTTCGCCCGGGTGCTCTGCGGTGGCGTGTCCTTGGCCGCCTCGATCTCGCCGTCGTCGGTGACCCGATCGACCATGCCCTTGCGCTGGAGCAGGTCGAACAGGCCCCGCCCGCGCCGGACGTCGTGGTAGGCGAGGTCGAGCTGGGCGATCCGGGAGCTCGCGAGGTCCAGGTCGTGGCGCACCCGGTAGCGCTCGATGAGCCGGTGCTTGATCGCCCAGTCGATCTCGCGGTCGATGAGCGTGAGGTCCTGCCGCTCGACGGCGTCGAGGGTGCGGCCCCACAGCTGCACCACGCGGTTGAGGATCGGGTCCTCCACGCCCCGGTGGGCCACGTGTTCGAGCGCGCGGGCGTGGTACTCGCGCTGGATGTCCAGGGCGCTGGCCTCGCGGCCGCCCGCGAGGCGCACGGTGCGTCGCCCGGTGAGGTCGTGGCTGATCTCGCGGATGGCCCGGATCGGGTTGTCCAGGGTGAAGTCCCGGAACTGGACACCCGCCTCGATCATCTCCAGCACGAGCGTGGCCGAGCCCACCTTGAGCAGGGTGGTGACCTCGGACATGTTCGAGTCCCCGACGATGACGTGCAGGCGGCGGTAGCGCTCGGCGTCCGCGTGCGGCTCGTCGCGCGTGTTGATGATCGGGCGCGACCGGGTGGTGGCCGATGACACGCCCTCCCAGATGTGCTCGGCCCGCTGCGACAGGCAGAACACCGCCCCGCGCGGGGTCTGCAGGACCTTCCCGGCCCCGCAGATGAGCTGGCGGGTGACGAGGAACGGCAGCAGGACGTCCGCGATCCGGGAGAACTCACCGGCCCGGGCGACCAGGTAGTTCTCGTGGCAGCCGTAGGAGTTGCCCGCGGAGTCGGTGTTGTTCTTGAACAGGTAGATGTCGCCGCCGATGCCCTCGTCGACCAGCCGACGTTCGGCGTCGACCAGCAGGTCCTCGAGGATCCGCTCCCCCGCCTTGTCGTGGGCCACGAGCTGGGCCAACGAGTCACACTCCGCCGTCGCGTACTCGGGGTGGGAGCCCACGTCCAGGTAGAGCCGGGCGCCGTTGCGCAGGAAGACGTTCGAGGACCGGCCCCACGAGACCACCCGGCGGAAGAGGTAGCGCGCCACCTCGTCCGGGGACAGCCGCCGCTGCCCGTGGAAGGTGCACGTGACGCCGAACTCGGTCTCGACGCCGTAGATCCGCCGCTGCATCCTCCCAGCGTATGCGGAGAGAGCCCGATCCCGACACGTCCGGACGATCGGCGGGTCCGGCGGAGGAGTGGTGTCGGACCCGGTGCCCGCGGCCGGGAGCGGCGTCCGCACCGTAGGGTCGCATCCGTGATCTCCTGGCTGCGGCAGACCGTGGAACCGGTCAACGAGACCGATCGCGCCATCACCCGGGCGATCTCCCGACGGTCGCACAGCCCCCTCAACGACGGGATGAAGACGCTCTCGCGCCTCGCGAACCACAGCCTGCTCTGGCTCGCGATCGGTGCCGGGTTCGCGACGCGCCGCGGCGCGAGCCGCAAAGCCGCGCTGCGTGGCGTGGCGGCCATCGCGGGGGCGAGTTTCACCTCGAACGTGCTGCTGAAGCCGCTCCTGCCCCGCCGCCGCCCGGCCGCTTCCGAGCTGCCGGCCTACCAGACGCTGCCGAACCCGCCCACGTCGTCGTCGTTCCCCTCCGGGCACGCCGCCTCGGCGGCGGCGTTCGCGGCGGCGGTCGCGCTGGAGAGCCCGCGCCTGGGAGCGGCGGTCGCGCCGGTCGCGGCCGCGGTGGCGTACTCGCGCGTCCACGTGGGCGTGCACTGGGCCTCGGACGTCGTCGCGGGCGTGGCCGTCGGGGCCGGGATCGCGGCGGCCACGAGGCGCTGGTGGCCGGTGCGCCGCACCGACGAGGCGATGGCCCGGCCCGTCGACACCGTGCCGGTCCTGCCCCGCGGCGAGGGCCTGGTCCTGGTGTCCAACCAGCGGTCGGGCGACCCCCTCTACGATCCGGCCGAGGACCTCGCCGCCGCCCTGCCCGCCGCAGTGGTGCTGCGTGCCCGGTCCGGGGCGGACCTCCACGCCCAGATCGACGCCGCCGTCCATGCCAGCGACGGCACCGTGCACGCCCTCGGCGTCGCAGGTGGGGACGGCACGGTGGCCGCCGGGGCGGAGGTGGCGAACCGCTACGGGCTCCCGCTCGTGATCGTCCCGACGGGCACGCTCAACCACTTCGCCCGCGACGTCGGCGTCTACGACCTGCAGGAGGCGGTGGACGCCACCGAGGCCGGCGAGGCCGTGGCCGTCGACCTGGGGCTCGTCGACGTCCATCCGGGGCACGGCGGCGACCCCCAGACCGACACCGTCGTCCGCCGCCGCTGCTTCCTCAACACGGCGAGCCTCGGCTCGTACCCGGACCTGGTCCGGCTGCGCGAACGCTGGCAGTCCCGGATCGGCAAGTGGCCTGCGTTCGTCGCGGCCCTCGTCGTGACGCTGCGCGACGCCGAGCCCGTCGACATCAAGGTCGACGGTCGCTGGCACAAGGTGTGGCTGTTCTTCGTCGGCAACGGCCCGTACCACCCCCGGGGGATGGTGCCGGCCTGGCGGCCGACGCTCGATTCCGGCCTGCTCGACGTGCGCTGGCTGCGGGCGGACCTGCGCTTCTCCCGGCTGCGCGCGATCGGGGCGCTCGCGCTGGGCGCGCTGGGCAGCACGCGCGTGTACCGGCAGATGGAGGTCGCCGAGCTGGACGTCGAGCTCGCGACACCCGGCATGCTCGCCACGGACGGCGAGGTCGTGGAGAGCGCGGGGCGGTTCACCTTCCGGGTCGCGGACCGGCGGATCCCGGTCTACCGCCGCGACGAGCGGCGCTGGACGGGGCGGGATCGGCCGTTCGTGGGGTGACCGTCGAGAACGACACTAGGATGATCAACGAGGCTTGTCGATCAGCACAACGTCGTTCTCGACGGTAGAACGGGGGGCATGCGCGTGAGCGGGATGGACCACGTCGTTCTCGTCACCCCCGATCCGGAGCGGCTCATCGCCTGGTACGTCGACGTGCTCGGGCTGGGCACCGAACGCCTCGAACCGTGGCGGCGCGGGGAGGTGCCGTTCGCCTCCCTGCGGGTGGACGGCACGACGATCGTCGACGTCCAGCGCGGGGAGCGCACCGGCACGAACGTCGACCACCTGGCGTTCGTCGTGGACGCCTCCGTGGCCGACCTCGCCGCACTGGCCGACACCCACGGCGTGCCCGGCCCGAAGAGCCTGTTCGGCGCCCGCGGCCAGGGGCAGGGCATCTACCTGCGCGACCCGGACGGCACCGGCGTGGAGCTGCGCACCTACCGCTCCTGATCCGCCAGGGCATCGGCGAGGCGCCCCAGCAGCGCGCCCTGCCCGCCGGACAGGACGTGCCCGGCGGCCAGCGGGATCCAGAAGCACGTGAACCGGGTCGGCGGGGCGTGGCCGTCATGGCGTTCCCAGGACGTCCACCGCTGCGGTACCGGGCCGTCGACGGCCAGGTGGAAGACGTGGCGGCGGTGCCGCTCTGGCCGCATCGGCGCCGCGTCGTAGATCGTCACCCCGAGCGGTCGCACGACCCGCAGGCCCACGAGCCCCGTCTCTTCGCCGGCCTCGCGCAGCGCGGCGACCACCGGGGCCTCACCCGGGCGGACCGTTCCGGCCGGGACCTGCAGCCCGGTCTCCTCGTAGGGCAGGTCGGCATGGCGGAACACGAGGAGCCGGTCGTCGCGCACGACGTAGCAGACGACCTTCTCGACGAGCGCACGCGGCAGCATCCGACCAGCATTCCGATCAGCATCCGGCGAGCTCGCCGCGCACCTGCATCAGGGCGAACCCGAGCAGGTTGTACCCGTGCCACCGGCTCGGGACGGCGGCGTCCGGGTCGTCCGCCGCGAGCCCGATCCCCCACACCGCGTCGTCGGGGCTCGCCTCCACGAGGACGTGACCGCCGGTGCCGACGAGGTAGCCGCGCAGCGCCGCGTCCGCGGCGAACTTGGCACGGTTGCCGTCCACCACGATGTCGAAGCGGTGCACCACCCATCTCGGGCCGTCGAACCCGGCGACCGTGCGGCCCGCCGCCTTCGCCGCCGCAGGGTCCGGATCGGCGAGGACCATCGCCCCGGCCCGCTCGTCACCGAAGAGCAGCGCCTTGCGCCACATCATGTAGTGCTCCGCGGTCGGGAACCCGACGCCGTCCACCGTGAACGGGGCCGGCCACCACTGGCTCAGGCACCCGGGCCCCGGCCGGTCACCCGGCTGCGGGTCGGGGCGCCAGAAGTGCAGCAGCGGCGGCAGGCGGCCGGCCTCCTCGGCCGCGGCGAGCTCGTCCGGTGTCACGCCCCGCTGCCGTACGGACGGGTGAGCACCTCCAGGTTGTGCCCCTCCGGGGAGTCGAAGTAGAGCCCCCGACCGCCGTCGTCGGTGTTGTGGCCCGGCCGCCGGTGCCCCGGGTCCGCCCAGGTCTCGACGCCGCGCTCGCGCAGCCGCCCGGCCACGGCGTCGAACTCCTCCTCGGAGATGAGGAACGCGTAGTGCTGGGCGACGACCTCCTCGGTCTCCATGTAGTCCAGGCTCACCCCGTTGGCCGTCGTGACGACGGCGAACGGGCCGAACGGCTGCGGCTGCGGAAGGCCGAGCACGTCGGCGAGGAACCGCGCCCCGGCCTGCTTGTCGCGGGTGGCGACGATCGTGTGGTTCAGCTCGACGCTCATGGCACCACCCTGCAACCTCGACCGGGGTGCAGGTCAAGCGGCGGCGCGGTGCCCGGGCGGCTTCGCAGGGCACGCGAACGCCTCGCAGGGGCCGCAGCCCCTGCGAACCGTGCCGGGGGTCTGCGAGGACGGGGCCATCGCACGCCCCGCCTCGCGCCGCCCGGCTACCCCCTCAGGCCTCGGGTGTGTCCCCGCCCGCCGGGGCCTCCCCGTCCGCGCCCCGGTTCTCGGCGGGCAGCAGCGAGCGCAGCGCCGTGGCGCTGATGCGGCGGAACGCCCGACGCGGCCGCGACCGTTCCAGCACCGCCACCTCCAACGCCGCGACGCCGAGAGTGCGCGCCGCCGCCGCGCCACCGTTGGCCGTGGAGGTGCCCGACGCCGGCGTGCCGCCACCGGTCTCCAGGCCCTTCACCGCGATGGAGACGGCCGCGCCGAGCTCCAGGCCCGCCTCGAACGTCTCGCGCAGCTTGGCGCTGATCGGCTCGGTGGTGCCGCCCATCACCACGAAGCTCGGCTCGTCGCTGATGGAGCCGTCGTAGGTGATGCGGAACAGCTGGTCCGCACCCGCCGCCGTGCCGACCTCGGCGACGCACAGCTCCACCTCGTAGGGCTTCTGCTGCTCGATGAACGACGTGCCGAGCACCTGCGCGTAGGCGTTGGCGAGCATCCGGCCGGTGACGTCGCGGCGGTCGTAGGAGTACCCGCGGACGTCCGCCATGCGGATCCCCGCGGTGCGCAGCTGCTCGAACTCGTTGTAGCGCCCGACCGCGGCGAACCCGATCCGGTCGTAGATCTCCGAGACCTTGCGCAGCGACGCCGAGCGGTTCTCCGCGACGAACAGCACGCCGCCGTCGTAGGTGAGCACCACCACGCTGCGGCCGCGGGCGATGCCCTTGCGGGCGAGCTCCGAGCGGTCGCGCAGCAGCTGGTCGACCGAGGAGTAGAACGGCATGGTCACGGCGCGGACTCCAGTGTCATCACGATCTCAACGTGGGAGGAGCGGGTCATCGGGAGCCGCTCAGCCACCGGGCTTCTCGGCGCGCGCGGCGACGATCTCGGCGACGACGGCGCCGATCTCCTCGTCCGTGTGGCGCACCGCGCCCTCGGCACCGGTGATGCTGACGACCACCGGGAACAGCTTGCGCACGACGTCCGGGCCGCCGGTGGCGGTGTCGTCGTCCGCGGCGTCGTAGAGCGCCTCGAGGGCCGTCCGGATCGTCGTGGGCAGGTCGGCCATCGGGTCGTAGCGCTTCTTGAGCGCCGCCTTCGCGAACAGCGATCCGGAGCCGATGGCCTGGTATCCCCGCTGCTCGTCGGCCCGGCTGCCGGTGATGTCGTAGCTCACGATGCGCCCGGCGTCGGCGGGATCGGCCGCGTCGACGTCGTAGCCGGCGAACAGCGGCACCGCCGTGAGGCCCTGCATGGCCGCACCCAGGTTGCCGCGCACCATGCCGGAGAGCTTGTTCGCCTTCCCGTCCAGCGACAGCGGCACGCCCTCGATCTTCTCGTAGTGCTCCAGGTCGACGGCGAACAGCCGCACCAGCTCCACCCCGATCCCCGCGACCCCGGCGATGCCCACGGCCGAGTACGAGTCCGTGACGAAGACCTTCTCGATGTCGCGCTGGGCGATGAGGTTGCCCTGGGTGGCCCGGCGGTCGCCGGCGATCACCACGCCCTCGGCGAACGTCATCGCGACGATGGTGGTGCCGTGCACGACGTCGGCAGGCGAGTGCCCGGACGTGGGGTGGCCGAGCACGCCGGGCGCCATGCCCTCCGGCAAGCGCACGGGCAGCAGATGGGGAGCGTGGGCGGCGACGAAGTCGGTGAACGACGAGGGGCCCGGCGCGAGGTACGCGCCCAGGCCGCTCGGCGGCGGGACCGGCGAGTGGTCCATGGTCGGGTGGATGCCTCTTCTCGGGGTCTCGTGGCGGAGCGGGGTCCTGCGGGATCGTGCGGTCCGATCGGGTGACCGGATCATGCCGGACGCGCGCCCGGGGGTGGCCATCGCGACACGGCTTGCGACACGGCTACGGAGCGGGAGCCGCGGCCGGCCGGCCGCGGCTCCCGTGTGCGCGAGAGGTTACTCGCCGCCCTTTTGCACGTAGGCGCGGACGAAGTCCTCGGCGTTCTCCTCCAGGACGTCGTCGATCTCGTCGAGGATCGTGTCGACGTCCTCGCCGAGCTTCTCCCGGCGTTCCTGGCCGGCCGCCGCGGCGTCCGCGGCGTCGTCTTCGTCCCCGCCGCCACCGCCCTGGCGCTTGGTCTGCTCCTGCGACATGGGTGTGCCTCCTCGTCCGCGAGCTGCAGCTGAACACTACCCAGCCGGACCGACAAATGCCCGTGATCGAGGCCCCGCACACCCTCGTGCGACCGGCCTCGCGCGGCTCATCCCCTGGTCAGAGCCTCGACGAGTTCCTCGGCGGTGCGGGAGTTGTCCAGCAGCTCCCCGACGTGGCGACGGGTGCCGCGCAGCGGCTCCAGGGTGGGGATCCGCACGAGGGACTCCCGGCCCAGATCGAAGATGACCGAGTCCCACGACGCCGCGGCGACCTCCGTCGGGTAGCGCTCCAGGCAGCGCCCGCGGAAGTAGGCGCGGGTGTCCTCCGGCGGGCGGTGCATCGCGTCCTGCACGTCGTCCTCGCAGACCAGCCGCTTCATCGACCCGCGCGCGACCAGCCGGTTGTAGAGCCCCTTGGCCATGCGCACGTCGGAGTACTG
The DNA here is from genome assembly GCF_050246655.1 of Pseudonocardia sp. GTDB lineage: Bacteria > Actinomycetota > Actinomycetes > Mycobacteriales > Pseudonocardiaceae > Pseudonocardia. The sequence goes on from NZ_JBFWVQ010000067.1 coordinate 18,861, forward strand.
CAGGTCGACCAGATGCAGGCGGGGTGAGCTCCACTGCAGGCCGTCCCGCTCGCGGTAGCCCTCCAGCAGGCGCAGCTTGGCGGGCCAGTCCAGCCGGTCCGCGCACTCCATCGGGTCGCGGGCCAGCCCGTCGAGCACCTCGCCCCAGAGCGTGAGCACCTCGCGGGTGGCCTCGTCCGGCTCGTCGCCCACGTGCGCGAGTGCCTTGTCGAAGTAGGCCCGCTGCACGTCCAGGGCGGTGAGCTTGCGGCCGTCGGCGAGCTCGACGGTGGTCTTCAGCGTCGGGTCGTGGCTGATCCGGTGCACGGAGCGGACCGGCTCGGCCAGGCGCAGCTCGTCGAACCGGACGCCCTTCTCGATCATGTCGAGGACGATCGCGGTGGTGCCGACCTTCAGCAGCGTCGAGTACTCGCTCATGTTCGCGTCACCGATGATGACGTGCAGGCGGCGGTACTTGTCGGCGTCCGCGTGCGGCTCGTCGCGGGTGTTGATGATGCCGCGCTTGAGGGTGGTCTCCAGCCCCACCTCGACCTCGATGTAGTCCGCGCGCTGGGCGAGCTGGTAGCCCGCCTCGTCGCCGGCGACGCCGATGCCCACCCGGCCGGAGCCGCACACGACCTGGCGGGTGACGAAGAACGGGGTGAGGCCCGCGACGATCGAGGGGAACGTCGTCGAGCGGGCCATGAGGTAGTTCTCGTGGCTGCCGTAGCTCGCGCCCTTGCCGTCCACGTTGTTCTTGTAGAGCTGGATCCGCGGCGCGCCGGGGACGGTTGCCGAGCGCATGGCCGCCTCCTCCATGACGCGCTCCCCCGCCTTGTCCCAGATCACGACGTCGCGCGGGACGGTGACCTCGGGCGTGGAGAACTCCGGATGCGCGTGGTCGACGTAGAGGCGGGCGCCGTTGGTGAGGATGACGTTCGCGGCGCCGAGGTCGTCGAGCTCGGAGTCGTTCGGGGTGTGCAGCGTCGGCGCGGACAGGTCGAAACCGCGGGCGTCGCGCAGCGGCGACTCCACCTCGTAGTCCCAGCGGGCGCGCCGCGAGCGCGGGATCTCCGCGGCGGCGGCATAGGCGAGCACGACCTGGGTGGAGGTGATCACCGGGTTCGCCGTCGGGTCGCCCGGGACCGAGATCCCGTACTCGACCTCGGTGCCCATGATGCGATGCGCGGTCACGTCCCGAGCCTAGTCGGTCGAACCGTCCGGTCCGGGTGAGCCGTCCGACGCAGGCGGCAGGGGGACCCGCGTGCCGCCGAGGTGGGCCAGCAGTTTCTCGCTGATCTCGCGCAGGGCGTGCTGCTGCTCGACGGTGAGCTGGTCGAACAGGTGGGTCCGGACCGCCTCGACGTGGCCGGCGGCGGCCTCGGCGAGCCGCGCGAAACCCGCGTCCGTCAGGTGGGCGAAGGCACCGCGCCGGTCCGTCGGGCAGGCCCGCCGCTCCACCCAGCCGGCCTCCTCCAGCCGCGCCACGGCGTGGGAGAGGCGGCTGCGCGAGGACAGCGAGCTCTCCGCGAGTTCGCTCATCCGCAGCGTGCGGTCCGGCGCCTCGGAGAGCCGGACGAGGATCTCGTAGTAGGCGTGCGGCAGGCCGGCGTCGTGCTGGAGCTGGCGGTCCAGCAGGTCGAAGAAGAGGCGCCCCGCGGACAGGAAGCTGCGCCATGTGCGCTGCTCGTCGGCGGTGAGCCACCGGATGTGGTCCACGTCACTCCAGGAATAGTTGAGCCCTCAATGCGTTCCCCCTATCGTAGCTCTCAGTTGAGAGTTCAACTAACTACGAGGAGGATCCTCCGATGTCCGCTCCCACCCACACCTCGATCCCCGGTTACGTCGCGGGGACCTGGGACATCGACCCGGTGCACTCCGACGTCTCCTTCACCGTCCGTCACATGATGGTGAGCAAGGTACGCGGCCGCTTCACGCAGGTCAGCGGGGAGATCGTGACCGGCGACGACATCACCGGCTCGGTGGTCACCGCATCGGTCGACGCGGCGTCCATCGACACCGGTACGTCCCAGCGCGACGAGCACATCCGCTCGGCCGACTTCTTCGACGTGGCCAACCACCCGACGTGGACGTTCCGCTCCACCGCGGTGCGCGCCGACGGTGACGACTACGCGCTCGACGGCGAGCTGACCATCAAGGGCGTCACCCGGCCCGTCACGTTCGCGCTCGAGGTCAACGGCATCAGCCCCGACCCCTTCGGCGGCACCCGCGCCGGGTTCTCGGCCTCGACCAGCATCAACCGCAGCGACTTCGGCGTCGACATCAAGATGCCGATGGACGGCGGCGGCGTGGTCGTGGGCGAGAAGGTGCAGATCACCCTGGAGATCGAGGCCGTCCTGCGCCAGGGCTGATCGCCTGTGGCCCGGTCCCACCTGTTGCGCGAACGGCACGTATGGGAAGTAAGTCTTCCCGTCCGTGCCGTTCGCGCGTGAGGGGTGGTGGTGTGGGCGGGTGTGCGGCGGCACGGCGAGGGCGCGGGGCCGCCACCAGCGCCCGGCGGTAGCCCGGGCGTACTGGGCCGGCGGCACGGCGAGGCGCGGGGCCGCACGGGGGTGGGCGCCCGCGGGTACCTGCGGTCGGGCTGCCGTCCACCGCGCCCGAGGCCTACCGTCGGTTCGTGAGCTACCGCGAGCACCTGCCCACCGGGGGCTGGCGTGGGCTGGTCGAGTGCGGGTGGACGTCGGGGGCAGGCGCGGCGGACCTCGTCACCGATGTGCTGCCCGACGGTTGCATGGACCTCGTCTGGACGGGAACGCAGCTGCTGGTCGCCGGGCCGGACACCGGGGCCCACCCGGCGGTGCGCTCCGCCGGGGTCGCGGCGGCCGGCCTGCGGTTCGCACCGGGCGTCCTTCCGGCGCTGCTCGGGGTGCCCGCAGCGGAGCTGCGGGACCGGCGGGTGCCCCTCGCGACGCTGCTCCCCCGGCTCGCCCCCGCGGTGGAGGAACGGCTCGCCCGCGACGTTCCAGCGGCTCGCGACCGCTCCCGAGAGCACGACGTGGAGGCGCTGCGCGTCCTTGCGGCGCTCGCGGTCGAGCTTCCGGGCGCCCCGCCCGAACCGGAGATCCGGGCCGTCGCCGCCCGGCTCGGCACCGGCGCCTCCGCCGCCGACACCGCGGACACTCTCGGCTGGACCAACCGCACCCTGCACCGCCGCTGCCTCGCGGCGTTCGGCTACGGGCCCGCCGTCCTGCGCCGCGTGCTGCGGTTCCGCCGCGCAGGCGCGCTGCTCACCGCGGGCGTGGCCCCCGCGGAGGTGGCCGCCCGTGCCGGGTACGCCGACCAGCCGCACCTCTCACGCGAGGTGCGCACCCTCGCGGGCATCTCGCCGGCCGCGCTTGCCGCGCGTCGCTGATCGGCGGGATCGGACCCGCCCCGAGGGCCCAGACCCGCCGCTCGCACATGTGTTCCAGCGCTCGCACACACCGCGCGCAGGCCACACATACCGCCGACGGTGTGTGCGACCAGCCCCGGGTCTGTGCGACCGGCCGCCGGTGTGTGCGACCGGCCCCGGGTCTGTGCGACCAGCCGCCGGTGTGTGCGACCGGCCTCGGGTGCGCGACCGGCACCCCGCCGGCCTCACCACGCCAGCCGGGCGCCGATCTGTCACCGGTCCGCCGCACCGACGGCCACCGCCGACGCACCGAGCTGCCGACACACCGAGCCGCTACAGCGCCGCGAACAGGTCCACCCCGTTGCCGTCCGGGTCCCGGACCACCGCGTAGCGCTGCCCCCACGGCGCGTCGAACGGCGGCAGCTCACCCGCGTGACCCGCCCCGACCACGGCCGCGTACGCGGCGTCCACCCCGGCGGCGTCCGGGAACAGGAACGCGAGGTGCACGCGCCCCCCGGCCGCGGGCGGCTCCCAGCCGGGGTGGAACGAACGGATCGTCGCCTCCGTGTCGAACATCAGCCGCAGGCCACCGGGCAGCGCCACCTCGACGTGCGGCGCACCGGCCGCGTCGGGAGGCACCTCCAGCTCCAGGAGGCGGTAGAAGTCGAGCGCCTTGGCCATGTCGCTCACCACGACGCCGATGGCGTCCAGTCGTGCGTTCATTCCCGCACGCTACGAGGGCCGACCCGGCGTGGTCGTGAACGGATCGGACAGCCTCAGGCGGGACCGACGTACACCCATCGCCCGTCGAGCCTCCGGAACCGGCTGCTCTCGGCGACCACCGCGCCGTCGTGATGCGCGCGGAAGTCGACGGTGCCCTCGGCCTCGAACAGCCCGCCCCCGGTCCGGCCGATCACCTCCAGGCCGGTCCAGCGCAGGCGGGAATCGGCGATGACGCGCCGCGGGCGCGTCTCGGGGTCCCAGGTCTCGTGCAGGAAGGCCGTGTCCCCCACGGCGAACGCGGTGTAGCGCGACCGCATCAGCGCCTCGGCGGTCGGTGGGGACGCGCCGCGGTGGTAGCGGCCGCAGCACGCGTCGTACGGCGCGGGCAGCCCGCACGGGCAGCCGCCCGGCGACCTGGGGACCGGCACGCCGCGCCACGCTACCGGTCGCGACGTTCGTCCGACGGGTCCCGTCCCCACCAGCACGGACGAACGGCCCCGGACCGCGCTGGTCCGGGGCCGTCGCGACGGGCCTACAGGTACTGGCCGGTGTTGCTCGCCGTGTCGATCGCCCGGCCGGACTCGGCGTTCTTGCCGGTGACGAGCGTGCGGATGTAGACGATCCGCTCGCCCTTCTTGCCGGAGATGCGCGCCCAGTCGTCGGGGTTGGTGGTGTTGGGCAGGTCCTCGTTCTCGGCGAACTCGTCGACGATCGCGTCCAGCAGGTGCTGCACGCGCAGGCCCGGCTGGCCCGTCTCGAGCACCGACTTGATCGCGGCCTTCTTGGAGCGGTCCACGATGTTCTGGATCATGGCGCCGGAGTTGAAGTCCTTGAAGTAGAGCGTCTCCTTGTCGCCGTTGGCGTAGGTGACCTCCAGGAACCGGTTCTCCTCGGTCTCGTCGTACATCCGCTCGACGACGCGCTGGATCATCGCGTCGATGCAGGCCTTGCGGTTGCCGGCGAACTCGGCGATGTCGTCGGTGTGGATCGGCAGGGTCTCGGTGAGGTACTTGGAGAAGATGTCCTGCGCCGCCTCGGCGTCCGGCCGCTCGATCTTGATCTTGACGTCCAGGCGGCCGGGCCGCAGGATCGCCGGGTCGATCATGTCCTCGCGGTTGGAGGCGCCGATGACGATGACGTTCTCCAGGCCCTCGACGCCGTCGATCTCGGCGAGCAGCTGCGGCACGATCGTCGTCTCGACGTCCGACGACACGCCCGAGCCGCGGGTGCGGAAGATCGAGTCCATCTCGTCGAAGAACACGATGACCGGGGTGCCGGCGGACGCCTTCTCGCGCGCCCGCTGGAAGATCAGCCGGATGTGCCGCTCGGTCTCGCCGACGAACTTGTTGAGCAGCTCCGGGCCCTTGATGTTGAGGAAGAACGAGCGGGCCTCGTTCGGGTCGTCGCCGCGGGCGGCGGCGACCTTCTTGGCCAGCGAGTTCGCCACCGCCTTCGCGATGAGCGTCTTGCCGCAGCCGGGCGGACCGTAGAGCAGCACGCCCTTCGGCGGGCGCAGCTCGTACTCGCGGAACAGCTCGGCGTGCAGGAACGGCAGCTCGACGGCGTCGCGGATCTGCTCGATCTGCCGGAACAGGCCGCCGATGTCCTCGTAGGCGACGTCCGGCACCTCCTCCAGCACGAGGTCCTCGACCTCGGCCTTCGGCACGCGCTCGTAGGCGTAGCCGGCCTTGGTGTCGACGAGCAGGGAGTCGCCCGGCTTGAGCGGGACGAAGTCCGGGTGCTCGTTGTCCAGGGTGAGCGGGGCGGCGAGCCACACCACGCGCTCCTCGTCGGCGTGCCCCACGACCAGCGCGCGGCCCGCGATGCCGTCCGCGGTGGGCTCGGTGAGGACCTCGCGCAGGGCGCAGACCTCACCGGTGCGCTCGAAATCGCCCGCCTCGACGACGGTGAGCGCCTCGTTGAGCCGAACCGTCTGGCCTGCCCGCAGCTCCTCGGTGGGGACGGCGGGCGACACCGCGACGCGCATCCGGCGCCCGGAGGTGAAGACGTCGACGGTCTCGTCCGGGAAGCGCGCCAGGAAGACGCCGTACCCGCTCGGCGGCTGGGCGAGGCGGTCGACCTCCTCGCGCAGCGCGATGAGCTGGCTGCGCGCTTCCTTGAGGGTCTCGGTGAGCTTCTCGTTGCGGGCGGAGAGCTGCGAGAGCCTGCTGGCGGACTCCGCCAGGCGCTGCTCCAGGATCCGCGCGTGCCGGGGGGACTCGGTGAGCTTGCGGCGCAGGAGGGCGACCTCTTCCTCGAGGTAGCGGATCTGCGCCGCGGCCTCCGCCGGGCTGTACTCCGCGTCGCCACCCGAGCTACGCCTGCCGGGCCCGTCGTCGTAAGGGTTCACGGCATCCTCCCTCCGTGTTCCGTTTCCATACGGTACCTGGGCACGCGAGTGAGATCGGTGCAACGAACCGGTGATCCGTCACTCAGCCGGACGGCACCTTGACGGGGCGGGCATCCTGCGGTCCGTGACGGTGCGTGTGAGCCGGATGGCGGTCAGCGTGCGGTCGGTCGGCGCTGTGGGCGAGGGGGCGACACACCGTCCGCGAGCCGCCGGGCCGTCACCAGGAACGCTGTGTGACCCTGCATGCGGTGTTCCGGGCGCACGGCGAGGCCCACCACGTGCCACGGACGCATCAGTGTCTCCCACGCCTGTGGCTCGGTCCAGCACTGCTGCTCGCGCAGCGTCTCGACCAGGCGCGACAGCTGCGTGGTGGTGGCGACGTAGCCGACCAGGACACCCCCCGCGACCAGCGATTTCGCGACCGTGTCCAGCACCTCCCACGGCGCCAGCATGTCGAGCACGGCCCGGTCCACCTCGCCGGTGTGGCCCGCGACGTCGCCGAGGTGGCGCGTCCAGTTCGGCGGGGTCTCGCCGAAGAACGTGGTGACGTTGCGCTCCGCGAACTCCAGGTGGTCGGCCCGCACCTCGTAGGACGTGACGCAGCCGTGCGGCCCGACGGCCTGCAGCAGCGAACAGGTGAGTGCCCCCGAGCCGGCACCCGCCTCCAGCACCCGTGCACCCGGGAAGACGTCACCCCACATGAGGATCTGGGCGGCGTCCTTCGGGTAGACGACCTGTGCGCCGCGCGGCATCGACAGCACGTAGTCGGCCAGCCGGGGTCGCAGCGCGAGGTAGGGCGTCCCGACCGGCGAGTGGACCAGGCTGCCCTCGGGCCGCCCGATCAGGTCGTCGTGGCGCAGCCCGCCGCGGTGGGTGTGGTACTCGGCCCCGGCCTGCAGCGTCACGGTGTAGTGGCGGCCCTTCGCGTCGGTGAGCTGCACGCGGTCGCCGTCACGGAAGGGGCCGCCGCGGGCGCGGACGGCCGGCCGCGCGGGGGTCGGGCTGTCGACGGGGCTGGCGGGGTCGGGCACGACGTCACGCTAGTGGGCGGCCCACCCCCTCGCGGGGCCGCCCACCGCGCGGGCGGCTCACCCGCCGCCGCGGGTCCGGACCAGCCCGACGCCCGCGACGGCACCGAACAGGATCGGCGCGACCGGCGGAAGCGCGAAGCAGCCGATCACGGACAGCACCCCCAGGACCCCGACGGTCGTCGCGCTGCGCCGGGCGACCCCGCAGCGGCGCAGCAGCACCGCGAGTGCGGCCAGGGCGGCCCCGCCCGTCGCGACCGTCAGCACCACGAGCGGCCCGATCCAGTGCTGCACCGCCAGCGCCTCGACGTTGACGAGCCCGGAGAGCCCGATGGTCCCGATCCAGAAGGCCGCGCAGCCCCCGGCGAGGACGGTCGCCGCAGTGGCGAGGGGACCACCCCCGGCCGGCCGGACCGCAGCCCGTACCGCGACCACGAACAGCACCCCGACCAGGGCGAGCGGCACGGAGAGCAGCAGCTCCTCGGCCCAGGTCGGGTGGCCGTAGACGTCCGACACGACGTCGGCGGGCAGTTCGTCGACCCCGACGCCGAGGCGGTCCGCGGCCCGCTGGGCAGCCTCGGCGGTACCGGACGTGACCTCCACGGTGATCACCGTCGCGAGGGCGGCGAGGCCTGCGGCGGCGCTCGCGAGGAGCCACCTGCCGGCCCGCCGGAAGGCGGCGGCGCGGCCACCGGTGAGGGTGGGCGGGGCACTGCGGTCGAGGGTCGACATCATCGGTCTCCTGACGGTCGGCGTCGCTGCGACGCTGCCCGTCCCGCCGGCCCGGGTACCAGGGACGCGACGTCCCTTGGCGTGAGCCGGGCCGTCCGCCACGATGTGGGCGTCTGCCCGCGCTGAGCCAGGGAGCCCACCGTGACCGGCCCGCCCCTGCACCGGCTCGCGGCGGCCGCGGTGCTGGCGCCGGTCGTGGCGTGGGCGGTGGTCGCGACGCCGGCGTTCGTCGACGCGGTGTCGGTGCCGTGCCCCGACGGGATCTGCGTGCCGGTCGAGCGGCCCTCCGCCGAGCTCGCGCGGCTCCTCCCGGAGCTCGGGATCACGACGTGGGCCTACGCGGTGGCGATGGCGGTCCTCGCCTGGGTGGGGCTCGCCGCGGCGGTGGCCGCGGCGTTCCTCGTCCTCACGCGGGTGACCGGCGTGCGCCTGCTCGCCGTCGTGACGGCGGTGCTGCTGCCCGTCGGGGCGGCGCGGGCGTTCGGGACGGCGCTCGCCGCGACGTCCCCCGCCGGTGCCGTCCTGGAGGTGGTCGCCGGGCTGCTGGTGGCCGTGACGATCCCCCTGTTCGTCGCGCTGTTCCCGGACGGGTGCTGGCACCCGCGATGGACGCGCTGGGCGTGGCCGGTGCCCGCCGTGGTGATCGCCGCGTCGCTCACCGGGTCGCGGCTGGTGGCGCCGGGTGTCGGCGAGTCGGACGCCGTCGCGGTGGTCGAGCTCGCCACCTGGCTGGGCTTCCTGGGCGTGCAGGTGCACCGCTACCGCACCCGCTCGGACTGGGTGGCCCGCCAGCAGGCGAAGGCCGTCTTCCCGCTGCTGCTCACCGTCGTCGTCGTGGTGGGCGCGGCCACCGCCGCAGCGGAGACGGTCGCGCCGGCTCAGCCGCTGGTCGCGGTGCTGGACCACCTCGCCGCCCTGGCGCTGTACGTCGGGATCCTCGTGGCGCTGTTCCGGTACCGGCTCTACGGCGTCGATCTCGCGGTGCGCCGGACGGTGGTGTACGGCGCGGCGGTGGCGCTGCTCGCCGTCGGCTACGTGGTAATGGTCGCGCTCGCGGGGCCGCTGGTGGGCGAGGCGGCCCCGGTGCTCGGTGGCGTGGCGGCGGGGCTCCTCGCGCTGGCGGGCGCGCTCGTCGCGTTCGCGCTGCGTGACCGGCTGCGGCGGCGCCTCCTCGGCGGGCAGGGGCTCGCCCGCGCGCTCGCGGCGCTGGCCGGGGACCGCACCCCGGCGCCGGACGGGGACGTCGCCGCGACGATCGCGACGGGCCTCGGCCTGCCGCGGGTCACGGTGCTGGACCGCCACGGCGACCCGGTGTGGGTCCACGGCGGACCGGGGGCGTCGCTGCGGGAGACGATCGTCGACGCGGGCGGGGAGACGGTCGGTGCGCTGCTGCTCGACCCGCCCCGCGGGGCCCGCCGCCTGGACCGACACCACCGCCGGGTGCTCGACGAGGTGCTGCCGTTCGTCGTGCTCGTGCTGCGGGCCCGTGAGGAGGCGCAGGAGCTGCGTGCGGCGCGGGCGGCCGCGGCGGGGGTCCGGGAGGACGAGCGCCGCAGGCTGCGCCGCGAGTTGCACGACGGTGTCGGCCCGCTGCTGGCGTCGCAGCTGCTCGTGCTGGACACCATCCGTGTCTCGGACGCGCGCCCCGACCTGCTCGAACACCTCGAGGATCAGGCGCGTGCTGCGATCGGCGAGGTGCGGCGCCTCGCCCAGGACCTGCGCCCGGCCGCGCTGGACCGCGGCGGGCTGCCCGTGGCACTCGGGGCCGAGGCGGAGCGGCTGGGTCTCGCGGGCCTGCCGGTGCAGCTCGACGTCGACCCGGCCGCGGCGGGCCTGCCGTCAGCCTTGGAGGTGGCGCTGCTGCGGATCGCACAGGAGGCGCTGACCAACGTCGTCAAGCACGCCGACGCCACGAGCGCCCGGGTGGAGCTGACCGTCGGGCCCGACGTCTCGCTCGTCGTGGACGACGACGGCCGCGGCCGCACCGGCGCGGTCGACGGCATCGGGACCGCGACCATGCGCGAGCGGGCCACGGAGCTCGGCGGTGCCGTCGAGATCGGGTCCGGGCCGGGCGGGCGGGGCACCCGGGTCCGCGCGAGGTTCCCCCGATGAGCGGCCCGGAGCGCGACGACGGCCCGATCGACGCCCGGATCGATGTCGTCCTGGTCGAGGACCATCCGACGTTCCGGTTCGGGCTGCGCATGCGGCTGGAGGCCGAGGGCGACATCGCCGTCGTCGGCGAGGCCGGCACCGCGGGCCAGGCGTTGGAGGTGATCGAGGAGACCGCCCCGGACGTCGCCGTCGTCGATCTCGACCTCGCGGGCACGGACGGCGTCGAGCTGCTCCGCACGCTCTCGGTCGCCGCGCCCCGGGTCGCGACGCTCGTGCTCACCATGCTCTCCGACGACTCCGTCACCGCCGCGGTGCGCGCCGGGGCCCGCGGCTACCTGCTGAAGGACGCCGAGCCCGCGCGGATCGTGGCGGCCGTGCGCGCCGTCGCCGCGGGCGAGTCCGTGTTCTCACCCGCGGTCGCGGCCCGGCTGCTCGGGGCGCTCGCCGCACCTCCACCGGGGCGGACGGTGTTCCCCGAGCTCACCGACCGGGAGCACGAGATCCTGCGCCAGCTCGCCGCAGGCCTGACCAACGCCGAGATCGGGCGGCGGCTCGCCCTGCGCCCCAAGACCGTCCGCAACTACGTGTCGAACGTCCTGGCCAAGCTGCACGCGGCCGACCGGGCCGAGGCGGTGCTGCGCGCCCGGCGGGCGGGCCTGGGCTGAGGGACCGGCCCGGCAGGTGCGGGTCCGTGACGAACGATCCGGCCCGGGGACGGCCCGTCAGGCGCCGGCGTCGAGCAGCCGCCACTGCCCGTCGATGCGCCGCAGGCCGGTGTTGACGGTCCGGGCGCCGCCGCTCGCGTCGAAGGTCCAGGTGAGATGGGCGGTGTCGCCCTCCACGGCGACGTCGTCGACCGTGGCGGTGCGGCTCACCTCGTCCGCGACGGTGGCTCCCGGGCCGCCGTAGACCGCGGCGAGCGCCTCCTCGCAGCTGCCGGCGCTGCCACCCCCGGCGTTGACGTTGCGGACGAGCTCTGCGCTCGTCTCCGGCGCGTTGAGCGCACACGCCGTGGGGAAGTCCCGGGCGAGGAGCGCGGCGTGGTAGGCGCGGAAGACCGTCTGCACGCCGGCTTCGTCCGTCTCCGACGATCCGCAGCCCGCGATCACGGCGGGCACCAGGCCCAGCGCCGTGACCAGCGCGGCCGTCCGGATGATCCTCATCGGACGACCGTACGCAGTACCCGGCGACGATCACGCGCCGGTCCGGCGAACGGTGCATCCGCGGCGGCCGAGCGGCGTCGACGATCCTGTCGGTGGGCTCGCCTACGCTGCCGCCCATGGACCGGGCGAGCCTCGCGGACGTCCCCGCAGTGGGCGCCGTCCCCGCAGACGGCGCAGACGGGGACGGCGCGGGGGACGGCGCGGGGGACGGCGCGGCCGGCGGGGACACGGTCGGCGCGGGGAACGGCGCGGGGAACGGCGCGGCCGGCCCGGACGCCGAACCCCCGCGGCGCCCGGCGCTGTCCCCGTCGCGGGCGGGCGACTTCAAGCAGTGCCCGCTGCTCTACCGGTTCCGCGCGATCGACCGGCTGCCGGAGGTGCCGTCGCGGGCGCAGGTGCGTGGCACGCTCGTGCACGCGGTGCTGGAGCGGCTGTTCGATCTCCCGGCGCCGCGGCGGGTGCCGTCGGTCGCGCGGGCGCTCGTGGCCCCCACCTGGGAGGAGCTCTGCGGGGAGGCGCCGGAGCTGCTCACGGCCCTGTTCACCGGTCCGGACGATCCAGAGCTGGCGGAGTGGCTGGAGTCCGCCGGCACGCTGCTGGAGGCGTACTTCGCGCTGGAGGATCCGCGGCGCCTGGAGCCGGAGGCCCGCGAGCTGCTCGTGGAGACGGAGCTGGCCTCGGGCCTGCTGCTGCGCGGCTACCTGGACCGGGTGGACGTCGCCGCCACCGGCGAGGTCCGGATCGTCGACTACAAGACCGGCCCCGCTCCCCGGGAGATGCACGAGGCGCGGGCGCTGTTCCAGATGAAGTTCTACGCGCTCGCGCTGCTGCACCTGCGCGGCAGGGTGCCCACCCAGCTGCGGCTGCTGTACCTCGCGGACGGCGAGTCGCTCACCTACGCCGCGGAGGAGGCGGAGCTGCGCCGGTTCGAGCGCACCCTCGAGGCGATCTGGGCGGCGATCCGCGCGGCGGGCGCCACCGGGGACTTCCGGCCCAACCCCGGCCGCGGCTGCGACTGGTGCAGCCACCGGGCCCGCTGCCCCGCGTGGGACGGCGAGCCGCCGCCGTACCCGGGCTGGCCCGCCGATGCGGCGGCGATCGAGGAGCCTCCCGGCCCGCTGGCTGCGGTGCTGGAGCACGCGGACTGACTTGCCCTGTGTTGCCCCGAGTGTGCACGGAGTCCGGTTCGGACCTGACGGGGTGCACGCTCGCCGAACCGCTTCGGGTCAG
>NZ_JBFWVQ010000068.1:0-31527 GCF_050246655.1 Pseudonocardia sp.
GCCGGAACGGCCCGCCCGACGTGGGGCGCAGGTCCAGCGGGTAGTAGTCGGCGGACAGCTGGTGGCGTGCGTGGTCGACGTCCCGCGTCACGAACTCCCGGGAGACGTCCGCGGCGACGACCTCCCGGGGGCGGGCCCGAGGCACGTGGCTCATCGTCGCGCATCGGGATCCGCCGGGCAACGCGCCACCGGGCGAGCGGGAAGGGGACGGTCGTGGAACTGCGCAGGCTGAGGTACTTCGTCACCGTCGCCGAGGAGCTGCACTTCGGCCGGGCGGCAGAGCGCCTGCACATGGCGCAGTCGCCGCTCAGCCGCCAGATCCAGCATCTCGAACGGGAGCTGCGGACGCCGCTGTTCCGGCGCACGACCCGCAGCGTGCACCTCACCCCGGCCGGGGTGGAGCTGCTGGACCGGGCCCGGCGGCTGCTCGCGGAGGCCGAGGACACCGTGCGCGCCGTCCGCGACGCCGACCGCGACGCCGCGCCCGTCCGGCTGGGGTTCACCCCCAGCGCGGCGAACGCCGTCCTGCACACGGTGCTGCGCTCGGTGCGCCGCGAGACCGGGCGGCTGCCCGTCGACGTCCGCAGCGACCAGCTGACCCCCGCGCAGCTCGGCGCGATCACCGGCGGCCTGATCGACGTCGCGTTCGTCGTCCGGCCCCGCGCGCCGTTCCCGGACGGCCTCGAGGTCCGCGTGGTCCGCACCGAGCCGCTCGCCGTCGTCCTGCCCGACGGTCACCGGCTCGCGGACGCGGAGTCGGTGCGGCTCGCCGATCTCGCCGACGAGGACGTCGTCGCGTTCTCCGCCGCTGCCGGCTCCGCGCTGCGCGCGCTCCTCGACGCGTCCTGCCTCGCCAGGGGCTTCCGGCCGCGGGTCGTCCACGAGGCCCGCAGCACGGCCACCCTGCTCGGGCTGGTGGCGGCGGGCGTCGGCTGCACCGTCCTGCCGCTCGCGGCGCGGGAGGGCGCTGCCGCGGGGGTGACCGTGCGGCCGTTCGCCGACGGGATCGACGTCGAGATCGCCATGGTGTGGCGCCGCGGCGAGCCGCGGCGCAACGTCCTCACCGTCGTCGAGGCCGTCCTGCGCGGGATCGCGACGGACGGCGCGGCGGACACCGTGACGGACACCGACGACCCGCTCAGCCCCCGTGAACGCCCGTGGCCGGGTCCGATCCGGATGGCCGCCGTGCCGGGTCGGACCAGGGCCGGCCTCGCGCCCGCCAGCGCGCACCCCATGCCTCGAACGTGACGGGCGGGCTCCCGTCGGCGGGGTCGTCGTCGAGACCGAAGCCGTAGCCGCAGCACGGGCACCGCGTCCCCGAGGGATCGCCGAACGCCACGGCGTAGGGCGGCACGAGCGGCGCGGCCCCGTCCTGCGGCAGCCCCTCGAAAGCCAGGTACGGCGGACCGTCGAGACCGTCGAAGCCGCACGCCGGGCACGTCCGCGCCGCACGGGCGGCCGCGCGCAGGGCGCGCAGGCGTGCCGCCGCGGACCCGAGCCGCGCGAGCTCGGGCGAGCCGGCCCCCGCCTCCGAGAGCCGCGCGAGCGCGTCCTGCCGGTCCGGCGGGAGTCGGTGGACGACCGCGAGCGGTGGGGTCGTCCGGGCCGCCTCGACGAGCCCGGGCAGGAGGTCGAGCAGTTCCCGCCCGACCCCGGAAAGCGGTGCCGGAATGCGATAGGAAGAACCGGTCACGGTCATGGGGATATCGTCGGGAACGACCCCCACCCGGACAAGGACCCGCCATTCCGGATCTCCGCGCGCATACCGATATCCGCAGGTGGGAGGCAATTCGGACCGGTTCGGTCCGGCTACGACCGAACCGGTCCTTCTCCCGCGCGCGAGCCGATGTGATGCTGTCGGCGTGGATCGCACCACCGATCCACGCCGATCGGGAAAGGACCCATGAATGCCTCAGCTCAAGCGCGAGGAATGGTTCGACCTCGGCCGCAGACTCGACTGGACCCCGGAGTACGTGAGCCGCGAGGAGATCTTCCCCGAGTTCGCCACCGACGCCTCGGCGCTGCCCCCGGCCGCCTGGGAGGCGTGGGACGAGCCGTACAAGGTGTCGTTCCGCGAGTACGTCGACATCCAGCGGCAGAAGGACGAGGGGCTCTACGGCGTGAAGACCGCCGTCGGCCGGACGCGCTACATCGAGAACGCCGATCCGCGCTGGCGGGCGATCGTCAAGGAGCACTACGGCATCGCGTCGGTGGCCGAGTACTTCGCCGGCCTCTCCGAGGCCAAGCTGGCCCGGTTCGCGCCGTCCGCGGCGTGGCGCACGGTGGCCACCCTGGGAATGCTCGACGAGATCCGCCACGGGCAGCTCCAGCTGTTCTTCCCGCACGCCTACGTCAAGCTCGACGACCAGTTCGACTGGGCGCACAAGATGTATCACACGAACGAGTGGGGGGCGATCGCCGCGCGCTCGATCTTCAGCGACCTCTTCCTCGCCGGGACGGCGGTCGACGCCGCGATCGCCGAGACGTTCGTCTTCGAGACCGCGTTCACCAACCTGCAGTTCCTCGGGATGGCGTCGGACGCGCTGAAGGCGGGCGACGTCGAGTTCTCCTCCCTGCTGCAGTCCATCCAGACCGACGAGGCCCGCCACTCCCAGCAGGGCGCCGCGGTGATCGAGGTGCTGCGCCGCCACGACCCCGACCACGCGCAGTACGTCGTCGACAAGTCGGTGTGGCGGACCTGGAAGGTGTTCGCCCTGCTCACCGGCATGGGCATGGACTACTACATGCCGCTGGAGCATCGACGGCACTCGTTCAAGGAGTTCATGCAGGATCTCGTCCTCGACCAGTTCGCCACCTACATGCTCGACTCCGGCCTGCAGCTGCCCTGGTACTGGGACCTGCTGCTGGACGAGGTGGAGAACTTCCACCACTCGATGCACCTGGGCTCCTGGACCTACCGCCCGACGCTGTGGTGGGACCCGGCGGCGGGCGTCTCGCCAGCCGAACGCGAGTGGCTGACCTCGAAGTACCCGACGTGGGAGGAGAACTGGGGCCGCAAGTGGGACGTGATCACCGCCAACGCCCGCGACGGCCGCGAGGAGCTCACCCTGCCCTCGACGCTGCCCGTGACCTGCAACATGTGCCACCTGCCGATCACGGTGTGGACCGACGACGCCCCGCCGCTGCGGGTCGTCGCGCACGGCGGGCGCGCCTACCGCTTCTGCTCCGACCCCTGCCGGTGGATCTTCGAGCGGGAGCCGGAGAAGTACGCGGGCCACGAGTCGCTCATCGACCGCTTCGTCACCGGCCAGATCCAGCCGCCGGACCTCGGCGGGGCCCTGGCCTACATGGGCATCACGCCCGAGGTCGCCGGCAAGGACGCGCTCGACTACGCCTGGGCCCGCACGGCCTGAGAAGGGACATCCGATGGGCAACCCCATGCCGGTCGTCGGGCACTTCCGCGGCGACTTCCTCTACGGCCTCGTGCTGATCGAGGACACCGACCCGATCCCCGAGGTGGCGCGCAAGTGCGCCGAGCACTCCGTCGGCCGCCGGGTCCCCGAGCGCGACGCGCCGCTGCAGGTGGAGCACGCCGGGCGGGTCCTCGACGACGCGCTCACCGCCTCCGAGGCAGGGATCCTGCCGATGGAGGAAGTGGTCGTCTCCTACGCGGTGGCGCGATGACCGGCCCGGTCACGACATCCGACGGCACCTGGCACCCGGCGGGTCCGGCCGACGACGTGTGGGAGGGCGAGATGGCCTTCCGCCGCCTCGCCGACGGGACGGCGGTGCTGCTGGTCAACCTCGACGGCACCGTGCGGGCCTTCCACGGACTATGCCCGCACCAGCAGACCTCGCTCGAGGAGGCCGACCTCGACGAGGGCGTGATCACCTGCACCGCGCACCTGTGGGAGTTCGACGCCCGCACCGGCGAGGGTGTCAACCCGACCAGCGCCTGCCTGCCGGAGTACCCCACCGAGGTCCGCGACGGGCGGCTCTACGTCCGCGCCCCCGCCACCCCCAGCACCGATGTCACGGAGGCGAGCATCCGATGAGTACCGAGACCGACACCGTGGGCACCGCCCTGGTCGGCCCGATCATGCAGGCGGGCGAGATGGCCGACCTGGTCGCCGAGGCGATCGCGCAGGACAACCCGGAGGCCGAGGTCCACCTCCGCGACGAGGGCTCCTACATCCACATCCACACGCCCGGCCGCTGCCTGCTCACCCGCCACACCCTGAGCGAGCTCGCCGGGCGGCCCGTGCGCATCGGCGACGTCGAGCCCCACATGGCCTTCTTCGCCGGGCACATCGCCACCAGCACCGACGAGATCGTCTGGCGGTCCCGGCAGGACGCCGCCCGCCCCACCGGGAAGGAGAGCACGCCGCGATGAGCGCACCCACCCGCAGGCGGCGCAGCTGGAGTCGCTACACCGAGCGCCGCGTCCCCACCGAGTACGAGTTCGTCTCCCACGACCTGCACTGGCACTACAAGCCGGGGCAGACACCGTGGGAGATGTCCCCGGACCATGTGTGGAACCGCTGGTACATCGAGCACCGCAACGACTCGCCGCTGCAGTGCTCGGACTGGAACGCCTTCCGCGACCCCGACATGCTCGTCTACCGCACGTACGTGCGCATGCAGGACACCGCCGAGACCTACGTGGACGGCCTGATCGACGACCACGAGAGCCGCGGCAGCTACGCCGCGCTCGCGCCGCAGTGGCTCGACGCGCTCGGCCGCGGGTACACGCCCTTCCGCTACGTCGGGCACGCGCTCCTGATGGCCGCGACCTATGTGATGTCGATGGCGCCGTCGAGCTACCTCAGCAACGCGGTCGCCTTCCAGGCCGGTGACGAGCTGCGCCGCGTCCAGCGGATCGCCTACCAGGCACGACAGCTGCAGATCCACCATCCGGGTCGCGGGTTCGGCGAGGACCGGGAGCGCTGGGAGCGCGACCCGGCCTGGCAGCCGCTGCGCCGGGCCGTCGAGACCCACCTCGCCGAGCGCGACTGGGGCCGCAGCGTCGCGACGCTGTGCCTCGTGCTCAAGCCCGCCGTCGACGCGGTGTTCAACGTGCGGCTCGCGGAGGCGGCCGACGCGCACGGCGACGAGCTCACCGCGATGATGCACCGCAACCTGCAGCTGGACTCGCTGCGCAGCAGGCGGTGGTCGGCCGCACTCGCGCGCACGGCGATCACCGACCGGGCGGAGAACCGGGGATTGCTCCTGCGCTGGGCGGGCGAGGTCCGCGCCGACGTGACGGACGCGGTCGTGGACGCCTCGGCCCTACTGTCGACGCCGACGTTCGAGCTCGACCCGTCCGGCACGCGCGCGCAGGTGGACGAGGCGATCGAGGCGTCGCTGGGCGGTCTCGACGGCGAGACCGACGCCACCGGCCCGGCGGCCCGCTGAGGCGGCCGGGCGGCGGCTACCGGCCGGACGTCCCGGTGTCGGTGTCGGTGTCGGTGTCGGTGTCGGTGTCGAACACCGTCGCCCAGTCGCGGGCCATGCTGATCCGCGTCCAGCCCAGCCGCGCGGCCGTGTCGCCGACCGCCTCCGCCGCGGTGAAGGTCTCGGCCCGGCCCTCGTAGGCGTACTCGCGTTCGGCGTCGTCGTGGTCGAGCAGCAGGGCGAGCCCGGGGCCCGGCGCCGCGGTCGCCCACCGCAGGAGCTCCGCGTCGCCGGCGGAGTTGCCGGCGGCGAGGATCGGGCGGCGGCCGAGCTGGGTCTGGGCGTTGGTCACCTTCGCCGCGCCCTCGTTGGCGTCACCGACGATCCGGGCCGTGCGGCGCAGCACGACCGTGCCCCGGTCCCCGCCGGTCAGCCGGTAGCCGACGGAGGTCCCGACGACCCGGTCCGGGGGTACGCCGTAGAGCTCGCCGCTGATCGCGCGCAGGAACTCCGCGCCGCCGCCGGTGACGATCCCGACCGTGAAACCGTCGGCGCGCAGCAGCTCGATCAGCTCGCGCATCGGCCGGTACCCGAGCGACCGCACGGGGCGGCCCGAGGCGTGCACGGCCGTGGCCATCCACCCCCGCACGCGCCCCGCGAACTCCTCCGGGGTGAGCCCGGTGAAGAGCCCCGCCAGCGCCACCGCGATCCGGGCGAGCCCGATCGACGCGATCGCCTCCCGGCGGGCCTCGAGGACGGCGGCGAACTCCGGCTGCTGCGCGATCGACGGGTCCTCGGTGGCCCGCTGCCGCAGCTGGTCGACCAGGAAATCCCACTGCACGTAGCTCGGCCGCTCGCACCACAGCGTGCCGTCGTTGTCGAAGTAGGCGACCCGCTGCTCGACCGGCACGTCACGGGCGGCGGCCAGGAACTCCAGCACGGCAGTGCGGGTCGGCCCCGCCCGCCACGACGGCAGCACGTCCATGCCCTCTCACCTCGGCCCTCTCACCTCGGCCCCGCACGGTCCCACACGCAGCGGAAGCCGATGTGGCTCATCCCGGTGTCGATCTGCTGTGGCCGGCGCGCGGCCGGGCGGTAGCGCAGGCAGTAGGTGTCGGCGCACAGGTGCGACCCGCCCTTGATCACCTTGCGGGGGATCGGGAACTGCGGCTGCGCCGGGTCGTAGCTGCCGTGGACGTCCCCGCCGCGCGGGTTGCGCGGGGTGCAGCACGGGGTGCCCGCCCGCGCCGGGTGCTGCGTGGTCCACCAGTCGTCGGTCCACTCCCAGACGTTGCCCGCCATGTCGTACAGGCCGTAGCCGTTGGGCGGGAAGCTGCCGACCGGCGCGGTGCGGGTCCAGCCCGACTCGCCGGTCAACCGCCACGGGAAGTCCGGCCCGTCCCAGGTGTCGGCCATGATCCGGCCCCCGGGGCGGGGCTCGTCACCCCAGGTGAACGCGGCCCCGGAGAGGCCCCCGCGGGCAGCGAACTCCCACTGCGCCTCGGTCGGCAGGGCGGCGCCGACCCACGCCGCGTAGGCCGCTGCGTCCTCGTGCGCGACGTGCACGACCGGGTGCTCGGCACGGTCCGCGAGGTGGGACCGCGGTCCCTCGGGGCGCCGCCAGCACGCCCCGGGGACCCAGCGCCACCACTGGCTCAGGTGGCGCAGGTCCACCGGCCCGGCGGTCGGGGTGAACACCATCGAGCCCGGCTGGAGGTTCTCCGCGGGCGCCCCGGGGAAGTCCGCGGGATCGAGCGGGCGCTCCGCGACCGTCCGGTAGCCGGTGGCCGCCACGAACGCCGCGAACTCCCGGTTGGTGATCGGGCAGGCGTCGATCGCGAACGGGTCCACCTCCACCCGGTGCGCGGGTGCCTCCTCGGGGTAGTGGTCGTCCGAACCCATGAGGAACGGGCCACCCGCCAGGTCGACCACCCGAACCGCCGAGGGTGCGGTCATCGGCTCGCCGCGCCCGCCTGCAGCTTCGCGAGCACCTGGTCGATGCTGAAGCTGGCCGGGGTCTGGCGGGGTGGGAAGCCGTCGAAGGTGCTGAGCATCCTGGCCACGTAGGCCTGCGCCGGAACCAGCAGCCACACCCGGTCGATCAGCCAGTCGAAGTAGGTGTTCGACGTGATGTCCGCCCGCTCGAACGGGTCGGTCCGCAGGTTGAACAGCTTCGGGACCCGCAGCTCCACGTAGGGCTCCATCCACACGCCCAGCGTGCCCGGCGCCCGCTGCTCGAGGAAGACGAACTTCCAGTTGTCGAAGCGCATGGCCGTGAGGTCGCCGTCGTCGGAGACGTAGAAGAAGTGCCGCCGCGGGCTCTGGTCGCTCTCGCCGGTGAGGTAGGGCAGCAGGTCGTGGCCGTCCAGGTGCACGCGGTAGGTCGTCCCGCGCAGGTCGGCGCCGGCCTTCAGCTGCTCGGCGATGTCGGGCACGCCCGCCGCGGCGAGCAGCGTCACGAACCAGTCGGTGTGGGCGACGATGCCGTTGCACACCTGGCCGCCCGGGATGCGCGCGGGCCAGCGCACCATCGCGGGCACCCGGTAGGCACCCTCCCAGTTCGAGTTCTTCTCGTTGCGGAACGGGGTCATGCCGGCATCCGGCCAGCTGTTCATGTGCGGGCCGTTGTCCGTGGAGTAGATGACGATCGTGTTCTCGGCGATCCCCTGCTCGTCCAGGAAGGTCAGCAGGTCCCCGACGATGTCGTCGTGGTAGAGCATGGCGTCGTGGTAGGGCGACTGCCACCGCCCGGCCCGCCCGAGGTCCTGCGGCCGGGTGTGCGTCCGGAAATGCATGTGCGTGGAGTTGAACCACACGAAGAACGGCGTGTCCTCGGCGATCTTGCGGCTCATGAAGTCGACCGCGGCGTCGCGGAACTCCTCGTCGCAGGTCTCCATGCGCTTGCGGGTGAGCGGGCCGGTGTCCTCGATCTCCTGCCCCCCGTCCGGAAACGCCCGGGAACGGATGACCCCCCGCGGCCCGAACCGCGCGCGGAACCCGGGGAACTCCTCCTCGGTCGGGTAGTCCGGGTGCTCGGGCTCCTCCTCGGCGTTGAGGTGGTAGAGGTTGCCGAAGAACTCGTCGAAGCCGTGCAGGGTCGGCAGGAACTCGTCGCGGTCGCCGAGGTGGTTCTTGCCGAACTGCCCGGTGGCGTAGCCGTGTGCCCTGAGCGCGGTGGCGATCGTCGGGTCCTCGGCGCGCAGGCCGACGTCGGCGCCGGGCATGCCGACCTTGGTCAGGCCGGTGCGGTAGGGGTTCTGCCCGGTGATGAACGCGGCACGGCCCGCCGTGCAGCTCTGCTCGCCGTAGGAGTCGGTGAACCGCACGCCCTCCGCGCCGATCCGGTCGATGTTTCGGGTGCGGTAGCCCATCAACCCGTCGGAGTAGCAGGACAGGTTGGTGATGCCGATGTCGTCGCCCCAGATGACGAGGATGTTCGGCTGGTCGGGCAACTCTCCTCCAAGGTCCGTGAACGGCATGCGGGGATCAGTCCGGTAGCCGGCGCATCTCCACCACCGCGATGGCGAGCTCGGCGAACCGCTCCAGCAGGCCCTGCAGGTGGGCCTGGTCCCGGACGTATCCGAAGAGGATGGTCCCGCCGACCGGGCCGGGCGTCACGGTCAGCTCGGGGAACGCGCCTGCGGCGGCCGCGGTGAGCTCCCCCGGGACGAGGAACTCGTAACGCGCGCCGTCACACATGCCTGCGGTCCCCTGCCCACCGACCACGACCCGACCCTCCGCTCGCGGCGCCGGACACCACCGTCCGGGCGCACCGCGACATCGTCGGCCGGCGATCCCGAAGGCGCCTCACCCCAACGAGTATTAGGTGCCGTCCGCCCTGACGCAGGGTTAGCATCGGCCTGCCGATCAGCGACGGACGTTCCGGTGGAAAGCCATTCTCCGCGGGTGAAGACGGCACGGTGAGGGTGAAGCAGCGCAGTGAAGGCGGCGCAGTGAAGGCAGCGCAGTGAAGGCAGCGCAGTGAAGGCAGCGCAGTGAAGGCAGCGCAGTGAAGGCAGCGCAGTGAAGGCAGCGCAGTGAAGGCAGCGCAGTGACGACACGAGCGGTCCGCGACACCCCCGCCGTCGCACGGCACGGTGCGCCGCACCTGGCGGCGACCCTGCTCCCCCGCCCGCGGCTCGTCGGGCGGATGCTCGCCGAGCCGCGCCCGCCCGTGGTGGTGGTCAGCGCACCGGCGGGCTGGGGCAAGACCATCCTCGCGGCGCAGGCCGCGGCCGCGCTGGCGGACGCGGGCAGCCCCGTCGCCTGGGTGACCGTCACCCCGTCCGACGACGCGCACGCGCTGTGGACCAACGTGATCGGGGCGATCCGGTCCGCCGTGCCCGAGATCGCGGCGCCGCTGGCCGAGATCGACGTGCTGACCACCCCCGCGGGCCTGGCCGGAACGGTCGACCGGTTGCTCGCGATCGTCGGGACCGACGGCGGCGGCGTCACCCTCGTCCTCGACGACGTCCACCGGATCCGCGACGCGGACGCCATGGGCACCCTCGAACGGTGCGTCGAGCTGCTGCCGGAGAACCTGCGGCTGCTGATGACAGCCCGGCACGACCCGCACCTGCCCCTGCACCGGTGGCGGATGAACGACGTGCTCACCGACCTGCGCGCGGCGGACCTCGCGGCCACCGACGCGGAGGCGAGCGCACTGTTCGACCGGCTCGGGCTCGCTCTCGGCCCTGACGACGTCGCCGTCCTGCAGGCCAGGACCGAGGGCTGGATCGGCGGCCTGCGCCTCGCCTCGCGGGCCATCCTCGCCGCGGACGACCCCCGGTCGGTGATCGGCGAGATCACCGGGACGACCCGCGCCGGTGGCCTCGCCGCCTACCTCATCGAGCAGGTCCTCGCCGACCTGGACGAGCCGGCCCGCACCTTCCTCGGCGACATCAGCATCCTGGAGAGCGTGCCCGTCGAGCTGGCCGTGCGGTGCAGCGGCCGCGCCGACGCGCTCGGCCTGCTGCGCGAGCTGAGCGCCACGACCGGGTTCGTCTCGCCGGTCGACGCCGAGGAGTCCGAGTTCCGCTGCCACCAGCTGCTGGCCGCCGCGGCGCGCCGCCAGATCACCGAGGAGGACCCGGGACGCTCCGGCAGGCTGCACGCGACCGCCGCCGCCTGGTACGCGGGCCGCGGCCAGGTCCTCGAGGCGGTCCGCCACGCGGTCGCGGCAGGCGACGTGCCGCTCACCCGGGAGCTGCTGGTCGGCCACATCGCCCGGCTGTCGGTCATCGGGCGCGTCCCCGCGATCCGCGCGCTGCTGCGCACCGCCCCGCCCACGCTGCTGCGCGAGGATCCGACGCTCGCCGCCGTCGACCTCGCGACGCGCGCGTGGGCGGGCGACTTCACCACGATCGACGAGGTCGCCCCGGCTCTCGAGGCCGCCGCCGCCGAAGAGGCCGACCCGGCCCGCGCCGCGTGGATGTCCTTCGCTGCCACGCTGGCGCCGGTTGCGCGCGATCGCGTCCGCGGCGACTACGGCGTCATCCCGGACCGGATCGCGCGCACCGAACGGCTGCTCGCCCGGTTCGACCTTCCCGGGCAGGTGCACTGGGAGGCCGTGATGGCGAGCAACGCGGGCATGGCCGCGCTCTGGTCGGGCGACGTCGACGAGGCGATCCGACTGCTGGGCCGCGGGGCCGCCACCACCCGGCAGATCGGCTCGTCGTTGCCGGCCCTGAACTGCCTCGGCCTCGCGGGCTGGCCGGACCTGCTCGACGGGCGGCTGGTCGCGGCCGACGCCCGGGCGGCCGAGGCCGTCGCGCTCGCCGAGCGGCACGGCTGGACGACGACGTACCAGGCGGCCGCCGCGTACGCCTGCCGGGCCGCGGTCGCGGTGGAGCGGGCCGATCCGGACACGGCCGAACAGCACCTCGTCCGCGCCCGGGCCGCCGCGCGGCCGTTCGACGAGCTGGCCGTCGCCGTGGCGGTCGGGTGGACGGCGGCACGCGTGCTCACCGCCCGCGGTCAGCCTGGCGAGGCCCTGGCCACGGTGCGCACGCTGCGCCTTGACCCCCGCACCACACCGACGACGCCGCTGCTGGACGCGCTGCTCGTCGAAGCCGAGGCGGAGGCGACCGCCGCGACCGGCGACCTCGACGGCGCTGCGGCGCGGATCGCCGAGGGCGCCCTGTGCCCGCCGTGCGCCGTCGCCGTCTACCGGGGTCGGGCCGCGGTGGCCGCGGGCGACCCGCTCACGGCGATGCGCCAGCTCGGCGCGCCGGACGCGCGGCCAGCGCCCGGCAGGCTGCTCACCGTGGAGGTCCGCAGGCTGCTCTGGACGGCACGGGCCTGCCAGCTGGTGGGCCGCCGGGAGCGCGCGCTGCACGCCACCAGGGAAGCCCTGGACCTCACCGGGCAGCACGGCTTCGGCGCACCCTGGCGCGAGCTCGGGCGCCACGCCCGCCCGCTGCTCACCCTGCTCGAACCGGGCGAGAACGGCCGCAGGGCGGCGACGATCGCGACTCTGCTCGCCGCGCTGCCCGCGAGGGAGCCCGCCGACCCGGTCGACGGCAACGGGGTGCCCCGGCTGACCCCGCGGGAGCGGGACCTGGTCGTGTTGCTGCCGACCCGGATGACCAACGACGAGATCGCCACGATGCTGCACCTGAGCACGAACACGATCAAGACGCACCTGCGCTCGCTGTACCGCAAGCTCGGGGTGGACTCCCGCGACGCCGCGATCGCGCGCGCCGAGCAGGCCGGGATGCTGTAGCCCCGTCCGAGCCACCCGGCCGCGCGGGACCGGATGGTCAGCGGTCGACGGGGCCGAGCACCGCCGCCGCGGCGAGCACGCCGATCGCGGCCACCACGGCACCGCCGGTCGCGACCGTCCCGAACGGCACCGGGCGCGGGCCGTCGAGGGCCCGGCCGATCGCGCGCGACCTGCGGGCACCGACGCCGACCAGCACGACGGCGCCGAGGACCGCGGCCACCACCGAGAGCGGCGCGAGGAGGTCCGCTACGCCCAGCTGCCGCAGGAGCAGCAGGCCGCCGTTGGCCAGCACGCCCAGCGCGGTCCGGTCCCAGGCGAGCACCGTCCGATCGCGCTGCGACTCCGGCAGGTCGGAGCGGTCGGCCGTCATGGGTCAGCCGGCCGTCACGACCAGCAGCGCCACCGCGACCGCGATCAGCCCGAGCGCCGAGGCGAGCAGCACCGGGAGCCGGCTGCGGGGCAGGGGTTCGTCGCGTTCCATCGCGATCTGCACCCGTCGCCAGCGCAGGACCGCGGCGACGGCGACGATCACGCCGAGCAGCGCGAGGGCCGCGGCGAGTGCCTGCCGAGTGCCCGGCGGCCCGAACTCCGGCACGATCGACACGACCGCGAGCGCCCCCGCGTCCAGCGCGAGCGACGTGCGCAGCCAGGCGAGGAACGTGCGCTCGTTGGCGAGGGTGAACCGGTAGTCCGGTGCCCCGCCCGTCATCGGGCCGCCGTCGCCGTGCGCACGAGCGGCGAGGCTACCCGTTGCGGGCGGCCGCACCGCCCGCTACACCCGGGCGGCCTCCAGGAACCGCTCCAGCTCCCGGCGGGTGTCCGGCCCGCACGGCTGGAACACGATCTCGGTGACGCCGCGCTCCCCCAGGTCGCCGACCCGTCGGCGGATCTCGTCGCGCGTGCCGGACAGCGTCACGTCCGGGAGCATCGCGTGCCCGCCCGCGTCCCACGCGGCCCGGTCCGCCTCGTTCAGCTCGACGCAGTGGCCCACGTGCACGGACAGGTGGCGCAGCTCCTGCGGTGCCTTCTCCACGACGTCCATCCACTCGGGCCCGCCGACGAGCCCGCGCACGGCATCGGGACCGCCGAACTCGTACGCGCCGTGGTAGGCCAGCGCCCAACCGGGACCACCCGCGGCGCGGACGCGCGCGGAGTCCGCCGGCTCGTCCTCGTCGAGGACCGTGCCCCAGGCCAGGTAGGGCACCCACGGGTACGCGGTGGCGAAGTCGGGCAGCGCCAGGGTGATGTAGAGGCCGTCGCCCAGCTCGCGGGCGACCTCGTCACCCTTCGGCCCGAGCGCCCCGATCAGGATGGGGACGTCGACGGGGCGGGCGGGTGAGTGCCCGTCGGGGTGCAGCATCTGCATCTGCACGCCCTCCCACTCCACCACCTCGCCGCGCAGCAGGCCCCGGTACGCGCGGATGTAGGCCCGCATGTGGGACCACGGGATCGCCCGGTACCCCATGGCGCGCCTGCCGCTGAACCCGGTGCCGAAGGAGACGGCGACCCGGCCGGGAGCGAGGGCGGCGAGGTGGGCGGTCGCCGAGGCGTTGACCATCGGGTGGCGCAGGCTCGGCACCAGGACGCCGGGGCCGAGCCCGATCCGCTCGGTGCGCTCCGCGGCCAGCGCGAGGGTCATCCAGACATCCGGGCTCTGCTGGGGCGTGTCGTAGATCCAGGCCCGGTCGTAGCCGAGCTGCTCGGCCAGCGCGATGTCGTCGGGTGAGCGCAGAGCGGTGGGGAAGGCGCAGGACACCTCCATGAGGACCTCCGTACGGTCGCCGTTGACGTCGGGAGTGCCTGGCAGCCTCACCACGCGGCGCCGACGCTGTCAAGGCGGGTGCAGCGCATCGGGACGTCGCGTGCCGCGACTGGACGACGATCAGGCGGGCGGGGCCAGCTCGTGGCGCTTGGCGAGCCACTCGAGGATCTCGGCGGCGGCCAGCTCGTTGCCCGTGGGCTCGCCCTCGGCGATCGGCGCGCCGAAGTGCAGGCCGCGGACCGTCGACGTGGTGAGGTCCGCCGCGCCGAGGGCGTCGATCATGGCTCGGGTGTCGGCGGGGAAGGCCGCCTGGTCGCCGGTGAGCTCGACGAGCAGCGTCGGGACCGTGACGCCGGGTGCGCACCGCACGAAACCCGCGTTCGAGCTGAGCCCCGACCAGGTCGAGAGCCACGCCTCGGGCGTGGTGAGGCGCCCGAAGCCGACGAGCCCGTAGTTGATGAGATCGGGTCTGCGGCCGAACAGGGAGCCGTAGGGCCGCTCGCTGGGGTCGATGGACAGGTCCACGGTGCGCGGGTCGGCGTCGGTGCGGAAGACGGTGAGGATCCGGGGCGCGATGCTGCGGCGCCGGTCCCGGGCCTCGCCGCCGGCCCGGAAGGCCTCCCGGGCCTGCCTCGCGGCGGCGAGATGGGCGCGGGCGACGGCGTCGATGCGGGCGACCCGCGCGCGCTGGGCGGCGCGGTAGCGGGCGAGGAACCCGGCGTCGTAGGTCGAGGGGGCAGGCGGCTCGGCGAACCCGTTCGCGGGGTCGAAGGGGTCGAGCTCGGGCACCACGGACATCGGGTCGGACTCGTCGGCCACGGACGGGTCGATGCAGGCCAGCAGCAGCTGGCCCTGCCCGGGATGGGGGGCGAGGAACACTGCGCCGTCCGCGGGCGGCAGTTCGGCCTCGCCCAGCCCGGTGGGCCGCCCGCCGGGGGTCAGAGCGATCCGGGCACCGGGCGGGAGACCGGCCTGCTCGAGGTAGAACGCGTAGAGCGGCCCGCCGCCGGAGTGCCCGAGGACGACGACCGAGGAGAACCGCTCGCGCACGAACGCCATCCCGGCGGCGACGTCGAGCAGCGCCTGCTCGTGGACCAGGGTGAGGTCGTTGTTCACCGAACGGGTGGTCTGGGTCCACACCGCCGCTCCCGCGGCGAGCAGCTCCGGGACGAGCGGGTGGTGGGTGAGGTCCTGGCGCGGGTGCATCAGGCACACGACGGTGCGCGCGCCCGGCACGGTGGCGAGCACGCCGCGCACGGTGGCGCCGTCGGCGGTGGTGAGCTCGTGCGCCGAGGTGGTGGTGGCCGCGGGTCGCTCCCCGGCCGCGACGTGGCGGCCCGCGCCGAGCCCGCGGCTCACGACGGCTCCACCCGCAGCGCGTCCTTGTCGTGCTGGACGATGCGGCCGCCGCGGGCGACCCCGCCCACGGCGGAGTACCAGACGGCGTGGCGGCAGCCGGTGGCGCGGCGGTCGATCACGATCGACCCGTCGGCGGTGATCGCGAAGTAGGGCCCGATCCGCCCGACCGTGACCGCGGGGTCGCGGGCGGCGACCGTGGCCAGCGGCGTGTTCTCGGGGACGTCGAGGACGTAGAGCGTGGTCACCGCGGGTCACCGCTCCCGGCGAGCTCCCACGCCGCGGCGCGCTCGACGATCAGCTCGGCCTTGCGGGCGAGGAGCTGGCCGTAGGTGGGCTCGGGCCCGGCGACGACGTCGAGGAGGGCGTCGATGGTGAGGTTCGCGTCGAGGTCCTCCTGCGGCGTGACGGGCCGCATCGGGCGGGTGAGCTCGACCATGTAGCCGTTGGGGTCGTGGGTGTAGATCGACTCGATGGTCTCGTGGCGGATCTGCATCTCGACGGGCCAGTCGCTCGCGTCGAGCCGCCGCCGGTACTCCAGCAGGTCCGCCTCGCTCTCGACATGGATCGCGAGATGGCGGCTGCGGACGAAGAACTCGGGGACGTCCGGGCCGAAACCCGCGTAGGCGTCGCCGCGCTCGCGGGCGTGCACGGGCTGCAGGCCGAAGTAGTAGAAGAACGCGATCCGGTCGCCCGAGCCGATGTCGAAGAAGAAGTGGACGAAGTCGGGGTGGTCCTCGGGGCCCCAGCCGGCCGCGCAGATCGAGTGCACGACGGGGAAGCCGAGGACGTCCCGGTAGAACCGCACGGTCCCGGCCGGGTCGAAGGTCGGGAACGCCGCGTGGTCGACCCCCTGCACCCGGTGGTCCAGCTCGGCCATGGGTCCGCCTCCTCGCGTGTCGGTGGGGCGACGTCCACGCTACGCGTGGCTCAACGAGTACGTCAACAGTTTGACGTATGTGACAAATCTCAGAGGTCGAGGAGGCGTTCCAGGTGGTCGAGGTCCTGGCGCAGCATCTTCAGCGCGGCGGCGGGCCCCTCGCCGTCGAGCGCCCGGTCGCCGTCGCGGGACAGGCCCGCCACCGCCATGTCGGCGAGCTGCTCGGCCACCGCATCCGGCGCGTCCCGGCCGCCGGGGTGGAACCACCAGGCCACCCAGTTGCACATGCCGAGCACGCCCAGGGCCGCCACCCGCGAGTCGACGGGCCGGAACACCCCGGCCCGCACCCCTTCCTCGACGATGGTCGCCACCGTCCGCAGCACGGCCCGGCGCGACGCGTCGTAGGCGCTCGCAAGCTCCTCGGGCAGTTCCGCCTCCGACCGGACGAGCAGGCGGAACCGCTCCGGCTGGGTGGTGCGCCGCGCGACGATCACGCCCACGACCCCGCGCAGCTTGCCGACGGGGTCCAGCCCGGGGCGGGCGAGCAGCTCCTCCAGGTCCTGCAGCGGTCCGTCGGTGACCTCCGTGACCAGCTTGGCCAGCAGCTCGTCCTTGCTGCGGACGTAGTAGTAGAGCGCGGGCCGGGTGATGCCGAGGGCGTTCGCGACGTCCTGCAGGCTCGTGCCCGCGAAGCCGCGCTCGGCGAACAGCCGGGTGGCGTGCTCGTAGATCTCGTTCTCGACGAGCTCGCGGCGTGCCGTCGTCGCGCGGGACTCCCCGCCGTCTGTCCGGGGCGGTGCCGGGTCCGCCTTCCCGCGCCTGCCGCGGGGCGAGCTGCTTGTCATGGGAGGCGATGCTAGGCCCGCACCCCGGCCCCGGGGCCGACGAGCGCGGCGATCTCGGCCTGGAGGCGCACCTTGTCGGTCTTGCCGACCTGCGTGCGCGGGATCTCGTCGCGCTGCTCGATCCGCTCGGGCCACTTGAACTTGGCCACGTCGAGCGCGGCGAAGTGTGCGCGCGCGTCGGCGAGGTCGAACGGGCCGTCGGCGACGACGTAGGCGCAGGTCCGCTCGCCGAGGCGGGGATCCGGCATGGCGACGACGGCGACCGCGACGATCCGCGGGTGGCGCAGCAGGAGCAGCTCCACCTCCTCGGCGTTGATCTTCTCCCCACCCCGGTTGATGAGGTCCTTGATCCGGCCCTCGATGCTCACGCAGCGCAGACCGTCGATCTCGCGGACCGCGGCCAGGTCGCCGGTGCGGTAGAAGCCGTCCGGGGTGAACGCGCGGGCGTTGTGCTCGGCCGCGTCGACGTAGCCGCGCAGCGTGTAGGGGCCGCGGCAGCACAGCTCCCCGATCTCCCCGTCGGGCACCTGCCCGTCACCGCCGGGTTCGAGCACGCGGATCTCGTCCAGCGGCGACAGCGGCACGCCGACGGTGGTGGCGCGGGCCTCGCGGGGGGAGCCGGGCGGCGTGGTGAGGAAGAGCCCCTCCCCCATGCCGAACAGCTGACCCGACCACAGGCCTCGCCGCTCCAGCTCGTCGAAGAGGGCGGGCGGCACCTTCGCCCCGGAAAGCACCACCTGCGTGACCGCGGCGGTGGCCGCGCCGAACCCCGGGTGGGCGGCGGCCCGGTAGTGCGCGTGCCCGAGCAGCACGTGGGTGGCCCGCTCGGCCGCCATCAACGGCAGCGAGACGTCGAGGTCCGCGGTGCCGAGGACGACGCAGGCGCCGACGCTGTGCGCCGCGTGCACGGCGCACACGATCCCCGCGTTGTGGATCACCGGGATGAGGTGCGCCACGCGGGTCGCGGGGGTCCAGCCCCAGGAGCGCGCGTAGGCGGCGGAGTTGTACCAGTACTCGGCGTGCCGGCGCGGGATCACCTTGGGCACGCCCGTGGTGCCACCGGAGAGCTGGAACACGGCCACGCCGTCCGGGTCGAGACCGCGCTGGATCCCCTCGACGGTGGCGCGGGCGGCGGCCGGATCGCCGCCCGGCGCGGCCACCAGCTCGTGGAGTACCAGCAGGTGGCGCAGCGTGGGGTGATCGCGCTGCTGCTCGGCGGCGAACGCGACGAGGTCGCCACCGCGGGCGCCCGCCTCCACCAGGTGCGCGACGGCGCCGACACGCCGGGAGATCTCGCCGATCTCGTGACCGCGGTGTGCGGCGAGGGTGCAGACGGGCACCAGCCCCGCCTTGAGCACGCCGTACCAGGCGACCACGGTGTCGAGCCGGTTCGTGACCTGGAAGAGCACCGGGTCACCGGGCAGGAGTCCCCGCGCGGTCAGGCCGGCCGCGACGAGGTCCGTGCGGGCGTCGAGCTCGCCGAACGTGATCCGGCCGTCGTGGGCCGCGACGGCATCGCGGTCGGGATGGGTGGCCGCGACGGCGTGCAGCTCGTCGGCGATCGTGCGCGTGCCCCACAGGCCCGCCTCGCGGTAGCGGCGGACGGTCTCGGCGGGGTAGTCGACGACGCGCCCGTCCCAGCGGTTCATGACTTCTCCCCGGTGAGGTGGATCAGGTCCATCCGGGCGCTGACCAGCCCGGCGGCGAGATCGTCGCGGCACCCGGCCGGGGCCTCGACGACGACGAGCCCACCGGTCTCGGCGCGCAGCCGTTCCGCGAGGTCCATGCGGGTCAGCACGGACGGCCGGTC
Organism: Pseudonocardia sp.; assembly: GCF_050246655.1. GTDB lineage: Bacteria > Actinomycetota > Actinomycetes > Mycobacteriales > Pseudonocardiaceae > Pseudonocardia. The sequence goes on from NZ_JBFWVQ010000068.1 coordinate 18,733, forward strand.
GCCAGGGCCGGTGACCCGGCATCCCACCGCACCCGCCGCGACCGCGGCGCGGGCCGCCGCGACCAGCCCGTCCGCGTCCTCCCCCCAGGGATCGTCGACGGCGACCCGCACCTCGTGCAGGCCGTCCGGCCCGTGGGCGGCGCGGCGCGGGAAGTCCCCCGCCGGACGGCGCAGCGGGCGGTCGAGAACCCAGTCCGTGACGTCGGTCCCCGGCAGCGCGGGCGCGGTGCCCGCGTAGCCGCGCAGCGCGCCCGCGACGACGTCCGGGTGGCTGGCCGCGAACCGCGGCAGCGGCACGTTCCCCGCGCGGGTCATGTACGCGACCATCAGCTGCTCGACCGGCAGGTCCAGCCGCGACGGGAAGGACTCCCACCACAGCTGGCTGCGCCGCGCGAGCTCCTGCAGCCGCTCGACCGCCGGGCGCCGGAGCGCCTCGTAGCGGGCGGCCGCGGCGGACAGGTCCGCCTCGGCCCCGAGCGCCTCGACGAGCCCGATGGCGTCCTCCATCGCGAGCTTGGTGCCCGAGCCGATGGAGAAGTGGGCGGTGTGCGCGGCGTCGCCGAGCAGCACGGTGCGCCCGGACGTCCAGCGCGCGCAGCGGACGGTGCGAAACCGCTGCCAGCGGGTGCGGTTGCCGATCAGCGGGCGCCCGCGCAGGTGCTCGGCGAAGACGTCCTGCAGGTAGTGCAGCGAGGCGCCGTCGGTGGCGTCGGCCGGGGTCCGCGCCGTGGTCGCCGCGAACCCGGCGTGCCGCCACGTCCGCTCGTCGGTCTCGACGAGGAAGGTGCTGCGGTTGTCCGAGTACGGGTAGGCGTGCGTGACGAAGGTGCCGTGCTCGGTCCGCACCGGCGCGAAGACGGCGTCGTCGAGCGCGAAGTCCGTGCCGCACCAGAGGTAGAGCCCGCGCCCGACGTCGACGCGCGCGCCGAAGTCGCCCGCTTCCCGGGTGGCGCTGCTGACGCCGTCCGCGGCGACGACGAGGTCGGCGTCGAGCTCCTCGGCACGACGGCGCGTGCCGAACTCCAGCCGTACACCCGCCTTCTCGGCGTGGCGCTGCAGCACGGCGAGCAGCTCGGTGCGGGCGACACCGATGAGCCGGTCGTTGTGCACGCGCACGGTGCGCCGGCCGACGGTGAGGGTCATGTCGTGGCGGAACCCGGCCCCGACGAGGTCGCGCAGCGTGTCGGGATCGGCGGCCTCCAGCTTGCGCTGGGTGCCCGCGGCGAGCCCGACACCGAAGCCGAACGTCGCGTCCGGCTCGCCCTGCTCGTGGACGGTGACCTCGCAGGCCGGCTGGGCGAGCTTGAGCAGGCGCGCGGCGTAGAGCCCACCGGGCCCGCCACCGAGCACCGCGACCCTGCGCATCCGCATCCGAACCTCCCCGGTCGACAACTCCTTGACCACTATCGCATACGTTGAATACTCTACGCACTAGTCAGATCCGGCGCGAAGGAGCGAGCCATGGCCTATGTCATCGGAGTGGACGTGGGCGGCACGTTCACCGACGCCGTCCTCGACGACGACGGCGGGACCGTCCTCGCGGCGAAGTCCCCGTCCACCCCGCCCGACTACTCCCGCGGGGTCCTGGACGTCCTGGCGCTGCTCGCCGAGCAGCTCGGCGTGACGGTGCCGGAGATGCTCGCCGACACCCACCACATCGCCCACGGCACCACGTCGTCGCTCAACGCGCTGGTCATGGGCAACGTGCCGCCGGTCGGGTTCCTCACCACCCACGGGCACCGGGACTCGATCTTCATCATGAACGTCGAGGGCCGCTACCTCGGCCGCTCCCCGCACGAGCTGCAGCACGTCCTCGGGCAGGCCAAGGACCACGCGCTGCTGCCCAAGCGCCACGCGCTGGAGGTCGTCGAGCGCATCGACCGCGACGGCAACGTCGTCGTCGCGCTCGACGAGGACTCCGCCCGCGCCGCGATCCGCGCCCTGCTCGACGACGGCGTGCGCGCGATCGCCGTCTCGCTGCTCTGGTCGTTCCGCAACCCGGTGCACGAGCGCCGGCTGCGCGAGCTGGTCGCCGAGCAGGACCCGGACGTGTTCGTCGCACTCTCCAGCGAGGTCAGCCCCCGCATCCGGGAGTTCTCGCGCAACGCCACCACGATCATGAGCACTCAGATCGGGCCCGGGCTGCGCGACTACCTCACGACGCTGGAGGACACGCTGCGCGCGAACCGGCTCGGCGGGCCGCTGCTGGTCATGCAGAGCAATGGCGGCGCCGTCGCGGCCGCGGAGGCCCCCGCTGCCGCGATCAGCACCGTCGGCTCCGTGCTCACCGGCGGCGTGGTCGGATCGGTCGCCCTCGGCCGCCAGCTCGGCCACCGCAACATCATCTCCACCGACGTCGGCGGCACCACGTTCCTCGCCGGGCTGATCGTGGACGGCGAGCCCGTCCGCGCCACCACGACGGTGATCAACCATCACCCGATCAACGTGCCGACCCTGCGCGTCGACGCGATCGGCTCCGGCGGCGGCGCGATCGCCTGGCTCGACCCGGGCGGCAACCTGCGCATCGGCCCGCGCAGCGCCCAGGCCGTCCCGGGCCCCGCCTGCTACGGCCAGGGCGGCACCGAGCCCACCAACACCGACGCCAACCTCGTCCTCGGCATCCTGCCCGGGCGCGGGCTGCTCGGCGGGCGCAAGCCGCTCTCGGCGGAGCTGGCACGCCAGGCGATCGACACCCAGATCGCGAAACCGCTCGGCCTCTCGGTCGAGGAGGCCGCCGCCGCCATCCACACCGTGCAGAACGCGCAGACCGGCGACCTGCTGCGCAAGACCGTCGTCGAGGCCGGCCACGACCCCCGCGACTTCGTGCTCTACGCCTTCGGTGGGGCGGGCCCCGCGCACTGCGCCCGCTACGCCGCGGAGGTCGGGGTCGCCGAGGTCGTGGTCCCGCTCGGCGCGGTGGCCTCGGCGTTCTCGGCGTTCGGGCTGGCCTCGTCCGACATCGTGCTGGCCGCCGAGCTCTCCGACCCGACGTTCGTCCCGTTCGACCCTGCCCGAGCCGAGCGCAACTTCGCCGAGCTGGAGGGACGCGTCCGGGAGGCACTGGACCGCCAGGGCGTCCGGTTCGCGACCGTCAGCCTGCACCGGGAGATCGACATGCGCTACACGATGCAGCTCGCCGAGGTCACCACCCCGGTCGCCGCGGGCCCGCTCGACGCCGCCGCCATCGAGGCCGCCGCGGCCGCCTTCGAGGAGCGCTACGCCGCCCTCTACGGCGCGGACGCCGGGTTCCGCGAGGCCGGCATCCAGGCCATCACCTTCCGCGTCCGCGGCACCGGCGTGCTGCCGTTCTCCCCGGCACTACCGGAGGTCCCGGCCGCTGCGTCGCCCGATCCGGAGCCCGCGCGCACCACCAGCCGCCCCGTCTGCCTCGACGCGGCCGCGGGCTACGTCGACACGCCCGTGTACGACTACCGCGCCCTGCGCGCGGGCCACGTCCTCACCGGCCCGGCGATCGTCGAGGTGCCCACCACGACCGTCGTCGTGCCCGAGGGCACCACCGGCACCGTCGACACGCTCGGCAACCTCACCATCCGACCTGTTGGGAGCCCGTCGTGACCATGCCGATCCCCGGCTCGGAGGTGTTCTCCAGCCGCCCCGTCGACCCCGACGAGCTGGCCCGCTCGCTGCCGTCCACACTCGCGGTGCACAGCGTCACGCAGGAGCAGGTCGACGCGCTCGACCCGCTCACCTACGAGGTCGTGCGCCACCGCCTGTGGTCGGTGACCGACGAGATGGGCGAGGCGCTCAAGCGCATGTCCGGCTCCCCGATCGTCACCGACGCCAACGACTTCGACTTCGCCATCTCCGACGAGCTGGGCCAGGAGGTGCAGGTCGGGCTCTACAACACGATGCTCGTCGGCGCCGTCGACCTGGCGATCTACTGGACGCTGCGCCACCGCAGCGCGAACCCGGGCATCGCGGAGGGCGACATGTTCCTCTGCAACGACCCGTGGGTCGGCGGCGGGCTGCACCAGAACGACGTGATCGTCTACCAGCCCGTCTTCCACGACGGGTTGCTCTTCGCCTGGACCAGCGCCATCGCTCACCAGCCCGACCTGGGCGGGGTCGGGCTCGGCTCCTTCTCCCCCGCCGCACAGGACGTGTTCTCCGAGTCGCTGCCCACGCCGCCGATCAAGGTCGTGCGGGACGGGACGCTGCAGCGCGACGTGGCGGACGCGTGGGTGCGCCGCTCCCGCGTCCCGATGCTCATCGGGCTGGACCTGCGCGCGAAGATCGGCGCCAACAACGTGGGCCGCGAGCGGTTGGCCGCACTCATCGCCCAGTACGGGGCGGACACCGTCAAGGCCGTCATGAAACGGATGATGAGCGATGCCGAGGGGCGGCTGCGCGACAAGCTCACGAGCCTGCCCGACGGTTCCTGGTCGGCGACCGGCTACCAGGACCAGTCGCACGAGGGCGACCGGGGCCTGCACAAGATCACGGTCACCACGACGAAGACCGGCGGCCACCTGACCTTCGACTTCACCGGGACGGACCCGCAGGCCGGCGTCATCAACTGCACCTACGCCGGGATGCGCGGCGGGGTCATGCTCGCCCTGCTGCCGATCCTCGCGGGCGACATCCCGTGGTCCGCCGGCGGGCTGATGCGCTGCTTCGACCTCGTCACCGAGGAGGGCACGCTCAACAACGCCACCTACCCGGCGGCCGTGAGCCGCGGCCCGATCGGACCCGCCTGGCTCACCGGCAGCCTCGTCGCCGAGTGCCTCTCCCAGATGCTCGACCGCTCGCTGGAGCTGGGCCGCAACGTCCAGGCCACCTGCTGCGGCACCTGGGACACCGCCGTCATCGCCGGGCTCGACGAGCGCGGCGCGCAGCCCGCACCGTTCCTGTCGATCATCATGGAGCCGATGTCGGGCGGCTACGGTGCCCGCCCGCACGCCGACGGCATCGACACCGGGGGCCTGTTCTGCATCCCGATGGGCCGCATCCCGGACGTCGAGATGACCGAGTTCCTCTACCCCGTGCTCACGCTGTGGCGCCGCGAGGTGCCCGACTCCGGTGGCCCCGGCCGCCACCGCGGCGGCCTCGGCGCGTCCGTCGCGCTCACCCCGCATGGCACGAGCGTCCCGATGGGCCTGGTCCTCGCCTCCGCAGGCAAGGCGGTCGCGCAGAACGCGGGGCTGTGCGGCGGCCATCCCGGCAACAGCGGGCTGGACGTCGTCGCGCGGCAGAGCAGCGTGCGCGAGCTGTTCGCCGCCGGGCGGATGCCCGCGGAGCTCTCGGAGTGCAGCGACACGCTCGAACCCGGGCAGAACTACGCGTCGAGCTATCTCGCGCCGGGCGAGGTGTTCGCGATGACCTGGCAGGGCGGCGGCGGCTACGGCGACCCGCTGCACCGCGATCCCGACGCCGTGGCCCACGACCTGCGTGAACGCAAGATCAGTGCGGACGCCGCCCGGTCCGTCTACGGGGTGGTGCTCGCCGGTGACGCCCGCGACTCGCGCGTCGACGCCGAGGCCACGGCAGCCGAGCGTGAGCGGTTGCGCGCCGGGCGCCGGGAGCGCTCGCGGCTGCCGGTGCCACCGCCCGGGCGGAAGGCGGACCTGGGGACGGCCCGGCGGATCGACGACAACCTGGTGGAGGTCCTGGAGGTCACAGAGGTCACCGACGGCGCCGTCGTGGCGTGCCGGCACTGCGGGGAGGTCCTCGGCACGCCCGACGCGGGGTCCGGCTCGGGGCTGGCGCTGGCGGTGCACGAGGGGCCGCCGACGGAGGCGGGCCCGCAGATCGTCGCGGTGGCGGCCGACTACGTCGACGCCCCCGTCGTGTTCCGGCAGTACTGCTGCCCGGGCTGCTGGACGGCGTTGTCGTCCGCGGTCGTGCCGGCCGACCACCGCGACGGCGTGCCGACGCTCGGGCGCCTCACCGCCGTCCCGGCGGGCTGACACCGGGCGCCGGCCCCGTCCCCCGGACGTGGCCGGCGCCGTCACCCATCTCGATGGATTCGCCTCCCTACAGCCACACGATCGGGGGTCGACAGCGGACGAACCGCCGCCGACGACTCCAGACTGTGGTCGTCCCGGGGGGAGGCGATCATGGTCACTACGTGGGATCCACCGCGCGATCGGAGGTCCGCGCCCACGCGCCTGCTCGTTCTGGCCCTGGGCGCCGCCGCCGTCCACGGGACGGTCAACCGCGGCGGCTTCCACGCCGGGGACGCCGCGGCGCTCCTCGCCCTGCTGGCCGCGGCGGCGGCCGCCCGGGTCGCCGTGCACCCGCGAGTTCCGCATCCTGCCGCCGCGAGTTCCGCATTCCATCAGGGCGAGTTCCGCGTTCCGCCGGCAGCCCAGCCGACCCGCCCGGTCGTCGTCGCGATCCTCGCGCTGCTCGGCGTCGCGGCGTGGGTGCTCGTCCGGGGTGACGGCGCGTCCGGGCTCCCGGCCGCCGCGCTGGCGTGCGGGCTCGCCGCGGCGGCATGGGCCGCCACCGGCCTGGACACCGTGGGCCGCCGGGTCCTGCACGCCGTCGTGATCGCGTGCGGCCTCGTCGTCGCGTCCACCGGCTGGGTCGGGGTCGCGCTGCACGTCGAGCCGCTCGCGCTGGTGTCGTCCGGGCTGTGGCGGGCGTCGTCGACGCTCACCTACGCCAACGCCGCCGCGGCGTTCCTCGTGGCGGTCCTGCTGCTCGCCGTGGCCGTGCTCCCGGCACCCGGGGCGGACCGGAGCCGCCCGCTGATGCTGGTCACGACGTCGGTGCTGCTGCTCGGGCTGGTCGCCACGATGAGCAGGGCGGGCCTGCTCACCCTCGCCGTCGGCGTGCTGGTGCTGCTGGCATCCCCGCCGCACCGGGCCCGGTTGCGGACGCTGTGGCCGGTGCTCCCGGCCGTCGCGGTCGCCGCCGCGGGCCTGCTCCCGGCGCTCCCGGAGGCGGCCGGACCGGGTTCGGCGCAGCCGCTGCCCGCCGTCGCGGGACTCGCCGCCGGACTCGCGATCCTGGTCCTCGACCGCCGCGCCGTCACGCTGCTGGTGGGCGCCGCGGCCGTCGCCGTCGTGATGGCCGTGCCGGCCGCGACGTTCGCCGACCTCGCGTCGACGCGGCTGTCGGCGACCTCGACCGAGCGCGGCGACCTGGCCCGCGTCACGGCGGCGCAGTTCCTGGAGTCACCGCTCACCGGCATCGGCCCCGGCAGGCTGGACCTCGTCTACGTCGACCACCGCGGGGTGCTCGTCCGGGCCGAGTACACCCACGACGAGTACCTCCAGATGGCGGCCGAGACGGGCGTCATCGGGCTCGCCCTCACCGGGACGGCGCTGATCGCGCTCCTGCTCGCCGCCGCGCGGCGGTGGCGGGACGCGACGGGCCCGCCCGCGCTCGCCATCCTCGCCGCGTTCGCCCTGCACAGCGCCGCGGACTTCCTCTGGCACATCCCGGTCCTGCCCCTGCTCGTCCTGCTCTGCGTCGTCCCGCTCCTCACCCGATCCCCGGAGGAATCATGATCCGCCGCATCGTCACCGACACCACCCTCGTGCTCGCCGTCGGCGCCGCCGTCGCGGCCTGCGGCGGTGTCGCCGGAAGCGTCGTCCTGACCGGATCCGGGGTGCCGCTGCAGGCGTTCAGCGCACCGTGCGCCGTCGCGCCCGGCGCGGGAGGGGACGTCGCCTCCGCCAGCGCTCCGGGGGCGTGCGCCGTGGCCGGTGCCTCCGCCCCCGTCGGCGCCGGCAGCCCGCCGGTCGCGGACAGCAGCGCGCCGGTCGCCCGAGCGGGCGCGCCGGGGTGTGCCACGGCGACCGCGGGGGCCACGACGGGCATCGCCTGCTGAGCGGGGCCGCGCCTCGGACGGCGGTCCGTCAGGTCAGCTGCTCCCCGAGCCAGGCGAACGCCCGCGCGTGGAAGAGCGTGCGGGCACCGGCCTCGCAGTGATCGCCCGCGCCCTCCAGGGACGTGAACCGGACGAACAGGTGCGGGCACTCCAGTGCCGCGACGAGCTGCGGGGCCGAGGCGCTGACGTCGTCGGCTTCGGCCTGACAGACCAGCGTGGGGCACGTGATGCTCCCGGCGTGCCCCGCGAGCGTGTACTCGCGCAGCGCGTCGAGGTAGGCCAGCGGCGTCGCGGCACCGTGGACGAGCATGCCGCGCCGCAACGCCCAGCCGGCCGTCGGCTTGCGGGCGAGCGACCCGAGCGCCTTCTCCGCGACGGCGCGCGCCCATCCGGCGCCCCCGCGCAGGCCGCTCGCGAGCGGCCCAGGCATCCGGGCGAGCGCGGCGGCGTAGAGGTCGAAGGAGCCGCAGTCGGCGATGCACGCCGCGAGACGCTTCTCGGTGGCCGCGGCGCGGGGGGCGAGGAACGCGCCGAGGCTCAGCCCCATCAGCGCGATGCGGTCGGGATCCGTGCCGGGCCGCCCGGCAAGGAAGTCGATCACGGCGGCGATCACGGGCCCGTAGTCCGCGCGCATCGGCAGGCCCTGCTGGATCAGCGCGGAGCCCTGACCGGGGCCGTCGAAGGCGAGGACGTGGTAGCCGCGGGCCAGCGCCGCCGCGCCGTTGAGGACGTAGAGCTCCTCCGCGGTGCCGTCGTAGCCGCCGAGCAGGATCAGCGTGGGCCGCGGCCCGTCGCCCGCACTGAAGTGGTAGCCGGGCAGCGTCGTGCCCTCGAACGGGATCGCGACGGTCTCCGCCGGCCGCTCCAGCAACGCCACGGCCCGCCGGAACGCCTCGGTCTGCGCGACGTTGCTGCGGCGCAGGCGGCTGTCGAGCGGGGCACCCATCAGCATCACCCCGGCGGTGCGGTGGTAGTTCGCCGCGCGCAGGAACGCGCCCCGCGCCGTCTCGACGCGGCCCGCGGCCAGCTCGCCCTCGGCGAGGGTTGCCGTGCTCAGCGCCAGGTCGGTCCAGGCGACGTGCCAGCTCCCGAGGTCGATCCCCCGCACCCGGCGGGCGACGGCCAGGCACTCGCCGATGTCGGCGCCGCCGTACGGGGTGGTGCCGACGGTGCGCAGCAGCTGGGCGTCGAGCAGCTCGTCGGCGAGCGCGAGCCGGCTCACGGGCGGGTACCGGATGGCGAGGCCAGGACCATGGTCAGGAGATAGCACCGACGCGCCCCGCATCGCCAGGGACCGGCACGCCGTACCGCCGGGCGGCCCCCACCGGCTACCGCGATCGGCCCACGGCACGGCGGTGGGTCGCTGGGACATCACCTGATCCGGTGACGGTGGCCGCCATGATGGACCGATGGCACGGCCCGTCGACGACCCGCCCGCCGCCACCGATCAGGGCTCCGCCCCGCCGACGGAGGACGCCCGGGAGATACCGGACGCCGCCCCTGCGCCGCGAGCTGTGGGCGCTGCACGCCCGAATGCGGGGCGCGGGCCGGGCAGGCGGCGCTGGAGCGTGACGCCGTGCTCCCGGCCTGGTTCGACGACGGGCTCGCCCCGCGGCGCGGACCGATCGGGACGGGTGGCTGCCCAGCGGCGTCGACCTGCTCGCCTACCGGGCGACCTACGGGGTGACCGACGCGAAGCGCGCGCTGGGCCCGCCGCCCGACGCCGCCGCGCCGGCCCCGCGCCGCGACCGGTACCGCCGGCTCGCCGAGGCCGTCGCGCACCACCGCTGACCGCCGCGACACTTCCGTTCCCTACTCAACCGTGCCAGGTTGAAGGATCGTGGACGTCGTCGAGTACCGCCCGCAGCCGGACCAGTACGTGTGGACGTTCGGTGGCGTCGCGCCGAGCCACCACGTCAGCCCCGGCACGGTGCTGCGCCTGTGGACCGAGGACGCCTTCTCGGGGCGGATCACGCGCCCGTCGGACCGCCCGATGGACGTCCTCGACATGACCGAGGTGAACCCGCAGACCGGCCCGTTCTTCGTCGAGGGCGCGGAGCCGGGCGACACGCTGGCGCTGCACCTCGTCGACCTCACTCCGGCCCGCGACTGGGGCGCGTCCGCCCTGATCCCGTTCTTCGGGGCCCTGACCGGCACGGACCGCACGGCCCTGCTGAACGAGCCGCTGCCCGAACACGCGTGGATCTACCAGCTGGACCGGGCGCGCGGCACCGTCCTGTTCGAGGCCCGCCGGGGCCAGCTGCAGATCGAGCTGCCGATCGCACCGATGCTGGGCACGGTCGGGGTGGCCCCCGCGGGCCGCGAGGTGCGCAGCTCGCTCGTGCCCGACAAGTTCGGCGGCAACATGGACACCCCCGAGATGCGCGCGGGCACCACCTGTTACCTGGGCGTGAACGTCGCGGGGGCGCTGTTCTCCGTCGGCGACGGGCACTACCGCCAGGGCGAGGGCGAGAGCTGCGGCACGGCCGTCGAGGGCGCCATGGACGTCACACTGATCGTCGAGCTGATCAAGGGCTCCCCGACGAGCCCCGCGCCGGAATGGCCCCGGCTGGAGCACGACGAGGACTACGTCGTGATCGGGTCCTCGCGCCCCCTGGAGGACGCATGGCGGGCCAGCCAGGTGGGGATGGTGCGCTGGCTCGGCGAGCTGTACGGGCTGGACCCGCTGGACGCCTACCAGCTGCTCACGCAGATCAGCCGCTCGCCGCTGGCCAACGTCGTCGACACGAACTACAGCGCCGCCACGAAGATCGACAAAGCCCTGCTGCCTGCGGCCGACGCCTACGGCGGCATGCACCGCCACCTGCGCGAGCAGGCCGCGACGCTCATCTAGACGCTCATCCGGACGCTCATCGAGGAGGAACCCGTGGACCTCGGACTTACCGGCAGGACCGCGCTCGTCACCGGCGGCTCGAAGGGCATCGGCCGGGCGATCGTCGACCTGCTCGCCGCGGAGGGCGCGAACGTGGCGTTCTGCGCGCGCACCGCCGTGGACGTCGAGAAGGCCGAGGAGGAGCTGCGGGCCGGCGGGGCGAACGTCGCGGGCACCGTGCTGGACGTCGCGGACGGCCCCGCGCTCACCGCGTGGGTGGCGGCCTCGGCGGAGCGGTTCGGCGGCATCGACGTGGCGGTGGCGAACGTGAGCGCCCTGACCGTCGGACCGGGGGACGAGGCCTGGCGGGCCTGCTTCGAGGTCGACGTGCTGCACACCAAGCACCTCGTGGAAGCGGCACTGCCGCACCTGGAGGCGAGCGGTGGCTCGATCATCGCGGTGTCCAGCGTCTCCGGGCGCGAGATCGACTTCGCCAAGGACGCGTACGGCGTCATGAAGGCCGCGCTCGTGCACTACATCTCCGGCGTCGCGCTGGAGCTGGCGCCCCGGGGCGTGCGCGCCAACGTCGTGTCGCCGGGCAACGTGTACTTCGACGGCGGCTTCTGGCAGGGCGTCGAGCAGGCCAACCCGGACCTGTTCCAGATGGCGCTGGGCCTGAACCCGACCGGCCGGATGGGCACCGCCGAAGAGACCGCGTACGCCGTCGTGATGCTCGCGAGCCCGCTGGCGAGCCGGATCTCGGGCTCGAACCTCGTGGTGGACGGCGCGCTGACGAAGGGCGTGCAGCTCTGACCGGCCCGGAGCTGCGACCGACGAGGAGCTGCGACCGACGAGGAGCTCCGACCGACGAGGAGCTCCGATCGACCAGGAGCGCGGGGCACCGGTCCGCGCCGTGCGGCCCGCGTCGGCGGCCGACGCCCGGTCGCGCGACGCCGGGCCATCGCCCCGCTCACTCGACCTTTCCAGGTCCGGCGCGTCCCGGGAGGTCCGGTGGTCCCAGGAACGCGCCGCGAGACGACGCCACTTCCCAGCCTCCACTGAACCCGGGCGGCTCGCGCCGGACCACCAACAGCCCCACTACTCCAGCCAACACCGCGCCCTCCAACGGCTAGTTGTAGCTCCCGGCCGGGTTGTTGACGCGAGTGATGGGTGGGTGGCCGCCGATCGCGGTGTGGCAGCGGTGGTGGTTGTAGGTGTGCAGCCAGATGGGGAGCGCGGCGGCGCGTTCGGAGTTGCTGGTGGGATCTCGGCGTAGGCCGGGCGCGTATGGTCATCGATCGCGGCATGGACGTAGTCGAACCCGACCCGAGGTCCGCAGCGGGCACGTCGGTGTTCGAGGCTGTCGCGGCCCAGGACACGCCAGCCGCCGCCGTCGCGGAGCCGACCGAGCTTCTTGACATCGACGTGGACCAGCTCACCGGGCCGAGCACGTTCGTAGCGGCGTACCGGATCTGCGGCGGGCCGGTCGAGCCACGCCAGCTGCGACATGCCGTGGCGGGCCAACACGGCGTGCACGGTCGAGGGTGCCAGCCCGACCAACGGCCCGATCCGGTGCGGGCCGAGCTTGGGTTCCCGGCGCAGCTGCAGCACCTCGGCCTCAAGCACGGGGCCGGTGCGCCCGGGCAGACGGTGCGCGTGGCTGGATCGGTCGGCCAGGCCGGGCAGGCCTTCCGCGCGGTAGCGGGCCCACCACTTGTAGCCGGTCGTGCGGGACACTCCAAGTTCAGCGGCGACATGAGCGACCGGACGCCCGGAGCGGGGTTGCGTCCCGGGTAGTGGTGTAGGTCCGGGGCCTCGACGGCGTGGCTGAGCACGTGTGAGGGGCCACCGCGTGAGTCTCTGCGTGAACCGACCAAGGATCACGACAGAGAGGTGCCACGCGATGGCCCTGGACCAGTCTGCCCTGCTCGAACTTCTCGAGGCGTTGAAGGCCACCGATGTCGGTGACCGGATCCGCGAGGCCGCGGAGACGATCTACCAGGCGTTGATCGAGGCCGAGCTCACCGAAGCCATCGGCGCGGCTCCGCACGAACGCACGTCGACCCGTTCTGCCCTGCGCAACGGGCACCGGACCCGGGTCTTGTCGACTACTGCCGGGGATCTGGAGCTGCGGATCCCGAAGCTGCGTACCGGTTCGTTC
>NZ_JBFWVQ010000069.1:0-31227 GCF_050246655.1 Pseudonocardia sp.
GTCACCCGCTACTGCGTCGTCAACGACGCCGGGGTGATCATCAACCCGCTCGCCGCCGAGGGCCAGATCGCCGGTGGCGTCGCGCAGGGCCTCGGCGGGGCGCTCATGGAGGAGCTCGTCTACGACGCCCACGGTCAGCCGCAGTCGACCACGTTCATGGACTACATCGTCCCGGGCAGCCTGGACGTCCCCGCGCTGGAGATCGCCCACATGACCAGCCCCTCGCCGCTCAACCCGCTGGGTGTCAAGGGCATGGGCGAGGGCGGGGCGATCGGCGGTCACGCCGCCGTGGCGAACGCCGTGGCCGACGCGATCGAGCACCTCGGGTGCCGCGTCACCCGGACCCCGCTCAAGCCGTCGACGGTGTGGGAGCTGATCCACCCGGCGACGGCCTGAGCCGGCCGGTCAGGCCGTGGCGGCGTCCCGCTTCGGCAGCACCCAGCCGGGCCGCGGGAAGTGGCAGGTGTAGCCCCACGGCAGGCGCTCGAGGTAGTCCTGGTGCTCCGGCTCGGCCTCCCAGAAGGGCCCGGCCGGGGCCACCTCGGTGACGACCTTGCCCGGCCACAGCCCGGACGCGTCCACGTCGGCGATGGTGTCCTCGGCGACCCGGCGCTGCTCGTCGTCGAGGTAGAAGATCGCCGACCGGTACGACATGCCGACGTCGTTGCCCTGCCGGTTACGGGTGGTCGGGTCGTGGATCTGGAAGAAGAACTCCAGCAGCTCCCGGTAGCTCGCCACGGCCGGGTCGAAGACGATCTCGATCGCCTCGGCGTGCGTGCCGTGGTTGCGGTAGGTGGCGTTCGGGACGTCCCCGCCGCTGTAGCCGACGCGGGTGGACACGACGCCCGGCCGCTTCCGGATGAGGTCCTGCATCCCCCAGAAGCACCCGCCCGCGAGGATCGCGGTCTGGTTCGCGCTCATCTGCCTGCTCCTCTCGACAAAGTCCCGCCGTACCCAACCGGCCGCGGGGCCCGGGTAGTCCCATCCACCTCGCCACGTCATGGTTCCGCAAGATCTCGCCCCCGACCTCGCAACCACGAGTTGCACGTCGCAGCCGTCCCGACGGCTGCTAGGAGACACGCCAGGCTGCGGGGTCGGGCTCCGGGCAGCGGGCGCGGGAGAATGGCCGCCGTGACGCCGGTTCCGCGCTCGCCCCGGGTACCGGACGTGCTGCTGGCCGGCGCGGCGGGCGCCGTCGACCTCGTGGCGCTCCTGCACGTCGGCGGCTCCTTCGCGAGCGTCGTCACCGGCAACCTCGTCCTCGTCGGTGCCGGGATCGCCCTGCTCGACCTGCACCGGCTCCTGGCCCCCGCGGTCGCGGTCGTGGGGTTCGCCGCGGGCGTGGCGGCCTGTGCCCTGGTCTGGCGCCGCGCGGCGGACGCGGTCACAGGACCGCTCGCCGTGGAGCTCGTGCTGCTGTGCTCGGCCTTCGGCGTCGAGGCGCTCGTGACCGGCCGGCCGGCGCTGCTGACGCTCGTGCTGCTGTCGACGGCGATGGGCGCGCAGAGCGTTGCGGGCCTCGGCCTGCGCGCCGCCACGACCTACATGACGGGTGCCCTCACGACCGCGCTGCACGGGCTGCTCACCGGCACGGGCGACCCCGTCCGTCGCCGGGCCTGGACCGCGGCGTGGCAGCTCGCGGCCCTCGTGACCGGGGCCGTGACGGCCGCCGTGCTGTCGGCAGCCGTGCGGTGGCTGCCGTTGGTGCTGCCCGTCGTCCTCGTCGGGGTGGCGATCACGGTCGCCGCGCGCCGCACGGCGCCACGCCCACGTTCCTGACGCCCGTTCCGTGTCACATCCGCTGTCACATCTACCGCCCCGGCGGTGTCCTCATGCCGAACACGCACCCACGAGGGAGGACACCATGGCACCGCGCATCCCGAAGGCGGAACTCTCCGGGCTCACCGGCAGCATGATCAAGCGCGTCGCCCGGCGGATGTTCGGCGACGTTCCGGAGCCGGTCGAGGTGATGTGGCACAACCCGAAGGTCGTCAAGGCGATGATGGCGTTCGGGGGCCGGGCGAGCAGGTGGGACGCCGCCGACAAGAGCCTCAAGTCGTTCGCGCACATGGCCGTGGCGGCCCGGGTCGGCTGCACCTGGTGCCTCGATCTCGGCTACTTCCAGGCGCGGAACGAGCAGCTGGACCTCGGCAAGGCAAGCCAGGTCCCGCGCTGGCGGGAGTCGGACGTCTTCACACCGCTCGAGCGCGACGTCCTGGAGTACGCCGAGGCCGTGACGAGCACGCCGCCGACCGTCACCGACGAGCTGTCCGCGCGCCTGCTCGACCGGCTCGGCCCGGCGGCGCTCGTCGAGCTCACCGCGTTCATCGGCTTCGCGAACCTCGCGACGCGGACGAACGCCGTGCTCGGGATCGAGTCGCAGGGATTCTCCGACTCCTGCGAGATCCCGCTCGCGCCGATCCCGTCCGGCGTAGCGTCGGGCTCGTGACCGACGACCCGTTCGTCAGCCACCGCCGGCTGTTGTTCACCGTCGCCTACGAGATGCTCGGGGTCGCGGCCGATGCGGAGGACGCCCTGCAGGAGACGTGGTTGCGCTGGGCGGGCGTGGACCAGGCGCAGGTGCGCGACCCGCGGGCCTACCTCGTGCGCATCGTCACGCGCCAGGCGCTCAACCGCCTGCGCACGCAGGCGCGCCGCCGCGAGCAGTACGTCGGCGAATGGCTGCCCGAGCCCCTGCTGACGGCCCCGGACGTGGCCGAGGACGTCGAGCTGGCCGAGAGCGTCTCCATCGCGATGCTGACCGTGCTGGAGACGCTCGGCCCCACGGAGCGGGCCGTGTTCGTGCTCCGCGAGGTCTTCGACCTGCCCTACGGGGAGATCGCCGAGGCCGTCGGGAAACCCGCGGCCACGGTGCGGCAGATCGCGCGCCGCTCCCGCGAGCACGTGGCCGCCCGGCGGCCGCGGATGCAGGTGAGCCGCGCGGAGCAGCAGGCCGTCGTGGAGCGGTTCCGGGTGGCGCTGCGCACCGGGCGGGTCCAGGAGCTGATGGACGTCCTGGCTCCCGACGTCGTCCTCATCGCCGACGGCGGCGGTATCGCGGCCGCGGCGAGGGTGCCGATCCACGGCGCGGACCTCGTGGCGAAGCTCCTGAGCGGCCTGAGCAGGTACCCGGCCGAGATGGGGACGGCGCCCGTGGTCCTCAACGGCGCACCGGCGCTGCGGATCGAGGCGGACGGCGAGCTCGTCGCCGCGGTGAGCCTCGTCGTCGAGGACGGCCGGATCACCCGGATCTACGCCATGCGCAACCCGCACAAGCTGGAGCGGCTGGACGAACCGGCCGAGCTCAGCCGGTAGGCGGCCCGGGCCGGTAGCGCGCGGCGTACCGCTCGGCGGCCGCCGCGCGCTCGTCGGCCTGGAGCTCGTTGCGCACGGCCAGCGCCGTGCCGGGCGGGTAGCCGGCCTTGCGGACCCGGTGCTCGACGGACTCCTGCATGTTGTAGAGCGCGTACTGGAACGCGACTCCCCACCCGAGCAGGAGCGACACCAGCCGCAGCCACAGCGGGCCCGGGACGAGCAGCAGGATCGGCAACGCCACCACGCTCATCTGCACGAAGGCCCGGGCGAAGTGCCGCCACGGCCACGTCCGGCAGGTGGCGTCGTGGAGCACCCAGGCGCGGTAGCGGACCGGGAGGGCGCCGCCGAAGGCGTACCAGAGCCAGCGCAGCACCCCCGGCCGGTCCGTCCTCACGTCCACACCGTACGCCGGCCCGGCGGCCCGGCCCCTGGTCGGCCACCCGTGCGCGGTGCGACGCTGGGCGTCCAACGATGATCGGACGATCCCATGAGCGAGCTCCGCAGCGACATTCGCAGTGACATCCGTGCCGACCGCATCGCCCTGTTCGGCAACCTGCAGAGTGCCGACACCCAACCGCGGTTCTGGGACCGCGTGGCCGACGACGTCGACTGGACAGTCGAGGGCACCCACCCGCTCGCGGGCCGCTACCGCAGCAAGAAGGAGTTCCTCGGCTCGACGTTCACCCGCCTCGCCGGCGTGCTCCCGGGCGGGGCGATGCTCGAGGTGGAGAACGTGTTCGTCGACGGCGACACCACGGTCGTCGAGCTGCTGTCGACCTCCCGGACGAACGAGGGCGCGGCCTTCGCGAACCGGTACTGCTGGGTCTGCCGGTTCGAGGGCGACCTCGTCGTCGAGGTCCGCGCCTACCTCGACTCGATGATGGTCGCCTACACCATCCTGCGGAACGAGCTCGAGGCGCAGGGCTGATCCCGCCCGTCGCCGGATCAGGAGCGGTCGAGCGCCGTGGCCGCCGCGCAGATCCGGTCGAGGTCGGGTGCGTTCGTCGCGTTCGTCATGATCACGACGCCGAGGTCGAGACCGGGGTAGATGCGCATGAGGTTGTGGAACCCGGCGCCGGAGCCGAGGTGCTCGACGTGTGCGGGACCGGTGCCGCGCGCACCGGCGGACCGAAACCAGCCCTGGCCGAAGTCGCGCCGCCGCCCGCGGGCGGTGGCGGTGCGCATCCGGCGCGCCGCGCCGGGCGAGAGGATCCGGTGCTCGCCGGAGCGCCCGTCCGCGAGGTGGAGGGCGGCGAGCCGCGCGGCGTCGGTGGCGGGTCCGATCAGACCGCCGTAGGCGGGCCCGTCGACGACGAAGGGGTGGAGGGCCTGGTGGCGGCCGTGGCGGGGGCCGAGGATCCCGTCGGGCAGGAGCAGGCGCAGCGCGGCCGTGGCGGGACGCGGCAGCCGCACGTACCCCGTCGCCGCGGACCCGTCGCCGGGGTGCACGTACCCGGTGCGGCGCATCCCCGCGGGGTGCAGCACGGTGCGGGTGACGAGATCGGTCACCGGCTCGCCCGCGGCGCGGCGGAGGACCTCGCCGAGGACCAGGTAGCCGACGTTCGAGTAGTGGGCCGGGCCGCCGACGCGGTGGCGGGTGGGCGTCCGCCCGCGCAGGCGCCGCCACAGGAACGCCCGCGGGTCGGGGCCCGGTCCGTCCGCGGGATGCACCCACCCGATGGGCAGCGGGTTGCCCAGGCCCGCGGTGTGATCGAGGAGCTGACGCACGACCGGCCGTCCGGAGGGGTAGCCGGGCAGGTAGGTCGTGATGGGGGCATCGAGGTCGAGGCCGCCGGCCTCCGCGAGGGCGACGGCCGCCGTCGCCGTCGCGATCTTGCTCATCGAGAACCAGAGGTAGGAGGTGTGCGGGGTGGCCGGCGTGCGGGAGCCGAGATCGGCCAGGCCGACCGTGGCGGAGTGCAGCAACCGGTCGTGGCGGACGATCGCCACGCTCAGGCTCGGCACCTCGTGGCGGCGCGCCTCCTCACGCAGCACCGCAACCAGCAGCGCCGCGCGGTCCGGATCGGCGCCGGGCTCGGCGAACGCATCGCGGGCCGCCGCAGGCCCCGTCATGCCGGGCCCCGGGCGACGGTCCGCCGGTGTGCGGCGCGAACACCCGGCCCGGTGCTCGTGTGACGTCGGCCCGCCATGGCGGCTCCCTTCCCCGCCCGGACACTGCCCGATGGCGGCGCCGGGCACCAGAGCCGCACGGACCAGCCGACCCCACCCCCGGGGTGCGCCCCACCCCCACCCCCACGCCCACCCCGCGCGAACGGCACGTACGGGAAATAGGTCTTCCCGTACGTGCCGTTCGCGCGGCGGGGCGAGCGGGCGGCGGTGGCCAGGGCGCGAGCGGGCCGGGCGAGCGGGCGGCAGGATGGGACGCCCGATCCGAAGGACCTGCGGCACCAGGAGATCCGATGCCCGTTCACCCCCTCCCCGCCCGCGACGCCGCGGCCGACGACCGCCTGCTCGCCGACTTCGCCGAGCTGTCCGCGATCGGCGCGACCCCCGCGGGCGGCGTCGAGCGCCAGGCCGCCACCCCCGAGGACGGCGCGACGCGCTCCTGGCTCGCCCGCTGGCTGGCCGACCGCGGGTTCACCGTGGTCGCGGACCGGGTGGGCAACCAGTTCGGGTTGCTGGAGCTCGTCCCCGACGCGCCGTACGTGCTCGCCGGGTCGCACCTGGACAGCCAGCCGCGCGGCGGGCGCTTCGACGGCGCGTACGGCGTCCTCGCCGCCGCCCACGCCGCGGACCGGCTGCGCGCCGGCCTCGCGGCGGCGGGACGGACACCGCGCTACAACGTCGCCGTCGTCAACTGGTTCAACGAGGAGGGGTCCCGGTTCGAGCCCTCCATGATGGGCAGCGCCGTGTTCACCGGACTGATGCCGCCGGAGACGGCGCTGGGCACCACGGACGTCGCGGGCACCACCGTCGCGGACGCGCTCACCGCGATCGGCGCCCTCGGCGAGCGGGACGTGTTCGGCGCGGGCGCCCCGCACACCGTCGCCGGCTACGTCGAGATCCACATCGAGCAGGGCCGCGAGCTGGACAAGTCCGGGACGACGCTCGGCCTCGTGCACCGGACGTGGGCAGCGAACAAGTACCAGATCTCCGTCCTCGGCGAGCAGGCCCACACCGGGGCCACCGCAATCGCGGACCGGCGCGACGCCCTGTACGGCGCGGCGCTGGCGGTCGTCGCGCTGCGCGACCTGGCCGACCGCTACGGCGAGGAGCTCCACACCTCCTGCGGGCGGCTCACCGTGCTGCCGAACAGCCCCGTCGTGGTGCCGAGGGAGGTCCGGATGCACCTGGACCTGCGCTCGCCCTCCGACGCGCTGCTCGCGGAGGCCGACGCCGCGCTGCGCGCGACGTTCGCGGAGATCGAGGTCAAGGCGGATGTGCGGATCGAACGCCACGTCGCCCACACCTGGACCGGCCAGGACTACCCGCCCGCGGGCGTCGCGCTGGCCCGGGAGGTGGCCCGCGACCTCGGCGTCTCCTTCATGCCGGTGCAGACGCGGGCGGGCCACGACTCCACCAACCTCAAGAACGCCGTCCCCACGGTGATGCTGTTCATCCCCAGCGTCGAGGGCATCTCGCACGCCGAGGCGGAGTTCACCGCGGACGCCGATCTCTGCCGGGGCCTGGACGTCCTCACCGAGACGCTGGCCCGGATGGTCGAGGGCGCTCTCGATCGGGCGTGACCACGGCTGGTCAGCCGAACGCCCCGGCGTACGCGTTGAGGGCGGGCTGCCCGCCCAGGTGCGCGTACAGGACGGTCGAGTCCGGCCCGACCTCCCCCGCCCGGACCAGCCCGACGAGCCCGGCCATCGACTTGCCCTCGTAGACCGGGTCGATGATCATCCCTTCGAGCCCGGCCGTGAGGCGGATCGCGTCGATCGTCGAGTCGACCGGGATCCCGTAGCGCTCGCCCGCCCAGCCCTCCAGCACGGTGATCTCGTCGGCGCGCAGCGGTCGGCCCAGCCCGATGAGGTCCGCGGTGTGCTGCGCGATGCGCGCGACCTGCTCGCGGGTCTTCTCGATCGTCGCGGAGGCGTCGATGCCGAGCACGCGGCGCGGGCGGTCCTGGCCCGCGAACCCGGCGATCATGCCGGCGTGCGTCGATCCGGTGACGGTGCAGACGACGACCGTATCGAAGAAGATCCCCAGCTCGCGCTCCTGCTGCGCCACCTCGTCGGCCCAGTTCGCGAAGCCCAGCCCGCCGAGCGGGTGCTCCGAGGCACCGGCCGGGATGCCATACGGGACGCCGCCCGCGGCCCGGACCTCCTCCAGAGCGGCCTCCCAGGAGTCCTTGATCCCGATGCCGAACCCGGACGGGTCGAGACGCACGTCCGCACCCATGATCCGGGAGAGCAGGATGTTGCCGACCTTGTCGTTGACGACGTCGGGCCAGTCGACCCAACGTTCCTGCACGAGCCGGGCCTTCATGCCGAGCCGGGCGGCGACGGCGGCCACCTGGCGCGTGTGGTTGGACTGGTAGCCACCGATGGACACGAGGGTGTCGGCGCCCTTCGCGAGGGCGTCCGGGACGGTGTACTCCAGCTTCCGGATCTTGTTGCCCCCGTAGGCCAGCCCGGAGTTGCAGTCCTCGCGCTTGGCCCAGATCTGCGGACCCCCGAGGTGGCGGGTGAGCCGCTCGAGGCGGTGGACGGGGCTCGGGCCGAACATCAGGGGGTAGCGCTCGAAGTCGTGAAGCGACGACATGACCTTCCTCGATTCCGTCGGGACGTGGGTCGCATCCGGGCGGCGGGTTCCGGTGCCGACCGCGCGTGCATGATGTGGACATGCCGGTTCCCGCCGCGGGCGCGTCCGCGCAGCGCCAGCTGCTGCGGGACAGCGTGTTCGTACGGATCCGCGACGCGATCATCGACGGCACGCTCGAGCCCGGCGAGCGTCTGCTGGACGGGGATCTGAGCGGCTGGCTCGGGGTCAGCCGGACGCCGATCCGGGAGGCGCTGGCCCGCCTCGAAGCGGCCGGCCTGGTCGAGACGAAGCCCGGCCGCTACACGATCGTCAGCCCGATCGACCCGCGCTCGGTGGCCGACGCGCAGGAGGTGACGGCCGCCATGCACGAGCTGGCGGTGCGGACGGCGGTTCCGCTCCTCACCGGCGCGGACCTGGCCGCCATGCGATCGGCGAACGAGGCCTTCGCGGCGGCGCTGACCGTGGGCGACGTCGTCGCCGCCATCGCTGCCGACGACGCCTTCCACGGTGTCGCGGTGGACCGCGCGGGGAACGGGGCGATCCGGGCCGTGCTCGACCAGTACACGCCGGTGCTGCGGCGGGTCGAGCGCATCCGGTTCGCCTCGCTCGCCGGCCGCGACTCCGTCGCGCAGCACGCCCGGATCGTCGATCTCGCCGGGGCCGGAGATGCCGAGGGGGCCGCGCGCGCGACCCGCCGCAACTGGCTGACGCTCGGCCTGCACACCGACGCCTGATCCGGGTTCGCCGTGGGAGCCCATGCCGCCCTCTCCTGACCGGTGACCGTTCGCTAGCGATATGCAAAATATTGCACTCTGCGATTGCCTGCAGTCAACGGCCGAACCGGGACCGGGATGCGACCACGCCCCGACGGCGCGAGCGGGCAGCAAGGAACAGCAGGCCCCGCGGTCGCTTGTCGATGATCTCCGCCGAGGCGGGGACGGGCGGCCGTCGCGACGGTCGCGCCGGGCGGTGCCACCCGCTGGACCTTCCGAGCCCGCCCGCCGGTCGGCTCTCGGGCAGCCGGCGGTGTCGACAGGCGGTGTGCCGCGATGCACAGGGCTCACTACCGTGCTGTGAAGGTCACCCACACACGACTGGTTCACCGCCGACGGGGGCGTTCGATGCTCTGCTGTGCCGCTCTGATCCTGGTGCTCGGGCTGTGCCGGGCCGCCTGGGTCTTCCTGCGAGGGTCCGGGCACGGGTCGGAGCCCGGGTTCGCGCCACCCGCACGCCGACCTGCGCCCGGCCGGTGACCGCTGATCGGATCGGACCGGACGTGGCGGCAGGCCCGAGCGGGCGTGTGCCGATACCGCCGATCCCCGAGTTCCGTCGGGTGCACGGCCCGGTCACCCGATTCCTGCTGCGTCGCAGCCTCCTGGTGCTCACCCTGTGCTGGATCGTCGGGTCAGCACTCGGCACGTTCGGTTCATCGGTCGGAGTGCGGGCGTTCGGCTTCGGGCTGATGCTTCCCGGTGGGGGTCTGCTCTACACCGGCCACCCCGTGCTGGCGGTGGTGGCGTTGCTGACCTTCACGATGTCGTTGGGCCTGTGGTGGTTGTGCGGTATCGCGGTCCTCCCGCCCGCGGTCTGGCTGGCCGCGGCCGCGCTGGCTGCAGCCACCGCGGGAGACACCCCGGCGATCTGGAGCATCTGGGCGGTGCCGTGCCTGCTGGTCGCCGCCGTCGCCGGATCCCTGCTCCACCAGCAGGTCCGCTTTCGGGTCCACCGCCGACGCGGGCGCGCCTACAACCGCCGTCTCGCGCTGGAACAGCCACTACGCCCCGTCTCGGCCGGCCCACCCGCGCCGCGAGAGGCGAGCGCCGAGGACCTGAAGACCCTGCGTTACGTGCTGGACCTGGCGCTCCAGCCGCACGAGAGTTGGCACGGCTTCTTCTTCGTCCGGCCCGAGCAGTTCCGCGAGGGCGCGGTCCGCTACCAGCTCAACTTCATCTCCTACACCGCCGCGATGTTCCAGTACTCGTGCGCCCCGGCATTCACCGGCTACGTCGCCGAGGCCCAACGCAACGCCATCGCGAAAATGCTGTGTCGACCGGTGTGGAGCTACTGGGCGCTGGAGAACGCCTGGGGGAACCTGCGCAGGAATCCCGATCCGATCATCAACGACAACGTCATGTACTCCGGCTATCTCGGGCTGATGCTGGGGCTCTACGAAACCGTGACCGGCGACCGCCGCTACCACGAACCCGGCTGCCTGCGGCTGCGCTGGAACACCCACCGCACGTTCGACCACGACTTCGGCACGATCACCGACGCCATGGTCGACAACTTCGGCCGCTCCCGCCTCGGTCAGTACCCGTGCGAGCCGAACTGGATCTACCCGATGTGCAACACCTTCGCCGTCAACACACTGCTGGTCTACGACCGGCTCCAGCACACCGACCACGCCGAACCGGTGCTGCAGGCTGTCCGCCGTGGCTACGACAACGGCGAGTTCTGCGAGCCCGACGGCAGGCTGACCACCGCACGCTCCTCCTATCTCGGAGTCCGCCACCCCATGGTGGGCAACTTGGCAGACGCGATCACCGCGCTGTTCCTCAATCCCGGCCTCCCCGACATCGGGCGACGGACCTGGTGGCTGGTCCACACCTTCCACCTCGGCCCCCGAGGCCACGCCGAAGACGTCCTCCACCGCTCGTGGAACCGGCTCGACCCCGGCAACTACGGAATCAACACCGACGGATTCACCCGCGCCGCGCTCGCGGCGAACGCCCGCGAGTACGGTGACGAGGACAGCGCCCGCGCCCTGGAAGAGTCCCTCGCCGATCGCCTGATCGAGCACCACGGCGCCTGCCGCTACCGGGGCATCTCCGTATGGGGCAACCTGTGGCTGGCGTTCACCCGCTTCGGCGGCGAGGACGCCTTCCGCGGCCTGGTGCGCGACGGCGTCCCCCACGAATGGCGCACCGGTCCGGTCCTCACCGACGCCGCCTACCCCGACGTCATGGTCGCCCGAGCGGTCAGCGACGGCGACGACCTCGCACTCGTCCTGCGCCCGGGCAGCGGCAGCACCCGGACCACGATCGCGATCCAACGTCTCCGACCGCACCGCACCTATCGGGTCCGCGGCGCCCGCGACGCTGTGGTGACCTCCGAGGTGACCGCCGACTCCACCGGGCGCGCACTCGTCGAGTTCGACCTCGACGACCGCCTCGAGCTGCACCTCTACCCGGCGCCATGACCGGCGGTCGAGGATCGCCGTGCGGGGGCGGAGTCATGGGGCGGCGTGGTGGGATCGGTGCCCGAGTATGCGGTATCCGAGCACGCCCGCGATGACCCCGACGCCGAGCAGGCCCGTGACGGCGAACGGTCCGGGACCACTACGCACCGTGACCGCCGGCTGGATCACCGCCGGGGACGGCACCGGCGGCGGTCGCTCGACCTGGTTCTCCCGCGCCGTGGCCGCCCACGCCGTGAGGAACAGCAGGAACTGGGACACGGTGAAGACGAAGACCAGCACGCCGAGGATCGGACCGAACGCCAGGCCTGCGGGCGTCTGCGTCACGGCGGACAGGTAGACGACCATCACCCGCTTGATGATCTCGAGGCCGACCGCGGCGGCGGCAGCAGCCGTGATCGAGCTGCGCCAGGTGACCGGCTCGCGCGGCAGGCGGGCGAACACCCAGAGGAACACCAGGAAGTCGGACAGCAGGGCGATCACCACAGCGAGCAGCGTGAGCAACCATGCCGCCCACCCCGCGTCACCCAGCCCGAGGGCTCCGAGGAGCTGTCCAGCGTACCCCCCGCTGGCGACCACCGTCAGCCCGAGAGAGAGCGCCATGGCCAGGCCGAGCCCGACCAGCGAGGCCAGGTCGCCGCCCAGCCGCCGCAGGTATGAGCCCGGCGGCTGCTGGTCATGACCCCACTGCACGGACAGGGCGTCGCGGAAGTTCGTCATCCACCCCAGCCCGGCGACGAGGGCGAACACCAGTCCGATCACACCCACCGTGGTGGCAGCGGAGATGGCCTGGTCGATCACACCCCGCAGGGGTTCGATCAGGCCCGCGGGCAACGCCGCGCCGATCTGCGCCGTGAGCCGGGCGAGCAGGTCGGGGTTCGACTGCAGCACCAGCGCGAACGATGCGAACGCGATCATCAGCAGCGGGACCAACGCGAGCATGCTGAAGTAGGTGATCGCCGCGGCGTAATGGTTTCCGTTCGTCTCGAGGTACCGCTCGCCTGCGCGAACCAGATGGTCGAGTCCGGCATGACGCGAGCGCACGCGGGTGAGTACGGAAGGACGGTCCGGTTGCTCGTCCACACGGCCTCCACGGTCTTCGGTGCCACGCGGTGGATCGACCCTGGAACCCGCGGCGGCGAAGGGTACACAGTGATCCGGACGCCGTGAAAGGACGTGACCATGGACGACCTCGACGAGCTGTGGCGCGCGCTCGACCACATTGCCACCACCCCGCGACTGCTCGTTGCCTGCGACTTCGACGGGGGCCTGGCGCCCGACCTCGGCGACCCCGACGAGGCGCGCGCCGAACAGCTCTCCTCCGAGGCGCTCAACATCCTGCTGGCCCTGCGCGACACCACCGTGGCGGTCGTGTCGCGCCGCGATCCCGAACAGGTCGCGCAGCTGATGCGGCTCTCCGGCGCCAAGGGCGGGCTTCGCCACGTGGCGCCGGACGACGTGGACCGGCTGCGCGACGAGGTCGACGCCACCGCTGTGTTCAGGGTCGACGCAGGCGACGGGGCGTCCCGGCTCCGGTCGGACGACCTCGGGATCACCGTGCAGAACGAGGGCGAGCCGGCGGACACCGGTTCGGGCTACGTGGTCGGCGACACCGAGGACGTCGCCGAAGTACTCGAGGAGCTCGCCCGCCTGCGCCGCGACACCTGAGCGGACCTCCGTTCGATCGACCCGCCGACGCGCGGCGCCGCCCCTCGCGCCGGCCCCCGCGCATGTCATCCCCGCTGGATGATCCGCGCCGGCGGGACGCAGGTGCAGCATCCCGACATGGGTGTGACCGCAGGCCGTGGCGCCGCATGATGTCGGCCCCGTACCCGATCGGCCCGGTGTCGGGCGCCGACATCGACCGGATGACGGATCGACTCTTCCTCGACACCCGCCGGAAGCTCTCGGCGTTCTGGGTACTGCTCGTGCTGGCGGCGGTCATCGCGGGATCCGGAATTGTCGCCGACTCGACGGCCACGGTGATCGGCGCGATGATCGTCGCTCCGCTGATGACCCCGATCCTGGGCACCGCCCTGGCGGTCGTGCTAGGCGAACCCAGTTGGATCGTGCGTGACACCGCGCTCATCGTCGCCGGCGCGGCCGCCGTGATCGTGATCGCCTACCTGCTCGGCCTAGTCGTGCCCGGCCCCGTCGATGCCCAGAACAACTCGCAGGTCGCCTCGCGGGTCGCCCCGCACCTCATCGATCTCGTCGCCGCGCTCGCAACCGGCCTGGTTGGCGCGTTCGCCCTGGTCCGGTCCGACGTGTCCGACGCGCTCCCGGGGGTGGCGATCGCGATCTCACTCGTGCCGCCCCTTGCCGTCGTCGGGCTGACCCTCGAGGCGGGCAGGCCACGCCAGGCGCTCGGCGCGTTCCTGCTATTCGGCACCAATGTCGCCGCGATCATCGCGACCGGCACGCTGCTGCTGCTCGCCTCGCGCGTCCGCGCCGTCGCAGTGTCGACCGGGCGCTCCGTGGGTCGGGTGGGGCCACGGTCACTGGCGACCGTGATCGGGTTCGTCGTGCTGATGGCGATCCCGCTGGGCATCGGCAGCGCCAGGGCCGTGGCCCACAACGACGCGGTGGCCGGGATCCGGCCCGTCGCCGAGCGCTGGGCAGCGGAGAACTCGTGGCAGATCGTCGGCGTGACGAGCACGGAGGACGGCGTGCTGGTCGCCGCGGTGGGGCCGCCCCCCGTCGTCGACGTCCAGTCCCTGCGGCGGGATCTCGACGCGGCCGGGTTCGCGGACGTGCGCGTTCAGGTGTCGCTCACGGTCGGTGGCGTTCGCGATCTGGGCCCCGGCCAGACCGGATGACGCGGCGGCCTCAGGCGCCGGGTCACCGTGTAGCGGGTCCGGCGGCCGACCGGCACCGGCCACGGCTCACTCCCGCTCCCGGACGACGAGCGTCCCGGTGAAGAACCGCACTGCCTCGCGGACGGCCCGGTCGACGTACTTCGGGACGTCGTAGAAGTCCGTGTGGCCGCCGCCGTCGACGATCACGAGCTTCTTCGGGCCGCGCACCCGGGCGTGCAGCCCGGTGGAGTGCCACAGCGAGCCGGCCTCGCTGCCGGCGACGAGGAGGATCGGCTGGGTCAGCAGATCCTCGACGAGGTGGAACGCGTCGAAGGCGGCGATCCTCGGGGTGCTCCTGGCGGTCAGGTAGCGGTTCTGCGCGTTCGGATGCCCGCCCCGCGCGGTCACCTGGTACTCGTGTGCCTCGACGAGGTCGTGCGGGGTGCGCGCGTCGGGCTCCCTCGGGACGTAGGTGCTCGTCGCGACCTCGGCCCCGCCCGCCTCCGCGGTGCGCTGGCGGGCGACGTCCTCCAGCGCGGGCGCAGCGGCCGCGTCGAGATCGGCGCCGTACCAGCCCCTGCGCCAGGTGGTGCCGATGTCCACGCAGCTGACGGTGGCGACCGCCCTGATGCGATGGTCGGTCATCGTGGCGTGGACGGCGTACCCGCCACCGGCGCAGATGCCGAGCGCGCCGATGCGCTCGGGGTCGACGTAGCGAAGCGTCTGGAGGTAGTCGACCGCGACCCGCACGTCCTCGACCCGGGCCGCCGGATCCTCGACGTGGCGCGGCTCGCCGCCGCTCTCGCCCTGGTGGGAGGCGTCGAAGGCGAGCGCGACGAAACCCTCGTCGGCCAGCCTGGCGGCGTAGAGGCCCGCGGTCTGCTCCTTCACCCCGCCACCGGGGTGGACGGTGACGACCGCGGCGTAGCTGCTCCGCGCGTCGAAGTCGATCGGCAGGTGCAGGTTGCCGGCCATGCGGATCCGGCCGTGGGGGAAGGTGATGGCTTCCACGGTGGCTCCCTGGTTGATGTCGTCGGGACGGGACTCGACCGGATCCGGTGGCTGCCACCACCTCACGCGGGCGGCGCGGTCTTGACGGTGGCGGGGTGGCCGGCGAGCAGCTCCAGCGGCTCGCCCGCCACCACGATCTCCTCGCGGACGCCGTCGGGGGCGCGCAGGATGAACGTCGACTCGGTGTGGCCGAGATCGACCTCCAGCGCGTGACCCCGCCAGCGCACGGTGAACTGCAGGCGCTCCCACCGCTGCGGCAACCGCGGCCCGAAGGTCAGCCGCCCGCCCCGCCTGCGCATGCCCCCGAAGCCGTGCACCGCGACCTGCCACGTCCCGGCGGCGGCGGCGATGTGCATGCCTTCGGCGGTGTTGCCCTGGTTGTCGTCGAGGTCGACGTAGGCCGAGCGCTCGAAGTACTGCACCGCTCGGGTCGCGTCGCCCACCTGCAGGCCGACGATCGCGTGGATCGACGGGCTCAGCGACGACTTGTGCAGCGTGCGCGCCTCGTAGTACTCGAAGTTCGCGAGCTGGGTGGCCGGCGAGTACTCGTCGGGCAGCAGGTACATCAGCATGACGGCGTCGGGCTGCTTGAGCAGCGTCGTGTCCTCCAGGTTGAAGTGGTGGTAGCCCCGCGGGTAGCGCGGCATGTCGTTGTCGTCCCAGCTCTCGATGGGCAGCTCGCGGCGGGTGAAGTAGCCCTCGAACTGCTCGATGACGCCCGCGTCCGGGTCGGCCACCGCACGCACGCGGGCTGCCGCCCGCTCCCAGCCGGCGACCTCCCCGGCCGTCAGCCCGATCGTCGCCGCGATCTCCGCCAGCCGGTCCGGCGCCGTCTCGGCCAGCCGCCGGTGCACGGCGACCGCCTCGGTCAGGTGCCAGCGCACCATCCGGTTGGTGAAGGCGTTCTCCGCGACGTGGCTGTGGAACTCGTCGGGGCCCATCACGTCGCTCAGCCCGAGCGTGCCGTCGTCGCGCTCCTCGAGCCGCGACACCCAGAAGCGGCTGGTCTCGAAGAGGATCTCCGCGCCCGCGTCGAGCAGGAGGCGCTCGTCGCCGGTGACCGCGACGTACTCGGCGATCGCGTAGGCGACGTCGGCCGAGACGTGGATCTCCTCGTCGCGGGTCCAGAAGCGGTCGGTGCCGTCCGGGGTCCACAGCGGGCACTCCTCGCGCCCGGTGTCGGCCGACTCCCAGGCGTAGCGCGCGCCGCGCGTGCCGTGCTCGGCCGACAGCTCCCGCGCACCGGGCAGGGTGTGGTACCGGTAGCCCAGCAGGGCGCGGGCCGTCCGCGGCTGCGTGTAGACGTAGAACGGCAGCAGCAGGATCTCCGAGTCCCAGAACACGTGGCCCCGGTAGCCCTCCCCGGACATCGACTTCGCGCCGATGCTGACCGTGGGATCGTCCGGGTTCGCCGCGATCAGCAGGTGGTAGACGCCGAAGCGCAGGGCGAAGGCGTCCTTGTCGTGCCCGACGATGCGCGGCTCGCTGTCGCGCCAGAGCAGGTCCCAGGCCGCCGCGCTGTCGCGGGCGGCGCCGTCGAACCCGCCCGCCCGGTGCGCCGCCACGGTCGCGGTGGCCCTCCCGAGCGGCTCCCCGGTCGTCCCGGGGTCCCGGGAGGTGGCCACGCCCACCAGTTTGTCGACGACCACCGTCGCCCCGGCCGCGACGGCGAACTCCAGCCGCCGCGCGACCCGTCCGTGCTCGGAGAGCCAGCCGTGCCGGTCCGGCGCGACGACCGGCTGCACGGCGCACGCGTACGCGATCCGGATCCCGCTGTCGATCGTGTCGGCGACGAGGAAGCCGGTCTCCCCGTCGCCGGTGACGCCCCGGGCCGCGGTGGCGAGGTGGGTCGAGCGGGCCCACTTGTCCCAGCGTCGCTCCGGGGGCGGTGCAAGGCCGCTCGGATAGTGCGGCAGCCGGTCCAGGTTGTGACGGCGGCCGTCGATCCCGGTGACGATCACCACCGTGGCCGCGCGGTCGAGCGGGGTGACCGCGACGCGCAGCGCGCACAGGTCCCGGTCGGCCATGCTGGCCAGCCTGGTCGTCGTGAGCCGGGTCCGGCTGCCGTCCGGCCCGGCGAACACCGTGCTCCGGTGCAGCAGGCCGGTCCGCAGGTCCAGCGTCCGCTCGTGGTCCACCACCTCCGCGGAGTCCACGTCGAGCGCCAGCCCGTCGACCTCGACCCGGGTGTCGAGCCAGTCCGGGGCGTTCACCAGGTCGATGACCGGCGCGTCGTGGGCGTCGTAGACCCCGGCCAGGTAGGTACCC
This sequence comes from Pseudonocardia sp., assembly GCF_050246655.1. Lineage (GTDB taxonomy): Bacteria > Actinomycetota > Actinomycetes > Mycobacteriales > Pseudonocardiaceae > Pseudonocardia. Next base: position 17,317 of record NZ_JBFWVQ010000069.1, read on the forward strand.
GACAGCGCGCCGCGGTGTCCCTCCTCGAGCGAGCCGCGGGTGCCCAGCCGGCCGTTGCCCACGGTGAGGACGGTCTCGTGGTAGCTCGCCCGGTCCCGGTCGAAGCCGCACTCCGTCATCGACCAGGCCGGATCGGGCCTGCTCACGCCGCCCCCACCGTGCCGTAGGCCGCACGGATCTGCGTGGTGGTGCGCGGCAGGTCGCGGTAGACGCTCAGGTCGGAGCCGGAGGCGCGCTGCGCGCCCATCGCGTTGCCGTACTGCGCGGCCGCGACGAAGTCGCCGAACTCCAGGTGGCCGAAGGCCATGCCGGCGGCGAACGAGTCGCCGCACCCCGTGGTGTCGACGACGGTGGGGACGGGGATCCGCGGCACGAGGTGCTCCTGCAGGGCGCCGTCGGGCCCGCTGAAGTAGAGGGCGCAGCCGTCCTCGTCGAGCGTCACGCAGACGGCCTTCACGCCCCGGCGCAGGCAGTGCGCGGCGAACTCGGGCAGTTGCTCGCGGGGCAGCGGCTCGCCGATCCGGGCGGGGTCGCCCCCGGGCGGCGGGAACCAGCTGCAGCCGGCTTCCTCCAGGTTCATCTTGAGGATGTCGACGTCGGGCAGCCAGGCGTCGCGGTCGATCCACAGCCGGCGCGCCCGGATCCCGCCGGGGGTCAGGCTCACCGTCGGTCCGTGCGCGTCGAGCAGGACGGTGCCGGTGCCGTGGGCCTTCAGGTAGGCCAGCGTCGGCGCCGGGACCTCGTAGTCGGTGATCGGCACGCAGACGAAGGCGTCGGCGTCCACGACCGGCTCGACGTCGTCGGGGACGATCGGGTGCATGAAGCCGGACTGCAGTTCGTGGCGGACGTTCTGGTCGACGTAGGTCAGGTCGATCTCGTCGCCCCGGTCGGTGTGCGAGCGGATCATCGACAGATCGACGTTGCGGAGGTGGCCGAGCAGCGCCTTGATCGGCTGCTCGTCGCGTCGCCGCACGTGCACCACCGGGACGACCACGTCCTGCGGCCCGAGCAGCGCGGAGAGCGCTGCCGTGGTGTAGAGCACGCATCCGTACTTGTCGAAGACCTCGCCGCGGTGGGTCGTGACGTGGTCGCGCGGGATCGGGCCGAGGACGGCCACCTTGCGTCCCGGACGGCCGTGCGCGCGGGGAGGAACGGGGATCGGCATCGGAGCCTCCTGTCAGGCCGGCTTGGGGTGCGACACCGTCGGCGAGCTGACGCCGGTGTCCATGTCCTCGAGCTGGCGGCCCTTGGTCTCCTGCACGAACCGCAGCACGAACAGCAGCGAGAGCACGGCGAAGGTCGTGTAGAGGCCGTACGCGACGCCGAGCGAGAAGCCGGCGAGCACCGGGAACGACACGGTGATCACCCAGTTCATGGCCCACTGCCCCGCCGCGGCCAGCGACAGCCCCGCGGCCCGGATGCGGTTCGGGAACATCTCGCCGAGCAGCACCCACACCACCGGGCCCCACGACATGCCGAACGCGATCACGAACACGTTGGCCGCGACCAGGGCGACCGGGCCTGCGGCGCCGACGAGCATCAGCTTGCCCTCGGCGTCCAGCCCCGCCGTGGCGAAGCAGACGGCCATCGCACCCAGCGAGACGGCCATGCCGACCGAACCGATCATCAGCAGCGGCCTGCGGCCGATGCGGTCCACCAGCGCGATCGCGACGATGGTGGTGGCGATGTTGACCACGGACGTGAACACGCTGATCCCGAACGAGGAGCTCTCGGCGAACCCGACCGCCTGCCACAGGTCGTTGGAGTAGTAGAAGATGACGTTGATCCCGACGGCCTGCTGGAAGATCGACAGGAAGAGGCCCACCCAGACGACCGGCCACAACCCGCCGCCCGGCCGCCGCAGGTCGCGCCACGAGGGCTTGGTCGCCGAGTCCAGGGTCTGCTGGATCCGGTTGATCCTGATGTCGAGGTTCTTCTCGCCGAGCAGGGCGGAGAGCACCTTGCGCGCCTCCGGGATGCGGTGGCGGGCGATGAGGAAGCGGGGCGACTCCGGGATCGTGTTGGCCAGCACGCCGTAGACGACGGCCGGCAGCGCCATGCACAGGAACATCCAGCGCCAGGCCGCCATGCCGAGCCACAGCTCCTCGGCCGCGCCCCCGGCGAGCTCGGCGAGCACCCAGTCCACCAGCAGTGACAGGAAGATGCCGAGCACGATGGCCAGCTGCTGCAGCGAGCCGAGCCGGCCGCGGATGCGGGCGGGCGAGGTCTCGGCGATGTAGGCGGGGGCGATCACCGAGGCGATCCCGACACCGACGCCGCCGATCACCCGGCCGGCGATGAGCACCTCGAGGTTGGGCGCGATGCCGGTGACCACGGCGCTGACGAGGAACAGCACCGCCGCGATCTTCATGACCCGCAGGCGGCCGATCCGGTCGGCGATCCGGCCCGCCGACATGGCGCCTGCGGCGGCGCCGAGCAGGGCCGACGCCACGGCGAAGCCCAGCGGGCCGTCGCCGATGTCGTACACCTGCTTGATCGAGCTCGTGGCCCCGTTGATGACCGCGCTGTCGTATCCGAACAGCAGCCCGCCCAGTGCGGCGACCGACGCGATCCGGATCACGCCGCGGCCGGTGCCCTCCTCGTCGTCGTCGAACACCGACGGTTCGTCGCTGATCGGACCGTGTTCGCTCATCGGGCAGGCCTCCTTTGGCCGGTCGCACGGCGAAGGGCATCCGCTCGGGCTCCCGTCCGGGCCGGCCCGTGCGCGACTGCAGGCGACGCCCCCGGGCGCGCAGCGGATGAGTGAGTGACGCATCGCGCGTCGAACCGTGACGGTAGTCACTGGTTAACTTATGAACAATCGTCCAGTCGTATGACGCTCAGATGTATCTACCTTGTAGATCAATCCGATGCACGGTCAGCCGAGCGCCGCGGCGGACTCGAAGGCGAGCGTGATGCCGCCGAGGACGTGCGCCCGCGCGCCGAGCGTGGCGGTCGTCAGGCGGATGCCGTCGACGGCGCTCGGGACGCCGCAGCGCGCGATCACCTGCCGCATCGGCGCCAACAGCAGGTCGCCCGCCTGGGCCAGCTCGCCGCCGACGATGATCATCTCCGGGTTCACCAGGTTGCACAGGTCTGCGACGGCGCGCCCGACCTGCAGGCCGGTGTCCCCGATCGCCCGGGCGCACGCCCGGTCCCCGCTGCGCGCCGCGGCGACCACCTCGCCGATCGAGAGCTCGCGGCCGACGACCGGGCGCAGCAGGTCGACCACCCGGCGCGCCGCCACGACCGTCTCCAGGCAGCCGCGGTTGCCGCAGCGGCACAGCGCGCCGAACTCGTCGACCGTGGTGTGGCCGATCTCGCCCGCGGTGCCGTTCGGGCCCCGGAACAGCCGCCCGTCGACGATCAGCCCGGCGCCGACGCCCTCGGAGAGCTTGAGGTAGGCGAGGTTCGCCGTCCCCGCCCCGCAGCCCCAGCGCAGCTCGGCGAGGGCACCGAGGTTGGCGTCGTTGTCCACCGTGACCGGGCGGCCGAACGCCGCTCCGGCGAGCGTCGCCGCAGGCAGCCCCACCCAGCCGGGCAGGATCGTCGGCGAGCCGACGGTGCCGGTCCGGCTGTCGATCGGCGCCGGAAGCCCCATCCCGATCCCGGCCAGCGACCCGAGGTCCGCACCCGCCTCGGCCAGCACCTCGTGCAGCAGGCGGGCGGCGACCGCCAGCCCCTGCTCGGCGGGCAGGTCCTGCGCCAGGTCGGCGCGCCGCTCGGCGATGATCCGGGCCTCGGCGTCGGCGAGGGCGACCATGACGTGCCGGTGGCCGTAGTCGATGCTCGCGGCGAGGCCGCTGCCCGCCGGGCTCAGCCGCAGGATCCGGCGCCCGCCCGAGTCGTCCACGGCGACCATCCCGTCGCGCAGCAGGTCGCGGACGATGTTCGACACGGTCGCCGGGGCGAGCCCGGTCTCCCTGGCCAGGTCGGCCTGGGTCGGTGTGCGGCCGCGGCGCAGCTCGCCGAGGATCCGCGCGCGGTTCGCCCGGCGCAGCGCGCCCTGCGAGCCGGGCCGATCGGCCGCAGCCTGCCCGCTCATCCCCTCGCCCTCCTCGGCACTCCCGCCCCGGCACCGGCCCCGGCAGATCAACGGCCGCAGACAGACGGTACTGGCCGCGTCCGGCGCGGACCGCCGGACGTGACACCACACAAGCGCATCCGCGCCGGACGTTCAAGAAGTGAACGTCATGCTGGCCCGCAGGGTTCCCGCCGCAGCGCCCGGGCGACGAGGTCGTCGCGGGGCCCGGGCGCGAGGTCGTCGCGGGGCCCGGCCCCGCCGACGATCACGCACACGTGCGAGCGGCGACACACACCCACGGGCGGTCACACACACGGCCGACCCTGTGTGTGACCACCACCGGATGTGTGCCACCACCACGGGGACGGAGCCACCGGCCCATGCCGGCTCATCCGCAACGTGTGAGTCAGGCCCCGGCGACGGGGTGCGAGTCTGGCGACGACGACCCGACGGACCTCATCCAGGGGGACACGCAGCATGTCGACGACCGATCTCACCGCCCTTCCGTTCGGCGACACCGCCGACTTCGATGCGACCGAGCGGGGGTTCGTCGCGGCAGGTCGGTCGGTGATCCGCGACGCCTCCGGCGAGGTGGTCTGGGACAACGGGTCGTACACCAGCTTCCTCACCGGCGAGGCGCCCGACACCGTGCACCCGAGCCTGTGGCGCCAGTCGATCCTGTGCGCCAGGCAGGGCCTGTTCGAGGTGACCGACGGGATCTACCAGATCCGCGGCTACGACCTGTCCAACATGAGCGTCATCGAGGGCGACACCGGCGTGATCGTCATCGACCCGCTGATCTCGACCGAGACCGCGGCCGCGGCGCTGGCGCTGTACCGGGAGCACCGCGGCGACCGGCCGGTCGTCGCCGTGATCCACACCCACAGCCACGTCGACCACTTCGGCGGCGTGAAGGGGGTCGTGTCGCAGGCGGACGTGGACGCCGGGAGGGTCCAGATCATCGCCCCGGAGGGCTTCCTCGAGCACGCGATCTCGGAGAACGTCTACGCCGGCACGGCGATGGCCCGGCGCGCGGGGTACATGTACGGTGCCGCGCTGCCCCGCGGACCGCGGGGCGGGGTCGGCGCCGGGCTGGGCCAGACCACGTCGACCGGCACCATCACGCTGATCGACCCGACCGTCACGATCACGACCACCGGTCAGGAGATGACCGTGGACGGGGTGCGGATGGTGTTCCAGATGGCCCCCGGCACCGAGGCACCCGCGGAGATGCACTTCTACTTCCCCGAAAGGCGTGCGCTGTGCCTGGCGGAGAACTCCTGCCACACGCTGCACAACCTCCTCACGCTGCGCGGTGCGCAGGTGCGCGACCCGCACATCTGGGCGCACTACCTCACCGAGGCGATCGAGATGTTCGCCGACCGGTCCGACGTGCTGTTCACCTCCCACCACTGGCCGACCTGGGGAACCGGAAACGTCGTCGAGTTCCTCGGCGTGCAACGCGATCTCTACGCCTACCTGCACGACCAGACCCTGCGCCTGCTCAACCGCGGCTACACGGGGCCCGAGATCGCCGAGATGATCGAGATGCCGCCCGCCCTGGAGCGGGCCTGGCACACCCATGGCTACTACGGCTCGGTCAGCCACAACGTCAAGGCGATCTACCAGCGCTACCTCGGCTGGTACGACGGCAACCCGGCCCGCCTGTGGAAGCTCCCGCCGGAGGAAGCCGCGACGCGCTACGTCGAGTTCATGGGCGGGGCGGACGAGGTCGTGGCCAAGGCCCGCCGCTGCGTCGAGGCGGGCGAGCTGCGCTGGGCCGCCGAGGTGCTCGACCACGTCGTGTTCGCCGAGCCGGACCACGCCGCGGCCAGGAGCCTGCTGGCGGACACCTTCGAACGGCTCGGCTACGGCTCCGAGAACGGCACGTGGCGCTGCGAGTTCCTCTCCGCGGCGATGGAGCTGCGCACCGGCAACTTCGGCACCCCGACCGCGACCGCGTCGGCCGACATCGTCTCCCACCTCAGCCCTGAGATGCTCTTCGACGCCCTCGCCGTCCAGGTCGACGGGCCGAAGGCCTGGGACCTCGACCTCGCGATCGGCTGGAACCTCCCCGACCATGGCACGTCGTACCGGATGACCCTGCGCAACGGCGTCCTCACCCACGTCGAGGGAAGCAACAAGCCGGTCGCCCTCACCCTCACCGTTCCCGCAGCGGCGTTCATCGCCCTCGCGGGCGGCGACATCGGCGCCGCCCGCGCCGCCGGTCTGGCCGCGGACGGTGACGAGAGCCAGCTGGCCACGTTGTTCGGCGTCCTGCAGCCCGGCGACCCGGACTTCGACATCGTCCTGCCGTGAGGGTCCGGCCGCGCGCACGGACCTGGCACACACGTGCGGACACGTGCGGACACCCACACACACCGCCAGGCGCCCGCACACACCGCCGACGGCATGTGCGAGCACCCCGAGACATGTGCCAGCATTTCCCTGCACGAGCGGCCGGATTCGCGCCCGGCCAACTGCACGGCCATGGCCACGGCCGTGCAGTGCGCCGACGCGCCGTCGAGACCTACGCCGCTAGCTCCGGCGGAAGGCCGGGTACCCCGCGGCGGCCTCCTCGTCGCACTTGCCGCGGTAGGTGCCCACCCCGCCGATGTAGGACAGCAGGCGGCGCGGCTTGCCCGGGACGTTGGAGCCCATGTACCAGGAGTCCGTCTTCGGCACCAGCGTGGCGTTGGCGAGCTCGTCGTGGTGGGTCACCCAGGCGTCCTGGCCCTCCACGGTCGGCTCGATCACCGTCTTGCCGTCGGCTCGCAGTGCGCGGATCGCGTCGCTGATCCACTCAGTCTGCTGCTGCAGGCAGGTGGTCATGTTGCACAGCGCCGCGGAGGGCGCCAGGGGCACCGCGGTGGTGAGCATGTTCGGGTAGCCCTCCACCATCAGCCCCATCGTGGTGCGGATGTCTCGACCCCAGTCGTCGGCCAGCGCGCGACCGTCGCGGCCCTGGATGTCGATCGCGGCCAGCGCACCCGTGCCGGCATCGAACCCGGTGGCCAGGATGATCACGTCCAGCTCGTGCACGGTGCCGTCGGCGAGCTCGATGCCCTCCGGGACGATCCGGGTGATCGGGTTGTTGCGCACGCCGACGAGGTCGACGTTGTCGCGGTGGTAGACCTCGAGATAGTTGCGCTCCAGCGGGACCCGGTGGGTGCCGAAGCCGTAGTCGTTCTTGGTGGGCACGAGGATGTCGATCAGCCGCTGGTCCCGCAGCCGGTCGCGCATCTTCTGAGCGACGAACTCGGAGACCTCGGCGCTGACGTCCTCGAAGAAGAACATCTCGGCGAAGCCGGCGAGCCAGAGCCGGAACGAGCCGGAGTCGTAGCACTCCTCGAAGATCTCCCGCCGTCGCTGCGGGGTGCAGTCGGCCCAGGTGTGCTCGAACTCGTAGTCGAAGCCCGCGAACGTGTACGGGATGGTGGCCTTGATCTCCTCGAAGCGGCTCTTGTACCAGGCGTGCTCGGCCTCGCCGTAGCTCGGGTTCTTCATCGGCAGCACGTACTGCGGGGTCCGGGCGAACACGGTCAGGTGCCCGACCTGCGAGGCGACGGTCTGGATCACCTGGATGCCGGTGGCGCCGATGCCCACCACGCCGACCGCCTTGCCGGCGAGCTCGACCTTCTCCTTCGGCCAGCGGGACGTGTGGAAGATCGGCCCGCGGAAGCTGTCCTGGCCCTCGAAGAGCCGCTCCATCGGGGCGGAGAGCATGCCGGCGCAGGTGATGAAGAACTGGGTGTCGATCGTCTCGCCGCCGTCCGTGCGGACGGTCCAGCGGCCGCGGCCCTCGTCGAAGTGGGCGCTCACGATCCGGGTGCCGAACTGGATGTCGCGGCGCAGGTCCAGCCGGTCCGTGACGTAATGCAGCCAGCGCTCGATCTCCGGCTGGCCCGGGTACTTCTCGCTCCAGCTCCAGTCCTTGTAGAGCTTCTCGTCGAACAGGTACTGGTAGCAGTAGGACTCGCTGTCGAAGCGCGCGCCGGGGTAGCGGTTCCAGTACCAGGTCCCGCCGACGTCGGACGCGGCGTCGTAGGCGCGGACGCGCAGCCCCTGCTCGCGCAGCTGGTGGAGCTGGTACAGCCCGGCCACACCGGTGCCGAGCACCATCGCATCCAGCTCGAGGACACCGCCCGTACTCGGCGTCGCGGTCTCGGTCGCGGACGTCATCGTCGTGCACCTCCGTCGGGATCTGTCTCACGAACGGCTCCAGCATGGGCGGTGTCCCAGTGGGGCGAGGTGTCCCAGGATCGGACGTCTTGCGGCGGCTCAGTCGGTGATGCCGTAGCGCTGGATCTTGCGGTACAGCGTCGAGCGGGCGAGACCGAGCGCCGCAGCCGCGGTGACCCGGTTGCCGCCCGCCTCGCGCAGTGCGGCCACGATGGTGTCGCGCTCGGCCCGGTCGACGGCGCGCAGCTCGCCGCGCGGCATGCTCTGGCAGTACTCGGGCAGGTCGCCCGGCTCGATGCAGCCCACCGGCCGCCGGCGCAGGGCGGCGGCGAGCGCCTCCCGCAGCTGGCGCACGTTGCCGGGCCAGCCGTAGCGGCCGACCAGCCGCATCGCCTCCCGGGACAGCCGCACCTCGCGGTGCGGGGCCAGCTCGGCGAGCAGCGACCCCACCAGCGCGGGGAGGTCGCTCGAGCGGTTGCGCAGCGCGGGCACCGCGGTGGACGCCCCGAACCAGGACAGCAGGGCGTTGTGCTCCGGCCCCACGCGGCGCAGCTCCCCGGCGGTCGCCGCGAGGACCGGGCTCCCGGGCTCGTCGGCGAGCGCGTCCACCAGCATCTCGACGGTGCCGGCGGTCAGCCGGTCGATGTCGCGCAGGACGGGCAGCGTCGGGCCGGTCGCGCAGCGCCGCAGCCGGGCGACCGCGTCCTGCGGCGCGGCCTCGACCTGCTCGGCCTCGAGGGCGACCGCGCGGCCCCCGTCATGGACGAGCCGGTGGACCTGTGCGAGGAGGGTGAACCGACCCGATCCCGGTTCGCCGATGACGAGTACCGACGAGCCGGCCAGCAACGACGACTCGACGGTCGCCGCGGCGGACCGCAGGGCGGGGCAGGCGCTGCCCGGGACCGGAGCCGACGGCACGGCGTCGACGCGGATCGACGGCTGCCGCCCGCCCCGCGGCGCGCTGACAGCGGGCCCGGCGACGTCGACCACGTCGGTCTCGTCCAGGATGGTGACCACGCCGACCATCCCGGCGACGTCGTCACCGACCGTCACCGTCGACCCGCGCAGCCGCACGCGCGCGCCCGACGGCAGGTCGACCCGGTCGTCCACGGTCGGCCTGCGCTGCATCAGGAACCGCACGTGGTCCTGCAACGCCTCCCGGTCGTCGGGGACCAGCAGGTTCTGCAGCGGCGCGTTCGCCACCACGGTGCGCTGCCCGACGGCCAGTACGGCCTGCCTGCTGCGCGCGTCGAGACGGGCGTAGAGGTCGAACAGCGCTCGCTGGGCGAGGTCGCGGTCGGTCAGCAGGTTGTGCTCGATCTGCGCCGCCGCGGAGCGCACCAGCGAGCGCATGAGCGGCGTCGAGTGATCGCTCAGGCAGCTGATGTCCAGCACGCCCGCGATCCGGCCGGTGAGGGGGTCCCGCACGGGCGCGCCCGCGCAGGCGAAGGGCTGCAGGGCGTCGACGAAGTGCTCGGCTCCGACGATGTGCACGGACTCGCCGAACTCCAGCACCGTCCCCACGCCGTTGGTGCCCATCGCGCCCTCGGCGTAGTCGAAACCTCGCGCGAAGTACACCCGGTCGGCGATCCGCCCGAACCAGGAGCTGCTGTCGCGGCGGGCGAGCAGCCGGGCGCGTTCGTCGGTCAGCGCGACGCACACGGGGAGGTCGTGGAGCTGCTCCACGAGCTGGTCGATCACCGGTCGAGCGCACCGCACGAGCCGCGAGTCGAAGTCGAGGTCGGTGTGGTAGTCGCTGTTCACGACGTCGGGCCGGACCCCGCTGGAGACGCTGCGCCGCCACGACGCCGCCACGTGATCGGGCACGCCGCGCAGCCGGGCGTCCGCACCGTCGAGGAACTCGGCACGGGCGGCCGCGAGCAGGAACCGCCGATCGGCGAGGTCGTCCACGACGTCACCTCCTTGTGCTCCCCGTCACATCCTGCGCCACCGGGCGGCCGCGCGCGGTGTCCGACTTTGGGACATCTCGCGGTGCGGAACATCGGACACGCTGGCCGCACCCGCCGCCGAGAGCCTCGACAGGAGTCCGTCATGGTCGACAACCCCTTCTACAGCCCCGAGTTCCACGGTGACTACGAGATCGCCTCGATCGGACGGCTGGAGCTGGAGGAGGGCGGCGTCATCCCGGACTGCCGCCTGGCCTACACGACCTGGGGCGAGCTGAACGACGCCAAGGACAACGCGATCCTGATCACCACCTGGTACTCGGGCACCCACCAGATCTGGCGCGACGTCTACGTCGGCCCCGACCACGCGCTGAACCCCGAGCGCTACTTCATCGTGTGCATCGACCAGATCGGCTCGGGCCTGTCGACCTCCCCGCACAACGCCGACGGGGCGAACGCCGAGATCGCGATGTCGAGGTTCCCGCACGTCCGCATCGGCGACGACGTCGTCGCCCAGGAACGGCTGCTGCGCGAACACCTCGGGATCGAGAAGCTGCAGCTCGTCGTCGGCGGCTCGATGGGCGCCCAGCAGACCTACGAGTGGGCGGTGCGGTTCCCGGAGAAGGTCCTGCGCGCCGCCCCGATCGCCGGGACGGCGCAGAACACCCCGCACGACTTCCTCTACACGAAGGCCCTGGTGGAGGCCATCACCTCCGACCCCGGCTTCAACGGCGGCGACTACACCTCGAACACCGAGGTCGAGGCCGGGTTGAAGCGGCACGCCGGGATCTGGGCGGTCATGGGCTTCTCGACCGAGTTCTGGAAGCAGGAGGTCTGGCGCGCCCTGGAGTTCGACAGCAAGGAAGCCTTCATCGCGGGCTTCCTGGAGCCCTACTTCACCGTCATGGACCCGAACGACCTGCTGGCGATGGCCTGGAAGTGGCAGCGCGGCGACGTCGCCCGGCACACCGGCGGCGACCTGGACGCGGCGCTGGGCCGCATCACCGCGAAGACCTTCGTCATGCCCGTCGACGAGGACATGTTCTTCCCCGTCCGCGACTGCCGCGCCGAGCAGGAGCGGATCAAGGGCAGCGAGCTGCGGGTCGTCCAGGACGTCCTGGGGCACCTCGCCCTCTTCGGCGTCGCGCCGACCTACATGCCGCAGATCGACCAGCACCTCGGCGAGCTGCTCGCCACGCCCGTCTGAAGGGACCGCGAACCGTACTGAAAGGTCGTTCCGCTGCCGAGACATTCTGCGGCCCGGTAGAACCGTGCAATGCCGAGGAGACACGTACGACGACAGGCACTGCGAGCACTGCTGTGGGCGTCCGTTGCCGTAGCGGTCGCTGGGCTGGCCGTGCTGACGGCGTGGGCCGTCTGGTGGGTGCCGCAGGCACTGTACGGCTACGTGCCCGACCCAGCGAACCGAGCCGGCGTCGAAGCGACGACCCGCACCGGGATGATCGCAGGGCTCGCCGGACTGGCGGCGCTCGGCAGCTTGGCGCTCACCACCCGCACCTACAGGCTGGCGCAGCAAGGCCAGTTGACCGATCGCTACACCAAAGCTGTTGAGCAGCTTGGCGACGACAAGCTCGACATCCGCCTCGGCGGCATTTACGCCCTGGAGCGAATCGCCGTGGACTCGACACGAGACCACCCGACCATCGTCGAGGTGCTCAGCGCCTACGTCCGAGAACACACCGCCCCCGTCCAGCGGATGCGGCCCGCCACACAGCCCTCGTACGGAGGCGAGGTCGCGGCAAGGGCTGGAGCCGCATCACGACGCCGACGCCCCCGGACAGCCCATCCTCCGATCTCGCCACAGCACGTGAAACTGGGGAGCGACGTACAGGCAGCGCTCACTGTGCTCGGCCGGCTACCCGGTCGACCTGGGGTGACCCGAGCCGACCTCAGCGGGGCAAACCTCACCGGAGCGTGGCTCGAAGGAGCGAACCTCACCGGGGCCTTGCTCCTCGGGGCAAACCTCACCGGAGCCGCGCTCATCGAGGCGAACCTGACCGAAGCCCAGCTCGGCATGGCGAACCTGACCGAGGCCAATCTCAGGTTGGCAAACCTCACCGGAGCCTGGCTCGGCGGGGCGAACCTGACCAAGACCCGCCTCGGCGGGGCGAACCTGGGCGGGGCCAGCCTCGGCGGGGCTGAAGGCCTGACCCATCAGCAGCTCGACGTTACCCTCGGCAACAGCCGAACCACGCTTCCAACGGGGCTGCGCCAGCCAGCCTCATGGTCGTAGACCCAATGGCTGCTCGGAGTTGATGAGACGCTTCCGCGGCGCGAAGACCGCCCGTCCGAGCCACTGGCCGGGTGAGAAGCCCGAGGGATGGGATGGAGAAGTCCGGGAGGTAGCTCGCGCAACCACGATGACGACCCTGGGCCCGCGCAGAGCGCCCGTCACCGCGGCCGGAGGCGGTCTCCATGAGGACTGTTCGATGAGTTTTCGCCCGGTCAGTAGTCCATCGTCGAGAAACCAACCATGGACGGGCACGTTCGGCGCAACACAGGCCATCGGGACGCCCTTGGGCCGCCGCATCCGGCGTCACCGGTCCAGCGATGCAGACCTGGAGGACACGATGCATCCGGCGACCCACTCGTTCCACACGTCCCGGCCGCGGCATCGCGACGGCGGGGGCGTGACGACGGTCGAGACGAACGGCGTCACGCTCGGGATCGAGCAGTTCGGCGACGCGGCGGCACCGCTCGTCCTGTGCGCCGGCGGCACGACCATGCTCTCTTGGCCCGACGAGCTCTGCGAGGCCCTCGCGCGCGGCGGGCGTCACGTCGTGCGGTACGACCTGCGCGATTCGGGCGCGTCGCTGACCGTCGATCCGGAAGCTCCGGCGTACACGCTGCGCGACCTTGCCGCCGACGCGGCAGCGCTCGCCCGCGAACTCGACGACCGGCCGGCACACCTGGCGGGCATCGGCGTCGGCGGGATGGTCGCCCAGGTCGCCGCGCTCGACCACCCGGACGCGTTCTCCGCGCTCACCCTCGCCGGAACGCGACCCGTCGCCCCCGGCCCGGTCGATGACGACCTGTCCGACCATGACGCGGCGACGATGGGCCGTCTCTTCTCGCGCTCGATGCCCGACTGGTCCGACCGCGACGCGGTGGCGGAGTTTGTCGCTGTTGGCGCTGAGATCCTCGGCGACGATCCCGCCGCTGCCCGCGCTGCCGCCGAGCGCAAGTGGGACCGCGCGCCGAGCACGGTGCCCGCGGTGCAGATGGCCAACCAGCTGGGCATGGTGTTCGCCAGGCTCGACTGCACGCCGCGCTGGCGCGAGCGGCTGGCCGAGCTCGCGATGCCGGCGCTGGTGGTGCACGGTCGTCACGACCCCTTCTTTCCCGTTGGCAACGGCGAAGCGCTCGCCCGCGAGATCCCCGGTGCGCGGCTGCTCGTACTCGAACGGGCCTCGACGGCGATCCCCGCTGCGGTCGCCGGTGAAGTCGCAGCGGCGATGCTTGCCCTCTAGGTACTCACAGTCCTGGCCGCACCATCCGGATCCGGCCACTTGCACGACGTAACCCGACGACTTCGCCTGGGCAGCCTGCTCGGCCGTACCGAACCCTCGGATGCGGGTCTTGACAGCTCCGCTGCACGGACAAATACTCACATCTGAGCATTCGTTCAGATGACCAAGGAGCGCCATGACCCAGGCCGCCGCCGCTCACCCCGGCACCCTCGCCGTCCCCGCCCCGATCCCGCTGCGCGAGATCGCCCCCTGGGCCCTGTTCGGCGGCGTGGTGCTGCTGATGCTGCTCTACCTGGTCGGCATGGAC
>NZ_JBFWVQ010000070.1:0-30443 GCF_050246655.1 Pseudonocardia sp.
GTCGAGGTGCGGCTGGCCTGCCGGGCCGGCGCGCCGGTGGCGCAGGTGCGGGCGGACCGGGTGGACTGTACGCCCATCCCTCCCCGCCGCACCGCGCGGCGCGTTCGTCCTCCTGCGTGGCCCGAACGCGCCGCTCGTTGCCGGGGTGGGTGGGGCTGCCGGGGTGGGTGGCGCGGCGGGGGTGAGGATGCAGGCATGCGTCCCGGACCGCACAACGCCCTCACCGACGTCGACGGCCTGCGGGTGGGCCACGCCGAGCTGACCGGGGAGCGCGCGCTCTCGGGCACCACCGTCGTGCTCGCCCCGCCGGGCGGCGCCACCGCCGGGGTCGAGGTGCGCGGGGCCGCGCCCGGCACGCGGGAGACCGACCTGCTGCACCCGGGCGCGGTCGTCCCGCGGGTGAACGCGGTCGTGCTCTCCGGCGGGAGCGCGTACGGCCTCGCCGCGGCCGACGGGGTGATGGCGTGGCTGGAGGCCGCGGGGGAGGGCTTCGCGGTGCCGGGCGGGGTGGTGCCGATCGTGCCGGCGGCGGTGGTGTTCGACCTCGGCCGCGGCGGCGACATCACGGCCCGCCCCACCGCGGCGACCGGCGCGGCGGCCTGCGACGCCGCCCGTCCGGGCCCGGTGCACCAGGGCGTGTGCGGAGCCGGCACGGGTGCGCGCGTCGGCGGGCTCAAGGGCGGCGTCGGCACCGCGAGCGCCGTGCTCGGCAGCGGCACCAACGGCGCGACGGTCGCCGCCCTGGTGGTCCTCAACGCCGCGGGCTCGGCCGTCGACCCCGCCACCGGCGAGCCGTACGGCGCCCGGTACGCCCTGGACGGCGAGTTCGGCCAGCTGCACCCGGACGCGGCCGGGGTGGCGGCGCTGCGGGCCGCCCGCGCCGTCCCCACGGAACCCGGCACCGCCACCACGCTCGCCGTGCTCGCGACCGACGTCACACTCGACAAGTCCGGTTGTGCCCGGCTCGCCGCGATGGGCCACGACGGCCTGGCCCGCGCGCTCGACCCCGTGCACACCGTCATGGACGGCGACACGGTCTTCGCGATGTCCACCGCGGCCCGTCCGGCGCCGGACCTGCTCGCGCTGGCGGCGCTGCAGGCCGCCGCGGCGCACGTGGTGGCCCGGGCCGTGGTGCACGCGCTGCTCGCGGCGACGACCGTGCGCACACCCGCGGGTACCTACCGCAGCTATCGCGACGTCGCCGGTGGGCTGTCAGGGTGACGGATCTCCCCGCCGCCCCGCCGGATGTGTGAATCTCGGGCCCGTCGACGGGGAGGCACCCATGTCCGGCTACCAGCCGATCGAGGACTACGGGCTGATCGGCGATCTGCACACGGTCGCCCTGGTCGGCAAGGACGGCTCGATCGACTTCCTGTCGTTCCCGCGGTTCGACTCGCCGACGATCTTCGCGGCGCTGCTCGACACCGAACGCGGCGGGCGCTTCCGGATCGCCCCGGAGCTGGCCGGGTCGGCGCAGAAGCAGATCTACCTACCGGACACGAACGTCCTCATCACCCGCTGGCTCTCCGACGACGGCGTGGCCGAGGTGTCGGACTTCATGCCGGTCGGGATCTACCCGCACGACCACCCGCGGGTGCTGGTCCGGCGGGTGAAGTGCGTGCGCGGCCGGGTCCGGTTCGACGTGCGGTTCGCGCCCCGGTTCGACTACGGCCGTGCCGAGCACAGCGCCCACGCCCGGGAGGGTCAGGTCTTCTACACCGCCAGGGACGACGCGGGCACATGCCTGCGGCTGCACCACGAGGTGCCGCTGGAGATCCGTGACGGGGACGCGGTCGGGCAGTTCACGCTCGCCGCAGGCGAGACGGCGGGGTTCGTGCTGGAGGAGGCCACCGGCGGCATGGAGTCGGTCGTCGGGCCGGACTCGGTCTCCGAGTGGTTCAAGGACACCGTCAACTTCTGGCGCAACTGGATCGGGCGCTCCCGCTACACCGGGCGCTGGCGCGAGATCGTCAACCGTTCCGCGCTGGTGCTCAAGCTGCTGGTCAGCCAGACGCACGGCTCGCTGGTCGCCGCGCCCACGTTCGGGCTGCCCGAGGAGATCGGCGGCGAGCGCAACTGGGACTACCGCTACACGTGGATCCGCGACGCCTCGTTCACCCTCTACGGGCTCATCCGGCTCGGGTACACCGACGAGGCCGGGGCGTTCATGCGCTGGATCTGCGATCGCTGCATGGATCTCAACCCGGACGGCTCCATGCAGATCATGTACGGCCACGACGGGCGCAAGAAGCTCACCGAGGAGGCGCTGCAGCACCTGGAGGGCTACCGCCGCTCGTCGCCGGTGCGCGTCGGCAACGGCGCCTACGACCAGCTCCAGCTCGACATCTACGGCGAGCTGATGGACTCGGTGTACCTCTACAACAAGTACGGCGAGCTGATCTCCTCGGACCTCTGGGAGAACCTCGTGCGCCTGGTCGACTACGTGTGCGAGAACTGGCAGCTCGCCGACGAGGGGATCTGGGAGGTCCGCGGCGGGCGCCAGCAGTTCCTCTACTCGCGGCTGATGTGCTGGGTCGCGGTCGACCGGGGGATCCGGCTGGGCGACCGCCGCTCGTTCCCCTACCCCCGCGGGCGCTGGCACGACGTGCGCGACGCGATCTACCGGGAGATCTTCACCGAGTTCTGGGACCCGCACCGGGAGACGTTCGTGCAGTACAAGGGCTCGAAGACGGTGGACGCGTCGTGCCTGCTCATGCCGCTGGTGCGGTTCATCAGCCCGAGCGACCCGAAGTGGCTCTCCACGCTGGCCGCGATCGACGCGGATCTCGTCGCGGACTCGCTGGTCTACCGCTACCGCCAGGAGGGCGGGGCGTCGGACGGCCTCACCGGCGAGGAGGGCACGTTCACGATGTGCTCGTTCTGGTACTGCGAGGTGGTCGCGCGCTCCGGTGACGTGCAGAAGGCGCGCTACCTGTTCGAGAAGATGCTCGGCTATGCCAACCACCTCGGCCTCTACGCCGAGGAGCTCGGCCCGCACGGCGAGCACCTGGGCAACTACCCGCAGGCGTTCACCCACCTCGGACTGATCAGCGCGGCGTACGCGATCGACCGGTCGCTCTCGCATGCCGGCTGGACGGGCTGAGCGGTGGGCTTCGACGATCTCGTCGGGACCACGCAGCGGCTCAACGTGTCGGTCGAGGCGCTGGCTGCGCTCACCGCAGAGCTCCGGGTGCGGGCGGAGGGGCTCGAGCCGGCGCCGGAGGTACGGGCCGCGCTCGCCGATGTGGTCGCGGCCCTCGGCGTCGGCGACCTCGACGATCTCGCGCCCGCCCAGCTGGGCCCGGTGGTGGGGTTCTCCCGGGCGTTCTTCCGGCAGGCGCAGGAGCTGGTGGAGGGGCCGGACCGCCCACCCGGCTGGGAGCCGGACGACCCGGCGCTGCTCAGCAGCCAGGGGCGGGCGTCGATGCTGGTCGCGGACCTGCTGGCGCAGGTCTCCCCGGGCCTCGGCAACCTTGCCGCCCGGTTGCGGGCGCCCGGCGCGGCCGTGCTCGACGTCGGGACCGGGGTCGGGCTGCTCGCGGTGGCACTGTGCCGGACGTTCCCCTGCCTGCACGTCGTGGGCATCGACCTCTGGCCGCGGGTGCTCGAGCTCGCGGCGGCGAACGTCGCCGAGGCGGGCCTGCGGGAGCGGGTCGTGCTGCGTGCCCAGGGGGTGCAGGACCTCGCGGACCGCGACGCCTACGACGCCGTCTGGCTGCCCGGTCCCTTCCTGCCGCGCGCGGTCGTGCCCTCCGCGCTGGCGGCGACGCTGTGCGCGCTCCGGCCGGGCGGCTGGGTCGTGTTCGGCCTCTACGCCGCCGCTGCGGACGCCCTGGCCCGGGCGGTGACGGACCTGCGGATCATCCGCTCCGGCGGGCATCCCTGGGCCCCCGACGAGGCCGCGGCGCTGCTGCGCTCCGCCGGATTCGCCGACGTCAGGGCCGTCGAGCGGACCTGGAACGCGCCGATCGGCTTCGTCGCCGGGCGCCGCCCGTAGCCGTACTGACCGAGCACCCGCCCGCGGTCACGCCGGGGTCGGGACCGGGATCGCGCCGATCTGCATGAGCACGCCGGCCAGGTCCTCGCCCGACCACATCTCGCGCACCCGCCCGTCCTGCACCCGCGCGAGATCGACGCCGAGCAGTCGCACGCGCCGTCCGGTCGGCGCCACCCCCAGGAACGGGCCGGTGTGCGTGCCGTGGCCGTCGACGCGCCAGCCGACCCGGTCGCCCGCGGCGACGACGTCGAGCGCGGCGACCGTCATGTCGGGGAAGGCGCTGCGGAACTCGGCGACGAGGGCGCGCAGGCCGTCGGCGTCGAGAGCCCGGCCGGCCGGGCCGTGGCAGACGAACTCCGGGTGCAGCAGGGCGTCGAGCTCGTCGAGCGCACCGGAGCTGATGATCGCGAACAGACGGGTGGGGAGGGTCGTGGGGTCCATCGGGGCTCCTCGCGGGCTGTGTGGGTTGCGGCCGTCAGAATCGCGCCGCGAGCGGGTGCTGCGCCTGAGGAGTTCTCCCTACGTGGTGGTGACGCACGGCGGTGACACACGGCGGCGACACACGGTGGCGACACACGGCGGCGACCGGGCTTCGACTACGCGTCGAGCGGGTCGACGAGCCCGTGCCGCATGGCGAAGAGGGTGGCGGCGGCGCGGCTGCGCACGCCGGCCTTGCCGTAGATCGACTGGATGTGGTTGTCGGCGGTCTTCGGGGTGATGCGCAGCGCCCGGGCGACCTCACGGGTGGACGATCCGCGCGCGATCAGCCGCAGGACCTCGACCTCCCGCCCGGTGAGCCCGGCCGGGCGGGCATCGAGGCCGGGCCGGTGCCCGGCCGCGGCGAGCACGGCGCCGGCGGCGTCCCCGGCCAGCCGCCCCGAGACCACCTCCGCACGCAGCGCGCCTGCCGCCGCCTCGGCACCGAGCGCGGGGCGGTGCGCGCGCGGCTCCCGCATCGCGTGGTAGGCGTCGGCGGCGGCCAGCAGGCAGGCCGCAGGACCCGCGGGTGCGACGCCGCGGTGGTAGCCGGATCCGTCGAGGCGCTCGTGATGACCCGCGGCGACGGCACCCAGCCGGGCGAGGTACGGGACGCGGCCGAGCAGGCGTTCGGTGTGGTAGGCGTGCAGCCGTACGGCTTCCCACTCGCCCGCGGTGAGCCTGCCCGGCTTGTCCCAGATCGCGGTGCTCACCGAGACCCGCCCCAGATCGTGCACGAGTCCGGCGTGGTGGACGTCGGTGGCGTCGGCGGCCGGTAGCCGCAGGTGCACCGCGGCGCGGCGGGCGAGCGCGGCGACCCCGCAGGAGTGGCCGGCGAGGAACGGGCTCTTGAGGTCCACGAAGTCCGCGACGACCCCGAGCGCGGCGTCCAGCGCGACATCCTGCAGGGGCGCGGCGGCCGGAGCGTGACGCTGCACGTCGTCCCACCGCGACGGGGTGTCGAGAGCGGTGCGCAGCCCGTCGAGATCCTCCCGGACCGCGGCGACGACCTCGGGGTCGAACGCGGTGCCGCTGCGCCGCGCGAGGACGGCGCCGGGATCGTCGTGGCCGAGGTCGTGCAGCGCCGCGACCAGGTCGGCGACCTGGGCGATCCGGACCGTCCGCGGGATCTGCGCGCCGCGGGCCGTGCCCGGCAGGCCCTTGCCGTCCCAGCGCTCGGCCACCATGCCGAGGCCGGTGACGACCTCGTCGGCGAGCCCGAGCCGCCGCGCGAGCGCCGTCGCGACCTCGCACATGGCCCGGGTCAGCGCGGGCAGCCCGGCGAGCCCCACCGAGGCGCGGGCCAGGGCGTGCGCGGCGGCGAGGGGCGCCTTCCCGGAGACGGCGAACCGGGCGGTCGCGCGCACGTACTCGGCCGAACTCGCGCCGACCAGGGGCGCGAGGTGCGCCCCGAGGCCGCGCTCGTCGCCGAACCGGCGGGCCATGTCGGCGCTGTCGGTGGTGCAGCCGATGTGGCGCAGCAGCGAGACGTGGAAGAGGTGCTCGCGCTCCGTCGGCGGGAGGCCGAGCCGTCCGGCCACCCTGGTGGCGACGAGGCACCCGCCCAGGCCCTGCTCCAGCGGATGCCCGAGCGCGAGATCCGTGGCCAGCGCCAGCGCGCCCACGAGCTGGGGCAGGGTCGGCGGCGCAGCAGGCATGCCGGGATTCTGCGCCTCGCGGCCCACCGGCGCGCGGGGCCCGGGCCGGAGCGGTTGCGCCCCCCGGAATCCGGGCTCAGCCGCCCGCGAACGGTGGCAGCACGTCCAGCGCGCTCGCCGCCCCGAGCAGGGTGTCCTGGTCGCGGACGGCGACCTCGTCGAGCAGGAAGCTGCACCGGTCGAGCACCCGGCCGAACTCCTCGCCGTGGGCCGCGCGCACGGCGAGCAGCAGGTCGGCCACCGTCGCGGTGTCGGCGACCTCGACCTTCTCGGAGTCGATGCCTGCCGCCGCCCGGGCGGCGGCGAAGTAGCGCACCTCGATCGTCACGGCGGTCATCGTGGCACCGGCGTCCGCGCCCGCGTCGACGTCCCCGTCGGTACTCCCATGACCCCCAGGGTCATCCTCATGGACACCCCCATCGCCTCAGCCTCCGATCGCGCTCATCGGCCGGTCCGGCTGCAGGAACCCGGGGTCGTCGATGCCGTGGCCCGCGAGCTTGGCCCACATGGCCTGGCGCCACGTGTCGGCGATCTCGCCGTCCGAGGCGCCGCCGCGCAGCAGCGCCCGGAGGTCGGTCTCGGTGCGGGCGAACAGGCACGAGCGGACCTGGCCGTCCGCGGTGAGGCGGGTGCGGTCGCAGGCGCCGCAGAACGGCCGGGTGACCGAGGCGATGACCCCGACCACCGCGGGCCCGCCGTCGACCAGCCACCGCTCGGCGGGGGCGCCGCCGCGCTCGACGGGATCCGGGGTGAGCGTGAAGCGCTCCCGCAGCAGCTCCAGGATCTCGCCCGCGGTGACCATCTCCGTGCGCTCCCAGCCGTGCTGGGCGTCCAGCGGCATCTGCTCGATGAACCGCAGCTCGTAGCCGTTCGCGATGGCGAAGGCCAGCAGGTCGCACGCCTCGTCGTCGTTCACGCCGCGCAGCAGCACACTGTTGATCTTCACCGGGTTCAGCCCGGCGGCGCGGGCCGCGGCGAGCCCCTCCAGGACGTCGGCCAGCCGGTCCCTGCGGGTGATCGTCGCGAACCGCTCCGGGCGGATGGTGTCCATGGAGACGTTGAGCCGGTTCACCCCGGCGGCGGCGAGCGCCGCGGCGCGCCGGGCGAGGCCGACGGCGTTCGTGGTGAGCGAGATGTCCGGGCGCGGCCGCAGCATGGCGGCCGCGGCGATGATGCCGTCCAGTCCCCTGCGCAGCAGCGGCTCGCCACCGGTGAACCGCAGCTCCTCGACGCCGAGATCGCGGACCGCGATCCTGATCAGCCGGACCAGCTCGTCGTCGGTCAGCTGCTCGCCGCGCGGCATCCAGTCGAGACCTTCGGCGGGCATGCAGTAGGAGCAGCGCAGGTTGCACCGATCGGTGAGTGAGATGCGCAGGTCGGTCGCGACGCGGCCGAAGGAGTCGATCAGCCGGTGGTCCGCCGGGCGTGCGGGGTCGTGGGCGGCAGGCCTGCGCACAGCGGGGAGCCCGAGGTCGGTCGCCGTCATGTGGCCAGCGTAACCGCAGGTAGGACGCTTGTGACTAGTGGCAGGGGGTCATGCTGAATGATCACCGCAGGTGCGGGTGAAGATCGCACTCAGGTCCGCGTCTGCGTAGTTGTCGCCTCTCCGATCGGTCAGGTGTGCCGACGGAGCTCCTCGCGCGCGACCGACCGCAGGTGCACCTCGTCCGGCCCGTCGGCCAGCCGGAGGCAGCGGGCCCAGACGTAGAAGTAGGCGAGCGGGAAGTCGTCGCTCATGCCGCCGCCACCGTGGATCTGGATGGCGCGGTCCATGATGTCGCAGACCACCCGCGGGCAGACGACCTTGATCGCCGCGATCTCGGTGGCGGCCCCCTTGGCGCTGCCGGCGCGGTCGATCAGCCACGCGGTCTTGAGCACCAGCAGCCGGGCCTGCTCCAGCTCGATGCGCGACTGCGCGATCTGCTCGCGCACCACGCCCTGGTCCGACAGCGGCCCCCCGAACGCGGTGCGTGCCTTCGACCGCTGGACCATCAGCTCGATCGCGCGCTCGGCCATCCCGATCAGCCGCATGCAGTGGTGGATCCGGCCCGGGCCCAGCCGCGCCTGGGCGATCATGAAGCCGTCGCCCTCGTTCGCCAGGAGGTTCGACGCCGGCACCCGGACGTCGGAGAACTCGACCTCGCAGTGCCCGTGCTGGTCCTGGTAGCCGAAGATCGGCAGGTTGCGCGTCACCGTCACGCCGGGTGTGTCGGCGGGCACCAGGATCATCGACTGCTGCCGGTGGCCGGGGGCCTGCGGGTCGGTCTTGCCCATGAAGATGTAGACCGCGCAACGGGCGTCCGCCGCGCCGGAGGTCCACCACTTCGTGCCGTTGACGACGTACTCGTCACCCTCGCGGCGGATGCTCGACTGGATGTTCGTGGCGTCCGACGACGCGACGGCGGGCTCCGTCATCGCGAACGCGGAGCGGATCGTGCCCTCCAGCAGCGGCTGCAGCCACTGCTCCTTCTGCTCGGGCGTGCCGAACAGGTGCAGCGTCTCCATGTTGCCGGTGTCCGGCGCCTGGCAGTTGATCGCCTCCGGCGCGATCACTGGCGACCAGCCGGAGACCTCGGCGACGGCCGCGTACTCGAGGTTCGACAACCCGGAGATGCTCGGCAGGAACAGGTTCCACAGCCCGCGCGAGCGGGCCTCGGCCTTGAGCTCCTCGACGATCGGCGGGTGGTCCCACTCCGCAGGGGTGCCGCGCCGTTGCGCTCGCCACGCCTCGTAGACCGGTTCGGCGGGGACGACCTTCTCCTCCAGGAAGGCTCGCATCCGCTTCGTGTAGTCGGTGGCCGCGGCGCTGGGTTCGAAGTCCACGCACCGCAGCCAATCACAGTTCGGACCCGATCTGGTGGACAACGTAGATGCGGACATAGAGTGCCCGGCGTGCCGCAGTTCCGGATCGCCGAGGCAGCTCGCCTGCTGGGCGTCAGCGACGACACCGTGCGCCGGTGGGTCGATTCCGGGCTGCTCCCCGCCTGGCCGGACGCGTCCAACCGGAAGGTCGTCGACGGCGCAGCGCTCGCCGAGATCGCCCGCGACCACGCCTACGCGGCCCCCGACCCGTCCGGGGTGAAGCGATCCGCGCGCAACCGGCTCGTCGGCCTCGTCACGAGCGTCGTCTGCGACCGGGTGATGGCGCAGGTCGAGATGCAGTGCGGGCCGCACAGGGTCGTGTCCCTCATGAGCAGCGAGGCCGTGCGCGAGCTGGGCCTGCAGCCCGGCTCGCTCGCCGTCGCCGTGATCAAGTCCACCACCGTCGTCGTCGAGACCCCAGGAGGCCAGTCGTGAAGCGTGCCCTCGTCCTTGTCGTCGCGGGACTGCTCGCGGCCGCAGGTTGCGGTTCCGCGCAGCAGGCCGCGCCAGCCGCTCCCGCGCCCACCGAGACCGTCACGCTCAACGTCTCCGCCGCGGCGTCGCTCACGGCGACCTTCACCGAGCTGAGCAAGCAGTTCGAGACGGACAACCCCGGGGTGAAGGTCGCGCTCAACTTCGGCGCCTCCTCCGATCTCGCCCAGCAGATCGTCCAGGGCAGCCCCTCCGACGTCTTCGCCGCCGCGAACACGTCGACGATGAAGACCGTCACCGACGCGGGACTGGCCACGAACCCGCAGGTGTTCGTCACCAACGTGCTGGAGATCGCCACCCAGCCGGGCAACCCGAAGGGCATCACCGGCTTCGCCGATCTCGCGAAGCCGGGCCTGACGGTCGTCGTGTGCGCACCGCAGGTGCCGTGCGGCGCGGCCACCGAGAAGATCGAGCAGTCCACCGGGGTGACGCTGACCCCGGTGAGCGAGGAGCCGGACGTCAAGTCGACTCTCGCCAAGGTGACCACCGGCAACGCCGATGCGGGTGTCGTCTACGCCACCGACGTGATCGACGCCGGCGCCGCCGTCCAGGGCGTGCCCTTCCCCGAGGCGCAGGACGCCGTGAACGAGTACCCGATCGCCGCGCTGACCAACGCCCCCCAGCCCGAGGAAGCCACGAAGTTCGTCGACTTCGTGCTCAGTGAGCAGGGCAAGAAGGTGTTCGAGGCCGCCGGCTTCGGGACGCCGTGACAGTCGCCCCGGAGGGGATCGACACGCGGCGGCGGCCCGACCACCACGACACGGAGGTCGGGCTGCCGCCCGTGCTGTGGGCGCCCGCGATCATCGCCTTCACCCTGATCGCCCTGCCCGTCATCGGCCTCGGCCTCAGGGCGGACTGGCTGCGGCTGCCCGAGCTGCTCACCTCGGAGGCGGCGCTCGACGCGCTGCGGCTGTCCCTGCTCACCGCGAGCATCTCCACCCTGCTGTGCATCGTGTTCGGCGGCCCGCTCGCCGTCGTCCTCGCCCGGGGCAGGTTGCCCGGGATGCGCCTGCTGCGTTCGGTCGTGCTGCTGCCGCTCGTGCTGCCACCCGTCGTCGGTGGCCTCGCGCTGCTCTACCTGCTCGGCCGCACCGGGCTCGTCGGCCGCGAGCTGAACACCTGGTTCGGGATCACGCTGCCCTTCACGACGACCGCGGTCATCCTCGCGCAGACGTTCGTCGCGATGCCGTTCCTCGTCGTCAGCCTGGAGGGGGCGCTGCGCACGGCGGGGCAGCGCTACGAGGCCGTCGCGGCCACGCTGGGCGCCTCGCCCGCGCTCACGTTCCGGCGGGTCACGGTGCCGCTCGTGCTGCCGGGCGTCGCGTCCGGCGCGGTGCTCGCGTTCGCCCGCTGCCTCGGCGAGTTCGGGGCCACCATCGCGTTCGCCGGATCCCTGCAGGGCACGACGCGCACGCTCCCGCTGCTCGTCTACCTCGAGCGGGAGACCGACGTGGACGCCGCCATCGCGCTGTCGATCCTCCTCGTCGTGGTGGCGATCGTGGTGATCGCGGTCGCGCGGCCGCGGCCGCTGGAGGGCCGGGTGTGATCCGCCCCGACACCGGCCCCGCCGATCCGGTCGGCCTCGACGCCCGCCTCGTCGTGCGGCGGACCGGCTTCACCCTGGACGTCACGCTCGCCGCCGAGCCGGGAGAGGTCCTCGCGGTCCTCGGACCCAACGGCTCCGGCAAGTCCACGGTCCTCGGGGCGCTGGCCGGCCTGATCCGCCCCGACGAGGGCTGGGTGCGCGTCGGGGACCGGCAGATCACCGACGCGGCCACCGACATGCACGTCCTGCCGCACCTGCGCGGCGTCGGCCTGCTCGCCCAGCAGGCGTTGCTGTTCCCGCACCTCACGGCGCTCGCGAACGTCGCGTTCGGGCCCCGCGCGCACGGCGTGCCGAAACGCGAGGCCGAGGAGCGCGCCCGCGAGCTGCTCGCCGCCGTCGACGTCGCGGAGCTGGCGGACCGGCGCCCGGCCCGGATGTCCGGTGGCCAGCAGCAGCGGGTGGCGCTGGCCCGCGCGCTCGCGCCCGCCCCCGGGCTGTTGCTGCTCGACGAGCCGCTCGCCGCGCTCGACGTCGACGTCACGCCGGCGATGCGGGCGCTGCTGCGGCGCGTGATCCGGGACGGAAAGCAGACGGCGCTGCTCGTCACGCACTCCGCGCTGGACGCGCTGGTGCTCGCCGACCGGGTCGTCGTCCTGACGGCGGGGCGGGTGGTCGAGGAGGGGCCGGTCCGCGACGTCCTCGCCCGGCCGCGCAACGCGTTCACCGCGCGGATCGCGGGTCTCGACCTCGTCCCCGGCGTGGCGTGCCCCGGTGGCCTGCTGGCGCCGGACGGCACCGTCGTCGCCGGCCGCGCCGACATCGACCTGCACGAGGGCGAGCCCGCGGTCGCGGTCTTCCCGCCGTCGGCCGTCTCGGTCTTCCTCGACCGCCCCGGCGGCAGCCCTCGCAACGCCGTCGAGGTGGTGCTCGCGGCGCTCGAACCGCGCGGGGACATCGTCCGGCTGCGGGCCGCGGCGCCGCCCGGCGGGCCGTCCTGGGTGGACGGCCTCGCCGCCGACGTCACGCCCGCCGCGGTCGCCGATCTCGCCGTCGAGCCGGGGGCGCGGGTGTGGTTCGTGGTGAAGGCGACCGAGGTGGCGGTGCACCCCACGTCGCGGTGAGGTCGCGGTGACTCAGCTCCTGCCGTGCGCGGCGACGGACACCGGCTCCCACTCCCGCCACTGCGCAAGCCGCGACTCGTAGTCCGCCGTCGCGACGGCCAGCGGACCGTCGCCGAAGAAGACCCGCAGCGGCGGCTCGTCCGCCTCGACGATCTTCAGCACCGCGTCCGACGTGGCGGCCGGATCGCCGGGCGTGCCGACCCGTGCCGCTCGCGCCCTCTGCACCTGCTCGCGGAAGGCGTCGTAGGCCGGGTTCGGCGCGGCGTGGCGTGCCGACGAGCCACCCCAGTCCGTCGAGTAGCCGGTGGGCTCGATGAGGGTGACGTGGACGCCGAACTGCGCGACCTCCTGCGCCAGCGACTGCGAGAGTCCCTCCAGCGCCCACTTCGACGCGTGGTACATGCCGATGTTCGGGAAGGCGCTGATACCGCCGATCGACGACACCTGCAGGATGTGGCCCGATCCCTGCTCCCGCAGGTAGGGCAGCGCGGCCTGGGTGACCCACAGCGCGCCGAACAGGTTGGTCTCGATCTGGTCGCGGGCGTCGGCCTCGGAGAGCTCCTCGACCATCCCGAACTGCCCGTACCCCGCGTTGTTGACGACGACGTCGAGCCGCCCGAACTGGTCGTGGGCGGCGGTCACGGCCGCGAAGACCGCCGCCCGGTCGGTGACGTCGAGCTGCAGTGGCAGGAACCGGTCGCCGTAGCGGTCCGCCAGGTCGTCGAGCGTTGCGGTGTCGCGGGCGGTGGCGGCGACGTTCTCCCCGCGCTCCAGTGCGGCGATGGTCCACTCGCGGCCGAAGCCGCGCGATGCGCCGGTGATGAACCAGGTCCTCGTGCTCATGTCCCTATCGACCACGCGCGCCGCCCGGCCATTCCCCGGGATCACCCCAGAGTGAGCAGCTGCTCGTGGAAGCCGCCGATCTCCCGCGCGCGGTCCACCAGGTGGATCTCCAGGATCCAGTGGCACTGCCGGCCTGCGCGGTCCGTGCGGCGCATCGGGTGGTCGCTGCCGGGCGCGATGTAGCTCTCGATCCGCGCGCCGTCGACGAGCTCGTGCGGGAACTCGCCGACGAGGTGCCCGCTGTGCTGGCCGCCGAACTCCCAGCCCGCGGCCTCCGCGAGGCCGACCACGTGGGCGTAGAGCTCCGCGCCGGTGATGTCGGGATGCGCGGCGAAGTGGGCCCGCCCGGCCTCGAAGATCGGGAGGAGGTCGTCGCGCAGGCGGTGCTTCACCGGGTCGTCGCCGAGGACGAACGTGCGCCCGAAGTCGGCCTCCCACTCCGCGAAGATCGGGCCGAGGTCGAGGAAGACGATGTCGTCGGCCGTGATCACGCGGTCCGGCGGGTTGTCACGGTACGGCCGCAGCGTGTTCGGCCCGGACCGGACCACGCGCTTGTGCCAGTGCCTGTCCGTGCCGAACAGCTCCGCGCCGAGGTCGCGTACCTGCGCGCTGACGACGGACTCCCGCTCGCCCGGCGCCACGAGCCCACGGCGCTCCACCTCGGCGAACAGCTCCTCGGCCTTGGCCTGTGCCGCCAGCAGGTTCTCCGCGCGGGCGCCCTCGTCGGTGCTCACGCCGTCCATGCTGGCACGCCCGGGGTCGGTCACGGGGCCGTGCGGGTGATGTGCAGCTGGACGATGTCGCTCACGTAGCGGCCGCCCTTCACGTCGCCGGGGACGACCAGTCGCGGGCGGGTGAGGTCGGCACCGTCCTGGGTGACGGCGAGCAGGATGCCGCGGTTGCCGAAGTCCGGCGAGCAAGGAGAAATATCCGTATCCGCGACATGGTGTGAGGATAGAGGCCGCATCGGCGGGTCGGGGATCCTCAGGGTTCCGGTACCTCGGGCAGCACCTGCGGGCGCCCCGCCGCCCCGGACCGCTGGTACCAGCCGCCCCGGATCGCGGCGACGGCGCCGAACCCGGCGGCGTAGCCGGGGATGTCGAGGTGCTGCTCCCACGGCTTCACGTCGAGCACCGGCGTCCCGTCGCACACGTCGACCCCCGCGAAGTGCAGCCGGTGGCCCTCGACGCGCAGGACCCGCACGACGCTCAGCCCGATCGGGTTCGGCCGGGCGGGGTGGCGGGTGGCGAACACCCCGACCCGCTCGCCGGTGTGGCCGAGCAGGAACGGCACGACCCGCAGGTCGGCGGCCGGTGCTTCGGCCCGGTCCAACCACGTGAGCAGCCAGGCGTGGTCGAACCCTTCCAGGCCCTCCAGCCCGGCCGCGTACTCCGGCAGCATCTCCACCACCGCCTCCTCGGCGGGGTTGCGCAGCGTCTGGATCGGCGTGGCCGCCGGGTCCGTCCGCGCGCCCCGGACGTGCCCCACGACCTGCAGCCCCGCCGGTGTTCGCATCCCGTTCCTCTCGTCGGTCTCCGCGTCCGGGCGGCCGGGGTCACCCCACCTGAGGGTGTCGGCCGCCGCCGCCGCCTTCTTAGCGTCCCGACCCCGACAGCCGTACGACGACGGGAACCACGATGGACGATCCGCCGCTGCTGGCCGACTACGAGCGTGCCCTCACCCCCGTGCGGGCAGGGCACGACGCGCGTCGCTCCGTCCGCAGGCTGACCGATCCAGCGACGCCCGCGGACGTGCTGCTGGCGTTCTGGATCCACCACTGCGCGCTCGGTGTCGCGATGACCGAGCCGGTCGAGGGCTGGATCCGGCGTGCCGGCAGGGCCGTCACACGGGCCGGGGACGCCTGGCTCGGGCGCGCGCTCGACGCGCACGCATCGGCCGAGGCCGACCATCACCTGCTGATGCTCGCGGACCTGGACCGGCTCGTCGCACGGTGGAACGCGACCCACAGCCCGCTCGACACGGCGGAGCTGCTCGGGCGGCCGCCGACGGAACCGGTGCGGCGCTACCGCGGCCTGCACGAGGACGTCATCGCCGGTCCGGCACCCCATGCCCAGCTCGCGATCGAGAACGAGATCGAGCTGCTCTCGGTGCGGATCGGCCCCGGCCTGGTCGAGACGGTCGGTGCGGTCCTCGGGCCGGAGGTGGTGGCCGAGCTGAGCTTCCTCACCGACCACGTCGAGCTCGACGTCGGCCACGCCCACTTCAACCGCCGCCAGCTCGGCCGGCTCCTCGACGCCCGCCCCGACCTCCTCGCGCCGCTCGTCACCGCCGGCACGGCCGCGCTCGCCGCGTACGGCGACTACCTCGACGCCTGCCTGGACTGCGCCGAGCGGTTGGCCTCCGCGCGCGCGTGACACCTCACCTGGAGTGGTCGGTGCAGGCCCCCGGCGGGCCCCTGGACGGCATCCGGACCTTTCGCGCCCGCGTGCTCCACGACGGCGGGCGGCGCCCCACCTTCCGCACCGCTGACGGGCGGTTCGCGGACCCCGACCCGATCGACGAGCACGCCCATCACGTCGTCGCGTCCGCGGACGGCCGGATCGTCGGCACCCTGCGCCTGCTCCTGCTCGACGCGACCGACCGGGCGTTCTGCGACCGGCTCCTCGGCCGCGAGCGGGTCGACGAGATCCTCGCCGGAGCCGGGACCCACCGCGGCGCGGTCTGGGAAGGCTCGGGGTGGGCCGTCGATCCGCGGCGGCGCACCGGGGCGTTCGGAGCGCGGGTGCTCGCGGCGGGGACGGCCGTCGCCGAGGCGCTCGGGCGGACCCACCTGATCGGCGCGGCGGGCGTGCGGTTCGGGCAGTACCTGCGCGTGCGCCAGCTCGGCTACCCGGCCGCTGCCGGGATCGGACCGGTGGCGCTGCCGCGGATGGCCGACGAGGTGCGGATCGTCTGCGGCCCGAGCGCGACGACGACACCCGCGTTCCGGGCGCTCGTCGCGCGCGCCGCGGCCGCCTTGCGCGGTGCATCACCGCAGCTCGCGGACCGTCCGGAGGGACACCCCATCTGAGGGTGTCCCGCCGGCGTGCGCGGTTCCTAGCGTCCACGCACCCCGGTCGGTCCCGGTGCATCCCCAGCCACCCGGACCGCGGCGACCGTGGGACGAGAGGAGAGCTCATGCGACCCCCCAGGAGACAGGGCAGACGTCTCGCGGTGCTCACCGCCGCGACCGTCGCCGTGACCGGAGCCGGCGTCGCGACCGCGCCGCTGGCGATGGCCGCGGACGGCGACGCGGCGACGGTCGGATCCTGGTCGGCGCCGTTCGAGGAGGGCGGAGCCGGCACACCGCGGTGCACGTACGTGCCGAACGACACGCCGGGCGACGACCGGGAGCGGCTCGAGTGCAAGCCCACCGCGGTGACGTCGGCGGTGCTGCCCGACGGCCGGGTGCTCTACGGCAACGGCATCGAGAGCGAGGAGAACGCGGAGGAGGGCGGGGTCGCGAGCCTGTCGCCCGAGTCCCGCAGCAGCCGCACCCGCGTGGTGGATCTCACCGACGGCTCCCCGAGCTGGCGGGTGCCGGGCAACGAGCGCTCGGACGGCGACAACCCGAACATCGTCGCCGGGCGCACCAGCGACGACTGCCTGACCGAGGGCCCCCTCGGCGTCGCCGGGGTCCCCGGCCGCGGCGGCGACGGCCTCGCGGGCTCGGTCAACGAGCAGCTCGGCGGGCCCGCGGCCGATCCGACGTGCTCGCCGGACGACGCCCAGGACAACGACGGCGACATCTTCTGCGGCGACATCGTCCAGCTCCCCGACGGCCGCCAGATGATCGTCGGCGGCACCGACTGGTACAACGAGCCGTCGGTGCTGGAGAAGGCCGACGGCGACCCCGTCAACGTCGGTGTCATCGAGCTGGAGGGCCTGCGCTCCGCGCGGATCTTCGATGGAGCGGACAACGCCTGGAACGCGACAGCGCCGATGAAGTTCGGCCGCTGGTACCCCTCCGCGACGACGATGTCCGACGGCACCGTGATGGTCGTCTCGGGCACGCTCAAGCTGATCAAGAGCACCCAGGGCTCGCAGGTCCGGCGCACCGAGACCTACGACCCGACGACCGCGCAGTGGACCGAGAACTACGCGGGCCTCGCCTCCGAGAAGACCCTGCCCGAGAACGCGCGCGTCTACCTCGCGCCGAACGGCAAGCTCTTCTACACCGGCGACGGGCAGATGTTCGGCCCCTTCGGCCAGGCCGTGGACGAGGCGCTGTTCGGCGTGCAGAGCTTCTTCGACCCGGAGACCGAGACCTGGCAGGACGCCGGTCTCACGATCTCGCGCAGCTCGCCCGCCTCGGTCGCGCTGCCGATGAAGGCCCCGTACGACGCCATGACGATCCTGCGCGCCGGCGGGACGCTCGGCCCGCCCCCCGGCACCTACGTCGCCACCCCGACCACCGACCTGACCACGATCCACGCGGACGGCACCGTCACCAACGCCCCGGGGCCGATGCTCAACACGCCGCGCTGGTTCACCCAGCCCACGCCGCTCGCGGACGGCGACGTCCTGCTCACCTCGGGCGCGCGCAACGACGAGGTCGTCGCTCCCGGGTTGGAGATCCCGGTGAAGCAGCCGGAGATCTACGACCCGGAGACCAACACCTTCACGCCGATGGCCGAGCCCGAGCGGGCGCGGACCTACCACAACAACGCGGTGCTGCTGCCCAACGGGCAGGTACTCGTCGGCGGCAACTCGCCGATCTCCACGGGCTACGGCATGCAGCGCGACGCCGTCCCCGGCGTCACCGGCAACAACGACAAGGACCCGTCGTTCGAGCTGTTCAGCCCGCCGTACCTGCACAAGGGCGACCGTCCCGACGTGGACTACGCGCCCAGCGCGGTGACGTGGGGCGAGGAGTTCACCGTGGACGTCGACACCGCCACCGACGCGGACGTGTCCAAGGTCCTGCTGATGCGCATGCCCGCGCCGCAGCACGTCATGGACAACGACACCCGCACCCTCGAGCTGCCGTTCACCACCGACGGTGACGGGTCGCTCACGGTGTCCGCGCCGCCGAGCGGCAAGGCGGCGCCGCCCGGGTTCTACTACCTGTTCGTCAACCGCTCCGACGGCGAGGGTGGCCACGTGCCCTCGGTGGCGAGCATCGTGCACGTCGGGGACTTCTCCGACGACGCGAACGCGCCGCAGCCGATGGGCCCCGAGACGGTCGAGGGCTTCGAGTCGGAGGGCGCCACCCCGGTCGAGTCGAACACGCACCTGAGCAACCCGCCGAACCCGCTGGAGCCGCCGACGGTGCCGGGTGAGCCCGACCCGCTCGGCGTCCCCATGGCCGGACCGGATGCCGGTGTGCCGGCGACGGGTGCCGAGGGGCAGGCGGACGAGGCGCCCGCGGACGTCCAGGCCCCGCCGGTCGGGGACCCGGCGCTGGTGCCGCAGCTGCCGCTGCGCGGCGACCGGCGCGCACCCCGGCGGACCGGGCAGGCGCGATGACCCGGCGCATCCCGCGCCACTCCACCGGCTCGGCCCACCGGCCGGGCCGGTGGGCCGGGGCACTCCTCGTCGGCGTGCTCGCCACCCTGCTCCCGGGCTCCCTCGGCCTGAGCGGGGAGGCCTGGGCGCTGGAGGCGCCCGATCCGGAGATCGTGCCCGTGCTCGACCGACTGAGCC
The DNA here is from genome assembly GCF_050246655.1 of Pseudonocardia sp. Taxonomy (GTDB): domain Bacteria; phylum Actinomycetota; class Actinomycetes; order Mycobacteriales; family Pseudonocardiaceae; genus Pseudonocardia. The sequence continues at coordinate 18,643 of NZ_JBFWVQ010000070.1, forward strand.
CGGACGCGCCCGGCGTCGTGCTGGACATCGAGCAGACCGGGAGCGGGCCGCAGTTCGTGCTCGACAACCCGACCGCCACGGAGACCGAGGTGCTCTCGACGGCCGGGGACCCGCTGTTCCGCATCGGTCCGGGCGGGGTGCTCGCCAACTTCCGCTCCCCGGACTGGTACCGGTCGAAGCAGCCCGGCGGCGCCGCGGTGGTGCCCGAGCGCGCGGCCGACCGGGGCTCACCCGTGTGGGTGCGGGTCTCGGAGACCCCCACCTGGGGCTGGTTCGACCAGCGGCTGCGGCCGGGGCCCGGCACGGCCGAGCAGAAGGCCGACGCCGAGCCGTTGCAGCACCTGGGCACCTGGAGCGTCCCGCTGCGCCACGGCGACGCCGTCGGCGCGGCCGAGGGCCACTTCGAGTACCGGCCCCCGCTCGGGACGTTCGTCCCGGAGCTCGACACGACGACCCCCGCTCCGGGGGTCACCCTGACCGCGTTGCCCGGCAACCCCGTCCCGGCCGTCGCGGTCGCCTACGACGGGCCGGGCGAGGTCGTCGTCCTCGGCGACGCGGGGGAGCCGTTCCTGCGCCTCACCGCGGACGGTGCGCAGGCGAACACGCTGAGCCCCACCTGGCGGGCGACCCGGCCCGCGCAGCTGTCCGGGCGACCGGCCGACGCGGCGGCAGCACCCGACTGGACGGACGTCGGCTCGACGGGCCGGCAGTCGTTCGCCCATCCGGCGGCTGGACCGGGCCAGGACCTCGCCGCCCTCTACGCGCTCACCGACACCGCCGTGGTGCGTGAGTGGACCGTCGCCCTGGTCGTCGACGGCCGGCGGATCGAGGTCCCCGGCCACACGTCGCTCACCCCGCTCGGGTCCGCACCGATCTCCGGGCTCTGGACGTGGCTCGGTGCCGTCGTCGCCGTGGTCGCGGTCGGCCTGGTGGTCGCGTGGTGGGCGACGCGGAACCGGCGCCGTCCGGTGGCCGTGACACCTGCTGCGGCGCGCCGCGAGGCCGCCGGGACGCGGAGCTGACGGGTGCGGGGCCGGCGGTCGAGAGCCTGCCGGCCCCGCGCCGTCGCGACCGGCTCGTCGGGCCCGTCAGAGGAGCCCGCGGCTGCGCGCGATCGCGACGGCCTCCACGCGGCTGTGGGCGCCGAGCTTGGCCAGCAGCGCCTTCGTGTAGCTGCGGACGGTGCCCTCGGCCAGGAAGAGCCGTTCGGCGACCTCCGTCGTCGACCGGCCGTCGGCGTAGGCGCACAGGACGTCGTACTCGCGGGGGCTCAGGATGTCCGTCGGCGGGTTCGCGTCCGGCCGGAGCCTGGGGTCGACCTCGGGCTGCTCGCCGGCGAGGAGGCTGCGCACCGCCGCGACGAGGTGGGAGCCGTCCTTGAAGGCGACCGCGTCGGCCCCGGCCCGCAGGGCCGCCCGGACCGGCTCCATCTCCTCGGTCGCCGTGTGCAGCAGCACCAGGGTGCCCGGTGCGGCGGCCTTCAGCTGACGGACCGTCTCGGGGGCGTAGCTGCCCTGCATGCGCAGGTCCAGGACGACCAGGTCGGGGCGGTGGACCCGCGCGGCGGTCAGCGCGGACGGCCGGTCGGTGGCCATCGCGACGATCTCCACTCCGGGCATGCCGGTGAGCAGGGTGGACAGCCCGTCGAGTACCACCGGGTGGTCGTCGACGAGCAGGATGCGCCGCACCGCCGTCAGGCCGGCAGGTGGACGCACACCCGCGTGCCGCCGCCGGGGACCGCGAGCAGCTCGGCGTGCCCACCACGCTGCTCGGCGCGGCGCAGTACCGACGACCAGCCCCAGCCCGTCCCGTCGGTGCGGGGCACCGCCGCCGGGACGAACCCGGAGGGCAGCCCGCTCCCGTCGTCGACGATCTCCAGCACGACCTCGTGTGCCTCGTACCGCAGCGTGATCTCGACCTCGCGTGCCTGGGCGTGGCGCTCCACGTTGAACAAGCTCAGGCGCAGGCAGCCGAGGAGGGCCGTGTCGCCGCCGTCGGCGAGCGGGCGCGCGGTCCCGTGCAGGACGAGGCGGGTGGCGATCCCGGTGCGGCCGGTGAGGTCGAGCAGGTCGCGACGCACCGCGGCCACGAGCCCGTCGACGGCGTCGACGGGCGCGCAGCCGCGCAGGACCGCCCGGAGCCGGTCCGAGGCCTCGCGGACGTGGTCGCCGACGCGCCGCAGCGCCGCGCGCAGCTCCTCGGCGCTCAGCTCGGCGTCGTGCCCGGCGTGCTGCGCTGCGGCGGAGGCGGCGAACAGGAGCGAGCTCACGTCGTCGTGGAGGGCGGAGGCGATCCGCTGTCGCTCCGCACGGGCGTGCACTGGCCGGGCGTCGTGGCGGAGCGCCGAGCCGCTCCGCACGACGCGGCGGGCGTCGCCGGCCCTCGGCGAGGCCTGCGGAGATCCGGCGACGTTGGTGAGGACTCCCATGCCGGGGACAACGACAACCCTTGACCAACCGCAGGGAGGATCACCCGGATGGACTACCCGCGGATTCGGATATTTCGGTCATTTATCAACGTGATTGCGGTGATTTTGAACGATTTGATCATTATCTGCGGAGAGGTCTCCGTAACGGCTCACCGGGCTCGTCGTTGGCCCCAGGACGACGACAGGAGGCGCTCATGACCGGCCGACCACCGACCCGATCCCGCACCGCCTGCTCCGTCGCGGCGGCTCTCCTCGTCGCCGGCGGGGTGCTCGTCTCCGCGCTGCTCCCGGCCGCCGCACAGGCCGCGCCCGCCGCCCGGCCGGGGGACACCGTCGTCGTCCCCGTCGTGGGCGGGGTGACCCCGGCGCTGCCGGACGGGGTCGTCGTCCGCGCCGCGCGCGGCGGGGCCGGGCTGGTGGTCGTGAACCCGACGGCGGTGCCGCTCACCGTCGCGGGCCCGGACGGCCGCGACTTCCTCCGGATCTCGGCCGCCGGCGTCGAGACGGACGCGGCGGCGCCGTTCACCCATCTCAGCCGGCCCGGCAGCGGTACCGCGGTCGCCCTGCCGGACGGGGTCGACGCCGCCGCGCCGCCCCGGTGGCACCGGGTCTCCACCGACATCTCGTGGGACTGGACCGACCCGCGCGTGCGTCCCGCCGCGGGGCTGCCCCCGGTGGGCGGGCACTCGCACGCGAGCCACGTGCTCGCCCGGTGGCGCGTCCCGCTGCGCTACGGCACCGTGCCCGCCGTCCTGGACGGGACGCTGGAGGCACAGGCGGCGCCGGAGCCGCAGCGGGTGACGGTCGACCCGCCCCCGGCGGGGATCACCGCGGTGGCCGGGCCCGGCGGGCTGACCCTCGCCGCCCCGGCGGAGCTGCCCGTCGCGATCCGCGGGGTCGACGGCGAGGAGTTCCTGCGCCACACCGTCGACGGATGGGAGGTCGCGACCGGCTCCCCGACGCACCGCCTCGACCTCCTCGCCGCCGGACGGCCGGTGCCACCGGACACCGGCTGGCAGCCGGTGTCCGGTGGTCACACCGTGACCTGGTCGGACCCCCGGCTGGACCCGGCACCGGGAGCGGCCGTCCGCTGGCGGATCCCCGTCGAGGTCGCGGACGGGGCGGCCGAGCTGACGGGTGGCGCGAGCCGGGCGCCGGCCGTGGGGCAGCATGCGGCGCCCGGAGGGCTCGGTGGCGCGGCCCTGCTCCCGGCCGTGGGGTTCCTCGGCGTGCTGCTGGCGCTGCTGTTGCGTCGGGACCGCCGGCTGGCGGCCGCCGATCCGCCGTCACCGATGGCGCCGGCGCCGGCGCTCGCGGGGCGGGCGTCATGACCGTCCTCGCCCACGGCATCGGCACCCCCACCGATCCCCCGCTGCCCACCGGCCCGGCCGCCGCGGCGGCGGTGGCCGCGCTCGTCATCTCCTTCGCCGTCCTCTGCCTGGCGTGGCGGCGGGCCCGGCGAACCCGTCAGGGGCGTGAGCTCCCGCTGCTCGCCCGGCTGGACCGCCCGGGGACCCGCACGGTGGCGAGGAGCGCGGCGCTCGCGGTGCTGGCCTGGCTCGTCGTCGAGGGCCTGACCGGACCCGACGACCTGTCGGCCAACGCGGCGCCGTGGGTGTTCTACGTCCTGTTCTGGGTCGGGCTGGTGCCGGTGTCGCTGCTGTTCGGCCCGGTGCTGCGCGTGGCGAACCCCCTGCGGCTGCTGCACGAGCTGCTCGCCGCCCTTCTGCGGATCGACCCCGTCGAAGGGGTGCGGCCGCTGCCGGCGGGGATCGGCTACTGGCCCGCCGTCGCCTCGCTCGCGGCCTTCGGGTGGTTGGAGCTCGCGGCGCCCGGGCGCACGACCCCGGCGGTCGTCGCCTGGTGGGTGATCGGCTATGCGGCGGTCCACGTCACCGTCGCGCTCGTCGTCGGGGCGCGCTGGTTCGATCGCGGGGACGGGTTCGAGGTCTACTCGACGCTGCTGGGTGCCCTCGCGCCCGTCGGGCGGCGCGACGACGGGCGCCTGGCGTTGCGCAACCCGCTGGACGGCCTGGAGGCCGTGCGGCCGGCCCCGGGACTTGCCGCGGTGCTCGTGCTGCTCATCGGCGTCACGGCCTGCGACGGTCTCATGGGGACGCGATGGTGGTCGACGATCGTCACGCCGGGCGTGGTCACGTCGACGCTCGCGCTGGCCGCGGCGACGCTGGCAGTCGGCGTCGTCACGCTCGGCGGCGCCTGGCTGATCAGCGGGGCGCGTGCCGCGGACGGCACCCGTCCCGGACCGGCGGCGTTCGCGACGACGCTGGTGCCGATCGCCGCGGGATACGCGATGGCGCACTACTTCTCCATGCTCGTCCTCGACGGCCAGCGTGCGCTCATTCTCGCCGGGGACCCGTTCGGCTGGGGCGAGGTGGACCCCGGCGTCGTCGCCCCGGCGGTGGTGCTCGTCGTGCAGTGGGCCGCGGTGGTGGTCGGGCACCTCGTCGCCACCATCGGCGCGCACGACCGCGCCGTGCGCCTCTACCCCGGGCGTCTCGCCCTGCGCACGCAGCAGCCGATGCTCGGCGCGATGGTGGCGCTGACCGGCGCCGCCGTGGGCCTGCTCTGGGCGTCCTGACCGCTCGGGCGGATGCCCCCAGCTTCGGGTAGTGGGTCGCCGGTGCGGCTCGCGACCCTGTGTCGTCCGACCATCGAGGAAAGCGAGCGAGGCACGATGACGCACCGTCCGGGCTGCCGGATCCGTACGGTCCTGGCCTTCGTGGTCGCCTCGGCGACCCTCGCCGCCGCAGGTGAGCTCACCTCGGTGGCGGCCGCGGCGGTACCCGCCGTCCCCGTGGCGACCGCCGACGCGCTACCGGCCGCGGCGCTGCAGCTCGCGGGTCTGGAACCGATGCCGCAGCCGCGCCTCGGGCCGGCGGGTTCCCTGACCGACGAGATCACGGGCCTGTCCGCCCGCCTCGGCGTCGGGCTCGACGCGGCGGCGGTCGGCCGCGAGGTCGCGGCGGCCCGGCTCGGAACCGCGACCGAGTCGGCGCTGGCGACGCTGCTCGTACAGCTGCGCACGTGTGACGCGGCGACGGCCGCGATGACCGCCGCGACCCCGCACGAACAGCTCGTGGCGGGCCTCGCCGAACCCCGGCCCGCCGACGTGGCCGCGGTCCGGGACTGCGCCGTGGCGTTGCGGGCGGGACTGGAGGCCCTCCGGCCGTCGTTCCCCGCATCCGCCGGTGCCGGGCCGCTGCGGGTGTGGCCGGTGCTGGCGTACTCGCCCGGCGACGCCGACGACGTCTACGTCGAGGACTACGTGCTCCTGGTCGACGAGGGCGGTGACGACGTCTACCTCAACAACCAGGGGGCGAACCAGATCGACGTCAAGCGCAGCGTCACCGGTGCCGCCGCGCGCTACCGGGAGCCCGCGCGCGGATGCCGGCAGACCTACCCGGACTCGGTCAGCGGTCGCGTCGTCCGCGGACCCGACGGCTCCCGGACCCCCTCGCTGGACGGTCCGGAGTGCGTTCCGTCGGCGGCTCTGCTCTGGGACCGCGGCGGGAACGACACGTACGGCCGCCTGCAGGACCCGGAGTTCCCCGACGACCTGTGCAGCGCCGCGCCGAGCGTCGCGCGGTTCTCGACCATCGGTGCGGGCGTCGAGGGGGTCGGCATGCTCGTCGACGACGCGGGGGACGACCGCTACACCGGCCGGACCGGCACGATGGGCGCGGGGCACATCGGCGGTGTCGGCCTCCTGGAGGACAGGGCGGGCAACGACCGCTACGTGGCCATGCGCAACGCGCAGGGACTGGGCCTGCTCGTCGGGATCGGGGTGCTCCGCGACGACGGCGGGGACGACGTCTACGACTACTACATGCCCGCCCCGCTGGACCCTGCGGCCGAGTTCCACGCGGACGGCTCGGGCGGGGTCATCGACGACAGCGGCCTCGGCTCGGAGATCGGCGCGAGCCCGAACGCGGAGGACCGGGTCGGCGGGCGGTGCGACGCCACGCCGCGCAGCCTGCAGGGGGTCGGCATCTTCGTGGCGCCCGCGGTCGGGCTGCTGGTCGACGCCGGCGGCGACGACCTCTACCGGGCCGCCGGCTACCGCAACCAGGAGGAGGGGTTCCCGACCCAGTCCGGGACGGGGCTGATCCGGTTCGCGCACGGCTCCCAGGGCAGCGGCTACCTCGGGGGCATCGGGGTGTTCCTCGATCTCGCGGGCCGGGACCGCTACGTCAGGGAGAACCACGAGCCCGCCGAGGACCGCCGGGACGGGATGCTCGCCGGGCCGCAGCCCGACCTCACCTTCGACGAGGTCGGCTCCCCGACCAACGGCCGACCGCTCGACCTCTCCGTGTTCTACGACGCGGAATGAGCAGCGGAATGAGCGGCGGTCAGACCGCCGACGCCACGACGGCGTCGCGCAGCAGGCCCGTGGCGGGATGGCAGTTGACGTACTCGTAGTACTGGTCGGACGCGTCGAACACGGAGACCTCGTGGTAGAGGCGGAGCTTTTCGAGGCTCGTCACGACCCGGAAGAACGTCGTGAAGATCCGGAGGTGGGTCGGGTGCGACTCGGCCCAGCGCTCGAGCAGGTCGAGCGACCGCCAGTGTCCGATGTTGTAGCTCTTGTCGATCGGGTTCCCGTCGAGGTCGATGTAGCGGACGTAGCGGTTGCTGTAGCAGCCGATGTCCTGGCCGTTGTCGCGAAGGAAGTCCATGCCGCTGCGCAGCACCGGCTCGATCTCGGTCAGGTACAGCTCGCGCTCGTCGGGCCCGGTCTGCGCCCAGTCCTGACCGGAGCGGATGAGCGCGACGTTGTCGTGCCCGCGGACGACCACGCGACCGCGGCCTGCCGGGTCGCCCTGCGCCTCGAGCCGGCCCGACGCGAGCATCCGGTCCGTCTGCGACAGGGGGATGCGGTCCCGCATGGACCCCCAGTAGCCGTGCTCCTGGATGTCGCCACTGACCCCGTCCATGATCGCGCCGACGCCCGGGAACCGGTCGGTGAAGGCGTACAGCGTCTCGAACTGGTCCGCGCGGGGTGCGACGACCTCGCGGAACACACCGACGTTCGCGCTCAGGCGGTCCTCGGAGTTCCACCACCGCGCCACGTCGGGGCGGGAGACCCAGCGCTCGTAGGTCGCGGGGTCGCGCCAGTAGCCGACGGCGACGAGGTTGTCGTGGCCGGCCTCGTCCTTGTGGTGCGTCAGGTCGTGCTCGCCGGGACCGTCCGCCAGCCCGAACCCGTCGACGATGTGGCGCAGCGTTGCGAGCGCCTCGTCGCGGTGTGGGGCGCCCTCGTACTGCACACCGAAGTAGCCCATCACGACCTGCGTGAGGTCCTGGCCGGCCCGCGCGACGAACATGGGGAACGGCGGGTCGTACTCGTCGGCCACGCGGCGCGACAGGGTGCGCGGACACGTCAGGTGGTGGTCGATGGCCGATTCCATGGTGCGCCTCCGATGGCGTGCGAGCTGCGGGCCCGTCCGGGATGGCTGCACGCTAGGAGCCGGTCAGGTCGGCGAGCGTGCGCTCCGTGCCAGGAAACCGACGTCGTGTGCCGTCCGGGAGGCGGCGGCGCGGCCGCCCGCGGTCTGCCGGAAGTCACGGGGACTCAGGCCGTACTCGTCACGGAACGCCCGGGCGAAGACGGTGGGATCGGAGAAGCCGTGCTGGGCCGCGACGACGGCGACGGGCAGGTCCGGGTGCGTGCCGAGCTCGGCCCGGGCCCGTTCGAGCCGGCGGAACCGGATCCAGCGGGCGAGGCTGCGTGGCTGGTCCGCGAACAGCCGGTGCAGCGTGCGCAGGGACAGGTGGCACTGCCTGGCGATGGCCGCGGGCGAGAGTCCGGGGTCGTCGAGGCGGGTCTCGATCAGTTCGAGCACGTGGCGCAGCTGCAGCGTGGCGGGGACGTCGGGGACCGGCGGGCCGTGGTGGGCGACCGCCGTGAGGACGAGGTCGGCGATGCGGGAGGCGAGCTGCACGCCCTCGGTGCCCTCGACGGAGCGGGGGATCGTCGCGAGCTGGGTGAGTGCGGCACGCGCGATCAGGGCGCTCACACCGTCGTCGACGGGCCGCGCGGTGAGGGTGGCGACGTGCCGGGTGTCGAGCGGCACGTCGTCGAGGGCCCAGGTGAACACGTCCATGTGCCACGGCCCGGACATGGTCCAGGTGAACGGGCGGGTGGTGTCGTAGACGACGAACGATCCGGGGCGGATCCGCGCCGCCCGGCCGTCCTGCTCCAGCCGGGCGTCGCCGCTGCGCAGCAGGCCGACCTGGAAGCGGTCCTCGCCGTGCCGGTCGATGAGCCTCGACGTCCGACGGAAGGTCTGGCCGACCGACCGGACCGAGGCGACGGCGAGGGGGCCGACGAAGTGCTCGGTGACCCGGCCGCGGATCGGGAGCTGGTCGTCCGGCCTGATGTCGAGGGCGACGAAGCGCTCCCGGATCAGGTCCTTCCAGCGCGGCAGCCCACGGACGGAGTCCTCGTGATCGCGATGATCGTGAACGGTGCGGCTCATCGACGGTCCCCTCGACGGACGCGGCCGTGGTCCCGATGGCTGTGGGTGCGCGGCGGGTGCGCGGCCGTCCGGCGACGGAGTATATCTCCGCACAGGCGGTCCTCCGCCGGACGAGCACCGCGTTCGGAAGCCGCATTCTCGCCGCAGCTGCGGCGTCCTCTCGCCGAAGGATCCGCATCTCGTCTCTTCGTTCGGCCTCGTGGGTGATCCCGGACGACCGGTCCGGAGCTATGATCCCACTGCTAGTCACACTGGTACTAGTGGCTCGCGGTGGGACGAACGCCGCGGAGACAGCCAGGTGCAACGAGTGAGGTGCGCATGACGGCAGCCATCCGTCCGGCCCGACCCGTCGTCGCCGTACTGCGCGACGGCACGCCCGTCTACTCCCCGCCGGGCACCGTCGTTCGGGACGGTGGTCGCGTGCAGTGCCATCTGTGCGGGCACTGGTTCCGCTCGGTGGCCGCGCACCTGCGCGCCCACGGGTGGGAGCGTGCGGCCTACCGGGAGGCGTTCGGTCTGGAGCTCACCGAGTCCCTCGAGGGCAGCGACACGCGGGCCCGCCGGGCCGCGGCCCTGCGGCAGCGGCTCGCCACCGACCCGGCCGTCCGGGCGGGGAGCGCTGCGGGTCGCGCCCTCATGCGCTCGGGCGAGCTCTCCCGGGTCGCGGCGTCCGCGGCGAGGGGCCGGGTACAGCCCGAGCAGCGCCGTCGCAAGACGCTTCGATCGCTCGCCGAGATCTCCCCGGCCGCCCGGGCAGCCGGCACGCGCCGCGCCGCGCAGGAGCGACTGCGCCGGGTCGCCGCCGACGTGGCGCGCGACGCCGGCTTCCCCGACCTCGGCTCGCTCGTCCGCGCCCGGGTTGCTGCGGGGGCGAGCCTCGCCGCGATCAGCCGGGAGTGCGGCCTGCACAAGGACTGGCTCTGCCGCCACCTCGCGACCGTCGACCCGGCAGCGGCGCGCGCCGTCGCGGGACCCGCGCTGGCCCGCCTGGACGTGCCGTGGGGGCCCGCGCTGCGTCGGCTCGGGTACGGCGACGTGCGGGCCTACCTCGTGGCCCGCCACATCGACGGGCGGCGCACGGTGTCGGCCATCGCCGCGGAGACCGGCCTCAGCCGCGGGGCGGTGCTGACAGCGCTGCGCCGCCACGGCGTGCCCACCGTCCCGCACGCCGCGGCCCGGGGCCGTCGGCACGACGCCGCCGCAGAGGTCGCGGTGCGGTTCGGCTTCCCCGACCTCGGCAGCTACCTCGCGGACCGGCGTGCCGCCGGGCTGTCGTGGCGCGCGATCGCCGCCGAGTGCGGGCATCCCGCCTCCTGGGTACGCCGCTCGGCGCGTTCCGCGTCAGGCGCCGGCAGGCCTGCCGAGGAGGTTGTCCACGAACCCCAGCGCGGCGGCCGCCGCCGCGTGCCGCCACGCCACCAGGACGGCGTCGAACCCCTCCCGATCCGCACGTTCGGCGGCGAGCGCGATCACGACCGGCTCCAGGACCGCGCGCTGCCGGCGTAGCAGCGCGGTGGGGTCCAGGTGGCGGCGATCCAGCAGGGCCAGCTTCATGAGCAGGTGCGACCGGAGCTCGCGCACGTGCTCGACCGGCTGCTCGAGCCACGCGTCGATGGCGGCGCAGCCCTGCGCGGTGATCCGGTACGGCGTACGCCGCGGCCCGGGCCCGGCCTCCTCGGCCCCGGCCTCGACGAGCCCGGCCTCGGCGAGGCGGCCCAGCGCCCGGTAGATGACGGGCCGGGGGATCTGCCAGACCCGGCCCAGGTCGCCCTCCGGTGCGGTGAGTGCCGCGATCGCGAACCCGTGCCGGGGCTCCTCGCGCAGGGCTGCGAGCACCGTCCACTCCGGCAGCGCCCACGTCGTCCGATCCGTCACGCGCCGAGGATAGGAAAGCCGCACCCGCCCTGTCCCGGGCAGTGGCCGTGGCTTCTCCCGCTGCCGGCCGACAGCAGGGCCCGGCCCGGTCGAACCGGGCCGGGCCCCGCCGGCTCATCGCGAGGTGCTGTAGGAGTGCGCCCCCGTTCCGGCGAGGGCACCGCCGTCCACGATGAGGTACTCCTCCCGGATCGGTGTCCCGGCGAAGTACGACTCGAGGATCTCGCGCGTGCCGGCGGCGTAGCGGGCCTGCGCCGACAGCGACGACCCGGAGATGTGGGGCGTCATCCCGTGGTGGGGCATCGTGCGCCACGGGTGGTCGGCGGGCGCGGGCTGGGGGTACCAGACGTCGCCCGCGTATCCGGCGAGCTGCCCGCTCTGCAGCGCCCGCACGATCGCGTCCCGGTCGACGATGAGCCCACGCGCGGTGTTGACGAGGTAGGCGCCGCGGCGCATCGTCGCGAGCAGGTCGTCGTCGAACAGGTTGCGCGTTTCCGGGTGCAGCGGCGCGTTGATCGTGACGACGTCGCAGTGCGGCACCATGTCGCGGGCCGTCGGATGGAACGTCAACCCGAGCTCGTTCTCGACCTCGGCCGGGAGGCGATGGCGGTCGGTGTAGTGCAGGCGCATGTCGAACGGCGCCAGGCGGCGCAGCACGGCCAGGCCGATGCGGCCCGCCGCGACGGTGCCGACGTCCATCCCTTCGACGTCGTAGGAGCGGGCCACGCAGTCGGCGATGTTCCACCCGCCGTCGAGCACCCACCGGTGGGACGGGAGGTAGTTGCGGACCAGCGAGAGGATCATCATCACGACGTGCTCGGCGACGCTGATGCTGTTGCAGAAGGTCACCTCGGCGACGGTCACGCCGTGCTCGATGGCGGCGTCGAGGTCGACGTGGTCGGAGCCGATGCCGGCGGTGAGCGCGAGCTTCAGGTTGGGGGCCTTCGCGATGCGTTCGGCGGTGAGGTAGGCGGGCCAGAAGGGTTGCGAGATGACGA
>NZ_JBFWVQ010000071.1:0-30429 GCF_050246655.1 Pseudonocardia sp.
GTCCACCACGAGCAGGCCGTGCAGATGGCCTCCTGGGTGCGCGACCACACGACCGACCCCGTGGTCCGCACCCTCGCCTACGACATCGAGTCCACCCAGACCGCCGAGATCGGTCGCATGCAGGGCTGGCTCACGCTGTGGGGTGCCCCGCAGCAACCACCGGGCAGATACATGCGGTGGATGGCCGGCACGACCGGGCACGGCGGCCACGGGGGCGGGCTCGCGGCGGTTCCTCCGGACGGCGTCGCCACGATGCCGGGAATGGCCTCCCCCGAGGAGATGGCCGCGCTGCGGGCCGCCTCCGGCCCCGACCTGGACGTGCTGTTCCTGCAGCTCATGCTGCGCCACCACGAGGGCGGCGCCCCGATGCTCGCCTACGCCGCGCAGTACGCCGCGGAGCCCGCTGTGCGGACGCTCGCCCAGCAGATGGCCACCGCCCAGACCACCGAGGCCGGCTACCTGCAGACGCTCCTCGCCGAGCGGGGCGCGCAGCCGCTGCCGTCCTGACGGTCAGGCAAGCAGGCTCGGGTGCTCCACCACCCGACCGTCCGCGCCGCTGACCAGCACCTCGTAGGTCGCGGGCTCGTCGGCGAGCGCCTCGGAGAGCAGCGGCACGACGTGCTCGCGGACCGGGAACGGCGACAGGGCCCTGCGGTAGGCGTCCACCGACGCGAACCGGACGGCCAGCACCCAGCGCTGCGGCTCGTCCACCGCGCGGCCCAGCTCCCCGCCCAGGCAGCCCGGCGCCGCGGTCAGGAGCTCCAGGGCGCGCCGGGCACGTGCGACGAAGCGGACATTCGCACCCGGGTCGGCGGGATCGTCGGGGACGGCGAATCGGCACACGAGCAGCACGGGGCGCGATCCTCGCACGCCCCCGAGCGCCCGGGGTGCACGGCCGGGCCGTCCTAGGATGGCCGGTGCGGCCACGACGTCCGGACGGGCGTTGCAGCGAGCACCGGGGGGTGCGGGCCGCCGCCCCCGGGAGGGGACTCCGATGTCCATCGTCGAGGCGGCAGGCGAGCCCGTCGACACCGCCGAGGAGGGCGCCGACGCCCACGACGAGGTGCACGAGGGCCGCGCGGCCGCCCCCGCCCCGGTACGCACCCCTGCCACGCTCGCGGCGGCAGGTGATCTCCTGCGAGCGCTCGCAGCGCCCGTCCGCATCGCGATCGTCCTGCAGCTGCACGAGTCGCCCTGCTGCGTGCACGACCTGGTGGACGCCCTCGGCGTCACCCAGCCCCTGATCAGCCAGCACCTGCGGGTGCTCAAGTCCGCGGGGGTGGTGCACGGGGACCGGCGGGGCCGCGAGGTCGTCTACTCGCTGGTCGACGACCACCTCGCCCACATCGTCGTGGACGCCGTCGCGCACTCCGAGGAGGGCCGGTGAGCCAGTCCCCCGAGGCGGGCACGCGACCGCTGCGCGCCACCCGGCAACGTGCGGCGGTGTCGGCCCTGCTGGACCGGCTCTCGGACTTCCGATCGGCGCAGGAGATCCACGAGGAGCTGCGCCGCGCCGGTGAGGGCATCGGCCTCACCACGGTCTACCGCACCCTGCAGACGCTCGCGGACTCCGGCGAGGTGGACGTCCTGCGCACGGACTCCGGCGAGTCCGTCTACCGCCGCTGCGACTCCGCCGACCACCACCACCATCTCGTCTGCCGCCGCTGCGGGCGTGCCGTCGAGATCGAGGGGCCCGCGGTGGAGACGTGGGCGCAGAAGGTCGCCGACGAGCACGGGTTCACCCAGCTCAGCCACACCGTGGAGATCTTCGGCCTGTGCCGGGAGTGCGCCGCCCGCTGATCGGACGCGCACCTGCACCTCGCGCGTGACGTGCGCCAGCCGGTGGGCGGTCCTGGTGAGCAGCCCGAGGCTGATCGCCGCCACGATCACGTAGACCACGAGGCTGCCCACGCTGCGTGCAGCGCCACCGCGATCAGGAAGGTCCGGCGAACCGCTTCCGTGGCGGCAGCCCTCGGCCATCCACCACAGCGCGGCGGCCGTGAGCCCCGTCCGGGCCGTGTGCGCGGCGGGCTCAGCACGCCGCGCAGGACCAGCAGGTCGTCCTCGGCCGTGAGGTCGCCCTCGGACTGGATCAGCTCGACGAACGCGTGGCCCATTGTCCCTGCACCGCGAACCCGCACCCGGGGCGACGCCCAGGACCAGGCCGTCCGCGAGCCGGCGCGGCGTGAGGACCAGCACCAGCGCGGCCGGGACGATCAGCTTCGCGCCCTCCTCGATCAGCCCGACCGCGATCATCGGCGTCACCGGCCCCGGCCCACCAACCGGTGATCCGCCTGCCGGGACCTGGAACACATGTTCCGGCCTGGCACACGGCTCGTGGTGCTCACACATACCGCCGACGGGCTGTGCGAGCACTTCCGGGTGTGTGCGAGCGACGGAACATGTGTGCGAGACATGTGGACCGCTCCGGACGCCACGAGCGTCCGGCGTCTCAGATCGAGTCACCCGGCCTTCCGATCTCCGGCTACCGTGCGGGTCGTTCAGACGCGAGGAGGCGCACCGATGACGGAGAACGGGATCGCGGGGGCGAACGGCACCGCCGCGTCGCCCAGCACGGTGCGCGAGCTGCAACTGCCCGAGGCACTGAAGCTCGCGACGCTCGCCGCGGTGTTCGAGGACCTGCAGTACGTCCTCAAGTGCTGCGAGCACCTGGTCGCGGCCCTCGGGTCGCCGGATGCGGGCCCGGTGCGGGTCGCCACGGACGACGCGCTCGTCGAGGCGCTGTGGACGGGCGCCCTCGTCGGCTACGTGCGCTGCTTCTCCGGCCGTACCGCCGTCCTGACCGAGGCGGACCTCAAGGAGCTGAACCTCGACGGGGACGTCACGCAGTTCCACGACATGGTCAAGAAGCTGCGCGACCACTACGCCTCCCGGCACACGAACCCGCGTGAGTCCTTCACGATCGGTGCGGCGCAGAGCAACGACGGCCGGCCCAACGGCATCGCGGTGGTCTCCACGCCGCGCCCGATCGTCGACGACACGACGGTGCGGCTCCTGGGCCGCGTCGCGTACGCGCTGTCCGGTCTGGTCGACGCACGGATGCAGGAGACGCAGAACCGCGTGCTCGGCGCGGCCGGCAAGCTCACGCCCGCGGAGCTCGCGAAGCTGCGGATCGTGCACCTGGCGGCGCAGGGATAGCACCCGAAGACGCGGACGGGCGCGGCGCCGACGAGGGTCACGCCGCGCCCGTCCACTCCACTCTCACGCGGTGCCCGGTGCGAAACGCTCCTCGCCGAGCACCGCGAGCAGCCGCAGCTTCTCGGCGGTCTCGCTGCCGGGGGACGCGGTGAGCACCAGTAGCGCCTGCGAGCCGTCCTCGGTGAACAGCGCCTGGCAGTCGACCTCCAGCGCCCCCAGCTCGGGGTGGCACAGCACCTTGTGGTCGGCGAACCGGCGGGCCACCTCGTGGCGGTCCCACAGCTCCGCGAACTCCGGGCTCAGCCGCTGCAGCGTGCGGACCAGCTCCCCGGCCCGCGACCGGGCCCCGAGCAGGCCGTAGGCGGCCCGCAGGTTCGCCACCTGGGCCCGGCTCTGTCGATCGTGGTCCCCGGCCGGGTAGCGCAGCCGCTCCGCCGGGTCGGTGAACCAGCGGTAGATCTCGCTGCGGGCGAGCCCGGTGTGCCGCGACGCGTCGCCGAAGAGGGCGCGAGCGAGGTCGTTCTGGACGAGCGTCTCGCCCAGGCTCGACAGGACGAGGGCAGGGGTGTCGGCGAGGCGGTCCAGCACCCGCAGCAACGTGGGCGCGACGTGCGCCGCCACCGTCGCCGCCCGCGGTGGGTTGCGGCCCGCGGCGAGGAAAAGGTAGTCGCGCTCATCGGCGGTGAGCCGCAGCGCCCGGGCGAGAGAGGCGAGCATCTGCTCGCTCGGCTGCGGAGCGCGGCGCTGCTCCAGGCGGGTGTAGTAGTCGGTCGACATCGTCGCGAGCGCCGCCACCTCCTCGCGGCGCAGGCCCGGCGCCCGCCTGCGCGCCCCTGCGGGCAGGCCGACGTCGTCCGGGCGGAGGGCCTCCCGGTGCCGGCGGAGGAACTCGGCCAGTGCTGCACGGTCCACGCCGCCAGTATCGGTGCGTCCCCGGCCGCGAGGCAGGGATCGCCGGTCCCCCGACATCGGCGCCCTGGAGCGCCGCCGGGCCCGGACGCAGGCTCGGTTCATGCAGATCAGCGAAAACACCGTCTTCATCCCGGGCTCAACCAGCGGGATCGGCCTCGCGCTCGCCCTCGCGCTGCGGGACCGGGGCAACACCGTGATCGTCGGCGGGCGGCGGGCCGAGCTCCTGGAACGCATCGCGGCCGAGCACCCCGGCCTGGACACTGTCCGGATCGACACAGCCGACCCGGCGAGCATCCGGGACGCCGCCGCCGAGGTGCTCGCCCGCCACCCGGACCTGAACGTGCTGGTCACGATGGCCGGCGTCATGCGGATCGAGGACTGGCGCACCCCGACCGGCTTCCTCGACTCCGCCGAGGAGGTGATCACCACGAACCTGCTCGGCCCGATCCGGCTCATCGCGGCGTTCGTCGAGCACCTGCGCGCGCGGCCGTCGGCCACGATCGTGACGGTCTCGTCGGGGCTCGCCCACGTCCCGCTGCAGGTGACCCCCAGCTACAACGCCTCCAAGGCGGCGATCCACATGCTGAGCGAGTCGCTGCGCCTGCAGCTCGCCGGCACGGGCGTCGACGTGGTCGAGCTGGTGCCGCCGTCGGTGCGGACGGCGCTCCTGCCCGGGCAGGAGGAGAGCGAGTTCGCGATGCCGCTCGACGACTTCGTCGACGAGGTCGTCACGCTGCTGGACAAGCAGCCGGACGCGCGGGAGATCCTCGTCGAGCGGGTGGGGTTCCTGCGGTTCGCGCAGGCCCGCGGGGACTACGACGACGTCGTGGCGGCGCTCAACGCCCACGACCCGCACGGCCGCTGAGATCGGCCCCCGGTTCAGGCGGTGAGCACCCGCGGCCCGTTCTCGGTGACCGCGACCGTGTGCTCGACGTGTACGGCCCGGCTGCCGTCGGCGGTGCGGACCGTCCAACCGTCGGGATCGTGGCGGTAGCCGTCGCTCCCGCTCGCGATCAGCATCGGCTCGATGGCCAGCACGAGCCCGGGGCGCAGCGTGAGCCCACGGCCCGGACGGCCCTCGTTCGGGACGAACGGGGCCTCGTGCATCGAACGGCCGACCCCGTGGCCGCCGTGGTCGGCGAGCATGCCGTAGCCCGCGGCGCGGGCCGTGCTGCCGACGGCGTGGGCGAGATCGCCCATCCGCGCACCGGGACGGGCCTGGGCCAGCCCGGCCTCGAGAGCCTTCTCCGCTGCGGCGATCAGCTGGAGGTCCGCCGGGTCGGCCTCGCCGACGACCGTGCCGATCGCCGCGTCGGCGCACCATCCGTCCAGGTGGACGGCGAGGTCGACGGTCAGCAGGTCGCCGCCGTCCAGCGGGGCGTCGGTGGGCGGGCCGTGGACGACGGCGTCGTTCACGCTCGCGCAGATCGCGCCCGAGTAGGGGGTGGGGGCCCAGTCCGGGTGGTAGCCGAGGAAGGTGGGGCGGGCGCCCGCGTCCGCGATGAGGTCGCGGGCGAGGGTGTCCAGTTCGCGGGTGGTGACGCCGGGGGCGGCGTGGTCGGACACGGCGGCCAGGACGGCGGCGACGATCCGGCCTGCCGCTGCGATCGCGTCGATCTCGTCCGGTGTCTTCAGCTCGATCACACGATAACTATACCGGTACTACAATCCCGGTCATGGTGCGCGACCCCCTCACCCCGGCCGAACGCGCGCGCGGCGAACGCCTCGGCGTCCTGCTGCGCGAGCTGCGCGGACCGCGCAGCATCGTCGAGATCGCCGCCGAGGCCGGGATCTCCCCCGAGACGCTGCGCAAGATCGAGAGCGGCCGCATCGCCACGCCTGCCTTCTTCACGGTCGCCAACCTCGCCACCGCCCTGGGCACCTCGCTGGACGTCCTGGCGGCCGCGACGGAGCCGGCGGGGGTGCCCTGACCGGGCACCTCGCAACATCGCGGATCACGTCGCAGCCGTCCGGAGGGCTGCGAGGTGCCGCTACCGGTTGCGGGGTGACCGGGGATCAGGTGTCCACGAGCTCGGCGCGCATCCCGGAGGCACCGGCCACCACCAGCATCAGCAGCGTGCCCATCGCCTTCTCGTCCAGGCCTGCGGCGGGGAAGGCGTACCGCAGCGTGACGTCCCAGCCCCGCTCGCCGCGGACCACCCGAGGCGTCCCGAACAGCGACTCCCCCACGCCGAGGCCCACGCGCGCGGGAACGTCGGCGTCGAACGGCAGATCCCACGCCACCACGCACGTCAGGTTGAGCACGGGCAGGCCGTCCTCCAGCTCCGTGCCCTGCACGAACGCCACGACACCGCCGTGAGCGAACGTGAGCGCCCCGTCGTCGTCCACCCGGACGTCGTGGAAGCGCTCCAGGGCGGCCTTCGCCGTCTCCAGCGGGGTGCTCACCGGGTACCGGCCCTGTCATCGGCCCGGTCGACGGCGCCTCCGAACCGGCGGTCGCGGCGCGCGTAGATCTCCACGGCCTCCCAGAGATGGCGGCGGTCGAAGTCGGGGAACAGGGTGTCCAGGAAGACCATCTCCGCGTACGCGCTCTGCCACAGCAGGAAGTTCGACGTGCGCTGCTCCCCCGACGAGCGCACGAACAGGTCGACGTCGGGCATGTCCGGCTCGTCCAGGTGCCGCGCGATCGTCCGCTCGTCGATCTTGTCCGGCTTCAGCCGCCCCTGTGCGACCAGCCGCGCGACCTCCCGGACCGCGTCCGTGATCTCCGCGCGGCCGCCGTAGTTCACGCACATCGTGAGGTTGAGGACGTCGTTGTGGCGCGTCTTCTCCTCGGCGATCTCCAGCTCCTTGATCACCGAACGCCACAGCCGCGGCCGCCGCCCGGCCCAGCGCACCCGCACGCCCATCGCGTGCATCTCGTCCACCCGGCGGCGGATGACGTCGCGGCTGAAGCCCATGAGGAAGCGCACCTCGTCCGGGCTGCGCTTCCAGTTCTCCGTCGAGAACGCGTACGCCGAGAGCCACTTGACGCCGATGTCGATGCAGCCGCGCGCGACGTCCATCAGCGATGCCTCGCCGCGGCGGTGCCCCTCGATGCGGGGCAGGCCGCGCGCGTTCGCCCAGCGCCCGTTGCCGTCCATGACCAGGGCGACGTGGTGCGGCACCAGCGCGGCCGGGATCACCGGCGGGCGGGCCCCGGACGGGTGCGGCGGGGGCGGCTGGAACCGGGACACGGCCCGCACCTTACGCCCGCCATGATCACCGCCTCGGCGCGGAATGCACACCCCGCGTCGCCCGTCGCGCCGCAACGGCGATCATGCCTCGCCCCGGGCCCTCCGCAGCAGCGTGATCATGGCCTTGCGGACCTCGTCGGGTGTCGCGACGGGCCCGTCGAAGGAGATCCGGACGTCCTGACGGGCGTCCGCGGCGTCGGTCGCGGCGACCCGGAAGCCGTAGCGGTCCACCGAGGTCATCCGCGCGGACTCGACGGCAAGGCCGGCGTAGAAGCGGCAGTACGTGACGAGCGCATCCGCGTGGTCGTCGTTCATGTGCTCGATCACCCCGGCCGCGAACGGCGCCACCGGATCGGGCTGCGCGTCGCCGTACTCCTGGGCGTCCACCCAGCTCATCCGGGCGAAGCCGCCCACGAAACGCACGGCGTCCACCGCGAGGCGGTACAGGCGGAAGTCGTGGAAGTCCTGCACGTACGAGCCGGGGTGCGCGGCACGGTAGACCGCCGCCGCGGCGTCGCGCTCGGCACCGTCCAGTGCGGTGACCGCGCCGAGCAGGGTCGCCCGGGCGTGGGCGAGCGGATCGCCGGGGCGGTCGTCGGCGACGAGCAGGGACGCGCGGGCGTCCGCGGCGAGGTTGCGGCTGTGCTCGGCGAGATCGGAGAGCCACAGGACCGGCCGGCCGTCGGCGTCCGCGGCGTAGGTGACGACGGAGCCGAATGGGAAACCGGGGTGCACCGCCGAGTGCGTGGCGAGCATCCCCGTCGTCGTCGTGGCGACGAGGGTGCGGGCGAGCTCGGCGTCGGAGGGCTCGACGGGGTCCGGGGCCTCCGTCACCCGAACCCGCCCGCCCCCGCCGCGGCGAGCACGAAGATCAGCGGTAGCACGACGAGCAGGACGAAGATCGCCGTGAACGCGATGCTGATGATCAGGCCGGCGAGGGCGATGCCGTCGCCCTGCTCGCCGGTCTCCCGGATCTGCCTGCGGGCGATGAACCCGAACACGATCCCGACCGGCGCGAACACGAACGCGAAGACCAGCGAGAGGATCGCCATCGTGTTCGTGGGCGGGGGCGCCGGGTAGCCGTAGCCCTGGCCGTACCCGGGGGCGCCGTAGCCGGGGGCGTAGCCCGGCGTCTCGGGCGGGTAGCCCGGGCCGGGCGGGGGCTGGCCGCCGGGATAGCCAGCCTGCACCGGTGGGGCGCCCGTGGGGTCGGTGCCGAGGTCGCGGTAGGCCGCCGCCTCGGCCTGCTGGCCGTAGGACGGAGCGCCGTAGGAGGAGCTGCCGTAGGCGGGCGTGCTCGGCGGGATGGCGCCGTAGGCGGGTGTGCCCGGCGGGGCGCCGTAGCCGGACGTGGCCGGCGGGGCGGCGTAGCCGGACGTGGCCGGCGGGGTGGCGTAGCCGGTTGGGCCCGGCGGGGCGTAGCCGGGTGTGCCCGGCGGCGGGGCGCCGTGGCCGGGGGGCGACGCCGGGCTCTCGGACTGGGCCCAGCTGCCCCCGGGCGTCGCGGCCGCGCCCCCGGTGCCAGGGGTGGCGGGGGTGGCGGGGGTGGCCGTCGACGGGATGTTCCCCCGGGCTGTCGTGGGGTCGGACGGCCCTGTCCCGGCGCCCGCTGCCCCGACACCCGGCGGCGTGCCCTCGGCACCGGGCCCGCCCGCGGGGGCGGCGGACCCGCCGGGTGCCGTGGCGTCCGGCGCGGCTCCTGCGTCGTGGGCGTCGTGGGCATCGGAAGCACGCGGCGCCCCGCCGCTGCCCGCACCGGGTGAGCCGGGCGTCCCCGCGCGGGCCGCGGAAGTGTCGATGACCTGCGTGGAACCGGCCGCCCCCTCGTCCGGGCTGCTCGTGGAGTCGGGCGGGCTCCACGACTGCGCGGGCCAGTCGCCGGACGACCCGTCCGGAGCGGGCGCAGCCGTGGGGTCGGACGGCGCGCGGTCGGACGGGTCCTGCGTCATGGTCTTCTTGCCCCCTGGCCTCGATGATCGCGGGAGGATCCTAGGGGCGACGGTACGCGCCCGGAGCGGCGACGCGCCCCTTGCTCGCACGCCGGGACGGCACCCGGAGCCGTAGGCTTCTGGCGTGGATCCGTTCCGGTCGGCAGGGGCCTGACGTGGCCCTCTACCGTGACGTCGGCGTGGTGCTGCGGGTGCACAAGCTGGGCGAGGCCGACCGGATCGTCACCTTGCTCACCCGCCGCCGCGGGAAGCTGCGCGCGGTGGCGAAGGGGGTGCGGCGGACGCGGTCCCGCTGGGGGGCGCGGCTGGAGCCGTTCAACCACGTCGACGTGCAGTGCTACACCGGCCGCAGCCTCGACGTCGTCACGCAGGCGCAGACGCTCGATGCGTTCGGCGCTGGCATCGTGAGCGACTATGCCCGGTACACGGCGGGCTGCGCGATGCTGGAGACCGCCGACCGCCTCGTCGCCGAGGAGGGCGAGCCGGCACTGCGGCTGTACCTGCTGCTCGTCGGGGCCGTCCGGGCACTGGCGGACGGGGAGCGTGATCCCTCACTGGTGCTGGACGCGTTCCTCCTGCGCGCGATGAGCCACGCCGGGTGGGCACCTGCGATCACGGACTGTGCCCGCTGTGCGGCGCCGGGCCCGCACCGGGCGTTCAGCGTCGCGGGCGGCGGCGCGGTGTGCGCCCGGTGCCGCCCACCCGGCTCCGTCGTACCGTCCTCGGAGACGTTCGCGCTGCTCGACGCCCTGCTGCACGGGGACTGGCACACCGCCGACGCCGCCACCGCGCCGACCCGCCGCGACACCAGCGGCCTGGTCGCCGCGCACCTGCAGTACCACCTGGAGCGGCAGCTGCGGTCGCTGCCCCTGGTGGAGCGGCGGGCCACTCCCGCTCCACCGGTGGTCACGGGGCCGGGCTGAGCCCTTCCGCCGGCCGGGCCGGAGTCGCACCGGGGCACCCCTTCGCAGGGATTCCGCACCCCTCACAGAGGCCGCAGCATCTGCGAACCGTGCCCAGGCCCTGCGAGGGCGGCGCCACCACCTGCGAACCACATCCGAACCCTGCGAACCGGGCCCACCCCGCGACCCACGCCCGAGCTCTACCCAACCAGCGCCCGGCCGAAGAGGCCCCCGCGCAGCCCACCCACCGTCCGGGGCCCCACGCAAGCGCGAGCACGGCCCGCGACCGGCCCCAGCCGGTCAGAACCCCAGCTTCCGCAGCTGCCGCGGATCGCGCTGCCAGTCCTTCGCCACCTTGACGTGCAGGTCCAGGTACACCTTGGTCCCGAGCAGCTTCTCGATCTGGCGGCGGGCGTCCGATCCGACCTGGCGCAGGCGCTCCCCGCCGCGGCCGATGACGATGCCCTTCTGCGACGGGCGCTCGACGTAGATCTGGGCGTGCACGTCCAGGAGGTCCGCGCGGCCCTCGCGGGGGACCATCTCCTCGACGACGACGGCGATCGAGTGCGGCAGCTCGTCGCGCACGCCCTCCAGGGCCGCCTCGCGGACCAGCTCCGCGACGAGCGTCTCCTCGGGTTCGTCGGTGAGCTCGCCGTCCGGGTAGAGCGGCGGGCCCTCCGGGAGCCGCGCGACGAGCAGGTCCGCGAGCAGCGCCACCTGGAACCCCGACACGGCCGAGCAGGGCACGATGTCGGCGAAGTCCATCAGCCCCGCCAGCTCGGAGAGGCGCGACGCCACCTGCTCGGGCGGCGCGAGGTCGGTCTTCGTGACGATCCCGAGCACGGGTGTGCGCGCGGCGACCGCCCGCAGCTCGCCCACGATGAACTCGTCCCCGCGCCCGACCGGGGCGTCCGCGGGCACGCAGAACCCGATGACGTCCACCTCGGCCCAGGTCTCGCGGACGATGTCGTTGAGCCGCGATCCGAGCAGGGTGCGCGGTTTGTGCAGGCCGGGGGTGTCGATGACGACGAGCTGGGCGTCCTCCCGGTGCAGGATGCCGCGGATGGCGTGGCGTGTGGTCTGCGGCCGGCTGGAGGTGATCGCGACCTTCGAGCCGATCAGCGCGTTGGTCAGCGTCGACTTGCCCGCGTTGGGGCGGCCGACGAAGCAGGCGAAGCCGGACCGGAAGCCCTCCGGCACGGTCGGGAACGTCATGCGTCGACCTCCACACCGAGGCGGGTCAGGATCGCCCGCCCGATCGGCAGCGCCGCGGTAGCCGCCGGGGACGGGGCGTTGAGCACGTGCAGGACGGCGCCGGCGCCGTCGCCCGACGCGACGAACAGGAAGTCGTCGACCAGCCCGCCGTCGGGTCGGACCGCCTGCGCACGCACCCCGGCGCCCGCGGGGTGCAGGTCCTGCTCGCGCACGTCCGGCAGCATCCGGCGCAGCCGCTGCGCCATCGCGGCGCGGGAGAGGGAGCGGTGCACCTCCCCCAGCCCGTAGCGCCAGTGGCGGCGGGCGAGCTGCCACAGGCCCGGGTAGGCGAGGGTGGCGGCCAGCTCGCGCGGCACGACGTCGCGCCACGAGTAGCCCTCGCGGGCCAGGGCCAGCACGGCGTTGGGTCCGACGTGCACGGATCCGTCCAGGCCGCGGGTGGCGTGCACCCCGAGGAACGGGAACGCCGGGTCCGGCACGGGGTAGATCAGCCCCTGGACCAGCACAGGCGTGGCCAGATCGGTGTACTCGCCGCGGAACGGCACGATCCGCACCCCGGGATCGGCGCCGGAGGCGCGGGCGAGGGTGTCGGAGTGCAGGCCGGCGCACGCGACGGCCTGGCGGCCCAGCACGTCTCCCCGGGAGGTGCGGACCACGACGTCCGCGCGCCGGCGCACCAGAGCGGACACCGACCTGCCGAGCAGCACCTCCCCGCCGCGCTCCGCCACGAGCTCGGCGAGCTTCTCCGCGATCAGCCGGTAGTCGCACACCCCGGTGGACGGCACGTGCAGCCCTGCGAGGCCCCGCACGTGCGGCTCGTGTGCACGCAGCCCGGCCGCGTCCAGCTCGCGGGCCTCGACGCCGTTCGCGACGCCGCGGCGGGCCAGCTCGCGAAGCCGCGGCAGCTCCTCGGGCTCCGTGGCAACCACGACCTTGCCGGTGACCGCGTGCGGCAGCTCGTGCTCGCGGCAGAACGCGACCGTCTCCGCACACCCGGTGACCGCCAGCCGCGCCTTGAGGCCGCCCGGGGCGTAGTACAGCCCGGAGTGGATGACGTTGGAGTTGTGGCCGGTCTGGTGCGCGGCAAGGGATTCCTCGCGCTCGACGACCGCGACGGAGCGGCCCGCCCTGACCGCCGCCCACGCCGTCGCCAGTCCGACGATCCCCCCACCCACGACGACGAGGTCGTAGCGGTCATGCCGACGGGTGCCTGGCATCCGTCTCCTCCCGTGCCGTCTCGTCCCGCTCGTTCTCCGGCGCGTCCACCGGCGTGACCAGCACCGTCGTGATCCGGACGCGACCGCGCGCGTCCTTGCCGCCCTCGGCGAGCAGCCGCAGGCCCGCCACCTCCGCGTGCGCACCGGGCAGCGGCACCTTGCCGAGGCGCTGGGCCAGCAGGCCGCCGACGGTGTCGACGTCGGTGGTCTCCGCGAGGTCGCGCAGCTCCTCCGCGTGGACGGTGCCGACGAGCGTGGGCCGCAGGCGCTCCTCGAGATCCTCCACCGGCAGCCGGGCCGCCACCCGCAGCGTGCGCTCGTCCACGTCCTGGATCGCGGGGATCTCCTCGGTGTCGTACTCGTCGGTGATCTCCCCGACGATCTCCTCCAGGATGTCCTCGATCGTGACGATCCCGGCGGTGCCGCCGTACTCGTCCACCACGATCGCCATGTGGTTGCGTCGGGCCTGCATCTCGCGCAGCAACGCGTCCACGCCCTTGGAGTCCGGCACGAACGCCGCGGGGCGCATCACGCCGGACACCGGGGCCTCGCCCGCACCCGCGGCCGACGCCTGGGTCTGGACGAGGTCCTTGAGGTAGGCGACGCCCACGATGTCGTCGATGTTCTCGCCCAGCACGGGCAGCCGCGAGTAGCCGCTCTTGAGCGCCAGGCGCAGCGCCCGGTCGACCGTGGTGTCGTGCTCGGTCCACACGACGTCCGGGCGCGGCACCATGACCTCGCGGACGATCGTGTCGCCCAGCTCGAACACCGAGTGGATCATCTTCCGCTCGCCTTCGTCCACCACACCGGTGGTGCTCGCCATGTCGACGAGCTCGCGCAGCTCCACCTCCGAGGAGAACGGGCCCTCCCGGAAGCCGCGGCCAGGGGTGATCGCGTTCCCGATGAGGATGAGCAGCTGCGTGAGCGGCGAGAGCAGGCGCGCCAGCGCCCGTACCGGCGCGGCGATCACGCAGCCGAGCGCGTACGGGTGCTGGCGGCCGAGCGTGCGCGGGCCGACGCCGATCAGGACGTAGCTGACCACGACCATGATCCCGCCCGCGACCAGCGCGCCGACCCACGGCGGCTCGAACCAGAAGTCCATCGCGACGGTGAGCAGCACGACCGCGGCGGTCTCGGCCGCGAGGCGCAGCAGGAGCAGCAGGTTCACGTGCCGGGGCCGCTCGGCCACGACCGCCTGCAGCGCCCTGGCCCCGCTGCGGCCATCGCGGACCAGCGCGTCCACCCGCGCACGCGAGACGGTGTTCAGCGCGGCGTCCGCTGCGGCGAAGAGCCCCGCCAGCGGGATCAGCAGCGCGGCGATGACGATCAGACCGACCGGGGTGTTCATCGCAGGTGGGCTCAGCCCTCCTCGAGGCCTGCGGCGCCCAGCACCGCGGAGTCGCTGCGGCGCTGTGCCTCCCGGCTGGCGGTCCGGCGGCGCTCGGCGCGCCACCCGGCGAGCAGCCGGTCCTGCAACCCGAACATCTCCCGCTCCTGCTCCGGCTCGCCGTGGTCGTAGCCGAGCAGGTGCAGCACGCCGTGCACGGTGAGCAGGTGCAGCTCGTCGGCGAGGGTGTGGCCCGCGGTGCGCGCCTGGGAACGCGCGAACTCCGGGCACAGGACCACGTCGCCGAGCAGCGCGGGCCCGATGTCCGGCGCGTCCGGGCGGCGGGTGTCCTCCACGATCTCGTCCATCGGGAACGCCATGACGTCCGTGGGGCCCGGCTCATCCATCCACCGCTCGTGCAGCTCAGCCATCACCTCGCTGGTGACGGCCGTGATGCACAGCTCCGCGGCCGGGCTGACCTGCATCGCGGCGAGGGCGTAGCGCGCGACCGACACGATCAGCGCCGCGTCCAGGTCGACGCCCGACTCGTTGCAGACCTCGATGGACACGCGGTTCCCTTGATCCGATCCGGTGTGGGTGGAGCAAAGCCTAGTCCGTGCCCGGGAGGGTCGCCCGACCGCTCATCCGGCACTCATCCGACAGTGTCGCGCAACCAGTTGTGCAGCAGGACCGCCCCCGCGTCCCCCGACTTCTCCGGGTGGAACTGGGTGGCCGAGAGCGCCCCGTTCTCCACCGCGGCGACGAAGTCCTCCCCGTGGTGGGACCACGTCACCAGCGGCGGCGCGATCACCGGCGACGGCTCCAGCTCCCAGCGGCGGACCGCGAACGAGTGCACGAAGTAGAACCGCGTGTCGGCGTCCAGCCCGGCGAAGAGCGTGGACGCGGCCGGGACGCGGACGGTGTTCCAGCCCATGTGCGGCAGCACGTCCGCCTTGAGCCGCTCGACGGTCCCGGGCCACTGCCCGCACCCCTCGGTGGCTTCGCCCCACTCGACGCCGAGGTCGAACAGCACCTGCATGCCGACGCAGATGCCCAGGACGGGACGGCCGCCGGCGAGGCGCCGTCCGATGATCCCCGGCCCGTCGACGGCGCTGAGCCCCGCCATGCAAGCCGCGAACGCCCCCACCCCGGGCACGACCAGGCCGTCCGCCTCCAGGGCGGCCTGCCGGTCGGCCGTCACGACGACGTCCGCCCCGACCCTGCGCAGCGCCCGTTCCGCCGAGCGCAGGTTGCCCGAGCCGTAGTCCAGCACGACGATCCTCGACACCCGCGCCAGGCTACCGGCCCCGGCCTACTGGTCGGTGACCTCGACCCCGAGCGCCGCGAGCACCGCCGCACCGAGGGGGATCTGCTGGTCCGCGCCGATGCGCGCGCCGCGCAGGGCGAGCGCGCCGCGCACGCCGTCCAGGGTGGAGCCGTGCAGGCGGGCGCCGGTGAGGTCGGCGCGGTCCAGCTCGGCGTCGGTGAGGTCGCAACGCAGCAGGGCGGCGTCGGTGGCCGTGAACTCGTAGAGATCGGCGCCGCGCAGGTCGCAGTCCTCGGCCAGCAGCCGGTCGGCGCGGGCCATCCGCAGGTCCAGCAGGTCCGCCCGGCAGTCGGTGATCCGGACGTCCTGCAGCGTCGTCCCGCTCAGAACGGTGCCGGTGAGGCGGCAGCCGGTGAACACCACCCGCGAGAACACGGCCCGGTCCAGCACTGCACCGGAGAGGTCGCAGCCCTCGAAGAGGGTGTCGCGCACCTCCAGGCCCGTGAACACCCGGCCGGACAGGTCGGTGCCCGCGAACCGGCATTCGCGCAGGTCGAGATCCGCGACGGGCCCGGCGAACACGTGACCGGCCCCGAACTCCACGCCGTCCAAGCGGTGGCCGGGATCGGCAGGAGGCGGGTCGTAGGACGGCGGCACCTGCGGGGCCTCGACGGTGGTCCTGGCGGCGCTCCTGCGACGGGGTGGCACGCCGCGACCGTACGGCGTCCCGGCCCGGCACTGACGCCGGCGGTTCACGGATCACTGCGGTCGGGCGCCGATCGCCTTCTCGATCGCGGCGCAGTAGGCGGGGACGTGCGTGGTCACGAGGGCCGCGAAGAGGCCGTCGGACTGCAGCCGGTCCGGCGCCTTGATGGTCTGCCAGAACCCTCTCGCCGACGTTTCGGCCGCCTGGGCGTAGGCGCGGATCGCCGCGACGACCGCCGGGGGCATCGCGCGAGCGGTCTGCGGCCGCGGCTCGGCGGTGACGTGCCCCATGTCCCTCTCGGCCCGGGCGAACTCCGCCAGCCGCCCGGCCTTCCCCGCCAGCAGTTGCCGCAGCTGGCCGGCGAACGGGTTGTCGTAGGTCACGGACGCCAGGTCGGCGAGCGAGACCGGGTGGGCCCCGCCGTTCACCAGCACGTACTCGGTCTCGAAGATGCTGATGGCGCGGCCGAGCGCCGGGTGGGCGGTGATGTTGTGCCCGGCCAGCCCGTCGACGTCGATGCCGACGAGGTAGGCGGCCTTGTCCACGATGTTCAGCACGTGCCCGTCGCCCCCCGGGGAGATCGCCGTGCCGAGCAGGGCACCGGTGTTCCGGCAGAACGACAGGGTGCGCACCCGCCGGTTGGACTTGTCGGCACCGGCGCTGTGATCGGCGATCGACCGGCGCAGCTCGTCGTAGGAGACGTCGTCGGCGATCACGACGCTCTCGGCGGCGGGCCGGCTCGTGAACCGCCAGATCATGTTCCGGTCGACGTGCCGGTAGTGGCGGAAGAGGCCGGCCATCTGCAGGGTCAGGTCGGATGCCGGCGACCCGTCGGAGGTGCCGAGCGTCTCCGGGTGGAAGGCGAGCGCCAGGGGGGCCGTCCGGTCGGCCCAGGCGAACACCTGGTTGCGCGCGCGGACCAGCCAGCGGCGCGCGGACTCGCCTGGCCTGCGGGTCGGGTCGCCCACCAGGTAGGCGGACACGTCGGCGGACTCGGTGCCCCGGTGGCGGCGGCGCATGTGCGCGACGAACCCGTCCCTGGCCCGGCCCGCCTCGAACCACCAGAGACCCGCGCGCGGGTCGAACAGGTGCATGCCCTCCCGCGAGAGGTACGTCGCGATCGCGGGGGCGTCCCCGTCGCCGAGCAGGAGCAGGCGCAGGGTGTCCTCGGTCGGCAGCCCGTGCAGCGCCGGCCAGAGGCCGCCGGCGGGCGGTGGTCCCGCGGGCGGCGCGGGCGCGGTGAGCGCGAAGAAGTCGTCGGCCCAGCCGGCACCGGTCACCCGCCAGTGCTGGTCCGCCCACACGGCGGCTCCGGGCGCTGTGGGGAACTCCTGGTCCGCCACGAGCCGGCGCACGTCCGCGGTCATCTCGCCGGTCCACGCCACGATCGGGGCACCGCGGTCGACGCAGCGTTTGAGCCACACCGCTGCGGCGGCGCGGGCCGAGGTGTTGTCGGTGAAGCCGCTGCGGAACACGGGCGGGGGTTCCCGCCCGACCGGCGGCGGCCCGGCCGGGCGCGGCGCAGGCGGGGCGGGCGGGGGTGCGGTCGCGGGCGCCGACGTCGTCCCCGCGGCCCCGGTGGTCGGAGTCGTCCCCGCGGCCCCGGTCGTCGGCGTGGTCACAGGAACAGGCCCAGCTCCGCGGCCGACCCGAGCAGGCCCTCGACGTCGACGCCCGCGCCCTTCTCCCCCAGCGCGTTCTGCAGCGCGCCGAGGGTGGACGGGTCGAGGGCCTTGCCACCTCCCGACCCGCCCCGGTCGTCCGGTGCCCCCGGAGCCGCGCCCTGCCCGCCCTGGGACGGTGCCTTCGCCCGGGACAGCGCCTTCGTGATCGTGGGCAGGAGCTGCTCGACATGGTCGAGGTAGGCCGAGATGGTGTCGTGCGCGACCTGCTGCGCCTCGGCGGAACCCTTGGCCGCGGTGCCCTGGGCCGCGGTGAGGACCTCACCGATCACCGCCGCGCCGCCCGCGTCCCGGAACAGTGACGTGCCGATGAGGCCGGCGAGCTCGTGCGCCGGGCCTGCGGGTGCCTCCGGCAGCTGCTGCACCGCGACGGCGGGGGCACCGAGCGGCGCCGGCCGGGCCTCGGCCAGGCGGGCGTGGCGGCGCTGCCGCAGCCGCTCGATCGCGGTGGGCTGGATCGGGATGGTCGTGTCGTCCCAGCGCCAGAAGCGGGTGAGATCGAGCGTCTCCCCGCAGTTGGCCCGGCCGAGGACGGCCTCGGCGAAGACGCCGCCGGTCGGCAGGACGACGGTGTCGCGGTCGGTCGCGTCCTCGTCGCCGCTCTCGTCGCCGCCCTCGTCGCCGCTGACGTGCCGGGCCCGGAACGCGGCGGCCGCCGCCTCCTGGCCCTCCGGGAACGCCCACCGGAACCCGACGAGGTTGCCGACCACCGCGACCGGCGCCGGGTCGATCGTGTCGGCGAGCGGGGCTCCCTCGTGCCACCTGCCCGCCAGCATCGCCGCGACCTGGTCGGGTTCGAGCCGCATCCAGATCGCCTGGTCGAACGCCAGCTGGCGGTCCTGCAGCTGCGCACCGAGATCCGCCAGCTCGTGCGCCTGCGCCTCCTCGGCCAGCTCCACCTGGGCGAGCGCGGCAGCGACCGCCCCGTCGAGGGCCGCGGCGATCTCCGGGGCCGTGCCCTCGGCGACACCCGCGGCGGCCGACCGGGCGGCGTCGAGCGCCCCCTCCAGCGCAGCGCGCCGGGCGGTACGGGCGGGGCCGTCCTCGTCGAGCCGTTCGAGCCGCTGCGCGAGCGCGTCAAGCCCCGTCGCGCGGGCCGCGTCGGCCAGCGGCCGGGCGAACGCGGTGACCTGGTCCGGGTCGTCGAAGCGGGTGGCCGCCATCGGCAGGAACAGCAGCCGCTCGGCGTCGGTGACCCGCGTCGCCAGCTCGTAGACCTGCAGGACCTCGAAGTAGAGCAGCGTGAGTGCGTGCATGTGGTTGTAGTTCGCGACGACGCGGGTGGTGAACTGCTCGGTCTCGCTCTCGTGCACCTCCTGGACCGTCGTCGAGCGCTGCCCGCGCACGTTCGCGGCCTGCTGCTGGGTGGCCTCGCGCACGGACCGGGTGCTGTCGGACGCGAGGCCGCGCGCACCCGTCGCGAACGCGACCGCCGTCGCGACGGAGCTGTTGGCCGAGCCGGAGGAGGCCACCCCGAGGAACCCGGCGACACCGGTGACGCCGGAGTCGGTCTGCGACGCCAGCGCCGACGTCGACGACGTCCCGACACCGACCTGGTGCGCGACCACGCTCGTCACCTCGTGGATGCCGCGGTCGCGCCCCGCGGCCTGCGCCGCGGTCTCCTCGGCGGCGACGTCCTCGGACGTCCCGCCCGCGGAGCTGCGGTCCCAGGTCGACATCGCGATCTGCGTGACCTCGCCCGGGGCGAGCGCGACCGAGTGCAGCAGCCGGCCGAGGGTGACCCCGCGCTGGCGCCACGCCTGCTCGTGGCTGAGCAGCGCGCCCTCCGCGGGGAGCCCGGCACCGGTGGCGGGGGCGGCGAGCGGGTCCAGTGGGCCGTCGATCTCGCGCGGGGCGCCCGCGCCCGCGGCCAGGCGGGTGATCCCCGCGGTGCGGTAGGTCACCACGTGGGAGACCGGCAGGTCGGGGTCCGGGGCGAGCTCCTCGCCCACGGGCGGGCCCGTGCGGGCGGGCCTGGCGTTGTCTGCGTTGTCTTTGGCGTGCAGGGCGGCGAAGGCGCGGGTCCACGCGCCGTTCGCGCCGTCCGTCGCAGGGGCGGGGACCGGTGTCTCAGGGGGCATCGGTGCCCTCCGGCTGGTCGGTGACGAACTCGACACCCGGCGTGCTCCCGCCCGACCCGTCACCCGCAGCATCACCAGTGTCACCGGCATCACCGGCCGTGCCGCCGGTCCCGTCCCCGGCCCCGTCCTCCCCGGCAGCGGGCGCGCTCCACGGCGACCCGGCCGCACCGGCCTTCTCGCGGGCGGGCGGACCACCACCCGCATTGAGCGCCGCGCCCGCGAGCGTCGGGTCGAGGCGGCCCTTCCCGTCCCCGACCGCGTCCATCACGGCCCCGGCGACCTGGCGCTGGAACTGGAGGTGGCGCCGGAAGTTCTCCCCGGCCAGCGTCGCCGCCGTCGACGCGCCGGACGCGGACAGCTCGATCGCCGAGCGGGCCAGCGCCGCGCTGGTCGCGGCTCCGGTGAGATCGGCGAACAGCTCCGGGTTCGCCGCGGCGGCGGCCAGGGCGGGGACACCGGAGGCGAGCTGCGGGAACGTGACCGGCCCGAGGTTGATCGTGGCTGCCGGCACCTCGGCGCGCGTCGGGACCGGCAGCGGGTCGTCGTCGGTCTGGCCGATCGGGTCGATGCCGGTGGGGCGGATCGGGGGCAGGGCGTCGGCCCAGTTCCAGAAGCGGGTGAGGTCGAGCTTCTCGGCCGCGACGGCCTCACCGAGGACGGCCTCGCCGAACACGCCGCCGGTGGGCAGCGGCATCGCCTCGTCCAGCTCGGGTGCGCGGTCCACGTGGCGTTCCCGGAAGCGGCGGGCCGCGTCCGGGTCCGCGTGGGGCCACCGCAGGCCGACGTAGCTGCCCGCGACGGCGACCGGTGTCGGGTCCAGCGTCGGCGCCACGGCCACGCCGTCGTGGGTCGCACCCTCGAGCATCCCCGCGTAGACGCCGGGGTCCAGCCGCATCCAGATCCCCTGGTTGACCGCGGTGCGGTGGTGGGCGAGCGCCCGGTGGACCCGGGCGGTGAGGGCGTCGAGGAGCGTCTCGTCCAGGGCGGGCGGCTCGGTGGCGCCGGGATCGGCGGCGAGCAGCGCCGCGAGCGCGGCCCGGTCCCGGCGGGCCTCGTCGTGCTCGCGGGCGAGCCTGGCGACATCCGCGGCGGCGGCCAGGGCCGCGGCGTCGGCGACCCGGCCCTCGTCGGTGGCGGTGCTCAGGCTGCGTTGCAGCGCGGCCCGGGCGGCGAGGCCCGGGTCGTCCGCAGCGCGGAGGGCGTCGCGGGCCGCGAGCACGGCGTCGCCCGCCTCCTGTGCCCGCTCGCCCGCCTCGGCCGCCCGGGTGTGGGCGGTGGCGAGTGCGGCCGCCGCCTCGGCTGCCCGCCGCCACACCTGCGCGACGCGCACGGCGCGCAGCGGGAGGCCGAGCGGTGCGCCGAGCAGCAGCAGGTCCACGCCGGTCGCGACGTCGTGCAGGCCGAGCGCGTGCGCGGTGTCGACGATCTCGCGCCGGTAGCGGGCGAGGGCCCGCCCGGTCTGCTCGGGGTCCGCGAAGTCGACCATCTTCATCGGCACGAACAGCAGCCGGTGCGCGTCGACGACGCGGGTGCGCAGCCGGGCGACCTGGACGACCTCGTAGTACTGCAACGTCAGGGCGTGCATGTGGTTGTAGTTCGCGACGACGCGGGTGCGCAGCTCCAGCGCGTCGGACTCCGAGACCTCCCGCACCGACGCGGTGTGGCGGCGCCGGGCGAGGTGCGCCACGTCCACGGCCTGCTGGTGGACGTCCTGGTTGCTCTCGTCGGAGAGCTCGCGCACGCCCGTGGCGAACGTCGCCGTGACCGCGGTGGACGTGGTGAGCGCCGAGCCGCCCGAGAAGCCGAGCCCGCTCAGCAGCCCACCCGCGCCGATCTCGGAGGTGGCGCCCTGCGCGACGCCGACGGTCGTGTCGGCGGTGGTCTGGGTCGCCGAGGTGCGCTCGGACTCCGCGAGCGAGCCCGCCGAGGTGCCGCTGCGCGCCAGGAGCTCGTCCTGCGACGCGACGTCGGCCGAGTCCTGCAGGACGCTGCGGGTGTGACTGGTCACCGCGATCTGGGTGATCTCGCCGGGGGCGAGGCTCACGCTGTGCAGCAGCTCGCCGAGGGCGAGACCCTGCATCACCCAGCTCTGCTCGTGCACGAGCAGCACGCCCTCCGCGGCGCGGGCGGGCGCGGCGGCGGACCGGGGCGGTGGCACGACGAACGGTCCGGCCAGCGCGCGCACGCCGTCCGTCCAGGTCCAGAGGCGACCACGGGTGTCGGCGACGACGAGCACCGTGGGCCCGACCGCTGCGGCCACGAAACCGACCCCGCCGCCGCTGCGCACCGGCCCGACCGGCGCGCCGGACACGGGATCCCACATCCGGATCCCGTCCAGCCCGCACGACACGAGCAAGGAGCCGTCGGCGCTCCAGGCCAGGCTGGTCACGCGCGCGTCGTGGCGCCACGCGCCGGACCCCGCCGGCTCCCCGCTCCGCGGGTCCCACAGCCGCACGGAGCCGTCCTGCCCGGCCGTCGCCACCAGCCTGGCGTCCGGCGCGATCGCCGCCGCCGTCACCGCCCCCGGATGGCGCCCGGACGCCGTCCGCCACGTCTTCGAGGAGCCGTCCGTCCCGAAGCCGACGGAGCCGTCCGCGCCGCCCGCGACGACCACCGGGCCGCCCGACCGCACCGCGGCCCGCAGGATCGTGAACGGCCCCGCGGCCGGGCGCGCCAGCGTGTCCTCCGCCGTGACGGTGTGCTGCGCATCGAGCGTCAGCAGCGCGAGGGTGCCGCGTCGGCCGGCGACGACGAGCCGGTCCGGGCCGGCGAAGGCCACCCCGACGGCCCCGGAGGTCCGGTGGCGCAGTGGCGGGCCGAGCGGGGCTCCGGTGCCGGTGTCCCACAACCGCACGGTTCCCTCGGCGTCCGCGGAGACCAGGCGCGCACCGGACGGATCGACGTCCACCGACCGCACCGGACCGTCGTGGCGCTCCGCGGGCACGAGCACGGGCGCGCCCTCGGACGTCCACGTCCGCACCGCACCGGCCTCGTCACCCGTCGCGACCCAGGTGCCGCCCGGGGCGATCGCGAGGGCGCCGATCACCGGTCCGCCCTCCGGGGTGACCGGGCCGTGGCCGAACCAGGTGGTCTCCCGCTGCGGCGGGTCCGAGCGCGGGATCCGCGTCACCGCGGCCGTCCGGACGTAGCGCGCGTTGGAGATCGGCAGGTCCCCCATGCGCGGGACGAGGTGATCCGGGGTGGACTCTTCCGTCAGGGACGGCACGGGGCGGCTCCGGCTGCGAGGGACGTCAGGCGCTCTCTCGCCGACCGCCCCACCGCCGTTACAGGGTGCCCTTCGTCGACGGCACGCCGGTGATCCGGTCGTCGCGCGCCACCGCGGCCCGCAGCGCCCGGGCCACGGCCTTGAACTCCGCCTCCGTGACGTGGTGCGGGTCGCGCCCGTCCACGACGCGCACGTGCAGCGCGAGGTGGCCGTGGAAGGCCAGCGACTCGAACACGTGCCGGTTGAGCACCGTGGGGTAGTGCCCGCCGACGACGAAGCCCGCCATCACCTCGGGCTCGCCGGAGTGCACCGCGTACGGCCGGCCGGAGACGTCCACGACCGCCTGGGCGAGCGCCTCGTCCATCGGGATCCAGGCGTCGCCGAAGCGGCGGATGCCCGCCTTGTCGCCCAGCGCCTGGCGCAGTGCCTGCCCGAGCACGATCGCGGTGTCCTCGACGGTGTGGTGCGCGTCCAGCTCGACGTCGCCGGTGGCCGCCACGGTGAGGTCGAAGGCGCCGTGCTTGCCGAAGGCGTCGAGCATGTGGTCGAAGAACGGCACGCCCGTCGAGATCGCGGTGATCCCGGTGCCGTCCAGGTCGATCTCGACGAGGACCTTCGACTCCTTCGTCACCCGCTCCACGCGGCCGACCCTGCTCATGCGATCTCCTCCAGCACCCCGGCCGCTGCGGCCAGGAACGCGTCGTTCTCCTCGGGCGTACCGACCGTCACCCGCAGCCGCTCCGGGATCCCGACGTCGCGGATCAGCACGCCGCGGTCCAGGAACGCCCGCCACGCCGCGGGGGCGTCGGGGAAGCGGCCGAACAGCACGAAGTTCGCGTCGCTCGGCACGACGTCGTAGCCGGCGGCGGCGAGCGCCGCCATCACCCGGTCCCGCTCGGCGCGCAGCAGCGCCACCGACGCGAGCGTCGCGTCCGCGTGCCGCAGCGCCGCCCGCGCGGCCGCCTGGGTGAGCACCGACAGGTGGTACGGCAGCCGGACGAGCTGCAGCGCGTCCACGACGGCGGGGGCGGCGGCGAGGTAGCCCAGCCGGCCGCCCGCGAACGCGAACGCCTTGCTCATCGTGCGCGAGACGATCAGCTTCGCCCCGTGGTGCGGGAGCAGGGTGGCGGCGCTGGGCCGGTCCGAGAACTCGGCGTACGCCTCGTCCACCACGACGATCCCGGGCGCGGCGTCGATCAGCTCGGCCAGCTCCGCCGGCTCCAGTGACTGGCCGGTGGGGTTGTTCGGGCTGGTCAGGAACGTGATGTCGGGGGCCCGCCGCGCGAGCAACGCGGCCGCGGCGGGGACGTCGATCGCGAAGTCCGCACCCCGGGGAGCGCGCAGCCACTCCGTGCGGGTGCCCGCGGCGATGATCGGGTGCATCGAGTAGGACGGCTCGAACCCGACGGCCACCCGGCCCGGCCCGCCGAAGGCCTGCAGGACCTGCTGGAGGATCTCGTTGGAACCGTTGGCCGCCCACAGGTTGGCGGCCTGCAGCGGCACCCCCGTCGCGGTGCGCAGGTAGGCGGCGAGGTCGGCGCGCAGCGCGACCGCGTCCCGGTCCGGGTAGCGGTGCAGTTGCGCCGCCACCTCGCGGACCGCCGCGGTGACGTCGGCCACCAGCTCCGGCGGCGGCGGGTAGGGGTTCTCGTTGGTGTTGAGGCGCACCGCGACGTCCAGCTGCGGCGCGCCGTAGGGGCTGCGGCCGCGCAGGTCGGCGCGCAGCGGCAGGTCCTCGAGGCCGACGTCCGTCCCGATCCCCTGCTCGACCGCTGTCATCGGGGCTGTCGTCGGGGCTGTCGTCGGGGCTGTCGTCGGGGCGGTCATCGGGGCGGTCATCGGGCGAAACGGGCGGAGACCGCCTGGCCGTGCGCGGGCAGGTCCTCGGCGTGGGCCAGCGTGACGACCCGGTCCGCCACGTCGCGCAGCGCCTCCTGCGTGTACTCCACGACGTGCACGCCGCGCAGGAACGTCTGCACCGACAGGCCCCCGGAGTGCCGCGCGCAGCCGCCGGTGGGCAGCACGTGGTTGGAGCCTGCGCAGTAGTCGCCCAGCGACACCGGCGCCCACGGCCCGACGAAGATCGCGCCGGCGTTGCGCACCCGCATCGCCACCTCGCGCGCGTCCGCGGTCTGGATCTCCAGGTGCTCGGCGGCGTAGGCGTCCACGACCGCGACGCCCTCGGCGAGGTCGCGCACCAGGATCGTCCCGGACTGCGGGCCGCCGAGCGCGGTGCGGATCCGTTCGGTGTGCTTGGTCTGCGCGACCAGCACGGCCAGCTCGGCGTCCACCGCGTCCGCGAACGCGTCCGACGTCGTGACCAGCACCGACGCGGCCATCGTGTCGTGCTCGGCCTGGCTGATCAGGTCCGCGGCCACGTGGGCGGCGTCCGCGGTGTCGTCCGCCAGGACCGCGATCTCGGTCGGGCCTGCCTCGGCGTCGATCCCGATGAGGCCGCGCAGCAGCCGCTTCGCCGCCGTCAGGTAGATGTTGCCGGGCCCGGTGACCATGTCGACCGGCTCCAGCCCGGCGCCGTCGGTGTCCGTGCCGCCGTAGGCGAGCAGCGCGACGGCCTGCGCGCCGCCGACGGCCCACACCTCGTCCACCCCGAGCAGCGCGGCCGCCGCGAGGATCGTCGGGTGCGGCAGCCCGCCGTGCTCGGCCTGCGGGGGGCTCACGACGACCAGGGACTCCACGCCCGCCTCCTGCGCGGGCACCACGTTCATCACCACGCTCGACGGGTAGACCGCGAGCCCGCCCGGGGCGTACAGGCCGACGCGGCGGACCGGAACGAACCGCTCCGTCACCGTCCCGCCCGCGACGACCTGGGTGACGGTGTCGGTGCGGCGCTGCTCCGCGTGCACCGTCCGGGCGCGCTCGATCGAGGTCTCCAGCGCCGTACGCACCGCGGGGTCCAGCGCCGAGAGCGCCCCGGCGAGCGTCTGGCGCGGCACCCGGATCCCGCTGGGGCGCACCCGGTCGAACCGCTCGGCGAACTCCAGGACGGCCTCGACCCCGCGCTCGTGCACCGCATCCACGATCGGCGCGACGTCGGCGAGGACCGCGTCGACGTCCACCTCGGCGCGCGGCACGAGCGTCCGCAGCACGGCGGGACGGGGCAGGGGTGCGGTGCGCAGGTCGGTGCGGCGGAGCATGGAGGTCAGGGTACGTGCGCCGTTTCCGCCGATCACGGGCCGCCCAGGGCCCGACCGCGCTGTCGACAAACGCCTCGAGAGGCGGGGTCTCGATCCGCCTACCGGCGCCCGGCGCTGGTCGTGTCCTCCAACCGCTTCAACCGGTCGCGGATCTCGACCGTCCTCGTCGCCGCCGTCACCTCGAACCTGCGGCTGGCCGCGGCCCCGGGCAACGTCACGCTGCCCCGGCATGCCGGCAGCCTGCCGAAGCCGTCGGTCGTGAACGTGTCGCAGTTACTCACGGTCGACCGCGTGACGCTCGACCAGCGCATCGGCGCGCTCGATCCGGCGTACGTTCGGGCCGTCGACGACGGGCTACGGCTGGTACTCGGGCTGTGATCGCGGGTATCTACGATCCCGCGCGTGTCCCCTTCCCGCACCCGCGCGCGCGACGCGGACCGCAGCAGCGTGTGCAGCGCCCTGGACGCCGCGTTCGCCGACGGCCAGCTGGACGGCGCCGAGCATCGCGAGCGCACCGCGGCCGCGCTGCGCGCCCGGACCCTCGGCGAGTTGCGCGGTCTCGTCGAGGACCTGCAGGTCACCCCGCAGGTGACCCGACGCGTCGCCGAGCCTGCCCGGCCCCGCGGGCGGGCGCGGCTCGTCGGGGCGGTGCTGTCGGTGCTGCTGCTGGCGGCGGGCTTCGGGATCGGCCGGGCGACGGCGCCGGACGCGACGGAAGCCGGGACGGTCGGCTCCGGTGAGGCGTCCGGGACGACGCCGCGGGTCGTCGGGCTCGCCGGCCTGCACACCCCCGAGGGCTTCACCCGCTTCCTCGCCGACGTGCAGGAGCAGCTCGGCACCACCCGCGTCGCGCAGGCGACCGTCTACCCCGGGTACGCGGTGATCACGACGGCGGTGCCCGGCCGGCCCGGCCGCGCGCAGACCTACCAGTACCGCGGCGGGCTCGACGGGCCCTCCGAGGGCGGGACGCGTGACGCCGACCAGCCGCTGGTCGACCTGGCCGCGTTCGACCCGGCCGTCGTCCTGCCGCTGGTGGCGGGCGCACCGGAGAGCCTGAAGGTCGGCGAGGCCACGAGCACGTACCTGATCTTCGACGACGACGGGGACGGCCCGCAGGTCGCGGTGTACGCCTCCAACGACTACCACGAG
The DNA here is from genome assembly GCF_050246655.1 of Pseudonocardia sp. Classification (GTDB taxonomy): domain Bacteria; phylum Actinomycetota; class Actinomycetes; order Mycobacteriales; family Pseudonocardiaceae; genus Pseudonocardia. The sequence goes on from NZ_JBFWVQ010000071.1 coordinate 27,145, forward strand.
TCCGGCTACCTGGAGGCCCGCCCGGACGGCTCGATCGTCTCGGTCCACCCGTACGCGGCCGGCTGATCCGCCCCGGCGGTGATCACCACGCCAGGTGCACGGCGCTCACATCCGAGCGCCATGTACCGCCCGCGGCGATCATGGCCCCGGACGGACGGGCACCCCGGGCTCACCCCGCGCGCAGGTCCAACCCCAGGTCCAGGGCGATCACCGAGTGCGTGAGCGCGCCGACGGAGATGAAGTCGACGCCGGTCTCCGCGTACGCGCGGGCGTCGGGCAGCGTGAGGCCACCCGAGGACTCCAGCAGCGTCGGCGAGCTCCCGCGGCGGCGCACCGCCTCGGCCGTCTGCGCCGCGCTGAAGTTGTCCAGCAGCACGAGCTCCGCGCCCAGGGCGAGCACCTCGTCGAGCTGCCCCAGGGAGTCCACCTCGACCTCGCACGGCAGGTCCGGGGCCGCCGCGCGGGCGGCCGCCAGCGCCGCGCCGACGGAGCCCGCGGCGGCGACGTGGTTGTCCTTGATCAGCACGGCGTCGCCGAGGCCGAGGCGGTGGTTCATGCCGCCGCCGCAGCGCACCGCGTACTTCTCCAGCAGCCGAAGGCCCGGCAGCGTCTTGCGGGTGTCGCGGATCCGGGCGCGCGTGCCGGCGACGGCGTCCACCCAGGCGCGGGTGGCCGTCGCGACGCCCGACAGGTGGCAGAGCAGGTTGAGCGCGGTCCGCTCCGCGGTGAGCAGGCCCCGCACGGGCGCGCGGACGGCGAGGGCGACGTCGCCCGCGGCGAGCCGGTCGCCGTCGGCACGCTCGACGAGCAGCTCGTAGTCACCGAGCACGCGGTCCAGCACCGCGCGTGCCACCGGCAGCCCCGCGAGCACGCCGGGCTTGCGCGCCGCGAACTCCCCCACCGCGACGGCGTCCGCGGGCACGGTGGCGGCCGTCGTCGCGTCCGGGCCGTAGCGCAGGTCCTCGGCCAGGGCCGTCTCGACGACACGGTGCAGGTCCGCCGGATCGGGGACGCCGATCCCGGTGGCGCCGCCGACGCCGGCCGCGGGGCCGCGGACCGGCGGGTGTGCACCCTGTCCGGTCGCGACCTGCGTCACCGCACGCTCGGCGCTCACGCTGCACCCGCCGTGCCGACCGCGGCGCGCTCGAACTCGACGACGGGCCGCCCCGCCTCGTCCAGGCGCACCAGCAGGCTGGAGCGCTGCCAGGCGTCGTCGCGGTCGGGGAAGTCCGTGCGGACGTGGCAGCCACGGGTCTCGCGGCGCGTTCCCGCCGCGGCGAGGACGGCCTGCGCGAGCAGGGTGAGCGCAGCGTCCTCCATCCCGGCCCGGTCGATCGGCGAGCCGAGCACCGTGACGGCCTCGACGGCGTCCGACGCGGCGGCGAGCCCTGCGGCGTCGCGGCCGATCGCCGCGCCCGCGCTCATCGCCCGCTGCAGGACGGCGCGGTCGGCGATCGCGACGGCCGGGGCCGGGGCCAGCAGGCCGCGCGCGACCACGCGGGGCGCGGCGAGATCGGCGGCCACGGTCCGCGCCACCCGCGCACCGACGACCAGGCCTTCCAGCAGGCTGTTCGACGCGAGGCGGTTCGCACCGTGCAGCCCGGTGCGCGCCACCTCACCCGCGGCGTAGAGGCCGGGGACCCCGGTGCGCCCGTCCACGTCCGTGGCGACGCCACCGCACGCGTAGTGCGCGGCAGGGGTCACCGGGATCGGGTCGCGGGCCGGATCGACCCCGACAGCGGCGCAGGCGGCGTGGACGGTCGGGAACCGGCGGGCGAACCCGTCGATGCCGGTGGCGTCCAGCCACACGCACGCCGCGCCCGTCTCGGCCATCCGGCGGGTGATCGCGGCGGCGACGACGTCGCGCGGGGCGAGGTCGGCGAGCGGGTGCACGTCGGCCATGAAGGCGCGCCCGGCGCGGTCGCGCAGGACGCCACCCTCGCCGCGGACGGCCTCGGTGACGAGCGGGCGTTGCCCCGTCGCCCCCGGCACGTGCAGCACCGTGGGGTGGAACTGGACGAACTCCAGGTCGGCCGCGACGGCACCGGCGCGCAGGGCGATCGCCACCCCGTCCCCGGTGGCGGTGGCGGCGTTGGTGGTGCTCGCGTAGAGCTGGCCGTAGCCGCCGGTCGCGAGCAGGACCGCGGGCGCGCGCAGCACGCCGGGGCGGCCCCGGTCGTCGAGCAGCGCGATCCCGACGACGGCCCCCGCACCGTCGCGCAGCGCGTCGACGGCGACGTGGCCGGTGAGCAGCGCCAACCCGCCCGACGCCGCGGCCGCGACCAGCGCGCGCTCGACCTCCGCGCCCGTCGCGTCCCCGCCGGCGTGGATCACCCGGAACGCCGAGTGCCCGCCTTCGCGGGTGCGGTCCAGCCGTCCCGGCGGCCCGTCGAACACCGCGCCCCTGGCCCGCAGCCGGGCGACGGCCGCCGGCCCGCCCGCGACGATCGTGGCGACGGCGGTGGGGTCGTTGAGCCCCCCGCCCGCGGCGAGGGTGTCGGCGACGTGCAGGCCGGCACCGTCGCCCGCCACGTCGCCGAGGACGACGGCGACCCCGCCCTGCGCGAGCGCCGTGCAGCCCGCGTCCGGAGCGTCCTTGGTCACGACGACGACCCGCAGGCCGCGCTCGGCCGCGTCCAGCGCCGCGGTGAGGCCCGCGACCCCGCTGCCGACGACGACGAGATCCGCACCGGCCTCCCAGCCCGCGCCGCGAGCGGCCCGGCGCGGGGTCACTCGCCACCCCCCGGCCTGCCGATGGCGATCATGCGCTCGACCGACGCCAGGGCGCGCGCCGCGAGCCCGGGCTCGACGTGCACCTCGTCGGTGCCGTCGCGCAGCGAGCGCAGCAGCGCCGTCGGAGTGATCATCTTCATGTAGCGGCACGACGCCCGGTCGTTGACGGCCCGGAAGTCCACCTCGGGCGCGGCCCGGCGCAGCTGGTGCAGCATCCCGACCTCGGTGGCCACCAGCACCGTGGCGGCCGTGGACGCGCGGGCGGCGTCGAGCATCCCGCCCGTCGAGAGGATCTTGACGCGCCCCTGCGGCACCGCCCCCGCCCCGGCGAGGTAGAGCGCGGACGTGGCGCAGCCGCACTCGGGATGCACGAAGAGCTCGGCGTCCGGGTGCGCCTGCGCCTGCGCGGTGAGCGCGGGCCCGCTGATCCCGGCGTGGTCGTGGCACACCCCCGCCCAGACGGGCATGTTCTCCCGGCCGGGGTTCCGCCGCACGTGCGCGCCGAGGAACTGGTCGGGCAGGAAGTGCACCACGCGGGCGGCGGGGATCGAC
>NZ_JBFWVQ010000072.1:0-30365 GCF_050246655.1 Pseudonocardia sp.
AGGCGGCAACGCCGTCCCAGTAGGTGCAGGACACGTACGGTGTGGCCGCCAGGTGCGCCCGCTTCATCGGCGTGACGACCGAGCCGATCCAGCCGACCAGCTCGGCGCCGTCCCACTCCCAGAGCGTGTGCACCATGCGCGAGCGCGGCCGGCCGCGTCGGTCGACCGTCGCCATCGTGGCGTAGACCATCCGGTTCGCCATGTCGGCGAACGCCGGCGCCACCTCCGCCAGCGGCGCCACCGTCGCGTACTCGTCGGATCGCATGCGTCCTCCCGTGTCAGTCCCCGAGGAAGCCCCCGGACTGGCGGCGCCACAGCCGGGCGTAGCCACCGTCGCGGGCCAGCAGCGCGGCGTGCGTGCCCTCCCCGACGATCCGCCCGCGATCCAGGACGACGAGCCGGTCCATCCCGGCCACCGTGCTCAACCGGTGGGCGACCACGATCGCCGTGCGGCCTTCCATCGCCGTCCACAGCGCCCGCTGCACGAGCGCCTCGCTCTCGGAGTCCAGCGCGCTCGTCGCCTCGTCGAGCAGCAGGATCGGCGCATCGCGCAGGATCGCACGCGCGATCGCCACCCGCTGGCGCTGGCCGCCGGAGAGCTTCACACCCCGCTCGCCGACCAGCGTGTCGAACCCGTCCGGCAGGCCCTCGACGAAGTCCAGGACGTGCGCCGCCGCGGCCGCCGCCCGCACCTGCGCGTGCGTGGCCTCCGGGCGACCGAACGCGATGTTCTCCCCGAGCGTGCGGTGGAACATCACCGGGTCCTGCGGCACGTACGCGATGAGGCTGCGCAGGTCGGCCTGCGTCAGGTCGCGGACGTCCTGCCCGGCGACGAGCACCCGACCGCCCTGGACGTCCATCAGGCGCAGCAGCAGCCGCACCACCGTCGTCTTGCCGCCACCGGAGCGCCCGACGAGCCCGACCCGCTCCCCTGGGGCGACGCGCAGGTCGAAGCCGTCGAAGAGCGGCTCGCGGCTCGCGGGATGGGTGAACCGCACGCGCCGGAGCACCACGCCCGCCGGGGCGGAACCCAGCGTCACCGGCTGCTCCGGGTCGCGGACCGCCGGGTCGTCGAGCAGCAGCTCGGTGAACTGGGCGGCCTCGGTGAGCGAGCTCTCCAGCTGCCGGTAGATCCGGTTGAAGTCGAACAGGATCCCGGTGGCCTGGACGAAGTACGCGAAGGTCACCACCACGGCCGCGACCCCCGGGCCACCGGCCCGCGCCGCGACGGCGAGCGCGATCACCAGGCCGGCGACGTTCGCGACCACCGACAGCGGCGCGACGACCGTGTCGATGCGCAGGTTGTGGTAGTCCCAGGACGCGAGGGCGAGCCGGCGGTGCTCGCCGACACGGCGCCCGTGCTCGGCGGCCTCGCGCGGCTCCGACGCGTGCGCGCGTACCGCGTCCATGTTGGTCAGCGTGTCCGAGACGTGCCCCGACAGCCGCGCCCACGACGCCTCCCGCGCGTCCACCAGCGCCTGGCGCCGCCGGATCAGCGGAACCACCAGCACCGCCGTCGTGACGATCATGCCGGCGAGCACCCCGACCAGCATCGGCTCATAGCGCCACAGCACCACCGACGCGAACGCGAGCGGCACGAGGTTCGCCACCACCTGGAACGCCAGCGTGTCGACGAACTCCTCGTAGCGCGACGCGAAGCTCAGCACGCGCTTCGTGAGCGAGCCCGCGAAGTTCTCCTGGAAGAACGCGGCGTCCTTGTCCAGCAACGCGTCCATGCCGTCCACGTAGAGCTGCTCGATGCCGTAGGCGTCGGTGCGGTTGAGCAGGTGGATGCCGATGCGCCACAGCACCTCGCCGCCGAGCAGCGCCGCCGCGAAGGCCAGCACGTGCGGCCACACCAGCGCGGCCGTCAGCGACTCCCCGGCCGCGGCCCGGCCGACGAGCTCGGCCACCACGAGCGGCGGCACGTAGCGCAGCGCGATGTTGCCCAGCGCGGGCAGCAGCAGCGCCCCCGACGCGAGCAGCGGACGGCGGCGCAGCTCGTGGACGTAGAACCACGCCGCCAGCCGCAACGCCGCGGTGCGCGGCACCGCGCCGGCGGGCGGTGGTGGCGGTTGAGCGGCAGTGGCGACCGCCTGGACGGGCACGGCCGATCCCCCCTCCCCGTGCCTGCGGAGAGGACAGCATCGATGACCGGGTCGCGGGCGGTCCAGCCGTTTCCGGCCGCGGCGCCGGGCCGGGACCACCCCCCACCTGGATCCCGGCCCGGTGGATCGAACCGTAGGATCCGGCCCGGTCGGGGACATCAGGGTGGGGTACCGAGAAAGACCCTGAGGCGAGGGGGCCTCCGATGGACCGTGCGGTGACGCCGCCGCTGCTCGAGCGCGAGGCGGAGACCGCGGCGCTGGGCGAGCTGATCGACGCGGTCGTGGCCCGCCGCGGTGGCGTGACGCTCGTCGCGGGCGAGGCCGGCGTGGGGAAGAGCCGCCTGCTCGCCACGGCTGCCGGCGCGGCCCGGTCGCGGGGGGTGCGGGTGCTGGCCGTCCGGGGCGGCGAGCTGGAGCGGGAGCTGCCCTACGGCGTCGTGCGCGAGCTGCTCGGCCCGCCCCTCGCGGCATCCTCCGCCGGGCAGCGGGCGCGCCTGCTCGGCGGGGCGGCGGCGCTCGCCGGACCGGTGCTCGCACCCGCACCCCCCGCGGCCGACCGGATCGCGCCGTCCGCGGCGCTGCACGGGCTGCACTGGTTCACCGTCGAGCTGGCGGCCTCGATGCCGGTGCTGCTCGTCCTCGACGACGCGCACTGGGCCGACCCGCCGTCCCTGCGCTTCCTCGCCTACCTCGCCGGCCGCATCGACGGCCTGCCCGCCGGGCTGCTGGTCGCGGCCCGGCCGGACGAGCACGGCGATCCCCGGGCGTGGGAGCGCCTCGCCACCCGGCCGGGTGCGACGCTGCTGCGACCGGGGCCGCTCGGCCCGGCAGCGGTCTCGTCGATGGTCGGCGACGCGCTCGGCTCGTCGGATCCCACGTTCGACGCGGCCTGCGCGGCGGCCACCGGCGGCAACCCGTTCCTGCTCACCGCGCTGCTGGACGACCTGGCCGGACGCGGGATCGCGCCCGTCGCGGCCGAGGCCGGGCGGGTGGCCGCGACCCCGCCGGACCGGGTCCGCCGCGCCGTGCTGACCCGGCTCGACCGGCTCGGACCGGCCGCGGCGGCGCTCGCCCGCGCCGCAGCGCTGCTGGGTGACGGCGCGGACCCGTCGCTGGCCGCCCGGCTGGCCGGGGTACCCGCCGCGCAGGCACCCGTGCTGCTCGACGGCCTCGTCCGGGCGCGGATCGTCGAGCCGGGCCCTGCGCTGACGTTCGTCCACCCGCTGGTGCGCGCGACGGTGGAGGGACACGGCAGCGGGCCGGGCGAGCGGGCGGCGACCCACCGGGCCGCCGCCCGGCTGCTCGCCGAGGAGGGGGTACGGGGCGACGGGCTCCTCCCGCACCTGCTCGGCGCCACCCCGGTGGGCGACCCCTGGGTGGTGCAGGAGCTCCGGGACGCGGCGCGACGCGCCGCCGCCCGGGGCGCCCCGGAGATGTCGGCGAGCCACCTGCGCCGAGCGCTCGCCGAGCCACCGTCCGCGGCCGAGCGGGCCGCCGTCCTGCTCGAGCTCGGGATCGCCGAGACCCGGGCGGCGGCCACGGACGCGGTCGAGCACCTCACCCGGGCCGCCGATCTCGCCGGCACGCGAGTGGAGCGGGGACGGGCGCTCCTCGCGCTCGGCCGCGCACTGTGGCAGTCCGGCCGCATCGTGGAGGCCGTCGAGGTCCTCGGCGGGGCGCTGGACGGGTTCGACGGGGCGGAACCGGCGGACGGCGCCGAGCGGGAGGTGGCCGCGGAGCTGGAGGTCGAGCTCGTGACCGTCGCGACCCAGGACTACGCGACCCGCCCCGTCGCGGTCGCCCGGTTCGCCCGCCGCGAGGCCGACCCGCAGCCGACGGACCGGGTCGCGTGCATGATGCTGGCCGCGCTGGCGATCGAGGAGGTCGTCGCGGTCGGCTCCCGGGAGCGGGCGATCCACCTCGCCGAGCAGGCGCTCCTCGGCGACCTGCTGCACGACGACCGTGCCGCGAACGCGCTGCCCAGCGCGGTGCTCGCGCTGACCCTCGCCGGGCGGATCCGCCGCTCCATCGACCTCTGGGACGCGACGATCGACCGGCAGGGGCGACGGGGCAACGTCCAGGGCTTCGCCTTCGCGTCCGCGCTGCGCGGCTACGCGCACTACTGCGCGGGCGACCTCGCCGCCTCGCTCGCCGACACCCGGGCGACGGTCGACCTGGCCAGGGCTCACGAGCTTCCGGCGGTCGGCGCGCTCGCCGCGGCCTGGTCGGGGTTCGCGCTGGTCGACACCGGGCAGTGCGCCGCGGCCGAGGAGGAGGTCGCGCCGTTCCTCGCCGCCACGATCGGCTCGTCGGGATCGCTGACCGCCGTGTACCTGCTGAGCGCCCGCGCCCACCTGCGGATGGCGCAGGGCAGGCCGGCCGAGGCGATCGCGGACCTGCGGGAGTGCGCGGCCCGGCGGACCGGGTTCAGCAGCCCCGGGCTCGTCCGGTGGCGCCCGCAGCTCGCCGCCGCGCTGCACGCCGCCGGTGAGCCGGAGGAAGCCGCGACCGTCGCGCGGGAGGCGGTGGCACTGGCACGGAGCTGGGGCGCACCGCACGTCCTCGCCGAGGCGCTGCGCGTCGAGGGGCTCGTCATCGGCGGGCCGGCCGGCCTGGAGCTGCTGCGGGAGTCGGTCACGGTCGCCGCGGCGAGCGACTCCGCCCTCGAGCACGCCCGCGCCACCGCGGCGTTCGGCGGGGCGCTGCGGCGGGCCGGACGGCGCGGCGACGCACGCGCGGCGCTGCAGCCGGCACTCGACGCCGCCGTGGGGTGCGGCGCCACCGCGCTCGCCTGCGCCACCCGCGACGAGCTGGTCGGCTGCGGGGCCCGGCCGCGGCGGCTGCCCACCACCGGGGCGGCGTCCTTGACCCCGACCGAGCGTCGGGTCGCCGAGACCGTCGCGGGCGGGCTCACCAACCGCGCCGCCGCGCAGGCGCTCTTCGTCTCCGAGAGGACGATCGAGGCCCACCTGCGCCACGCCTACGCCAAGCTCGGGATCTCGTCGCGCTCCCAGCTGCGTCGCGCCCTCGACGAGCGGTGAACAGGCGAACGGGGCCGGGGACCGCCGCGGGAGAACGGTCCCCGGCCCCGTCCGGGACCGGCTTCGGAGCACGCCCACCCGCCGTCGCGGAGGGGCGTGCCCGGGCTACCTAACGGTAGTCCCGCCCGAAGTCGTAGTCGTCGAGCGGCACCGCCGCACCGGTGCCCGTGCCGAAGACGTCCGGGCTGTAGTAGCCGTCGTCGTAGCTCGGCAGGGCGTAGGCGGCCGCGCGGGCCTCCTCGGTGGGCTGCACCTGGATGTTGCGGTAGCGGCTGATGCCCGTACCGGCCGGGATCAGCTTGCCGATGATCACGTTCTCCTTGAGCCCGACGAGCTTGTCGCGCTTCCCGTTGATCGCGGCATCGGTGAGGATCCGGGTGGTCTCCTGGAACGACGCCGCGGACAGCCACGACTCCGTGGCCAGCGAGGCCTTCGTGATCCCCATCAGCACCGGGCGGCCGGACGCGGGCTCGCCGCCCTCGGCCACGACGCGCCGGTTCTGCGTCTCGAAGTCCGCCCGCTCGGCGAGCGCGCCGGGCAGGAACTCGGTGGACCCCGAGTCGATGATCGTCACCCGGCGCAGCATCTGCCGGACGATGACCTCGATGTGCTTGTCGTGGATGTCCACGCTCTGCGTGCGGTACACCTTCTGCACCTCGCGCACCAGGTGCAGCTGCACCTCGCGCGGGCCCATGACGCGCAGCACCTCGTGCGGGTCGGCCGTGCCCTCCAGGAGGAGCTGGCCGACGTGCACGTGGTCGCCGTCCGCGAGCGGGCGCTCCTGGCCGTCGACCACCGTCATGGCGAGCCACTGCCGCTTCGACAGCTTCTCGTAGACGATCTCCTCGCCGCCGTCGTCCGGGGTGAGGGTGATCTTCCAGAACCGCTCGCCGTCCTCGATCGCGATGCGACCGTCGACGTCGGCGATGGGCGCCTTGCCGCGCGGCACGCGGGCCTCGAACAGCTCCTGGACGCGCGGCAGACCCGTGGTGATGTCGTCGCCTGCCACACCGCCGGTGTGGAAGGTGCGCATCGTCAGCTGCGTGCCGGGCTCCCCGATGGACTGCGCGGCGACGATGCCGACGGCCTCGCCGACGTCCACCAGCTTGCCGGTGGCCATCGAGCGGCCGTAGCAGTAGCCGCAGATCCCGGTGGCGGACGTGCAGGTCAGGGCGCTGCGCACCTTGATCTGCCGGACGCCCGCCTCGATGAGCGCGTCCAGCGCCGGGTCGCCGAGGTCGTCGCCGCGGGCGACGACGATCTCGCCGTCCGGGCCGACGACGTCCTCGGCCGACGTCCGCGCGTACACCGACGTGCGGATGTAGCGGTGCGGGATGAGCGTCCCGTCCGCCGTTTGCTCGGTGACCGGCATGACGATGGCACGCTCGGTGCCGCAGTCCACCTCGCGGACGATGACGTCCTGCGAGACGTCGACCAGGCGCCGGGTGAGGTAGCCCGAGTCCGCCGTCCGCAGCGCGGTGTCGGCAAGACCCTTGCGGGTGCCGTGCGTGGAGATGAAGTACTCCAGCACGGACAGGCCCTCGCGGAAGTTCGCCTTGATCGGGCGCGGGATGTACTCGCCCTTCGGGTTCGCCACCAGGCCGCGCATGCCGGCCAGCTGGCGGACCTGGGTCATGTTGCCCGCCGCGCCGGACTGCACGATGGTCGGGATCGGGTTGTCGGAGGGGAAGTACTCCTCCATCGCCCTGGCGACCTCCTCGGACGCCTGGCTCCAGATCTTGACCATCTCGTCGTTGCGCTCCTGGTGGGAGAGCGCACCACGCTGGTAGCGCTTGTTCACCAGGTCGGCCTTGGCCTCGTAGCCGTCGAGGATCTCCTGCTTGTTCGGCGGCACGACGACGTCCGAGATCGCGATCGTGACCCCGGACCGCGTGGCCCAGTAGAAGCCTGCGTCCTTGAGCCGGTCCAGGACCTGCGCGACCTCGGTCATCGAGTAGCGCTCGGCCAGCTCGTTGATGATCGCGGCCTGACGCTTCTTCGGCAGCGGCTCGTTGACGAACGGGTAGTCCGTCGGCAGCAGCTCGTTGAACAGCACCCGGCCCAGCGTGGTGTCGCAGAGCCAGGGCTCGCCCGGCTCCCAGCCCTTCTCCTTCAGCGACGCGAACAGGTGCGCCGGCGGCACGACGTCCGACAGGCGGATCCTGACCGGCGCCTGCAGGTGCAGGACCTTCCGGTCGTAGGCCATGATCGCTTCGGCCAGCGAGGAGAACGCCTGGCCCGCGCCCGGGGCGTCGTCACGCTGGCGCGTGAGGTGGAAGAGCCCCGTGACCATGTCCAGCCGCGGCATCGCGAGCGGGCGCCCCGACGCCGGCGACAGGATGTTGTTGCTCGACAGCATCAGCACGCGGGCCTCGGCCTGCGCCTCGGCCGACAGCGGCAGGTGCACCGCCATCTGGTCGCCGTCGAAGTCCGCGTTGAACGCCTCGCAGACCAGCGGGTGCAGCTGGATCGCCTTGCCTTCCACCAGCTGCGGCTCGAAGGCCTGGATGCCGAGGCGGTGCAGCGTGGGCGCACGGTTCAGCAGCACGGGGTGCTCGGAGATGACCTCCTCCAGCACGTCCCACACCTGCGAGCGACCGCGCTCCACCATGCGCTTGGCGGACTTGATGTTCTGGGCGTGGTTGAGGTCGACCAGCCGCTTCATCACGAACGGCTTGAACAGCTCCAGCGCCATCTGCTTGGGCAGGCCGCACTGGTGCAGCTTGAGCTGCGGACCGACCACGATGACCGAACGGCCCGAGTAGTCCACGCGCTTGCCGAGCAGGTTCTGGCGGAACCGGCCCTGCTTGCCCTTGAGCAGGTCCGACAACGACTTGAGCGGGCGGTTGCCCGGCCCGGTGACCGGACGGCCACGCCGGCCGTTGTCGAACAGCGCGTCCACGGCCTCCTGCAGCATCCGCTTCTCGTTGTTGACGATGATCTCGGGCGCACCGAGGTCGATCAGCCTCTTGAGGCGGTTGTTGCGGTTGATCACGCGGCGGTACAGGTCGTTCAGGTCCGACGTCGCGAAGCGGCCACCGTCGAGCTGCACCATCGGGCGCAGGTCCGGCGGGATGACCGGGACGCAGTCCAGCACCATGCCCATCGGCGAGTTGCCGGTGGCCTGGAACGCCGCGACGACCTTGAGCCGCTTGAGCGCACGCAGCTTCTTCTGGCCCTTGCCGGTGCGGATGACCTCGCGGAGGTTGTCCGCCTCGGCGTCCACGTCGAAGTTCTGCACCAGCGTCTGGATCGCCTCGGCGCCCATCGAGCCGGTGAAGTAGTCGCCGTAGCGGTCGTACAGCTCCCGGTAGAGCCCCTCGTCCGCGATCAGCTGCTGGACGTCGAGCTTGACGAACGTCGTCCAGATCTCCTCGAGCCGGTCCAGCTCGCGCTGGGCGCGGTCGCGGAGCTGGCGCATCTCGCGCTCGCCGCCCTCCTTGACCTTGCGGCGGACGTCGCTCTTGGCGCCCTCGGCCTCCAGCTCGGCGAGGTCGGCCTCGAGCTTCTGCGCGCGCGCCTCGATGTCGGCGTCCCGGCGCTGCTCGACCCGCTTGCGCTCGACGCCCATCTCGCTCTCGAGCGTCGACAGGTCGTTGTGGCGCAGCTCGGTGTTCACGCTCGTGATCACGTACGCCGCGAAGTAGATGATCTTCTCGAGGTCCTTGGGAGCCAGGTCGAGCAGGTAGCCCAGCCGGCTCGGGACGCCCTTGAAGTACCAGATGTGCGTGACGGGCGCGGCCAGCTCGATGTGGCCCATCCGCTCGCGGCGCACCTTGGCGCGGGTGACCTCGACACCACATCGCTCACAGATGATGCCCTTGAAGCGGACGCGCTTGTACTTGCCGCAGTAGCACTCCCAGTCCCGGGTGGGGCCGAAGATCTTCTCGCAGAAGAGCCCGTCCTTCTCCGGCTTCAGGGTGCGGTAGTTGATGGTCTCGGGCTTCTTGACCTCGCCGTGCGACCACTGGCGGATGTCCTCGGCGGTGGCCAGGCCGATGCGCAGCTCGTCGAAGAAGTTGACGTCGAGCACGTGAGTCCTCAGTTCCTTCGTTATCTGCTGATAGGCGGACTAGTCGAACGGCTCAGTTGACGATGTCGTCGAGCGTCGCCGAGTCGGACCCCGGACGGCTGGACAGGTTGATGCCCAGGTTCGCCGCGGCCCGCTCCAGGTCCTCGTCGTCGGTGTCGCGCATCTCGATCGCGGCACCGTCGCTGGAGAGCACCTCGACGTTCAGGCACAGCGACTGGAGCTCCTTCAACAACACCTTGAAGGACTCCGGAATGCCCGGCTCGGGGATGTTCTCGCCCTTGACGATCGCCTCGTAGACCTTCACGCGGCCCACCACGTCGTCGGACTTGATCGTGAGCAGCTCCTGCAGGGTGTACGCGGCCCCGTAGGCCTGCATCGCCCAGCACTCCATCTCACCGAACCGCTGCCCGCCGAACTGCGCCTTGCCGCCCAGCGGCTGCTGCGTGATCATCGAGTACGGACCCGTGGACCGTGCGTGGATCTTGTCGTCGACCAGGTGCAGCAGCTTGAGGATGTACATGTAGCCCACGGCCACCGGGAACGGGTACGGCTCACCCGAGCGGCCGTCGAAGAGCGTGGCCTTGCCGTCCGGCCCGACCATGCGCTCGCCGTCCCGGTTGGGCAGCGTCGAGCCGAGCAGGCCGGTGATCTCGCTCTCGCGGGCGCCGTCGAAGACCGGCGTGGCCGTCTTCGTGCCCGGCGGCATCGCGTAGAGCTCCTCGGGCAGCTTGCCCGCCCACTCCGGCTTGCCGTCGATCTCCCAGCCCGTCCTGGCGATCCACCCGAGGTGGGTCTCCAGCACCTGGCCGATGTTCATGCGGCGCGGCACACCGTGGGTGTTGAGGATGATGTCGACCGGCGTGCCGTCGGGCAGGAACGGCATGTCCTCCTCGGGGAGGATCTTGCCGATGACGCCCTTGTTGCCGTGCCGGCCGGCGAGCTTGTCGCCGTCCTGGATCTTGCGCTTCTGGGCGACGTAGACCCGCACCAGCTCGTTCACGCCGGGCGCCAGCTCGTCGTCGTCGTCGCGGGAGAACACCCGGATGCCGATGACCTTGCCGGTCTCGCCGTGCGGCACCTTCAGCGAGGTGTCGCGGACCTCCCGCGCCTTCTCGCCGAAGATCGCGCGCAGCAGCCGCTCCTCCGGGGTCAGCTCCGTCTCACCCTTGGGCGTGACCTTGCCGACCAGGATGTCGCCCGGCTGCACCTCGGCGCCGATGCGGATGATGCCGCGCTCGTCCAGGTCCGCGAGGACCTCCTCGGAGACGTTCGGGATGTCCCGGGTGATCTCCTCGGCGCCGAGCTTGGTGTCGCGGGCGTCGATCTCGTGCTCCTCGATGTGGATCGAGGTGAGCACGTCGTCGCGCACCAGGCGCTGCGAGAGGATGATCGCGTCCTCGTAGTTGTGGCCCTCCCACGGCATGATCGCCACGAGCAGGTTCTTGCCGAGGGCCATCTCGCCGGCCTCGGTGCACGGGCCGTCGGCGAGGACCTGGCCCTCCTCGACCCGGTCGCCCTCGGCGACGATCGGCTTCTGGTTGGTGCAGGTGCCCTGGTTGGAGCGGCGGAACTTGTGCAGCCGGTACGTGCGGCGCGTGCCGTCGTCGGCCATCACCGTGATGTAGTCCGCGCAGAGCTCCTCGACCACGCCGCCCTTCTCGGCCACGACGACGTCGCCGGCGTCCACCGCGGCGCGCAGCTCCATCCCGGTGCCGACCAGCGGCGACTCCGAGCGCAGCAGCGGCACGGCCTGGCGCTGCATGTTCGCGCCCATCAGCGCGCGGTTCGCGTCGTCGTGCTCGAGGAACGGGATCATCGCCGTGGCGACCGACACCATCTGCCGCGGCGAGACGTCGATGTAGTCCACGCCCGACGGGGAGATGTAGTCGACCTCGCCACCCTTGCGGCGCACCAGCACGCGCTCGTCGACGAAGCGGTCCGCGTCGTCCAGCGTGGCGTTGGCCTGCGCGATGACGAAGCGGTCCTCCTCGTCCGCGGTGAGGTAGTCGATCTGCTCGGTGACCTGGCCGTCCTCGACCTTGCGGTACGGCGTCTGGATGAAGCCGAACGGGTTGACCTGCGCGAAGCTCGACAGCGAGCCGATCAGGCCGATGTTCGGGCCTTCCGGCGTCTCGATCGGGCACATGCGGCCGTAGTGGCTCGTGTGCACATCACGGACCTCGAAGCCCGCGCGCTCACGCGAGAGGCCACCCGGGCCCAGCGCCGAGAGCCGGCGCTTGTGGGTGAGCCCGGCCAGCGGGTTGGTCTGGTCCATGAACTGCGACAGCTGGGAGGTGCCGAAGAACTCCTTGATCGCCGCCACGACCGGGCGGATGTTGATCAGAGTCTGCGGCGTGATCGCCTCGACGTCCTGGGTGGTCATCCGCTCGCGGACGACCCGCTCCATGCGCGAGAGGCCCACCCGGATCTGGTTCTGGATGAGCTCGCCGACGGTGCGCAGGCGGCGGTTGCCGAAGTGGTCGATGTCGTCGGTCTCGACCGGGACGGTGATCCCGCCCTCGCCGTTCGCATCCGCCCCGACCGTCATCGTGGTCTCGCCGGCGTGCAGGCGGACCAGGTACTCGATCGTGGTGGCGATGTCCTCCTCGGTGAGCGTGCCGATGGAGGTGTCGATGTCCAGGCCGAGCTTCTTGTTGGCCTTGTAGCGGCCGACCTTCGCCAGGTCGTAGCGCTTGTCCTTGAAGAACAGGTTCTCCAGCAGCGTCTGCGCGGACTCGCGCGTCGGCGGCTCGCCGGGGCGCAGCTTGCGGTAGATGTCGAGCAGCGCCTCGTCCTGGCCCGCGGTGTGGTCCTTCTCCAGGGTGGCGAGCATCGTCTCGGAGAACCCGAACCGCTCCTGGATACGCTCGGCCGTCCAACCGAGGGCCTTGAGCAGCACCGTGACGGGCTGGCGGCGCTTGCGGTCGATGCGCACACCGACGGTGTCGCGCTTGTCGACGTCGAACTCCAGCCACGCACCCCGGCTCGGGATGATCTTGACGGAGTAGACGTCCTTCTCGGTCGTCTTGTCGATCGCGTGGTCGAAGTAGACACCGGGGGAACGGACCAGCTGCGACACGACCACGCGCTCGGTGCCGTTGATGATGAACGTGCCCTTGCCGGTCATCACGGGGAAGTCGCCCATGAAGACCGTCTGGCTCTTGATCTCACCGGTGGTGTTGTTCGTGAACTCCGCCGTGACGAACAGCGGAGCCGCGTACGTCATGTCCTTGTCCTTGCACTCCTCCTCCGAGGCCTTCACCTCGTCGAAGCGGGGGTCGGAGAAGGACAGCGACATCGAACCGGAGAAGTCCTCGATCGGCGAGATCTCGGCGAGGATCTCCTCGAGGCCACCCACGGGATTGTCGTCACCGGCGTCGATGCGCCGCTGGAACCACGCCTCGTCGCCGACCAGCCATTCGAACGACTGCGTCTGGAGATCGAGCAGGTCCGGCACCCTCAGGGGTTCGCGGATCTTGGCGAAGGACACCCGGGTCGGCGCACCCGGAAGGTTGAGATGGTCCGCCGTGGTCGCGAGGATCGAGTTCGGCTGGGTGGCGCTGGAGACAGCCAAGATGCGTCCTTCCGAGAACTGCGCTCTCGTCTGGCGCGCACCGGGCCGCGCGGGCGCTACGGTTCCCGGCGCCGCCCCCGGGCGGGAGGTCCGGGGGCGGCGACGCGAGATGCCGTGCTGATCCGGTCGGTGCACGCCGTCTGTTGTCATACGCAGCCACGCACCCACCCCCGGGCACGCGCGGACCCGTCCTCGCCGGTGAGAACGACGGATGCGCGCGCGGGAGCAGCTTTGAGGCAGCGCAAAGAGGCAGTCTAGCTGCAAATGCAGCCGCTGTCCAGACAGGTCACCAAGGCAACCATCGAGACCTAAGAGTGACCTGACAGGCGCGCCGAGTCAAGACGCTACGACGCGGTAAGTGGTCCTTTTCGTGGGATGACCGGCCACGATGCGGCCGTTCGTCCGCCGGTACCCCGCAGAGCGGCCGCACATCGACCCGTCCGGGTGACCGCCCGCCGCCGACGTGTGCGGATCGTCACCGAGCCGGCGTCCGGCGCCGCGCTGTGCGGTCGGCCCGATCGGGTGGCGGATATCACTGTTCTCACGGTCGTACCGGCCCACGGCGACGGTACTGCGACGGTTCAGTGCGCGACGACCCGCTGCAGCACGCGCACCGTGCCCGCACCGCCGTCGACCTCGACGAGGTCGCCGTCGCGCAGCTCGGCCGTCGCCACCCGCGTGTCGACGACGGCCGGGACACCGAGATCGCGCGCCACGATCGTCGCGTGGCTGAGCAGGCCGCCCACGTCAGTAACCACCGCGGCGGCGGTGACGAACAGCGGCGTCCATGCCATGCCGGTGATCCGCGAGACCAACACGGACCCGTCCGGCACCTCCTCGTACGGACCGGTCAGCACCCGCACCCGGCCCCGCGCCCTGCCGACCGAGCCGCCCACGCCCGTCATCAGCTCGGCGCCCGTCGGCGCGCCCGGGGCGAACGCGAGCCTGCGCCAGGACCACAGGGCGGGCTCCACGGAGCGCGCCCACGCGATCTCCTCCCGCCGGCGCGCGATCACCTCCAGAGGCATCCGCGCGCCGTTCGCGACGCCGCGCAGCTCGGCGAGGGTGAGCATCCGCAGGTCGTCGATGTCGATCCGGTCCCACCAGCGCTGCGCCAGCTCGAAGAACACCCGGCGGATCTGGTGGGTGTGCAGCACCAGCGCGGTGCGGCTCACCTCGACGCGCAGCATCGCCGAACGCGCCACGCGCACCAGCGCGTCCGCCACCAGCCCACTGCCCCGACCCGGGTCGGCGGACGGCGGGTCCGGGCGAGCGCTCACCATCGGCCGCAGCAACGTGAGGACCTGGTCCGGTCGCTGTTCCCAGACGGGCGCGGTCGGATCGAACTCGTTCACCCCGTGGTGCCCGAACTCGTCCAGGAACACCTCCAGCCGCCCCCGCAGCGCCGCCGCCCCGGCCAGCGGGCTCACCCGCAGCGCCGACCAGCTCGTCCGCTCCGCCAGCGCCGCGGCCAGCGGCGAACCGGGCTCGACGGTCCGCGCGATCGCGGCCAGCTCCCGGCTCGGCCGCGCGCCTTCGAGTCCCCGCACCGCGGTGATCCGCTCCATCGCCTCCGCCGGCGAGAGCCCCGTCCGCACCAACGCCCGGCAGGCCAGCGTCAGCGGAGCCGTGGTCAGCGCCCGTACGGTCGCGTACACCCCGACGAGCTCCCGGTAGAAGCGGTCGCAGAGCTCGTCCAGGCGCGTCACCAGCACCGCGGACGACGGCCGCTGCGCGAGGAACCCGTCCGTGCGCGCCGCCTGCGCCCGGACGCGGGCGGCGCTGCCCCGCGCCCACCGCGTCGCCGACGCCGTGGTCCGCACCGACGGCGACAGGCCGCGCCGTCGCCAGCGGGCGTCGTCGGGGTCACGGACGTGTGCGGGTAGGCCACCGCCGTCCGGCTCGCCGAGGAGGACGCGGTCGTCGACCGCCGCGTCCAGGCCGGGCAGGCGGTCGGCGACGGTGCGGACCACCGACAGGTTCACGTGCAGCCGCCCCGCGAACCGGCCCACGGTGAGCCACGGCCGGTCCGGCTCGGGGAACACCCCGAGGCGGCGGCAGTACGCGTCCCGGAACCCGCGCTCGATGCTCCCGCCGAGCAGGCTCCAGGCCAGCGGGGTGAGCACCTCGGGGAAGACCTCGCCGGCGTTGGCCCGCGTGTAGAGGGGGTACTGCGCGTCGAACGGCGTGTCGAACTCGACGGCCACCTGCCCCCCTTCCCCTGGAGCCGGCTGGACCGGGCGCGTACCGGGTGACCGCTCGGTTCGTCGGCCACAGTGGTGCCACGCGCCGGGCCCGTCAACTGCCGCACCCCGGACTCCCCCATCCCGCGGCGAGCCGGACGGGGGTTGCGCGGCCCCCGGAAAGCTCGACACGATCTGGTGGCGGTGGACCGTGATTTGTCAAAGGTTTGTCAAAGGAGACAACTGATGGCCGACGCACCGGCGATGCGCCAGTTCCCGGGGTACGGCCCCGCGTCCCGCCGGGACGGGTGGGGCGGTGACGACGGGCCCGCCCGGGAGGTGCCGCGCGGCCGGCCGCACCGCAGCGGCGACGTCGTCAGGCCGGCGCTCCGGGTGGCGATCCGCTGATGTCCGTCTACGACGAACGGCCCTGGCTCGCCCGCTTCGGCGACGGCCAACCCGCGGACCTCGCCCCGGAGTTCACCGATGCGCTGGCGATGTTCCGCGCCACCGTCGAGCGCCACCCCGACGGCGACGCCATCCGCTACTTCGACGGCCGCATCACCTACCGCGAGCTCGACGCGCTCACCGACGCCTTCGCCGCGGGCCTGCTCGACGACGGGTTCGCCCCGGGCGAGCGGGTGGCGCTCTACCTGCAGAACGTGCCCCAGTTCGTGATCGGGCTGGTCGGCACGTGGAAGGCGGGCGGGATCGGCGTCTCGATCAACCCGATGAACCGCGCCCGCGAGCTGGAGCTGCTGCTCACCGACTCCGGCGCCACCGTGCTGGTGTGCCTGGAGACGCTGCACCGCGACGTCGCGGCCGAGGTGCTGCCCCGCACGTCCGTGCGCACCGTGCTCACGACCTCCGAGCTGGAGTACCAGACGGCAGGCGACCCGCGGGCGTTCGCCGGCTCCGAGCGCATCGCGTGCGACGGCACCGTCGACCTCGCCGGGATGCTCGCGCGCTTCCGCGGCCAGTCGCCGCCACCGGTGTCGTTCACGGGCGAGGACACCGCGTTCCTCACCTACACCTCCGGCACCACCGGCCCGCCCAAGGGCGCCATGAACTCCCACGGCAACGTCGTCTTCAACTCCCAGGCCTACCGCGAGTGGTGCAGCCTCGGCCCGGACGACGTGGTGCTCGGGGTGGCGCCGCTGTTCCACATCACCGGCCTCATCGGCCACATCACCGCCGCCCAGCTCGTCGGGGCGCCACTGGTGCTGTTCCACCGCTTCGAGCCCTCCCTGGGTGTGGACGTGATCCGCGAGCAGCGCCCCACGTTCACCGTCGGGTCGATCACGGTGTTCATCGCCCTGATGAACGCCCCGAACGTGAGTCGCGAGGCGCTCTCGTCGATGCAGAAGATCCTCTCGGGGGGAGCGCCGATCCCGCCGTCCACGGTGACGGCGTTCCACGACGCGTTCGGGCTGTGGATCCACAACGTCTACGGCCTCACCGAGACCACGTCACCCTCGCACTGCACCCCGGTCGGCACGCAGGGGCCGGTGGACAAGGCCTCCGGCGCGCTGTCGGTGGGGGTGCCGATCTACAACACGGTCGTGCGGATCGTCGGCGACGACGGCGGCGAGCTGCCGCCCGGGGAGGTCGGCGAGCTCGTCACGTCCGGGCCGCAGGTCGTGGCCGGCTACTGGAACAAGCCCGAGGAGACCGCGAAGGCCATCCCCGGCGGCGCGCTGCACACCGGCGACGTGGGCTACATGGACGACCAGGGCTGGTTCTACATCGTCGACCGCAAGAAGGACCAGATCAACGCCGGCGGCTACAAGGTCTGGCCGCGCGAGGTCGAGGACGTCCTCTACGAGCACGAGGCCGTCCGCGAGGCGGCCGTCGTCGGGGTGCCCGACGAGTACCGCGGCGAGACCGTCAAGGCGTTCGTCTCGCTGCGGCCGGGGAGGTCCGCCACCGAGGAGGAGCTGATCGCGTTCGCGAAGGAGCGCATGGCGGCCTACAAGTACCCGCGCAGCATCGAGTTCCTCGACGAGATCCCGAAGACCGCGACGGGCAAGTTGCTCCGCCGGGAGCTGCGGGCGCGCGAGCGCGGGTAATACCCCGCGCAACGAGCGGCGCGTTCGTCCAACTGAGCTGGACGAACGCGCCGCTCGTTGCATCGGGCTGCGGTGAGTTGTCCACAGGTTCGCCGAACACGCCCGCGGGCGGTCCCGCCGATCCCATGATCGACCGGTGCGTCGCAGACCATCCACCGCCCCTCCGGGCGAGTACGCAGCCCTCACCGGCCGCACCGTCGTGCGGGTCGACGAGCTGGAGGCGCTCGGGCTCGCGCGCAGCACCATCGCGCACCGCTGCCGCGCCGGCGGGCCGTGGCGGCGCCTGCTGCCCGCGGTGGTGATGCTGCACGCCCGGGCGCCCGACCGCGACGACCGCCGCCGCGCCGCGCTGCTGCACGCCGGGCCCGGCGCCGTCCTCACCGGGACGGACGCGCTGCAGTTGCACGGGATGACGCGAATGCCGCACCCGTCGGGTCCCGTGCACGTCCTCGTCCCCGCCGGCCGCAGGCGCTCGGGCCACGGCCACGTCCTCGTCGAGCGCACCGAGCGGCTGCCGCTCCCCGCTGCAGGGCGCTGGCCGCTGGCACCGGTCGAGCGGGCCGTGCTCGACTTCGCCCGCCGCAGCACGAGCCGCGCCGAGGTACGCGCCGCGATCGCGGAGGTCGTGCAGCGGGGGCGCTGCCCGGTCGAGCGGCTGTGCGCCGAGCTGGCCGCGGGCAGCGGGCGGGGTGCGCACGTCGCCCGCGCGGCGCTGGCCGAGATCGCCGACGGCGTGCGCTCGGCGGCCGAGGCCGACGCGCGGGAGCTGCTCGCCCGCGCCGGCCTGCCACCGGCGGCGTGGAACGTGGCGCTGCGCGACGGGTGCGGCCGGTTCCTCGCCGTCGCCGACGGCTGGTTCGACGGCGTCGCGCTGGCCTGGGAGATCGACTCCGTCGAGTACCACCTGAGCCCGGCCGACTACGCGCGGACGGTCGCGCGCCGCTCGGCGATGTCGACGGCGGGGATCGTCGTGGTGCAGACCCTGCCGTCCGCGCTGCGCGAGCGCCCCGGGGAGGTCCTCGACGAGCTGCGGCGCGGGCTCGTGGCCGCCGCCCGGCGACCTCGCCCGCCGATCCGGGCCGACCGGGCGGTGCCCTGACGCAACGAACGGCGCGTTCGTCCAACTGAGTTGGACGAACGCGCCGTTCGTTCGAGCGGGCCCGGAAGCCCGGGCGGGATCAGCTCAGGCTGACCTTCGCGCCGGCATCCTCCAGCTTGGCCTTCGCGGCCTCGGCGGCGTCCTTGGCGATGGCCTCGAGGATCGGCTTCGGGGCCGACTCGACGAGGTCCTTGGCCTCCTTCAGGCCGAGGCCCGAGACCAGCTCGCGGACGACCTTGATGACCTGGATCTTCTTGTCACCGGCGGCCTCGAGGACGACGTTGAACTCGTCCTTCTCCTCCTCGACCGGGGCGGCGGCACCGGCGGCGGGCGCACCCGCGGCGGCGACGGCCACCGGAGCGGCGGCGGTGACCTCGAAGGTCTCCTCGAACTTCTTCACGAACTCCGAGAGCT
Source organism: Pseudonocardia sp. (assembly GCF_050246655.1). Classification (GTDB taxonomy): domain Bacteria; phylum Actinomycetota; class Actinomycetes; order Mycobacteriales; family Pseudonocardiaceae; genus Pseudonocardia. Next base: position 18,522 of record NZ_JBFWVQ010000072.1, read on the forward strand.
CGAGCAGCGTCATGTCCTTGAACGCGTCGAGCAGCTCGTCCGTCGACAGCTTCGCCATGATCGGCGTCCTTCCTGGGTGTTACGGGTGGTGGGGTGTCAGTCGGCGTTCTGGTCGGACGCGGCCGGGGCGGCCTCGCCGTCCTCGGCGCTGCGCTTGTCGGCCAGTGCCTGGGCCAGGCGGGCGACCTGCGACGCGGGCGCGGCGAACAGGCCTGCCGCCTTCGCGAGGTTGCCCTTCATCGCGCCGGCGAGCTTCGCGAGCAGCACCTCGCGGGACTCCAGGTCGGCGATCCGGTTGACCTCGTCGACGGTCAGCGGGTGACCGTCCATGAAGCCGCCCTTGATGACCAGGGCCTTGTTGTCCTTGGCGAAGTCGCGCAGGGTCTTCGCGGCGTCGACCGGCTCGCCGGTGACGAACGCGATCGCGGTGGGGCCGACGAGCAGCTCGTCGAGCCCCTGGACACCCGCGTCCGCGGCGGCCCGCTTGACCAGGGTGTTCTTCGCGACCCGGTACGTGACGTCCTCGCCCAGCGCGCGGCGCAGCCTCGTCAGCTGGGCCGTGGTGAGGCCGCGGTACTCGGTGACCACCGAGGCGGACGAACCGCGGAACTTCTCGGCGATCTCCTCGACCACCGCGACCTTCTCGGGTCGGGCCATCCTCGCGCCTCCTCTCGTGGGTAGTGGGCTGGTGCAGGCAGACTCCAGATCCGAGCCCCGGAAACGCGAGACGCCCCGGCGCAGGAGCGCACGGGGCGTGGGCCGGGCGCGCGAGCGCGCCGACGGCAGCTACCTCGTCCTCCTGCGCGGGCCGCCCGCGGCTGCGGGGCCTTCGTGTGCCCACTCGCGTGGGCGCAGACCTGCGGTCTTCGGTGGAACCGGGTACCAGGGTACGCGACGGTTGGTTGCACGCACGCACGGGTGCGTGCGTGCGACCGACGGATCAGCGGTTGAGGACGTCCGCGATCTTCCACGTGTCGCCGTCGCGCTGGCCGATGACCGTGAGGCGCCCCGCCGCGGAGACCTGCTGCGGCTCGGAGCCCGGGTTGGCCCGCGTGGCCTCCTGGTCGAGGAACGCGACGAGCACGGCGTGATCGCCCTCGATGCTCTGCACCGCGGACGTCGTCACGGTGGCGGAGACGACGGCCTGCTGCTGCGGCGCGAGCTGGCGGACCTGCGCGAACAGCTGGTCGAACTCCGCCGCGAACGCGGGGGTGATGACGCCGCGGGCGAGGCGCTCGTTCTCGTCGAGGCGCGTGAAGTCGTAGGAGTAGACGGTCTCCAGCGCGCTGCCCAGCTGGGTCGCGACGTCCGCGGTGGCGCCGACGTCGGCCAGCGCGGTGTTCGACGCGGACGGCGTGCTGCGGACCAGGTGGTTCGCGAACGCGAGACCGCAGGCGAGCGCTGCCGACAGCGTGAGGGCGACGGCGAGCGTGCGCACCGGACGGGCGGGTGCGCCGCTGCGCCGGAGACCGCGCAGCAGGCCCCGTCGGACGGGCGGGGGCTCGGCGGCCGGCGCGGCGCCCACCGCACTCGCGTCCTCCGGCTGCGCGCCCTCCGGGGCACCGGAACCCGGCCCGGGGTCGGGACGGGCACCGCCCGGTGCGAGCCCCGCCACCCGGGGCCGGCGGGATCCCGCAGGTGTGATCGTCGTGCGGCGGCGCGGGGGCATCCCCGGTCACCTCCTTCGTCGGCCCCGGTCGGGGCCTGGTCGCGCGTGGTCGGCGTCGGATCGGTAGCAGGATCGGGACAGATAGGGACAGATAGGGACAGATAGGGACAGATAGGGACAGGGTCAGCGCACGGGGACGATGCGGCTGGCCTTCCACACCCCCTCGGGCGTGCGGGTCATCTCCATCTGCAGGCGCTGGCGGCTGAGCAGCGGCTCCTGGCCCTCGGGACGCAGCACGACGTCCACGCCCACGAGGATCCGGGCCTTGCCCGTGCGCACGTCGATCTCGGACACCGCCGCGTCCACGACGCTGGCCTCGGTGCTGCGCCTGGCCTCCCGGACGAACGTCGCATAGGAGTCGCGGTTGCGCCGGTACTCCTCCAGCAGCGGCCCGGTGGCGCTCTGCTCCCACAGGTCGAGCCCGCCGTCGACGTCCGCCGGATCGAGGGTGTTGAGGTTGACGGCGGCCTGGCGGGCGTCGACCAGCACGGCGTCGCGCGCGGCGGCGAGCTCGAGCCCGTCGTCGGTGAGGGCCAGCACGAGCCGGGCGCCGAAGAACAGCGCGGTGAGCGCGGCCAGCATGGTGAGCACGGCGAGGACGAGCACCACCCGCCCGCGTCCCGCGGATCCCGCGCGGGTGTCGGGCGCAGGGGCCGGACGGTCGTTCTGCACAGCGGTCATGACTCTCCCGGCCGTCCTTCGAGGCGGACGGCTGTCCGGGTCAGCCGGCGGCGAGGATCTCCGCCGGAGAACCCATCGGGGGCGCCGAGCCCAGGGGTGCGCCGAGCTGCTCCGCCGCGGCCTGGCCGCGCACGGCGAGCTGGGACGTCGCACCCTGGCCCGGGGAGCCCGCGGCCATCGGGGTGGCCGCTCCCGGAACATTCTGCGCCCCCCGCACCGTGATCGGGCTGCCGGGGGGTTCGGCACAGTAGGCCTTCCTGTTGACGGGGACGTCGGTGACGTCCGAACCGGGTCGGTGGACGGTGCCCTCGTAGCCCGCCGTGCACGCGGGCGGGTCCGGCTCCAGCACGATGCCGAGATGGGCGGTGCCGTCGCCGGGGGTGAGGGTCGGGATGCCGGAGGCGACCCCGGGGTAGGTGGCGAGCACCTGGCGCAGGTTGGCCTGGCGGGGCTCGGCGACCCGCGAGATCGTCAGCAGGTTCGCGAGGAGGTCGCCGAGGTCGCCGCCGCTCGCGCGCAGCAGCTTGCTGACCTCGTATCCCGCGGCGGGGCCGGTCTCGAGCAGCCTGCGGATGTCCGGGTCGGAGCGTTCCAGCTGCTCGGCGAGGAGCTTGAGGTCGCGCGAGATGTCGCGAAACCCCGGTGCGAGGTCGTTCTGGGTGGCGAGCACCGTGCGCCCGTCGTCGAGCAGCGCGAGGGTCTGCGGCAGCGCGTCGCGGGCGGCGTCGGTGAACGCCCCGGTGGTGTCGAGGATCTGCTGCAGCGGCTGCGCCGTGCCGTCGAACGCGGTGCCGAGCTCGTCGACGACGGTGCGCAGCGACTCCCGGGGCACGGAGGCGGCGAGCGCGTCGACGCTGCCGATGAGCTGCGGGATCGGCACGGGGACCCGCACGCGGTCCGCGGGCACGACGGAGCCGCCCTCCAGGTACGGCGCCGCGTCGCTGCGGGGGACGACGTCGACGAACTGCTCGCCGATCGCGGAGAGGTGGCGCACGACGATGTCGGTGTCGGCGGGGATCGGCGGGGCATCGTCGTCGATGTCGAGGGTCATCTCCAGGCCGTCCGCGGTGAGTCGCAGCGGTCCGACCCTGCCGACGCTGACGCCCCGGTAGGTGACGTCGGCGCCGGTGAAGATGCCGCCCGGATCGGTCATCCGGACCGTCACCGGGTAGGTGGCGGAGCCGAGCAGGTTCTCGAACCCGGCGTACCGGAAGCCGACGTAGCCGACGCCGATCAGCGCGACCAGCGCGAAGCCGAGGAGCTGCAGCCACATCGTGCGGGTGATCACGAGTCGTCTCCGAGCTGGTCGAGCGCGCCGGCCGGGTCCTGCGGCACGGACGGGATCGGGGTACCGACCATCGGCAGTTCGGCCCCGGACGGCAGCGGAGCGCCCTGCAGCGGCGCGAGCAGCTCCGACGCCGCCCCCGCGGCGCCCGGCGGCCCGGCCGGGGCGAGCGGGACGCCTGCGGGCGGGGCGGAGGAGAGCAGGGTGGCGAGCAGCGGGCCCAGGTCGGCGTCGACCGTCACGTAGAGGTTGGCGTAGTCGCCCGCGAACGCCTCGAGCGCGTCGTTCGTGAACGGGATCGTGCCGATCAGCTCCAGCGACTTCGGCAGGTCGTCGCCGGAGTCGGCGAGCTTGCGCAGCACCGGCCGCAGGAGCTCCAGGTCGTCGACGACGTCGTCCTGGCTGCGGTCGATCACGTCGACGGCGACATCGGAGAGCCGGTCGAGCGCGCGCAGCAGGTCGACGAGGTCCTCGCGCTGGCGCTCCAGCTCCCGCAGACCCGGCGCGATGTCGTCCAGGGCGGTGTCGATCTGGCCGCGGCGCTCGCGTAGGACGCTGGAGAGGCGGTTGAGCTCGTCGAGCGCTCTGGTGATCTCGGAGCGGTGCTCGTCGAGGCCCCCGACGAGCACGTCGAGGTCGCGCAGCAGGGCCCGCACCTCGTCCTCGTTGCCGTCGAGGGCGGCGTTGAGCTCCACGGCGATGGTGCGGATCTGCGCGACGCCACCGCCGTTGAGCAGCATCGAGAGCGCCCCGAGGACCTGCTCGACCTCCGCGGCCGTGTTCGTGCGGGCCAGCGGGATCGTCGCGCCGTCCGGGATGCGGGCCGTCCCGGCTGGGGCACCGCGGTTCGGCTCGATCGCGACGTACTTCTCGCCGAGCAGGCTCGTCTGCGCCACGCGCGCGACGGCGTCGGCGGGGATCGCGACGTCGCCGTTGATCGCGACGTCCACCAGTGCGGTGTACTCGGGCGAGACCCGGATGCCGGTGACGGTGCCGACCGTGACGTCGTTGACCTTCACCAGTGACTGCGGCACGAGCTCCAGGACGTCGGCGAACTCGATCGTGAGCGGGTAGGGGTCGTCGCCGAGGTCGGCGCCGCCGGGCAGGCTCACCCCCTGCAGGCCGCCGGTGGCGCAGCCCGCGGTCGTGGCGGCCGTGAGCGCAAGCACGCCCGCGAGCGCGGTGGCACGGATCGCGCGCATCAACGGCCTCCCCCGGGCCGCAGGAGCGGATCGAGGAGCCCCGGGGTCGGCTGCTCGGCGGGTCCGGCGGGCCCGTCCGGGACGGTCTCGGGCGCGGGGGTCCGCGTCGACTCCGGCGCGGTGGCGGTGCCCGGGATCGGGCCGGGATCCGGCACGGTCGTGACGTCCGCTGGCGCGCCCGGCTGGTCGGTCGGCACCGCGAGGCCGGGGACCGGAGCGGCGGCGGGATCGGCAGACTCGGCGGGCAGCTGCGCGCGCAGTGCGGTGATGAACTGCGCGTCGTCGCCGGACGCGGCGGCGGCCTGGCCCACGAGCCCGCAGATCGCGCCGATCGGGGTGTCGCCCGGCTGCGCCGCCGCCCGGCAGACGAGCCCCAGCAGGTCGGGCAGCGCGAGGTTGACCCGCGTGTCGAGGGTGCCCGCGCTCGCGTTGTAGGCGTTGAACAGGTTGTTGAGGCCGGCCGGTGCGACGTCGAGGATCTCCGCCAGCGCCTTGCGCTGGCGCACCACGGCGTCGGTGACGGTGGCGAGCTGCTCGACGTCGGTGTCGAGGACCTCGCGGTTGTCCCGGACGAACTCGGCCACCTCGCCCAGGGCGATCGACAGCTCGCGGATGGCATCTCCGAGCTCCTCGCGGTCGTCGGCGAGGAAGCCCGCCACGTCCCGGAGGCGGCCGTTCAGCTCGCGCACCTCGTCGTCGTGCGCGGCGACCGTGGAGACGAACAACTGCAGCTCGGTGACGGTGCCGAAGAGCTCCTCGCGGGAGTCGGCGAGGGTCCCGGAGAGCTCGCCCAGGTCACGGACGGCCGAGTTGAACGCCTCGCCGTTGCCGTCGAGGTTGCGCGCGCCGACGTCGACGAGGTCGGCGAGCGCCCCGTTCCGGTTGGCCCCCTCGGGGCCGAGCGCCGTGGCGAGTGCGGTCGCCGTGCGGGCCAGGTCGTCGACGCCCAGCGGCACCGCGGTGCGCTCGACGGGGATGACGGCGCCGTCGGGCAGCACGGGCCCACCGGAGTAGGTGGGCGTGAACTGGATGTAGCGGCCGGTGACGACGCTCGGGGAGATGACGACGGCCGAGACGTCCGCGGGGAGCACCAGGTCGTCGTCGGTGATCTCCATCTCGACCCTGACCCGGGTGCCCGCCGGTTCGACCGAGGTGATCGTGCCGACTTCGACGCCGAGCACGCGCACCGAGTTGTCGGGGAACACGCCCTCGGCGGAGGTGAAGTAGGCCGTGACGGTGCGGCTCGTGCGGCTCAGCGTGTAGGCGGCGGCGAGGGAGGCGAGCACCGCCACGACCGCGACGACCGCCGCGATCCGGAACCACCGGGGGGAGCTCGCGGGATGGCCCATCGTCAGCACCCGACCAGCACGGGCCCGGCGCCGAGCTGGATCGACGTGCAGTTGTCGAACCAGCGCCCGTTGCCGGTGGCGTTCGTGAACAGGCGGATGAACACGGCCTGCAACTTCAGGCCCTCCTCCAGCTCGCGGCGGTTGCGTTCGAGTACCTGGGTCACGTGGTCCAGCGACTCCAGGGTCGGGGTCAGCTGCGCGGAGTTGTCGTCGACGAGGCCGCGGAGCTGCTGCGAGACCGCGATCGTGCTCTCGAGCAGGTCCTCGATGGCGTCGCGGCGCCGCTGCAGCTCGGCGAGCAGCGAGTTGCCGTCGCGCAGCAGCGTGACGATCTCGTCGTTGCGGCCGTTCAGCTGCGACGCGAGCTCCCGGGTCCCGGCGAGCAGGCTGCGGATCTCGTCGTCGCGGCTCGCGACCGTCCGCGACAGTCGGGAGAGCCCGTCCAGCGCGCCGCGGACCTCGGGCGAGGTGTCGCGGAACGTGTCGGCCAGCGTCGTGAGGCCCGCCGCGACCTGCTCGGTGTCGATCTGGTCGATCGTCGCGGACAGGCCGTTGAACGCGTCCAGGACGTCGAAGGGGGCGAACGTGCGGTCCAGCGGGATGGTGGCGCCCGGCTCCAGCGGCGTGTCGCCACGGGGATCGAGCGCGAGGTTCTTCGCGCCGAGGATCGTGCGCACCTCGATCGACGCGCTGGTGAGATCGCCGACGTAGGCGTCCTGCACGTCGAACGAGACCAGCACCCGGTCGCCCGCGAGCTCCACCGACCGCACCCGGCCCGCCTCGACGCCCGCGATCGTCACGATGTCGTCCGCGGCGAGCCCCGCGGCCTCCCGGAACTCCGCCTGGTAGCCGGTGCCGCGCCCGAACACGCGGTCGTAGCTGAACGCGCCGACGGTGACCGCGAGGATCGCGAGGATGCCGATCACCGCGATCGGGACGGGGTTGCGGCTGGAGAAGGACCGCATCAGCCACCCACCACCAGGGGGAGGTCGAGATCCGCGGTGTCGCGTGCGGCCAGGCCGGCGAACGGGTCCAGCGGGGCGGTGGAGGTCGATCCCCAGCGCGGGAGGTCCTCGACGTCGGTGATGCCGTCCTGGTCGGGGTCGGGGCCGCAGCGGTTGGGGTCGCCGACGGGCACGGTCAGGGTCTCCAGTCCGGAGATCGTCTGCGACTGGTCCAGGGGCGGCGGCAGGCCGGGAACGGGAGGCGTGTAGCGCAGGTTCAGCCCCTCCAGACCGCAGAGGTAGAAGTTGAACCAGCTCGCGTAGCTGCCCGCCCGCGACATCGTGTTCAGCTTCTGCGGCAGGATCCGCAGGAACTCGTCGAGCACCTCGTCGTTGCGCTCGAGGTTGTCCGAGAGCCTGCCCAGCGCGGCGATGTCGTCCTTCAGCGGGGGCCGGGCCTCGTCGAGGAAGCCCGCGGTGGTGCGCGCGAGCCGGTCCACCGAGACGATCGCGTCCCCGATCGGCTCGCGGTCGGCGTTCAGTCCGGACACCAGCGCCTGCATCGACGCCACCAGCTCCCCGACGCGCTCGTCTCCCGCGTTGAGCGTCCGCAGGACGACGTCGAGGTCGTCGACGACCTGGCCGACCACCTCGTCGCGCTCGGCCACCGTGTTCGTGAGCGACGACGTGCTGGCGAGCAGGCTGCGGACGGTGCCGCCCTGCCCCTGCAGCGTCTGGACGATCTCGAAGGAGAGCTGGTTGACCTGCTCGGGGTCCAGCGCGGTGAACAGCGGCTTGAAGCCGTTGAACAGTACCGTGAGGTTGAGCGGGCCCCGCGTGCGCTCGACGGGGATGGTCGCGCCGGGCGCCAGGTGCTCCCCCAGCGAGCCGGCTCCGGTCTCGAGCTGCAGGTAGCGCTGCCCGATGAGGTTGCGGTAGTAGATCGCCGCCTCCGCCGAGGCGGGGACCGGCGTGCCGTCGCCGACCGTGAACGTCACCTCGGCCTGGTTGCGCTCGACGATCGCGACGTCCGTCACGCGGCCGACGATGACCCCGGCGATACGGACGTCGTCGCCGCGCAGCAGGCCGCCGGCGTCGGTGAAGCGCGCCCGGTACTCCTGCGTCCGCCCGCCCTGGGAGTTCGCGATCGTCAGCCCCAGCGCGGTGGTGCCCACCGCGACGACCAGCGCGAGGGCCAGGAATTTCGCGAGCGGGACGAGCGGGATCCGGCTCACGTGAAGCTCACCTCGCTGCCCCGCAGGAGCGGCCCGACGAGCACCGTGCTCCAGCCGGGGACCTCGGCAGGCGAGCTCGCCGTGGCCAGCCCGAGCAGCTCGGCGACCATCTGCTGCTCGCTCGCGGAGTTGACGATCCCCATCGCGCCGCTGGACCCGGCGCAGATCGCGGGCGGCACGGCGGCCGCATCGGCGTAGACGTCCGGGTCGCAGAACGAGTTGGTGCCGTCCCAGGTGCCGTAGGTCTCGACGCCGTAGTCGGCGGGGTCACCCATCGGCTGGTCCGGCAGCGCCTTCGGGTGCAGCGAGCCGTCGCGCATCGGGCCGTCCGGCGGGTACTGGAACTGGTCGACCACCTGCGGGTAGCAGCGCGGCCCCCGGTCGTCGGCGTAGCGGGGCTCGTCCCGGTCGGGCACGTAGCTGCCGCGGTTCACGACCAGCTCGGCCGTGATGTGGACGCCGGGGTGGTCCGAGCCGGGTCGCATCGCGTTGTTGATCTGGTCGACGCCGCGGGCGAGGTAGGCGAACAGGCACGGGAACTCCGGTGAGTACCGGGCGAGGCTCGCGAGTGTCGGCTCGGCCGAGTCGGCGAGGCTGATGATGTTCTCGCCGTTGTCGTCGAGGAACTCGCGCAGGTCGTCCGCACCGCCGGTGAGGCCCGCGGTGAAGTCGTGCAGGTCGTCGCGCTTCTCGACGACGGTGCGGCCGGTCGTGGCGAAGGCGTCCGCGGCGTCGAGCAGGTCCGGGGCGGCGTCGGCGAGGTTCCCGGAGAGGTCGGCCAGCTCGGAGATGTCGGCCTGCAGGTTCGCGAGCCCCGCGTCGTTGAACTCGTGGACGAGCCCCTGCAGGTTCACGATCGTCTCGCCGACCTGCGTCCCGCGGCCCTCCAGCGCCATCGACACAGAGCTGAGCGTCGTCGCGAGCTTCTGCGGCTCGACGGTCTGCAGCAGCGGCAGCAGGCTGTCCAGGGCGGTCTGCAGCTCGACCGCCTCCGGGCTGGTGTCGGTGCGGATGACGTCGCCCGCGGCGATCGGCCGCGTGACCGTCTCGGGCGTGGTGCCCGGTGGGAAGACGAGCTCGACGAACTTCTCGCCGAAGAGCGTCTTGGGCAGGATCCGCGCCGAGACGTCCGCGGGGATCTGGTCGACGTAGCGGGGCTCCAGGAGCAGCCGGATCCGCGCGCCGTCCTCGGCACCGGTCGTGGTGATCGTGTCGACGCGCCCGACGATCAGGCCGCGCACGGTCACGTCCGATCGGGGGTTGAGCTGGCTGCCCGCGCGGTCCGCCGCGAGCGTCACCGGCACGGAGTCGTCGAACGCCCCCCGGTAGCTCGCGATCGTGGCGGCGACGAGCGCCACGATCACCGCGACGAGCGCCGCGCCCTGCAGGGTCCGCTTCGTCCCCGCACCCATCAGGCCACCCGCACCGACGTCGACGTCCCGAAGATCAGCAAGGTGAGGAAGAAGTCCAGGATCGCCGTCGCCACGATCGACAGCCGCACGGACCGGCCGACGGCGACGCCGACGCCGGCGGGCCCGCCGCGGGCCCGGTAGCCGTAGTGGCAGTGGATCAGAATGATCACGAACGCGAAGACGATGACCTTGAGGAAGCTGTACAGAACGTCGCTGACCGGCAGGAACAGGTCGAAGTAGTGGTCGTACGTGCCGCCGGGCAGGCCGTTGATCAGGGTGACGTTGAGCCGCGACGCGACGAAGCTCATCAGCAGCCCGATCGTGTACATCGGGATGATCGCGATGACGCCTGCGATCACGCGGGTGGTGATGAGGTACGGCACGCTCGGCACCGCCATCACCTCCAGCGCATCGATCTCCTCGGAGATGCGCATCGCGCCGAGCTGGGCGGTGAAGCCCGCGCCGAGCGTCGCCGTCAGGGCTGCGGCGGCCACGAGCGGGGCGATGTCGCGGGTGTTGAAGTAGGCGGTGATGAAGCCGGTGAGCGCCTCGACGCCCAGCGAGTCCAGCGCCCGGAAGCCCTGCAGCCCGACGAGGCTGCCGACGAACAGCGACAGCGACGCCATGACCCCTGCCGTGCCGAGGATGACGATCAGCGCGCCGGTGCCGAAGCTGACCTCGGCGAGCAGGCGCGCGACCTCCTTCTTGTAGCGGGCGAGGGTGCGCGGGATCCACGCGACCGCCCGCGCGTAGAGCGAGAGCTGGTCGCCCAGCTCGGCGAGGATCTCGGCGGGGCGGTCTGCTGCCCGGCGCAATGGTCCGGTGAGGGCCATGCTCACGATCCCTTCGGCGGGACGAGCTCGAGGTAGAGGGCGGTGAGCACCAGGTTGATCAGGAAGACCAGCACGAACGAGATGACGACGGCCTGGTTCACCGCGTCGCCGACGCCCTTCGGCCCGGGCGGCGGGTTGAGCCCCCGGTAGGCGGCCACCACGCCGGCGGTGAAGCCGAACAGGAACGCCTTGACCTCGCTCACGACGATGTCGGAGACCTGCGCGATCGAGCTGAACGCCGCGATGTAGGCCCCCGGCGTCCCGCCCTGGACGATGACGTTGAAGAAGTAGCCGCCGCCGACGCCGACGACCGTCGCCAGGCCGTTGAGCACGAGCGCGGTGGTGGCCATCGCCCAGACCCGGGGGACGACGAGGCGCTGCACCGGCGAGATGCCGAGGACCTCCATCGCCGCGATCTCCTCGCGGATCGTCCGCGCGCCGAGGTCGGCGCAGACGGCGGAGCCGCCGGCACCGGAGATCAGCAGCGCGGTGACGATCGGCGCGGCCTGCTGGACGATCGCGAGCACCGAGCCCGCACCGGTCTGGCTCTGCGCGCCGAACTGGCGGGTGAGCTCGGCGAGCAGCAGCGCGATCGTCGCGCCGAACGGGATCGTGAACAGCGCCGTCGGCAGCGCGGAGACCTTGGTGACGAACCAGGTCTGCTCGATGTACTCGCGCACCTGGAGCGGGGGCTTGACGGTGAGCCGCAGGACGTCGAGCCCGAGCGCGAACAGCCGTCCGACGGGCGAGAGCGCCCGGGTTAGGAGATCGGGTGCGCCCGCCATCAGTCGGGCCGCACCACGGGGAAGCGCCGGGTCTCGTCGTCACGGTCGTGCAGTCCGCCCGGCGACTCGCGGATCGCGCGCTGCGCCGCGGGCGGCAAGGTGCGCATCATCGCCCGCACCCGCGCCTCGCGGCGCGCCACGGCCTGGCGCACCGGCAGCCCCGGTGACGCCACGAGCTGCGGTTTCATCGGGGGCAGGCCCTCCAGCTCCCCGTCGGCCTCGGCCATCTCCCGGGCCGCCTGCGCGGCGTCCTTCTCCTCCGACATGCCGATCGGGCCCTGGCGGCGGCCGTTGAGGAACTGCGCCACCACCGGTTCGTCGCTGGTCAGCAGCACCTCGCGCGGGCCGAACATCGCCAGGTGCTTGCGGTAGAGCAGGCCGATGTTGTCCGGCACCGTCTGCGCCGAGTTGATGTCGTGGGTGACGATGAGGAACGTCGCGTCCGTCTG
>NZ_JBFWVQ010000073.1:0-30354 GCF_050246655.1 Pseudonocardia sp.
CCGCTGCACCCGGACAGGCCGCGGTCGAAGCCGTACTGCACGGCCTGGGCGCGCTCCTGCACGGTCCCGTGGTCGCGGTTCATGTCGGACTCCGCGGACGCGATGAGCGGCAGGATCGCCCCGATGTCGTCGTAGTCGTCCGGTTCGAGGATGCCGCGGTCGCGGGCGTGTCCGAGGAACGCCCCGCCGATGCAGTCCGCCTGGTTCTCCGACTGGATGCGGCCCACCTGGCCCGTGGCCGCACGCAGCACCCCGGCCCTGTCCTGCAGGTAGTGACCCCACTCGTGGGCGACCGCGAAGGCCGCGCCGCCGTCGCCGGTGCGCCGGTAGAAGTCGTAGAGCTGGTCCTGGCCGACGTAGATCGTGTCGTCGAGGCCGCAGTAGAAGAACGCCGTGGAGTCCGCGACGCCGCCGCACGTCACGCGGACGACCGTCCCCGCGGGGACGTAGCGGAAGGCCGGCTCCGGCAGGGTGCCGTACTCGGTGCCGGCGAAGCCCGCGATCAGGCCCTGCACCTGGCCGAGGAACTCGCGCATCCCGCCGTAGGAGTAGCAGTTCTCCAGCGACTGGCACTGCGGCTGCGCCGCCGGTGCCGGGGTCTCCGCCGACGCGGCCGAGGGCCACCCGGCGAGCAGCAGCACGAGCACACCCGCGATCCACGCCGTCCGCACCACGTCGCCCCTCCACCGCCGCCCCGATCCACGATAGGGCGCGGGAGGCCGCCGCGCCCGGCCGTCCGGCGATCAGGCGATCAGGCGATCAGGCGACCGTCACACCCCGGCGCGGGCGAGGACCGCCGCCGTGTCCACCCCCGACGGCAGCGTGCCGAACGCGACCCCCCAGTCCCGGTCCAGCCGCGAGGCGCAGAACGCGTCCGCCACCGCCGCGTCGCCGTACCGGACGAGCAGCGCGCCCTGCAGCACCAGCGCCATCGTCTCGACGAGCCGGCGCGCCCGGAACTGCACGTCCGCGGCGTCGCCGAGATCGGCGAGCTCCTTGCGCAGCCGGCCCACCGCCTCGTCGAGGCGCCGGTCCTCCCCGGCGGCGAGGTCGATCTCACCGAGGAACGCCTCGACCGCGTCCGCGTTCCCGAGCGCGCGCAGGCCGTCCAGGGCGGCGACGTTGCCCGAGCCCTCCCAGATCGACGGTAGCGGCGACTCCCGGTAGAGCCGCGGCATCCCCGACTCCTCGACGTAGCCGTTGCCGCCCAGGCACTCCAGGGCCTCGGCGACGTGGGCGGGTGCGCGCTTGCACACCCAGTACTTGGTGACGGCGAGCCCGAGACGGCGCAGGTGCCCCTCCGCCTCGTCGCCGCGCACCGCACGGTCCACGGCGCCGGCGAGCCGGAGCACGACGACCGACGCCGCCTCGGCCTCGACGGCGAGGTCGGTGAGGACGTTGCGCATGAGCGGCTGGTCGACCAGGGCTGCGCCGAACGTGCGCCGGTGCCGCGCGTGGTGCAGCGCCTGGCGGACGCCGTGGCGCATCATCGACGCCGAGATCAGCGCGCAGTCCAGGCGGGTGAGGTTGACCATCTGGATGATCGTCGGGACGCCGCGGCCCTCCTCCCCGACCCGCCACCCGGTCGCGCCGTCGTACTCGATCTCCGACGAGGCGTTGGAGCGGTTGCCGAGCTTGTCCTTGAGCCGCTGCAGACGCAGCGCGTTGCGGCTGCCGTCGGGCAGCACGCGGGGCAGCAGGAAGCAGGTGAGACCGGCGGGCGCCTGCGCGAGCGTCAGGAACACGTCCGACATCGGGGCCGAGGTGAACCACTTGTGCCCCGTGATCACGTAGCTGCCGTCCGCGGAGGGCACGGCCCGGGTGGTGTTGGCCCGCACGTCGGAGCCGCCCTGCTTCTCCGTCATCGACATGCCCGCGATCAGGCCGCGCTTGCCGGTGGGCACGCGCAACTCCGGGTCGTAGAGGGATGCGGCGAGCAGCGGCTCGTAGATGCGCGCGAGCGACGGTTCCGCGCGCAGCGCCGGGACCGACGCGTACGTCATCGAGATCGGGCACAGGTGCCCGGCGTCCGTCTGACCCCAGACGTACATCTTCGCCGCGCGGGCGACATGCGCACCCGGCCGCGCCTCCGCCCAGGGTGCGGCATGCAGGCCTCGGGAGACGGCGACGCTCATGAGGTCGTGCCAGTGCGGGTGGAACTCCACCTCGTCGATGCGGTGGCCGTAGCGGTCGTGGGTGCGCAGCACCGGGGGATGGACGTCGACCAGCCGCGCCCAGTCCTGCACCCGGGCGCTGCCCCCGATCCGGCCCAGCGCGTGCAGCTCGTCCTCGGCCCAGCCCGCGCCCTCGCGGCGCAGCCCCTCCAACAGCGCGGGGTCCTCGGCGAGGTCATGGCCGTCCTGGTCGAACAGCGACGGGACCTGGTTGGTGACCTCGTGCGTCGGCGGCATCGTCGCCTCCTGGTGTGCGGGTTACCCGATCGTCACTTCCGCACCCGGCGCACGCAAGTGGCGTCAGGTGCTCGCGAGGTAGTTCGCAGCCATGTCGTCCTCGCCGTGGCCGAGCTCCACCGTGCGCCGGTAGCGCTGCCCGGCGGCCGCGGCGACGTCCAGGCGCACGTTCGCCTCCTCCGCGGCCGCCACGATCAGCCCGGCGTCCTTCGCGGCGTTCGCGGCGGAGAAGCTGGGCGTCCAGTCGCGCTCCCGGATCGCCGCCGCCTTGACCTGCAGGTAGGGCAGGTCCAGCGGGCCGCCGCCGACGGCGTCGAGGAACGCCTGCGGGTCCACGCCGAGGCCGTCGGCCAGCGCGAGCGCCTCCCCCACCCCGGCGGTGAGCGCGAGGACCCAGCTGTTGACGACGAGCTTGAGGCGGCTCGCGGCGGCGCCGCCCGCGTCGTCGGCGAGCCAGTTCGTGGCGCGGCCGACCGCGTCGAACACCGGCTGGACGGCCGCGCGCGCCTGCGGCGGCCCCGCCGCGAGGACGAGCAGGCGCCCCTGCTCCGCCGGGGCCCGCGTGCCGACGACGGGGGCGTCGACGAGCAGGAGGCCGTGGCGCGCGGCGAGGGCGACGATCTCGGCATGCGGCCCGACGCCGACGGTGGTGCACTGCGCCCAGACCTGCCCGGGCGAGAGCCCGCCGGCCGCCTGCTCCATGACGGCGACGACGTGCCCGGCGTCGCCGAGCATCGTGACGACGACGTCCGCGTCCCGGACGGCATCCGCCGGCGTCGCCGCGACGGTGGCACCCGCGGCCCCGAGCGGGGCCGCCTTCTCCGCCGTGCGGTTCCAGACGCGCAGGGGCAGGCCTGCGGCGAGGACGTTGCGAGCCATGCCGGCACCCATGATCCCGGTGCCGAGCAGCGCGACTGTGACGGGCACGACGCGACATTAGCCCTGTAGGACCGGCCACACGGGCTCGGTCTGCACCCGGGTCGTGACGTACAGTAAACGCGGTGCCAGCGTCGCCTCCACCCGACATCACCGTGTCCCCGGGAGAGCGAACCATGATCAAGCTCTGCGAGGCCTGCTACCGCCAGATCGCCGAGGACGAGCCACACGCCGAGCTGCGGGCGTTGTTCAAGGTCTCGGCCTCGGGCCGGCCCGAGTGGCGCTCCCTGTACCTGCATTCCTACGACGCCGACTCCGAGAACTGTGTCATGTCCGTGCGGTCGGAGCAGCGCGCCGGGTGATCCGTGTCGCCGGTCACGCAGTGTGACCGGCGCCTCAGGAGCGCGTGCGGTGACCGCGTGCCCCGGCCCACCACCGCGTCCCGCGGAGC
Source organism: Pseudonocardia sp. (assembly GCF_050246655.1). Taxonomy (GTDB): domain Bacteria; phylum Actinomycetota; class Actinomycetes; order Mycobacteriales; family Pseudonocardiaceae; genus Pseudonocardia. The sequence continues at coordinate 3,739 of NZ_JBFWVQ010000073.1, forward strand.
CCCCGCCCGTTCCTCAGGGGACGGCACCCAGGTCGTTGACCTGCGTGTCACGCCGACGTCACCTGCCGGTTCGAAGCTGGGCGGGGAGGTGCGCATGGGCGGCACGACGATCGGGTGGGACACCTACGCGAGCCCCGGGTTCCACGACGAGATGCTCGACGGCGGCCGTCCGCGCGATGCCGCGGCGGGCGTCGTCCGCCATCTCGCCGCGCTGGGCGAGGGGCTCGTGGAGCGCCAGCGGGCCGCGGAGCTGGCGATCAGGGCCATGGGGATCACGTTCACCGTGTACACCGGGGACACAGGGGAGACGGGGGCCACCGACCGGGCCTGGCCGTTCGACGTCATCCCCCGGGTGATCTCGACGGCCGAGTGGGCGCGCATCTCCGACGGGCTGGTGCAGCGGCTCACCGCCCTCAACATGTTCGTCGACGACGTGTACGCAGGCCCGCCCGAGCAGGCCCGGATCGTGCGCGACGGGGTGGTGCCCCTTGAGGTCGTCGCCGGCAGCGCCGGGTACCGCCGCGAGTGCCAGGGGGTGCGCCCGGCGCACGGGGTGTGGGCACACATCTGCGGCAGCGACCTCGTCCGCGACGCCGACGGCACGGTGTACGTGCTGGAGGACAACCTGCGGGTGCCATCCGGGGTGTCCTACATGCTGGAGAACCGGATGGTCACGAAGCGGGTGTTCGCGGACCTGTTCCGCGACCTCGACATCCACCCGGTCGACAGCTACCCGAACCGGCTGCAGGAGATGCTCACCGACCTCTCCGCGGCCGGGGACCCCACGATCGCCGTGCTGACGCCGGGCGTGCACAACTCCGCCTACTTCGAGCACGCCTTCCTCGCCCGCCGGATGGGCGCGCACCTCGTCGAGGGCGGCGATCTCGCCGTGGACGCCGACGACCGCGTCCAGCTGCTCACGATCGGCGGGCCGGTGCGCATCGACGTCCTCTACCGGCGCGTGGACGACCTGTGGCTGGACCCGGAGGTGTTCCGGCCGGACTCGCTGCTCGGCGTGCCCGGGCTCATGCGCGCCTGGCGGGCGGGGAACGTCGCCATCGCCAACGCCCCCGGCTGCGGTGTCGCCGACGACAAGGTCCTCTACGCCTACGTGCCCGACATCGTTCGCTACTACCTCGGCGAGGAGCCCTCGATCGCGAACGTGCCGACGTGGCTGTGCCACGACCCGGCACACCGCAGCCACGTGCTGGCCCACCTCGACGAACTGGTGGTGAAGCCCGCCGCGGAGTCCGGCGGCTACGGGGTGTTCGTCGGCCCGCACGCGACGGCCGCGGAGCGCGAGCTGGTCCGGGCCCGGATCGAGGCCGATCCGCGCAACTTCGTCGCCCAGCCCGTGCTCGCGCTCTCGACCGCGCCGACGCTGTGCGGCTCGTCGGTCGCCCCGCGCCACCTGGACCTGCGGCCCTTCGTGCTGTCGGGCCTGCGCCCGTACGTGACGCAGGGCGGGCTCACCCGGGTGGCGCTGACCGAGGGCTCGCTCGTGGTCAACAGCTCGCAGGGCGGCGGCAGCAAGGACACCTGGGTCGTCGACCCGGACGTGACCGGGCCCGCCCGGTAGGAGGGAGACGAGTCGTGCTGCTCTCGCGCCATGCGGAGGCGCTGTACTGGGCGGGCCGCTACCTGGAGCGGGCCGAGGCGACCGCACGGATGGTCGCCGTCCACACCGAGCTGATGCTGGACCTGCCGCGCGCGGCCGGGGTGGGCTGGCACCCGCTGCTCGCCGTCGCGGGACACGGCGAGGACGTCCTCGGGCTCGACGTGCCCACCGAGGAGGACGTCGTCGGGTTCCTCACCGCGGACCCGGCCAACCCTGGTTCGGTCGTGGCGAGCATCGCGCGGGCGCGGGCGAACCTGCGCGTCGTGCGGGTGCTGCTGCCCGATCCCTGCTGGGAGATCGCCAACGACCTGCACGCGCGGGTCGGCGCCGCGGCGGCGCTCGCCGCGGACCGGCGCACCCGGGCCGGGTGGATCGACCAGGTGGCGGGCGGCTGCCAGCGGCTCACCGGCTCGCTCGCCGGGACCATGTGCGACGACGACGCCTACGCCTTCCTGCTGCTCGGCCGCTACCTGGAACGCGCCGACATGACCACCCGCGTCCTCGACGTCCAGGCCGGGGTGCTGGTCGGCGGGGGCGGGAACGCCGCGTACGGCGACGTCACCTGGATGAGCGTGCTCAAGTCGCTCTCGGCGCACCAGATGTTCCGGCGCAGCGTCGGCGCCGGGATGTCCGGGCCTGCCGCGCTGCGGTTCCTGCTGCAGGATCCGCGGTTCCCGCGCTCGGTCGAGTACTGCCTGAGCTCGGCGGCCCGGGCGCTGCCCCAGCTGCCGCAGGCCGCGACACCGCTCGCGGCGTGCGCCACGGTGCGCCGCCTGCTGCTCGCGCTGGAGATCGACGAGGACATCTCCCCCAGCGCGCTGCACGCGCTGGTGGACGAGCTGCAGCTCGGCATCGGGGTGCTGCACGACGCGCTCGCCGCGACCTGGTTCCGGGTCGTCGAGCCCACGCCGGTCGTCGACCGCGAACCGGAAGCCGCGGCGGTGCCCGCAGGCGGGCCGGCCGCGCGGGCGTCGTAGATGGCCGTGCACGTCGCGGTGGAGCACCGCACCGAGTACCGCTTCGACCGGCGGGTGAAGCTCGCCCCCCACGTGGTGCGGCTGCGCCCCGCGCCGCACTCGCGCACCCCGGTCACGTCCTACTCGCTGAAGGTCGAGCCGTCGGGACACTTCCTCAACTGGCAGCTCGACCCGTTCGGCAACCACCTCGCCCGGCTGGTGTTCCCCGAGCCCACCGACCACCTGACGATCACCGTCGACCTCGTCGCGGACCTGACGGTGATCAACCCGTTCGACTTCTTCGTCGAGGAGTCCGCCGAGCGCTACCCGTTCGCCTACGACGAGGGCACCGCCCGCGACCTGGCGCCCTACCTGGTGCGTGGCGAGCCGGGGCCGCTGCTGCGGGAGTGGCTGGCCGGCGTCGAGGTCCCCGGCGAGGGCACCGAAGGGATGGCGGTCAACGACCTGCTCGTCGGGCTCAACCAGCGCCTGCAGCGCGACATCTCCTACCTCGTGCGCATGGAGCCGGGTGTGCAGAGCCCGGAGGAGACCCTGCGGCTGCGCCGCGGCTCCTGCCGCGACAGCGCCTGGCTGCTCGTGGCGATCCTGCGCGAGATGGGCCTGGCCGCCCGGTTCGTCTCCGGCTACCTCGTGCAGCTCACGGCGGACGAGGTGCCCCTGACCGGCCCCGCCGGGCCCGAGCAGGACTTCACCGACCTGCACGCCTGGACCGAGGTGTTCCTGCCCGGCGCGGGCTGGGTGGGGCTCGACCCCACGTCCGGGCTCTACGCCGGGGAGGGCCACATCCCGCTCGCGTGCACCCCGGAGCCGTCGGGTGCCGCACCCGTCGCCGGCGCTCTCGAACCGGCGGAGGTCACGTTCCACCACGTCAACCGCGTGCACCGGGTGCAGGAGAGCCCCCGCGTCACGCTGCCCTACACCGACGGGCAGTGGGCCGCGATCGACGCGCTCGGTCGCGCGGTCGACGCCCGCCTGGCCGCGGGCGACGTCCGGCTCACCCACGGCGGGGAGCCCACCTTCGTCGCGGCGGACGACATGGAGTCCCCGCAGTGGACGGTCGCCCCGGACGGGCCGGGCAAGCGGGAGCTGGCCTGGCAGCTCGCGCAGCGGCTCGCGACCCGGTTCGCCCCCGGCGGGCTGCTGCAGGTGGGGCAGGGCAAGTGGTATCCGGGCGAGCCGCTGCCGCGCTGGGAGATGCGCCTGCTGTGGCGCCCCGACGGGGTGCCGCTGTGGCCCACGTCGTCGCTGCTGGCCGATCCGTGGACGCCCGGTACCGCGACCGCCGCGCAGGCCCACACGCTGCTCGTCGCGCTGGCGGCGCGGCTCGGCGTGCCCGAGGAGCTCTATCAGCCCGCCTACGAGGACCCGCTGGACCGGCTCGCCGCCGAGGCCCTGCTGCCCGACGGACCCCCGCCCGCCGCGGACCTCGATCCCACCGACCCCGCTCTCGCCGACCCCGACGCACGCGCCCGGATCGTCGCCGAGCTGGACGCCGACCGCGGCGAGCCCACCGGCTGGACGGTGTTCGTCCACCCGCTGCCCGACGGCCCCGGCTGGGGGACAGTGCGCTGGCAGCTGCGGCGCAAGCACCTCATGCTGCGGCCCGGGGACTCGCCGATGGGCTTGCGGCTGCCGCTGTCGTCGATGACGTGGGCGCCGGCGCCACCGGAACCGGAGCGCTCCCCGTTCGATCCGCGCGCGCCGCTGCCCGTGCCGGCGGAGTGGGGGGTCGGTTCGGGTTCGGGGCCGGGTTCGCCGCCGGGTTCGCCGCCGGGTTCGCCGCCGGGTTCGGGGCCGGGTTCGCCGCAGCAGGGTGGCTTTACTCCGGTAGGACCGGAGCAAAGCCACCCTGCTGCGAAACCCCCGGCCCCGGCCACCCCCCTCCCCGCCCGCGTCACGCCGCCGGAGAAGGCGCCCCCCACGGCGCTCTGCGTGCAGGTCCGCGACGGCCGCCTGCACGTCTTCCTCCCCCCGCTCACGCACGCCGAGCGGGCCGTGGAGCTCCTCGCGGTGCTGCACGACGTCGTCGCCGAGCACGGCACGCCCGTCGTCGTCGAGGGGTACGCCCCGCCGGGCGACCACCGGCTGCAGCGGCTCGTCGTGGGCGCGGACCCGGGCGTCATCGAGGTCAACGTGCACCCCTCGGGTTCGTGGGCCGAGCTGGTGGACGTCACCACCGGCCTCTCCGAGCAGGCCCGCCAGGTGGGGCTCGCGACGGAGAAGTTCGACCTGGACGGCAGCCACACCGGCACCGGCGGTGGCAACCACGTCACCCTCGGCGGATCGAGCCCGGCGCAGAGCCCCCTGCTGCGCCGCCCGGACCTGCTGCGCAGCATGATCACCTACTGGCAGCACCACCCCTCGCTGTCCTACCTGTTCTCGGGCCGCTTCGTCGGGCCGACCAGCCAGTCCCCGCGCGTGGACGAGGGCCGCGACCAGCAGCTCTACGAGCTGGAGATCGCCTTCGCCGAGCTGGAGCGCTGGCAGGCCGAGCACGGCGACCCGCCGCCGTGGCTGGGCGACCGTCTGCTGCGCCACCTGCTCGTCGACATCACGGGCAACACCCACCGCGCCGAGTTCTGCATCGACAAGCTCTTCTCCCCCGGCGCCGAGCGCGGGCGGCTGGGGATCCTGGAGCTGCGGGCGTTCGAGATGCCGCCGCACGCGCGGATGGCTCTGGTGCAGTCGCTGCTGGTGCGCGCGCTGGTGGCCCGCTTCTGGGAGGAGCCCTACGCCCGCCCGCTCGTCCGCTGGGGCACGCGGCTGCACGACCGGTTCCTGCTGCCCGCCTACGTCGCCGCGGACGTCGCCGAGGTCGCGGCGGACCTGCGCGCGCACGGGTTCGCGTTCGCCGACGCGTGGCTCGCGCCGTTCCTGGAGTTCCGGTTCCCGCTGATCGGGCAGGTCCAGGTCGGCGGTGTGAACCTGGAGCTGCGCACGGCGATCGAGCCGTGGCCCGTGCTCGGCGAGGAGGTCGGCGCCACCGCGCCCGCCCGCTACGTCGACTCGTCGGTGGAGCGGCTGCAGGTGCGCGCCACCGGGGTGGTGGACGGGCGCCATCTCGTCGCGTGCAACGGCGTCGAGGTGCCGCTGAAGCCCACCGGCACGCCCGGCGAGCTGGTCGGCGGCGTGCGCTACCGGGCGTGGCAGCCGCACTCGGCACTGCACCCGACGATCGGCGTGCACGCCCCGCTGGTGTTCGACGTCCTGGACCGCTGGAACTCCCGCTCGCTCGGGGGCTGCACGTACCACGTGAGCCATCCGGGCGGGCGCAGCTACGAGCGCTTCCCGGTGAACGCGGGCGAGGCGCAGGCGCGCCGGGCGAGCCGCTTCTCCCCGCTCGGCCACACGCCGGGCGCCGTCGATCTCGACGGGGTCACGGTGCCGGGGCCGCAGCTGGGCGACGAGTACCCTCACACCGTGGATCTGCGGCGCTGCCTGCCCGGGATGTCGTGACGGACGTGACGGTCGCCTCGGATCCCGAGGCGCCCACCCGCTCCCCCCGCCTGCTCGACGGCTACCGCGCCCTGCCCGGCGTGCACGACGAGCTCGTCGACGGGGACGGCCGGGTCCGCGAGCAGTGGGCCCGCCTGGGCCGGGTGCTCGACGAGATGGGGCACGCGGAGCTCCACCGCCGCCGCGGCGAGGCGGCACGGCTGCTCGCGGACGACGGCGTCGCCTACCGGGTGGGCCCGGACTCGGCGGCCCCCGGCGTGGCGTGGCGGCTGGACCCGGTGCCGGTGCTCCTGGGCAGCGCCGAGTGGGCGGAGGTCGAGGGGGCGCTGGTCCAGCGTGCGGAGCTGCTGAACCTCGTCCTTGCCGACCTGTACGGTCCCCGCACGCTGCTGCGGCGCCGGCTCGTCCCGCCCGAGATGGTGCTCGCCCATCCCGGGTTCGTGCGCGAGGTGGACGGGGTGCGCTCCCCGGGCGCGATGCTCGTGACGCTGGCCGTCGACCTGGCCCGGGACGCCGCCGGGCGGCGCTGGGCGCTCGCGGACCGCACCCAGACCCCGGCGGGCGCGGGCTACGCGCTCGCGAACCGGGTCGTCGTGTCGAAGGTGCTGCCGAGCATGTTCCGCGACGCGCAGGTGCACCGGCTGGCGCCCTTCTTCCGGGGGCTGCGCTCGGCGCTGCAGGCCGCCGCCCCGACCGCGGCGGGGGACCCGCGCATCGTCGTGCTCACGCCCGGCCCGTGGAGCGAGACGGCGTTCGAGCACGGGTCGCTCGCGTCGTACCTGGGCTACCCGCTGGTGGAGGGCGCGGACCTCACCGTCCGCGACGGGCACCTGTGGATGCGCTCCCTGGAACGCCTCGAACGCGTGGACGTGGTGCTGCGGCGGGTGGACAGCTCCTTCTGCGACCCGCTGGAGCTGCGATCGGAGTCCCTGCTCGGCGTGCCGGGCCTGGTCGAGGCGAGCAGGCTCGGCACGGTGTCGCTGGCGAACACCCTGGGCAGCGGGGTGCTGGAGAACCCGGCGCTGCTCGCCGTGCTGCCCCGGCTCGCCGAGGCGCTCCTGGGCCAGGAGCTGCGGATGCCGTCGGTGCCCACCTGGTGGTGCGGGGACGACCTGGGTCGCCGCCACGTCCTCGCGCACCTCGACGAGCTGGTGGTCAAGTCGACGACCCGAGAGCGCGGGGCCACGACGCTGCTGGGCTGGAAGCTCACGGCGGCGCAGCGCGAGCAGCTGCGGGCCCGCATCGAGGCCGCACCGCACGGATGGGTCGGCCAGGAGCGCCTGGACCTCGCCACCGTCCCGGCGCTCACCGGCACGGCGCTCGCCCCGCACCGGGCCGCGCTGCGCGCCTTCCTCGTGGCCCGGGGCGACTCCTACGCCGCCATGCCCGGTGGCCTGGCCCGCGTCACCCCGCCCGGCGGCGGGTTCGTCGCGAGCCCGGCCGGCGCGGTGAGCAAGGACGTGTGGGTGGTGGCGTCCGAGCCGGAGGACCCCGGCGGGTTCTGGCTGCAGGGCCCGGGCCCGGACGTCCCCGACGCGGCGCTGCCCGCCCGCGCCGCGGAGAACCTGTACTGGCTGGGCCGCTACCTCGAGCGCGCCGAGGCCACGGCGCGGCTGCTGCAGGTGGTGCGCGACCGCCGCAACGCCTTCCCCGGCGATCTCAGCCCCGCCGGTGCCGGCGCCGTCGGGGCGCTGCTGCGGGCGCTCACCGACGTCACCGACACCCGGCCGGGCTTCCACGACGACGGCGTGGACGTCGGGGCGGAGCTGTCCGCGATCACCGCCGACGCCACCCGGCCCGGCACGCTCGCGTTCGCGCTCCGCCGCCTGCGCGACGCCGCGTACCCGGTCCGCGACCAGCTCTCCGGCGACACCTGGCTCGTCATGGGCGCCCTGGAGCGCGACCTCGCCGAGCTGGGCGACACCGCCCGCGACGCCGGCACGATCGCCCGCGTGCTCACCAGCCTGCTCGCACTCGGGGGCCTCGCCGCGGACTCGATGGTCCGCGACCAGGGCTGGCGCTTCCTCGACGCCGGGCGCCGGGTGGAGCGCGCCGTTCAGCTCTGCGCGCTGCTGGAGGCGACGGTCACCCGCCGCCGCGACGACGCCACGGACAGCCTGCTCCTGGAGTCGGTGCTCACCGCCGCCGAGAGCATCATCACCTACCGCCGCCGCCACCGCTCCCACGCCGATCTCGCCACCGTGCTGGAACTGCTGCTGCTCGACCCGGCGAACCCCCGCTCGGTCGGCTACCAGCTGGACCGCCTCGCCGAGGACGTCGCCGCGCTCGCCGGTCCGCGCGGCCTCGCGCCCACGGCCCCGGAGCGGATCGTGCTGGAGGCGACGTCCGCGCTGCGCGTCCCCGATCTCGCCGCCACGGCGAGGACGGTCACCGGGACCGACGGCTCCGCGGACCGCGCCGAGCTGGCCGCGTTCCTGGTCCGGATCGTCGACCTGCTGCACCGCGTCTCGGACGCCGTCGAGGCGGCGCACTTCACGCGCCTGCCCCCGCAGCACCCCCTCAACCCCGGGTTGCGACTGGTATGACCGTCTACCGCGTCACGCACCGCACCGAGTACTCCTACTCGGCGCGGGTGTCGTCGAGCTTCGGCGAGGCCGTCATGGCGCCGCGGCCGCTGCCCGTTCAGGAGTGCCTGAGCACGCGGCTGGACATCGAGCCGGCCCCGCACGGCCTGCGCGAGCGCACGGACTACTTCGGCAACCGGACGTCGTGGTTCTCCGTGCTCACCCCGCACAGCCGCCTCGCCGTCACCGCGACCAGCGTCGTGCGGGTGCGCGGGCAGCGCCTCCCCGAGGGCCCGACGGGGCCGTGGGAGCGGGCCGGGGAGCTCGCCCGCCTCGACACCTCGGCCGTCGAGTTCCTGCTGGAGTCCCCGCAGGTGGCGCCCACCCCGGCGCTCGCGGAGTACGCGGCGGCGTCCTTCCCGCCCGGGCGCGACGCGCTGGCCGCGGCGCGCGATCTGTGCTCGCGCATCCACCGGGACTTCGCCTACACCCCGGGCGCCACGGAGGTCAGCACCGCGATCACGGAGGTGCTGGAGCGCCGCGCCGGGGTGTGCCAGGACTTCGCGCACGTTGCGATCGGCTGCCTGCGCGCCGTCGGGCTCGCCGCGCGCTACGTCAGCGGCTACCTGGAGACCGAGCCGCCGCCGGGCAGGCCGCGGCTGGAGGGGGCCGACGCCACGCACGCCTGGGTGTCGGTGCTGCTGCCCGCCGGGTGGGTCGACCTCGATCCCACGAACGACCAGCCGGCCGACGACCGCTACGTCACCACGGCGTGGGGACGCGACTACACCGACGTCGCGCCGCTCAAGGGCGTGATCTTCAGCCAGGGGCGCACCCACGACCTCGCGGTGGCCGTGGACGTCGTGCGCGTGCCGGACCCGGCCGCGTGAGGCGGCGGCGCGTGAGGCAGCGGCGGGCGGGGTAGAGACGGCCGTGCGTTCCTTCCGCTGCCCGAACTGCGCCCAGCTGGTCTTCTTCGAGAACTCGGCGTGCCTGCGCTGCGGCCAGGAGCTCGGCTACGACCCGGTCCGGCGCGATCTCGTCGCCGCCACGGACCTCCCCCGCTGCGCGAACGCCGGGATCGCGGCCTGCAACTGGATCCCGCCGCGACCGGGGACGCTGTGCCTGTCGTGCCGGCTCACCCGCACCCGTCCCGCAGACTCCGACACCGACGCGATGGCCGCGTTCGCCGAGACCGAGGCGGCGAAGCGGCGGCTCGTGGCGCAGCTCGCCGAGCTGGGACTCCCGTTGCGTTCCTGGGAGGACACCGACGGGGGTCTCGCCTACGACCTGCTGTCCAGCAGGGACGGCAGCGTCGTCATCGGCCACCAGAACGGGATCGTCACGATCGATCTCGCCGAGGCGGGCGACCCGCACCGCGAGCAGGTGCGTCAGGAGATGGGCGAGCCCTACCGCACGATGCTCGGCCACCTCCGCCACGAGACCGGCCACTACTACTGGACGGTGCTGGTCGAGGGCACCGCGCACCTGGAGCGGTTCCGGGAGCTGTTCGGCGACGAGCGGGCGAGCTACACCGACGCCGTCGACCGGCACTACGCGCAGGGCCCGCCCGCGGACTGGCCCGACCGTCACGTCAGCGCCTACGCCACCATGCACCCGTGGGAGGACTGGGCGGAGACCTTCGCCCACTACCTGCACATCCGCGACACCCTGCAGACCGCGGGCGAGCACGGCATCCGCGTGGACGGCCCCGAGGCGACGCTGTCCGCGGACCCGGGCGACGTCGACGCGGACGCAGAACCGTTCGAGGGGATCCTCGCCGAGTGGCTGCCGCTGACCTACGCGCTCAACGCCGTGAACCGCAGCATGGGTCGCGACGACCTCTACCCGTTCGTCCTGCCGCCTGCGGTGGTCGGGAAGCTCGCGTGGGTGCACCGGCTCTGCACGGACGTCAGCTGACCGTGTAGGTCAGCAGCTCGCCGGCCAGGGTGCCGACGAACAGCAGCCCGCCCGAGGTCACCCCGACGTCGGCGGGATCGCGTCCGGGACCGGTCTCGACCGTGGCCACGACCGCGGCACTCGCGGTGTCGAGGACCGTGATCGCTCCGGTGGAGACGACGAACGCGTGGCGGCCGTCGGGCGACACGGCGATATCGGCCCGGTCGGTCGCCGCGGGGACGAGCACGGTCGCGGTCACGGTGTGGTCGGCCGTGCTGATCACGTGCACGGTGCCGGGACCCGCGACGTAGAGCCGGCCGCCGTCGGGTGACAGCGCGAGCGCGTGCGGGGCGGTGACGTCGACGGTCGCGACGATCACGGCCGTGGCCGCGTCGACGGCGAGCACCTCGTTGGTGTCGGCGTCGGCCACGTAGACGCGGTCCCCGCCGGGAAGGGCCGCGAGGCCGAACTTCTGGCCCGGCAGCGGGAGGAGGTCGCTCCCGGCGGCGGCGGTCGACGGGTCCACCAGCCGCAGGCCCTCCTGGGTCGCGACGATCAGCTGCTTGCTCGTCGGGTGGACGGCCAGACCGGTCGCGGGCGCACCCAGCGGCACCGCCCCGGTGAGCCGGGCGTCCGACCGGGTGTCCACCAGGGCGGCGCCCGCTGCGGTGCTCACCCCGACGAAGTCCCCGTCCGGCGCCACGACCACCGCCTGGTCGGAGGCACCGGGCACCTCGACGATCCCGAGGAGCTCCATCGTCGCGGGAGCGACGAGCGTGAGGCCGTCGACGGTCATCGCGACGATGAGGTCGCCGTCGCCGAAGGCGTCCGCGCGCACCGTGCCGGATCCGACCGTCGCCGCTCCGGCGCTGGTGAGCACGGGCGGGTCCGCGGGTGCCCCCGGGGTGTCCGGGGCGGACGGCACGGCCGGGTCCGCCTGCGTGCCCAGCAGTGGCACGGCCACCGCCACGCCGACCGCGACGAGTGCGGCGGCGAGTGCGGCGAACCCCGCGACCGCGAGGCGGCGGCGCCGTGCCGGGGTGGCGGCGCGCGGGCCTGCAGCCGCTCCCGGCAGGGGGTCGACGGCCGCGTCCGGGTGGGGATGGGTGGCCCCGCGGGGGACGCCGGTGGTGTCGCCGGTGCCCGCGACCCGCGTCCGGTCGGCCTGCGGAGGGAGCCGGACCGTCGCGTCCGCCGACCCCGGGCCCGCCACCGTGCTCGCGTCGGCGGCCGGCGCCGCGTCCCCGACCGCCGCCTGCGCCGCCGCCGCGAGCGCGCCCGCCGAGGGGAAGCGCTGGGCGGGGTCCTTGGCCATCCCCCGCGCCACGACCTCGTCGAGCGCCGGCGGGAGACCGGCGCGGTGCGCGCCCGGCGCCGGTGGCGGCCGGTGGAGGTGGGCGTACATCACGGCGAGCGGATCGTCGGCGGGGAAAGGTTTGTGGCCGGTGAGCGCCTCGAACAGGACGCAGGCGAGCGCATAGACGTCGGCGCGGTGGTCGGCCCCCGTTCCCTGGAACCGTTCCGGCGCCATGTAGTCCAGCGTGCCGACGGTGGCACCGGACTGCGTCAACGCCGTGGCCTCCGGCTGCGCCGCGCGTGCGATGCCGAAGTCGACGAGGTAGGCGTGATCCCTCGCGGTGCCCGCGACGAGGACGTTGGACGGCTTGACGTCGCGGTGGACGAGTCCCTCGGCGTGGGCGGCGTCGAGCGCCTCGGCGACCTGCGCCACGATCTCCACGGCGCGCGCGGCGGGCAGCGGCCCGTCGCGCAGCAGGACACCGAGATCGGCGCCGCGGATCAGCTGCATCTCGATGAACAGCTGGCCGTCGATCTCGCCGTAGTCGTGGACCGGGACGATGTGCGGGGCGCCGATGCGGGCCGCCAGCGCGGACTCCCGGCGGAACCGGGCCTGGAAACCCGCGTCGACGGCCAGCTCGCGGCGCAGCCGCTTGACGGCGACCAGGCGCTGGGTGCGGGTGTCGAAGGCCTCGTAGACCTCGCCCATGCCGCCGCGGCCGAGGAGCCGCTCGAGGCGGAACCGGCCGAACTGCGTGGTCACGGCTCGGTCTCCTCCTCGCTTCCGGACCGGACCGGGTGGGCCACGGCACGGGTCGGACGGGTGATCACCGGTCAGGATAGGGGCAGCGGCCCCCGCCGCCGCAGAACGCCCATGCGCCCGATCCGGCACACGCCGTGGTCCTGACAGTCACGACGGCTACGATTCCGTCGTGTCCCACAAGATCGCCGATCCCGGGGAGGTCCCCGGGTCGCGGTCCGTACGCACCCGCGAGCGCATCCTCGACGCCACGGCTGCGGTGCTGTGCCACAAGGGATTCGCCGGGACGCGGTTGTCGGACATCGCCGAGCGGGCGCGCGTCGAGATGCCCGCGATCCACTACTACTACCCGTCGCGCGAGGACCTGATCGAGGAGGTCGTGCTCATCGGTGCGGCCGCGATGCGCTCGCACGTGGCGGACGCGCTCGATGCGCTGCAGTCCGGCGCCGCGCCGTCCACCCGGATCGCGGTGGCCGTCCAGGCGCACCTGCGCCACGAGCTGGAGCTCTCGGACTACGCCAAGGCGGTCGTCCGCAACGCCAACCAGCTCCCCGAGCACGTCGGCAGGCGCGCGTGGGCCGAGATCGGGGCCTACCACGACGTGTGGCGCGGCCTCGTCGGCGAGCTCGCCGCCGCCGGTGAGCTGCGCGCCGGCCTCGATCCGGCGGCGGCGCACCTGCTCGTCCTCGGCGCCCTGAACTCGACCGTGGACTGGTGGGACCCGGCGTCGGGGCCCATCGAGGACCTCATCGGCACGGCGCGGTCGATGGTGCTGCACGCCCTGCGCACCTGACGGCACGGCGGGCGCCGAGCCCGGCGCGTCAGCGGAACGTCAACGGTGCCAGGTGTGCTGGGTTCATGGTCGATACTCTGCACCGCGGCGCCACCGCCGAACCGGTCGCCGCGGACCGCCGCCCCGAGTGGGCGCTCGTGATCCCGCGCCAGGACGTCGTCGTCCGGCTCAACGGACACGCGCCGGACGCGAGCCCGCTGGACTACCTGCCTGCCGTGCGGCCCTACGGCGTCACCCCCATGGCGCGGGCGCTGCGGCTGGAGCTCCCGGGGCTCGGCCTGCTCGACGCGCTGCGGACCGCGCTGCGCGCCCACCGCGGCGTGCGGGCCGTGGCGGCCTTCGGGCCCCGCGCGGACCTCGACGAGGCCCGGGCCCGGCTGCTCGTGGGTCATGCGCTCGTCTCGTTCGTCGAGCCGGAGCCCGGCGCGTCCGGGAGCTGATCCGCGAGCAGCCGCCCGGCCCGCCCACCCGCCTCGACGTCGGCACGCAGGTGCCCCGCGGTGGTGATCCGGGCGGCGAGGGCGTCCACCGCGGGCTGCTCGCCCGCCGCCCGGGGATGGCCGGTGCGGGCGCGCAGGGCGTCGGCGAGGCCGAGGTGGTAGGCGCCGCGGGAGGTCGCCTCGGCGAGCAGCGCGCGGCTCTCGGCGGTGTAGGCGAGCGCCCGCGGGTCGCGCGTCGCGAGCGCGGCCTCCCAGGAGGCCGTCAGCAGGGCCGGGGCCTCGGCGGCCGGGCCGACCCTGGCGAGCGCGGCGCTGGTCAGCGCGACCCCGGACAGCGACCCCGCGGCGCGGTACCACTCCAGCGCACCGCGATGGCGGCGAGCGGCCGACTCCCGGTCCCCGCACCGCGCGTCGGCCAGGGCCAGGCTGTTGCCGACGAACGCGAGCAGCGACGGCGACTGCAGCCGGCGCGCCACCGCGAGCGCCTCGGCGAGCCGCTGGCGACCCTGCGCGGGCTCCCCCGCCAGGGCCGTCACGTTCCCCAGCCGCATCAGCTGCACGCACTGGGCGTGCGGCCAGCCGCCGTGCATCGCCAGCAGCAGGGCCCGCTGGTGCTGCTCGCGCGCCTCCGCCCAGGCGCCGCGCTGCTCGGCGGCCTGGCCGAGCAGGTCGAGCGCAGCGAGCTGCCCCGCCGGGTCCGGGCGGTCGTGGAAGATCGCCAACGCCTCGCGCGCGAGCACCTCCGCCCGTCCCGGCTCGCCGCGCAGCAGGTGTCCGCGGGTGGTGACCAGCGCACCCAGCGCGAGGCCCCACGTGTTCCCGTTGGCCTCCAGCGCCGCCAGCGCGGGCCCGAGCAGCCGGGCCGCCGCGGCGTGCTCACCGCGCTCCGTGCGCCGGTCGGCGAGCAGGACCAGGGCGAGCGTCTCCGTCTCCGAGAGCGGGCAGTGCGGCCTGGTGTCGGCCCCGGCGGACCCGGCCACCACGGCGTCGGCATCGGCGAGCGCCGTGGCCTCGTCACGCTCGTGGCAGGCCAGGGCGTCCGCCCACAGCCGGGCCGCGCGCGTCGCGGGCCGCGCCATCCCGGGCAGGCCCGTCGCCCGGTCCAGCAGCTCCCCGATGAGCTGGCGACCGCGGCCCCGCTCGCCGGCGAGCCACCACCCCCACGCGCAGCGGACCGCGAGCTGCAGGGCGGCGTCGAGATGGCCGTTCTCGCCGAGCCAGCGGATCATCTCCGGCGGCTCCAGCACCCCGGGACCCGCCGACGCGACGTGCGTCTGCGCCCGTTCGGCGTGCAGGATCTCCGCGTAGGTCGCGCGCAGCAGCGGCGAGGGTTCGAGCCCCGCCGCGTCCTCCACCAGCCGCCGGCCCTCCTCGTAGACGGCCAGCGCCTCCGCCCGCCTGCCCTGCGCGTCCAGCGCACGCATCAGCGTCGCCCTGGCCTCCTGGCGGGCGGGCTGCTCGGCGATCATCTCGGTCGCGCGCGCGAGCGCCGCACCCGTGTCGCCCGCCTCCAGCAGCGCCCGCGCGGCGAGCTCCCGGGCCGCCGACACCAGCTCCCGGCAGCGCGCCGCCGCGGCCACCACCGCCGGGTGGTCCCCGACCGGCGCGTACGGCTCACCCCGGACGGTCGGCAGCACGGAGTCGAGGACGTCCAGCGCCGCCCGGGCCCGGGCCCGCGACAGCAGCGCCTGGGCACGCCCGAGCGCGTCGGCCAGGACGTCGTCGTCGGCCTCCCCGGGCAGCACCTCCAGCCGGTAGCCGTCCGCGGCGAACGCCAACCGGTCCGCGTCCGGGCCGAGGCTGCGCCGCAGGTGCGACACCCGCGCCTGCAGCGCGTTGCGCGACGGCTCCCCGTCGGGGCCCCACACGAACCCGGCGAGCCGCGCGGCGGGCACCACCTCGTTGCGGTGGGCGAGCAGGGCCCCGAGCAGCACCTGCTCGCGCCGCCCGCGCGCGACCCGCTGCCCACCCGGCCACTCCACCGTCAACGGGCCCAGCACCCGGAACCGCATACCGGTGGACGATAGTGCGCCGCGGCTGACGCGGCGCTGACGTGCGAGCCCTGCCCTGACGGCCCGCTGACCCGCAGCTTCCGGTCGGTTGCCGCGGGCGCCGCGCGGACCGTAGACCGTTGCCCATGAGCTCCGAGAACCCCCGTCGCGCCGCCGAGCGGCAGCTCTGGCGCTGCCTGGAAGCCGTCCACGCCGCCGTCTACTTCGCGCCCGACGTGGGGCAGGCCTGGCGCGAGCTGGGCCTGAAGGGCTTCTGGATGGGCTACTTCGCCTCCCGCTCCGCGGCGCTCGGCCGGCCGGGCGCGCAGCTGGTCACGGCGCTCTTCCACGGGTTCGCGCCCCGCATGGTCGAGCGCGCCCTGCCCGGCGCGTGGGACCTCGCCACCCCGCAGGACGTCCTCGCGACCCGCGCACGGATCGCCACGGCGGCCCTGGCCCCGCACACCGGCGGGGACGGGTCCGCCGGCCGGCCCGACCGGCTCGACGGCCCGCTCGACGGCCTGCTCGACCGGCTCGACCTCGCCGGCAGGCCGCTCGCCGCCGCGCACGCGGCCCTGCCCCGTCCCGGCGACCCGGTGACCCGGCTCTGGCACGCCGCGACCGTCCTGCGCGAGTACCGCGGCGACGGCCACGTCGCGGCGCTCGTGGCCGCCGACGTCGACGGCGCGGCGGCGAACGTGTGGCACGCCGCAGGTGGGCTGCTGGTCGACAGCCAGCGCGACTTCCGCGGCTGGACCGCCGCCGAGTGGGACGCCGCCCGCGCGGCCCTGCACGGCCGGGGCTGGCTCGCCGCCGACGGGACGCTCACTGCCGCGGGCGGGCGCGCCCGCGACGACGTCGAGCACCGCACCGACCTCGCGGCCGCGCGGGCGCTGCGCCCGCTGAGCGACGGCGCGCTGGCCGACCTGCTCGCCCGCCTGCACCCGATCGCCGCGTCCGTGGTGGCCGCGGGTGCTGTGCCGTACCCCAACGCGATGGGTGTGCCGGCCCCCGATGCCGTGCCACCGGGGCAACCGCTGCGCGCCCGGTCGTGAACGGCACCGTCCTGTGGCGGTCCTCGCAGGCCCCGCTCGCGCCGTCGCGGCGACCCGTCACCCGCCCGTCGCCGCGACCGAGGGCGGCTCCGGCGCCGCGGACGGATCGGCGGGCCGGTAGCGCGGCGCGTACTCGACGGCCACCGCCGCGACCTGCTGCCGCACGAACCCCTGCCACGCCGCCGCGCGCCGCTCCGCCAGCAGCCCCGCCCGGAACTGCTCCCCGACCAGCTCGAACGGCACCGGGACCGCCGCCTGCACGCCGACCACCTGACCCACGTTCCAGCCCGCCCGGGTCCGCACCGGGCCGAAGAACTCCCCCGCGCCCGCCGCGAACGCGGCGGCGGCGTACGGCCCCTCCAGCTCGTCCGCCGACGGCTCCCCCAGCTCGCCGCCGGTGTCGCGGGTGCCGTCGTCGCGCGAGTAGCGCACCGCGAGCCAGCCCCAGTCCGCGCCCGCCCGGGCCTGGGCCAGCACCTCCTCGGCGCGTTCGCGCGACTCCACGACGATGTTGAGCAGCCGCCGCCGCTCCGCCGAGAGGGGCGGGCGCTCGAGGTAGGCGCGCCGCAGCTCACCGTCCGTCACCGCGGGGACGCCGGACACCACCTGCGCGCGCAGCGCCTCCGCGGCCAGCCTGCGGCGCAGCTCGGCCCGCATGTCGGCCTCCGCGACGCCCGCGCGGCCCGGCCGGTGGGCGGCGAGCGCCCGGTCCACGTCGGCGTCGGAGACGACGAGGCCGCGCCTCCGCGCCTCCGCGCCGAGCACCAGGCTCACCACGGCCGCGTGCGCGACGTCGCGTTCGTACCGGTCCCGCTGCGGGTCCGCCACCGGCGGGCCGGCACCGTCGAGGGCCTCGACGACGCCGAGGTGCCAGCGGAACTGCGCCTCGGTGACGACGTCGCCGCCGACGACGTAGGCGGCATCGCCGGGCAGGGCGCCGTCGCGGTCGACGGTCAGCCCGCCGAGGATCCCGGCGACGGCGAGGCCCGCCGCAGCCGCGGCGATGTGGGCGCGGCGGCGCGGCCGCGCGGTGGGCGGGATCGTACGGGCGTCCGGCGGTGGCGCCCGGACGACGGCCGGCGGGACACCGGCGGCGCCGGCCCGGGCCGCAGCCGGACGTCGCGACGGCGCGCAGCGGGTGTCGTCGCTCGGGGGCGTCATACGCACACCGTGCCGACCCGCCGGCCGGCCGCTCGCAGCGGGTGGCCGACACCGGCGATGCTGCCCGGTGATCGCCGTTTCCGTGACATGAGGCGCACTCGCGCACCCCATGTCACGGTTTCGGCGATCACGGCATCAGGACGGCTGGAGCACGAAGTCGTACCGTGCCTCCCGCCACGGGACCTCCGACATGCCCCCGTCCGGCGTCGGGCCCGGCTCGCGCTCCGCGAACGCGACCACCAACTCCTGCTTGGTCCCGAACACGACGTCGGAGTCCAGGTACTGCGCGCCCTCCTGGAACAGGTGGGTGATCAGCGGCTCGTAGCCGGGGACGTCCAGCAGGAAGTGGACGTGCGCGGGCCGGAAGTGGCTGATCTCGGTGCGCGCGATGAGATCGCCGACCGGGCCGTCCATCGGGATCGAATAGCCCATCGGCGCCACCGTCCGCACGCAGTAGGTGCCGTCCGCGCGGGAGGCGTACTTCGCGCGCAGCCGGGCCTCGTCCACCGCCAGCTGAGCCTCGTAGAACCCGGCGCCGTCGGCCTGCCAGACGTCGAGCACCGCGCCCGGCACCGGGCCGCCGTCCAGGCTGCGGACGGTGCCGTGGATGTAGAGCGGGGTGCCGTCGACGCCGTCGGACATGTCGCCGCCGAAGTCCAGCTCCGGTGAGCCGTCGATGTGGAACGGTCCGAGCACGGTGGCGGGGGTGGCACGCTCGTCGAGCTGGTGGTTCATCTGGACGACGAGCATCGACAGGCCCAGCACGTCCGAGGCGAGGATGAACTCCTCGCGCTTGTCGTCGCTGATGTGCCCGGTGGCCTTGAGCCAGCCCATCGCGGCGATCCACTCGGCCTCGGTGAGGCGCACCTCGCGGGCGAAGTCGTGCAGGTGCCGGACGAGCGACGTCAGGATCTCGGCGAGCCGGGGGTCGCGGGCGGTGCCCCAGCGTGCGGCCGCGAGCTCGGTGATGTTGTCCTCGGTGACGAGCTGCACGTCAGCCCTCCAGTTCCGACCGGAGCACCGCGGCCGCATCGGCCATGGCGCGCATCTTGCCCTCCGCGGCGTCCCGCGGCAGGTACTTCATCCCGCAGTCCGGTGCGACCACGACCTGCTCGGGCGGCAGCCGGTCGAACGCCCTCCGCACCCGCGCCGCGACCGTGTCCGCGGTCTCCACTTCGGGCGTCGAGAGATCCAGCACGCCGAGGATGATCGTCTTGTCCGACAGGTCGGCGAGCACGCCCAGGTCCAGCCCGGACTGCGCCGTCTCGATCGAGATCTGCCGCACGGGGCAGGCGGCGAGCTCCGGCAGGAACGAGTAGCCCGACGGCCGCTCGTGGATGATCGCCGCGTAGCCGAAGCAGAGGTGCACGGCGGTGGTGCCCTCGATCCCGTCCAACGCGGCGTTCAGCGCGGCGAGCCCGTAGGCGCGCGCGGCGTCCGGGCGGGCCTGCAGGTACGGCTCGTCGACCTGGACGACGTCCGCGCCCGCGGCCAGGAGGTCGCGGATCTCGGCGTTCACCGCCGCGGCGTAGTCCATCGCCGCGGACTCCAGGTCCGGGTAGTGGTCGTTCTGCGCCTGCTGCGTCATCGTGAACGGGCCGGGGACCGTCATCTTCACGGGCCGGTCCGTGTGTGCGCGCAGGAACTCCAGGTCGCGCACCTGCACCGGGTGCGGGCGGCGGATCGGGCCGACGATGCGGGGGACCGGGTTCGGATGGCCGGAGCGGTCCAGCGCGCTGCCGGGATTGTCGATGTCGACGCCCTCCAGCGCCGTCGCGAAGTGGTTGGAGTAGCTCTCGCGGCGGATCTCGCCGTCGGTGATCAGATCCAGCCCGGCGCGCTCCTGGGCGCGGATCGCGAGCTGCGTGGCGTCGTCCTGGGCCTGCGCGAGCAGTGCGGGCTCCACCCGCCACAGCTCCTTGGCCCGAACCCGCGGCGGGAACCGCCCGGCGAGCTTGGCGCGGTCGATGAGCCACTCGGGCTGGGCGTAGCTCCCGACCAGCGACGTGGGCAGCAGGGGCAGGGTCATCGGTGACCTCCCGGGACGGTGTCGATGGGTCCCGACGGGGTGGGGCCTCCCGACGGGACGAGGACGACGCGGCCGCCACCGGTGCGGGTCCACGCCGCGGCGGCGTCGGCGAGCGGGACGGCCTCGTGCACCGTCGTGAGGCGGCCCGCGAGCACCTCCTCGACGACGACCGTGAGGGCGGCGCGCCGGTGCTCGGGGGTGAGCGCGTTGTTGGAGTAACCGAGGATGCGCAGCTCGCCGCTGCGCATCAGCGCCGACTCCACCGGCATCGACGGTCCCGCCGAGCCGCCGAGGTTCACCAGGCGGCCCCGCGGCCGCAGCGTGCGCAGGGCGGCCGCGGCGGGCGGGCCGCAGAGCGGGTCCAGCACGAGGTCGACGGGCCCGGCGCAGGCCTCCCGCATCCGCTCGGTCAGAACGGCGACGTGCGCGGCCTGGTCCTGCTCCGGGCCGGCGGACGGCTCGGCCGGCCCGGCCGTAGGTGCGGCACCCGGCCCTGGGGGGAGTGGGCCGGGCGCCGCGGTCGGTGAGGGTGCCGTCCCGGCACCCGAGCTGTCCGGGGGCGCAACCGGACCACCGGCGGGCGAACCCCCGCCCGGTGCCGTCCCGGCACCCCCGTCGGGCGCGGCGCCGCCGTCCGCCACGCCGAGATCGACGACCGCGTCCGCCCCGAGCGAGAGCGCCCGCTCCCGAGCCTGCCCGGCCCGGGCGGCCGCGATCACCCGGCCGGCCCCGGCCCGGCGGGCGAGCTGCACCGCAGCCTGCCCGACGACGCCGCCCGCCCCGAGGACGAGCACGGTCTCCCCTGCGCCGAGGCCGCCGGTGGCCGTCATCGCGCACCACGCGGCCACCGCGGAGAGCCCGAGTGCGGCGACCAGCACCGGGTCCGCGCCGTCCGGCAGCTCGACGACATCGGCGAGCGGCACGTCCGCGACCGCGCGCATCGAGCCGTCCCCCGGCGCCATCCCGGCCGACGTCGCGAACCACACCGGCGCGCCGCGCAGCGTCCCGACCCCCTGCACCCCCGGCACATACGGCAGCGCCGGACACCCGAAGTACGACGTCCCGGTGGCGCACAGCAGGTCGAGCGGCGTGATCGGGGCGGCCGCCACCCGGACCGCCACCCGCCCCTCGCCCGGGACCGGCGACTCGGTGTCCACCACGCGCGGCGGCCGCCCCGCCGCCTCGATCAAGGCCGCCTGCACGTCAGCCGGCCCAGGGTTGCGGTGGGACGGGGCGGGCGTTGCGGTCCACGGACAGGAAGATCTCGTTGCCCACGGGACTGCGCAGCTCCTCGGCGAGCTGTCCGATCAGCCCCGCCGTGCGGGCGAGGAGCGCGAACCCGCGCAGCAGCGGCAGCGGCAGCCCGAGATCGGCGAGCGCGGCGCCGCAGACGCCCGCGCCGTTGAGCGGCAGCGTCTTCCCGAGCACCTGCGGGTGCACCCGCCCGATCGCGGAGAACAGCGCCAGGTGCGGGCCGAACACGCCCTCCTCGCGGGCGATGGCCATGAGCCGCGGGGTGCGCGGGTCGCCACCCTTGTGCACGTGGTGGCCCAGGCCCGGCACGAACCGGCCCGCCGCCCGCTGCGCCGCCACGACCTCCAGCGCGAGCGCGTCCCAACCGGCCTCGTCGGAGGGCGGCTCGTCCGGGAGCTGGTCGTGCAGGAACCGCCCGGTGTCCTCGGTGACCCCCAGGAACCGCGACCCGCCGCCGAGCAGCCCGGCCGCGAGCGCGCCCTGGACGGAGTCCGGCGCGGAGAGGTAGGTGAGCCGGGTGACGATCGCGGTCGGGGTGAACCCATGATCGGCGAGCGCGGCCAGCACCGCCTCGAACACGCGCGTCTCGCCCTTGGACGGGCGCCGCTGCGTCGCCAGCCAGAACGCCAGCTCCCCGAAGCCGACCTCGCCCATGACGTCCTCGGCGAGGTTCGCGCCGAGCAGCGTGATCGTCGTGGGGTCCGACGCGCCCAGGGCGGTGTCGTAGCCCCGGCCCACCCACTCGTGATCAGCCATCGGCGAGCCACTTCCTCAGCTCGGCACCGTGCTCGTCCAGCTCCGGCGGGGGCAGCTCGTAGACGGCAGGCGTGCGCGAGAACCGGACGGGATGGCGGGTGGTCGGCATCGCCCGGGCGCCCTCCCCCACCTCGACGATGGGATCGAGCCCGAGCTTCTCGGCCATCGCGAACCCGCCGTCGATGGTGTTGATCGGCCCGCACGGCACGCCGACGTCGACGAGCAGCTCGAACCACTCCACGGCACCCTTCGTGGCGAGCCGCTCGACGAGGATCGCGCGCAGCTCCTCGCGGTTGGCGGTGCGGTCGCGGTTGTGGGCGAAGCGGGGATCGTCGGCGATCTCCGGGATGCCGAGCACGCCGCACAGCGCCCGGAACTGTCGGTCGTTCGCGGCGGCCACGATGAGGTCCTCGTCCGCGGTGGGCAGGGGCTCGTACGGGAAGACCGACGGGTGCGCGTTGCCCATCCGGTAGGGCACCACCCCGCCGGCGACCCAGGCGGAGCTGTGGTTGACCAGCCCGGTGAGGGCCGACGACAGCAGGTTCACCTCGACGTGCTGGCCCTCGCCGGTGGCGTCCCGGTGGCGGAGTGCCGCGAGGATGCCGATCACGGCGTGGTTGCCGGCCATCACGTCGAACACCGAGATCCCGGCCCGGTACGGCGGTCCGTCGGGGCTGCCGGTGAGGCTCATCAGGCCGGAGATCGCCTGCACCATGAGGTCGTAGCCGGGGACCTTCGCGCCCTCTCCGGAGCCGAACCCGCTGATCGAGGTGTACACGAGCCCGGGGTTCGCGGCGCTGACCCTGGCGTAGTCCAGGCCGTACTTCGCCATCCCGCCGGGGCGCAGGTTCTCGATCAGGACGTCCGCGCGGCGGGCGAGCTCGGCGGCGAGGGCGGCGTCCGCGTCGTCGCGCAGGTCCAGCGCGAGGGAACGCTTGCCGCGGTTGATCCCGAGGTAGTACGTGGAGACGCCGTCGCGGACCGGCGGCATCCACGTGCGGGTCTCGTCGCCCTGCGGGCTCTCGACCTTGACGACCTCCGCGCCGAGGTCCGCGAGCAGCATCGTGGCGTAGGGGCCCGCGAGGACCCGCGAGAAGTCGGCGACCAGAAGCCCCGCGAGCGGACCGGACACGCCACCTCCCGTACGACAGCCGGACAGATGTCCGAGTCTGTGACGGGCCGCCGCCGCCGTCAAGCCCGGGCGGCACACCCACCGCGAGGCACACACCTCCGGGCCGCCACACACACCGCGGACGCTGTGTGCCGGCATCGCAGGGTGTGTGCGACGGCGCGGGGATCCACGGCGCGGCGCGGCCGTTCAGGACGCCGTCACGTGCGGGACGGTGTCCAGCCGCGCGAGGTCCGCGCCGATCTCCCCCGCAGCGTGCAGCAGCAGCGGCAGGTACTCCCCGAGCAGTTTCTCCACGGGCGTCTCGGCGGCGTGGGTGTTGACGTTCATGCTCGCGACGACGCGGCCGGCGCCGTCGCGCAGCGGCACGGCGACCGAGCGGATGGCGTGCGCGAGCTGGCCGTCGGTGAGCGCCCAGCCGCGGGCGCGGACCTGGCGCAGCTCGGCGTCGCGCTCGGCGCGGTCCGGCCGCCACAGCGGCGTGAGCCCCGAGCGCGACGGCTCGGCGAGGACGCGTTCCAGCTCGTCCGGCGGCAGCGCGGCGAGCAGCACCTTGCCCAGCGACGTCGGCAGCGCGGGGAACCGCGTGCCGATCTGCACCGCCAGCGCGACGATCTTCGGAACGGAGACGC
Organism: Pseudonocardia sp.; assembly: GCF_050246655.1. Taxonomy (GTDB): domain Bacteria; phylum Actinomycetota; class Actinomycetes; order Mycobacteriales; family Pseudonocardiaceae; genus Pseudonocardia. Next base: position 27,510 of record NZ_JBFWVQ010000073.1, read on the forward strand.
GGGCGACGTAGACGATGTCCGAGCCGTCCAGCTGGGCGATCGAGCAGGACTCGTGGGTCGCGTCGACCAGCCGCTGCATGTGCGGCCGGGCGACGTCCCACAGCCCCTGCGACCGGACGTAGGCCACGCCCAGCTCGAGCACCCGCGGGGTGAGCGCGAAGGCGCCGTCCGCCACGCGGACGTAGCCGAGCTCGCCGAGGGTGAGCAGGATCCGCCGGGCGGTGGGGCGCGCGAGCCCGGTGGCGGTGGCGACCTCGGCGAGCGTCATCGTCGGCCGCCGCGGCTGGAAGCAGGCGATCACCTCCAGGCCGCGGGCGAGGGCTTCGATGAAGTCCGGTCCCGCGCCTTCCCTCGGCATCGCGGCTCCCTGGGTCGGGTGACGTGGGGAGAGCGTACGGCCGATCGTCCGCACAGCGGACCTCTGGATCGAGTCACCGGCCGATCGGCGCATTGACACCCGACCGGGCGGCGTCCAACGTGGCGATCGACACAGGTTGACCGTGATACGGACGACAGTCCGCTAGTCGGGGGTGTGGGCGATGAGCGAGCAGGCCGACCGGGCCGGGCGGGCGGGCGCGACGGTGCTGCGCGGCGGCACGGTGCTGACCATGGACGGGTCGCGGACCGTGCTGCCGGGCGCCGACGTCCTCGTCGTCGGCGACCGGATCGCCGAGATCGGCGCGGCGGGCACCGCCCTCGACGTCCCCGAGGGCACGCTCGAGATCGACGCGTCCGGCGGCATCGTCATGCCCGGCATGATCGACACCCACCGGCACATGTGGCAGACGGCGATGCGCGGCTACGGCGCGGACTGGACGCTCACCCAGTACTTCGTCTGGTACTACCTGGAGTCCGGGCGCCACTTCCGGCCCGAGGACGTCGGCGCTGGCAACACGCTCGCGGCGTGGGAGGCGCTCGACGCCGGCGTCACCACGTGCGTGGACTGGTCGCACGGCCTGCAGACCACCGGGCACGCGGAGGCGGCGGTCGACGCCCTGCGCGGCGTCCCGGGCCGGCACGTGCTCGCCTACGGCAACATCCAGCAGGCGCCGTGGGAGTGGTCGGCGTCGCCGGACTTCCAGGCGTTCGCGAAGCGGCTGCTCGCGGCGAACGACGACATGCTCGGCTTCCAGATGGCCTTCGACGTCACCGGCGACCCGGCGTTCCCGGAGAAGGCGGCCTACGAGGTGGCCCGCGACCTCGGCGTCCCCGTGACGACGCACGCGGGGGTGTGGGGCGCGACGAACGACGACGGAATCCGCCTCGCCCACGAGGCCGGCTTCCTCGACGAGCGGCACGTCTTCGTGCACGCCGCGACGCTCTCGCTCGACGCCTACCACCGCATCGCCGCGACCGGCGGCTCGGTGTCGGTGTCCACGGAGAGCGAGCAGAGCGCGGGCCAGGGCTACCCGCCCACGTTCGCCCTGCGCCGCCACGGCATCCCGGTGTCGCTGTCGATGGACACGAGCGTCTGGTGGAGCGGCGACCTGTTCTCCGCCATGCGCACCACGCTCGGTGCGGACCGCTCCCGCGAGCACCTCGACGCCCACGCCCGCGGCGACACGGTCACGCACTGCGCGCTGCGCGCCGAGCAGGTCGTCGAGTGGGCCACGCTCGGCGGCGCCAGGGCCCTGGGCCGCGACGACGCGCTCGGCAGCCTCGAACCCGGATGCAAGGCCGACGTCGTCCTGATCAAGAACGACGCATCGCCGGTGTCCTTCCCGCTGCTCAACCCGTACGGCCACGTGGCGTTCCAGGCCCAGCGCGGCGACGTCCACACGGTGCTGGTGAACGGGCGGATCGTGAAGCAGGACCACCGGCTCGTCGGCTTCGATCCCGCCGCGGTACGCCGCGACGTCGAGAACACCGTCGAGCACCTGCGCGCGACGCTCGGCGAGGAGGCCTGGCAGCAGGGCATGAACCCCGACGTCCCCGAGACGAAGGTGCTCGACAACCCTTACCAGTACACGGACTACCGCAGCGCGAGCACGCACGAGGCGTGACGCCCTCCGCGCGCGGCGGTTGACACCGCCCTCGGGCGAGGTAGGACGGGAGCATCGGCCCGGACGGAGGTGCTCGGACGATGACGTCAGGCGGCCCCGACGGCCCGGGGGCACCGACGGGGCTGCTGCGCGAGTGGATGTCGGCGGTCGGGGACGTCGTCCGCGCGGTGAACGACGCCGAACCGCTCGAGACGCTGCTGTGCCGGATCGCCGAGCAGACGTGCCGGCTGGCCGGGTTCGACCTCTGCGCGGTGATGCTGCCGGACGCCACCGGCGCGTGGCTCCTGGCCCGGGGGTGGCACGGCCTGTCCGCCGACTACGTCGCCGACGTCAACCGCGAGCACGCCATCGTGATCGACGCCGACGGGACGCGTGAGGAGACGGTGGCGGCCCGCGCCTTCCGCGAGGGGGTCACGCTGGCCGTACCGGACCTGGCGGGCGCGGACCGCTACGGCCAGACGCGGCGATGGGCGCTGCGGCAGGGCTTCGCGGCGCTGCTGGCCGCTCCGCTGCCCGGACCGGCGGGGCCTGCCGGGGTGATCGTCGCCTACTCGCAGGTGCGGCGGGAGTTCAGCGCGTCCGAGATCGAGATGGTGGACCTCCTGGCCCGCCAGGCGGTGCTGGCGCTGGAGACGGCGCAGCTGCGCAGCCTCCAGCAACGCACGATCGCCGAGCTCGAAGCCAAGCGCGCCCAGCAGGAGTGGGCGGAGGCCGAGCACCGCAGGCTCATGCAGCTGCTGCTCGACGAGGCGGGGCTGCAGCGGCTGGCGGAGTCGCTCGCCGGGTCGCTGCAGGCGTCGCTGACGATCGAGGACGTCGACGGCACCGTGCTGGCGTCCGCC
>NZ_JBFWVQ010000074.1:0-30177 GCF_050246655.1 Pseudonocardia sp.
CGCGTCCAGCGCCGCCGTGAGGCCCGCGACCCCGCTGCCGACCACGACAAGGTCCGCACCGGCCTCCCAGCCCGCGCCGAGAGCGGCCTCGCGCGGGGTCACTCGCCACCCCCCGGCCTGCCGATGGCGATCATGCGCTCGACCGATGCCAGGGCGCGTGCCGCGAGCCCGGGCTCGACGTGCACCTCGTCGGTGCCGTCGCGCAGCGACCGCAGCAGCGCCGCCGGAGTGATCATCTTCATGTAGCGGCACGACGCCCGGTCGTTGACGGCCCGGAAGTCCACCTCGGGCGCGGCGCGGCGCAGCTGGTGCAGCATCCCGACCTCGGTGGCCACCAGCACCGTGGCGGCCGTGGACGCGCGGGCGGCGTCGAGCATCCCGCCCGTCGAGAGGATCTTGACGCGCTCCTGCGGCACCGCCCCCGCCCCGGCGAGGTAGAGCGCGGACGTGGCGCAGCCGCACTCGGGATGCACGAACAGCTCCGCGTCCGGGTGCGCCTGGGCCTGCGCGGTGAGCGCGGGCCCGCTGATCCCGGCGTGGACGTGGCACTCCCCCGCCCAGACGTGCATGTTCTCCCGGCCGGTGATCCGCCGCACGTGCGCGCCGAGGAACTGGTCGGGCAGGAAGAGCACCTCGCGGTCGGCGGGGATCGACGCCACGACCTCCACGGCGTTCGACGAGGTGCAGCACACGTCCGTCTCGGCCTTCACCGCGGCGGTGGTGTTCACGTACGAGACGACGACCGCGCCCGGGTGCTCGGCCTTCCAGGCCCGCAGCTGCTCGGCGGTGATCGAGTCGGCGAGCGAGCACCCCGCGCGGGCGTCCGGGATGAGGACGGTCTTGTCCGGGGCGAGGATCTTCGCGGTCTCGGCCATGAAGTGCACGCCGCAGAAGACGATCGTCGAGGCCTGCGACGCCGCGGCGATCCGCGAGAGGGCCAGCGAGTCGCCCGTGTGGTCCGCGACGTCCTGGATCGCCGGGAGCTGGTAGTTGTGCGCGAGCAGCACCGCGTCGCGCCGGCGCGCGAGCTCGCGGACCTCCTGCGCCCAGGCGGCGTCCGCCGCGATCTCCGCTCCGGCGTCCGGGACGTGCTCGGTGAGCACCTGCGGCATCTCGACCTCCTCGACCTGTTTTCGCCTGATAGTCGAAAACAACCGGGATCGTAGCAGCGCCCGGGCCGTCCCGGCACCCTCCACGTGACGTGCCCCTCATCTGGGCGTCACGCGACGTTCACCGCCACGGCACTCGCCCGGCCCTTACGATCTCCCTCCGTGACCGGGCACGAGGTACTCGCCGCCGTGCTCCAGGTCCGTGCCCGCGGACCTGGCGAGGACGTCCTGCAGGTCCTCGCCTGGCGGCGCGCCCGCCCACCCGACGCAGGTCGCTGGGCCCTGCCGGGCGGGCGTCTCGGCGACGAGGAGGACGTCGAGACCTCCGTGCTGCGCCAGCTCGCCGAGAAGGTCGACCTCCGTGAGGTGGCCCACATCGAGCAGCTCGGCGTCTTCAGCGACCCCGGTCGCGTCCCCGGCCCGCGCCTGGTCGCCACCGCGTTCCTCGGGCTCGTCCCCGCCGACGCCGATCCCGTCGTCCCCGACGACACGGCCTGGCACCCCGTCGACCCGCTGCTCCAGGACGGTGACCCGCCCACCGCGTTCGACCACGCCCGCATCGTCGCCGCCGCCCGCGACCGCCTGCGGGCCAAGCTCTCCTACACCAATCTCGGCTTCGCCCTGGCGCCGCGCGAGTTCACGATCTCCGCGCTGCGCGACCTCTACGTCGCCGCGCTGGGCCACGCGGTCTCCGCCACCAACCTGCAGCGCGTGCTCACCCGCCGGGCCGTCCTCGAGCCCACCGGCCGCACTGCGCCACCCGGACCAGCGGGCGGTCGCCCCGCCGCACTCTTCCGTTTCCACGAACGGACGCTGCGCGTCACGGACGCCTCCGCCGTGCTGCGCCCGCCGGGCGGATGACGCCGAACCGGTACCGCCGACCCGAGCGCAGGACGCGCGCTGGCCGTACCGTTGGGCGCGTGACCGGCAGGAACGACGGCGGCGACGACGGCGGGGGCGGCGACGAGGGCGGTGCCGACGTGCCGGCAGACGAGATCGACGCCGAGATCTGCGGGGCCAGCAGCGACGCTCTCCCGATCTTCCCGCTCGGCACCGTGCTGCTCCCCGGTGCCGCCCTGCCGCTGCACATCTTCGAGCCGCGGTACCGCCAGCTCACCGTCGACCTCGTCACCGGGCGCGTTCCCGGCAAGCAGTTCGGTGTCGTCGCGGTCCGGGAGGGCTGGACCGCCGACGACGACGGCCTCGAGGGCCTGCACCCCGTCGGCTGCACGGCGCTGCTGCGTGACGTCCGCCGCCTTCCCGACGGCCGCTACGACGTCGTCACCCGCGGCGCCCGCCGGTTCCGGATGGTCGACCTGGACTCCGAGTCACAGCCGTACCACACCGCGCGCGTCGAGTGGATCCCCGACGTCGAGCCCGAAGCCGTGCCCGATCGCGTCCTCGGGAGCCTCGCGGCGGCCGCGCGCGACGCCCATCGCCGCTACTGCGCCGCCGCCTGGAAGCCGGGCGACTGGCGCGAACCCGACGCCGACCTCGCCCCCGCCGACCTCCCCCACGTCCTCGCCGCGGACTGCCTGCTGCCCGTCACGGACCGGCAGCGGCTGCTGGAGGAGACCGCGCCGTCGCAGCGGTTGCGGATCGTGCGCGCGATGCTCGCGCGCGAGACCGGGATGCTCGAGCGGCTGCGTGCGGTGCCCGCGCCGATGACGACGTTCGCGGTCGACCACTCGGTCAACTGACCGTCGCCGGCCGGGACCTGCCCGCGAGTTCCGCATCCCGCCGCCACGAGTTGCGCATTCCATCAGGGCGTGTGGCGCGAGTTGCGCATCCCGCCGCCACGAGTTGCGCAGTCCATCAGGCCGTATGGCGCGAACCGTCGCACCGCCCGGGCGCCGTCGACCCGTCCGCGCGACGTCGCACCCGTCCGCGCCGACCGGACGGTCAGGGCGGACGGCCAGAGTGGACGGCCAGAGTGGACGGCCAGAGTGGACGGCCAGGGCGGCCGGTCAGCGCCAGCCGTGGCGGCTGCGCAGACCGTCGGCGACGCGCTCGAAGCGCTCCCGGTCCAGCACCGCACCCTCCCGGCGGATGTCGTGCTCGCCGACCTCGATGACGCGGTCCAGCCGCACGTACGACGCCCTACCCTCGCGGTCCCATGCGCCCGCGCCGATGCCCATCCATTCCGGGTCGTCGGCCCGGTCGTGCTGGCTCGACAGCATCAGCCCGAGCAACTCGCCACCGCCCCTGCCGACCACGAGCAGCGGGCGGTCCTTCCCGCGGCCGTCGTTCTCCTCGAACGGCACCCACGCCCAGACGATCTCGCCCGGGTCCGCGGCGCCGTCGAGGTCAGGGGCGTAGGCGATCGTGCGGGCACGGTCGCCTGCCGGGGCGCTGCGCGCGCGGGGACTCTGCGTGCGCGGGGGGCGGGGCGCGGACCCGCGGCGCGGCTCCTGCCGCTGCTCCTGCTTCGTGAGGACGTCCATCACGACCTGCACGGCCCGGCCGAGCAGGTTCCCCCAGTTCGCCACGGCGGACAGCATGCCGCACGGACAGCCCGGCGGGGCCTGCGCGTCCACCTCGACACGGGGGAACGCGAGCCGCGGACTGCGTCCGAGACGCACACGTTGATCGTCACCTCGGGTGCATCGCGCGCGGATGCGGGCGGCCTGCACCGGCTGCGGTGATCATGTACGGGGCAGGGCCGACGGCGCGAGTACGAGATCCTCCAGTGCCGCACGGCCATCGCGCTACAGCTCCAACCCGTTGCGGTCCACCCGCCGCCCGTGCGGCCACTGCGCGAGCGGGGCATGCACCGGCAGCACCATCGACGCCGCGCCGTAGACCTGCACGGTGCCGTCCGCGCGGACCATCCGCGTGCCGCCCGTGACCTCGGCCCAGCCGCCGGTGGCGTAGAAGCCGGACACGTGGTGCCCGCAGGTCAGGAACCCGAACGGCATCCCGAGCTCGTCGAGCAGCGCCCGGCCGCGGACCAGCAGCTCGCCGCCGAGGCCGGTGCCCTGCCGGGACGGGTCGACGCCGACGAGGCCCACGTCCCCGACGAGCCGGGCCGCGGCGTCGACCCGCAGGAAGCGGCGCAGCACGCCGAGATGGGCCACCACGCGCGACCCGCAGCGGGCGAGGAGCCGGACCTCCGGACGCCCGCTCGCCCAGCTGCGCCCCGGACCGAACGGCGTCCGGGAACGGGGGAAGCACCGGGCCAGCAGCGTGCCGATCGCGTCGTGGTCGGCGGCCGCGAGGTCGTCCTCCCAGATCGCGGCCCAGACGGGCCAAGGAACCTCAGCCACTGGTCCGCTCGCCGTGACGGCTGCACCGGGCCGTCCACCCGGTGGGGGTGACCTGCACGACCATGCGACGGGCGCAGTCCGCGCAGAACCGCGGCGGCTCCAGGACACGGCGTGCGGCGCACCGGTCGTGGCCGGGCTGCGCGGCGGGCTTCCCGCACTGGTCGCAGAACACGGTCAGAGGGTGTCGTTGAGGGCCTTGAGGGGCATCTGCAACTCGCCGAGCAGGTCGATATCGCTCTCCGCGGGCCGCCCCAGCGTCGTCAGATAGTTGCCCACGATCACCGCGTTGATCCCACCCAGCAGACCCCGCCGCGCCCCCAGATCACCCAACGTCAGCTCGCGGCCACCCGCGAACCGCAACACCGTGCGCGGCAACGCCAACCGAAACCCCGCCACCGTCCGCAACGCGTCCGGTCCCGACATCAGCTCCAGATCCCCGAACGGCGTCCCCGGCCGCGGGTTCAGGAAGTTCAACGGCACCTCGTGCGGATCCAGCTCCGCCAGCTGCCCCGCGAACTCCGCCCGCTGCTCGACGGTCTCGCCCATCCCCACGATCCCGCCACAGCACACCTCCATCCCCGCATCGCGCACCAGCCGCAGCGTCTCCCACCGCTCCTGCCACGTGTGCGTGGTCACCACCTGCGGGAAGTACGAGCGCGCCGTCTCCAGGTTGTGGTTGTAGCGATGCACGCCCATCGCGGCGAGCCGGTCGGTCTGCTCCGCGGTGAGCATCCCCAACGAACACGCGATGTTGATGTCCACCGCATCCTTGATCGCCGCGATCCCCGCCGCCACCTGCGCCATCAACCGCTCGTCCGGGCCCCGCACCGCCGCCACGATGCAGAACTCCGTGGCGCCGGTCTTCGCGGTCTGCTTCGCCGCCTCGACCAGCATCGGGATGTCCAGCCACGCCGAACGCACCGGCGACGCGAACAGCCCCGACTGCGAGCAGAAGTGGCAGTCCTCCGGACACCCGCCGGTCTTCAGCGAGATGATCCCCTCGACCTCGACCTCCGGGCCGCACCAGGCCATCCGCACCTCGTGCGCCAAACCCAACAACTCATCCAGCGCCGCGTCCGGCAGCTGCAGCACCTCCAGCAGCTGCGCCGGCGAGAGCCCCTCGCCGCGTTCGAGCACCTGCTCACGGGCGGTGGCGAGGATCGGGAAGCGGGTCGTCGGCTGCGCAGGCGAGGACGTCACGGGTCGGGAGTCTGCCATCCGCCGCCCAGCGCCGCGGCCAGACTGTGACGGGCGACCTCGGTGAACTCGGCCGCCGCCAACGCCCCGGCGCCCTCGGGCACCGCGCCGAGCAGCGGAACCCCGGTGACGACGGGGAGGTCCACGAGGTTGCACCGTTCGGCGAGCCCGGGTGCGGCGGGCCACGCCCCGATGACGACGCCCACGCACGTCAGGCCGCGGACCCGTAGCGCCTCGACGGTGAGCGCCGCGTGGTTGAGCGTCCCGAGCCCGGCGGCAGCGACCACGAGCACGGGCGCGCGCAGCAGCGCGGCGACGTCGGCGAGGGTGTCCGCGCCGGCGAGGCGGACGAGCAGCCCGCCCGCGCCCTCGACGAGGACGAGGTCGTGATCGGCGGCGAGGTGGCGCACGCACGACGCGGCGTCCGCGGCCGTCACCGGGTCGCGGCCGGCGCGGGCGGCGGCGGTGGCCGGGGCGAGCGGGTCGGGGTAGCGGGCCAGCTCGTGAACGCCGACCCCCGGGACGAGCCGGGCGATCTCGTCGACGTCACCGGGATCGCCGGGGCCGACACCGGTCTGGGCGGGCTTGAGCACGGCCGTCCGGCCCGTGGCGAGCGCCGCCACGGCCGCGGTGACGACGGTCTTGCCGACGCCCGTGCCCGTACCGGTGACGACGAGGACCGGCACGGTCACCGGGCAGCCCCGGCGGACGCCTCGGCGAGCACGCCCGCCAGGACGTTCGTGGCCCGGGCCAGGTCGGCGTCCGTGACGGTGGCGCGGGCGGTGAGCCGCAGCCTGCTCGTCCCCTCCGGCACCGAGGGCGGTCGGAAGCAGCCGACGCGCACGCCCTGCTCGGCGCACCGGGCCGCCGCGTCCACGGCTCGAACGGGGTCGCCGAGCACCACCGACACCACCGCGGACGGCGGCGCGGACACGGCGGCGGCAGCGGCGAGCGCGGCCGCCACCCGCAGGACGGCACCCGGACGCTCGGGCTCGGCCCGCAGCACCCGCAGGGCGGCGAGCGCCGCGCCGGCGCACGCCGGGGCGAGCCCGGTGTCGAAGATGAACGTGCGCGCGGTGTCGACCAGGTGCGCGGTGACGGCCGCCGGGCCGAGCACCGCGCCGCCCTGGCTGCCGAGCGACTTGGACAGCGTCACCGTCGTGACGACGTCGTCGGCGCCCACCAGCCCGGACGCAGCGGCGTGGCCGCGCCCGCCCGCGCCGCACACGCCAAGCCCGTGCGCGTCGTCGACGACGAGCAGCGCCCCTCGGGCGCGGCAGACGGCGTGCAGCTGCGGTAGCGGCGCGAGCGCCCCGTCCGCGCTGTTCACGGCGTCGGTGACGACGAGCGCCCGCTCCTCCGTGCGGGCGGCGAGCGCGGCGTCGACGGCCGCGACGTCGTCGCGGGGCGTGACGGCGATCCGCGCCCGGGACAGCCGGCAGGCGTCGATGAGAGAGGCGTGCGCGGCGGCGTCCGACACGACGAGCGCGCCCGGCCCGGACAGCGCGGTGAGCACGCCGAGGTTCGCGGCGTAGCCGGAGGAGAACACCAGCGCGTCCGGGGCACCGCAGAAGGCGGCGAGCTCCTCCTCCAGCTCCCGGTGCAGCACGGTCGAGCCGGTGACCAGCCGCGAACCGGTCGAGCCCGTGCCCCATTCCCGGGCGGCGGCGACCGCGGCGTCGACGACGCGCGGGTCCGTGGCGAGCCCGAGGTAGTCGTTGCCGGCGAGGTCCAGCATCCCGTCCGTGCCCGCCGCACGCGGCCGGAGCTCGCGGCGCAACCCGGCGGCGCGACGGCGGTCGGCGTGGGCGGCGAGCCAGGCGAGGGGGTGCTGCGGCGCTGCAGAGGTCACGGCTGGTCACGGTAGCGGCGAGGGCCGCGCGTCCACTGGCGAGGCGGCCCCCCGCTCGAACACATGCTCGGCCGGCGGCACACAGCCCGCGACGGCCGCACACACCGCCGACCGTGTGTGCCACGACCCGCGGGTCTGTGCGACCGGCGGGTCACTGGGTTGCCGCACGGTGAGGAACCCCTCACCGGCGCGCGACAGGACCGTCACCGCCCGGGAAGTCGCGGGCCGCCGCCTCCGGGCCGCACGCTGGACGGCGACGGTGAGGGGACGCAGGGGAGGTGATCGGCATGGTCGGTCGGGCGGGGGCCCGCGGCGTCGGGGTCGCGGCCGCGGCGGCCGGGCTGGTTGCATGGGCGGGGATCGTGGTGCTGACGCCGTCGATCGGGCACGCTGTCGATCCGCGCGACGGCCCGGAGATCGCCGGGACCGTCCTCGCGCAGGCCCAGGGCCTGCGGATATCGGCGCTGCTGCTGGTCGTGGCCGGGATCGCCCTGGCCTGCACGACGACCGCGCGACCTCCTCGGGCGGGGGCGCTGCTCGCCGCGTCGTGGTTGGTGCTGACCGGCTGGGACGCGGCCGCGCGGGTGATCGCGCCGTCCGGCGCGAGCGCGTGGTCCGGGCTCGCCGCGGGCGCGGCCGTCGCGGTGGCCGCCGTGGCGTGGGCGGCGACCCGGCTGCTGCCCGCACCCGATGCGGACCGGGGCCGCCGGGCGCTGCTCGGGTTCGCGGCGCTCGTCCCGGCGGGGGCGTTGCTGCCGCTGCAGCTGCAGCCGGCGTCGCGGTGGGAGGCGTTGCTCCCACCCACCTACGCGGGCGCCGTGGCGACCGTGCAGGCCGGGCTGGTCGTGACGGCGGTCGCCGCCGCCCACCTGGCCGGACCTCAGGTCGGGCGGGGCGTCCTGGCCATCCCGTTCGGCGCCGCCGTCGTCGTGCTCGGGACGTGGCGGATCGCCGCCGACGCGCCGTTCGACGTGTTCCTCGCCGTGGGCGTGCTGCTGGTGATCGCGTTCCTCCTCGTCCCGGCCCTGCTCGTCCTTCTCCTGCCCGGAGTGCCCCGCGGCAGGGTCGTCGCGGCCGTCGCCGCCGCGACGATCGCCGTGCCGGCCGTCGTGGTCGCGGTCGCCGTCCTCACCGCCGCGTCCACCGGGGTACACGCCGTGGCGTGGCTCGTCACCGGCGCCCCGCTGGTGGGCGGGAGCACCGCCGCGGCGACCGTCGCGGGCCTGCTGCTGGCCGGCGGGCTGCTCGTCGTGGACGCGCTGGCCCGCCGGGCTCAGCCCGCCGTGCGCGGCGCGATCACCGCCCCGAGCACGGCGAGCGCGGCCAGGCCGACGAGCAGCACCGGAAGCGCGACCGCGGGCGAGACGAGCAGCATCAGCAGCGCGCCGCCCGCGCCGATGAGCGCCGCGGTGGAGAGCTGGTCGGCGAGCTGGGAGGCCGACGTGTGGAACCCGACGTCGCCGGGCGCGGACAGCGCGAGGACCAGGTAGGAGATCGCGGAGTAGCCGAGGCCCATCCCGACGCCCGCGGTGAGCCAGGTGAACGCGAGCCACGGCGAGCCCCACGCGGGCGCGGCGAGCGCGAGCGCGGCTGCGCCCGTGGCGACCAGCGCGAAGCCGACGACGAGCAGCTTCGGCCGCGAGAGATCGGGATGGCGCCCCTGCCACGCCGAGGCGAGCGACCAGCCCAGGGACGCCACCACCAGCGGCACGGCCGCCGCGGTGAGCGACCAGCCGTGGGTGGCCGTGAGCAGGAGCGGAACGTAGGTGTTGGCGGCGAAGAACGTGCCGGCGAGCAGTCCCCGGGCCAGCACGACGGCCGGGACGCCGCGGCGAGCCCGCACCGTCCCGGCGGGCAGCAGCCGTCCCAGGGCCGGGACGAGCACCACGGCGGCGATCGCCGCCGCGACGGCGCCTGCCACGGAGTGGTTCTGCGAGGCCCAGCTCAGCCCCGCCACGCCCACCGCGGCACCGAGCGCCGCCACGACCAGGCCGCGGCGGGCGGGCGCGACGCCGTCCTCGGGCGCGGCGAGCCCGCGGGTGGCGGGGCCGACGAGGGCGAGTGCCACGAGCACCACCGGCACGAGCCCGAGGAACACCCAGTGCCACGAGATCCGTTCCGTCACGACACCGGCCACGGGCGGCCCGACCAGTGACGGCAGCACCCACGCCGCGGACATCCAGCCGAACACGGCGGGGCGAACCCGCTTCGGGTAGACGACCGCGATCAGCACGTACGTCGCGACGATCGCCACACCGGCGCCGAGGCCCTGCAGCACCCGGCCGGCCAGCAGCTGCGCCATCGACCCGGCCGTCCCCGCGACGACGAGCCCGACACCGAACACCCCGGGTGCGACGATCAGCGGCATCCGCGGCCCGGCCACGTCGCACCAGCGCCCACCGAGCACCGTCGCGACGACCGAGGCCGCGCTGAACGCGACGAACGGCCACGCGTAGAGCGCCACCACCCCGAGATCGGCCACGACAGCGGGCATCGCGGTGCCCACACCCATCGCCTCGAACGCGATCATGCTGATCAGCAGCAGGAGCCCGATCGTGGTGCTGCGCCGCTCGGGCCCGAAGAGCTCGGCGCGGGCGGGGCGCGTCTGCACGGCGGACTGCGTCGTCATGCGTCCATGGTGCAACCTCGACCGGCGTTCAGGTCCAGCCGGTTTCGGCGTGGGTGCCGTCACCCACCGCGGTCCGCACCGGCCGGGAGCCCCGTCGAGAACGACGTTGTGCAGCCGAAAAGGCCTTGTTGATCAGCGCAACGTCGTTCTCGACGGTCACTCGAAGCGGGACGGGTCCCCCGCACCGACGCGGACGATCTCCGTCTCGTCCGTGGACAGGTCCACCACCGTGGTCGGCTCGGTGCCGCACTCCCCCGAGTCGATCACCGCGTCCACCGCGTGGTCCAGCCGCTCCTTGATGTCCCAGCCCTGGGTCAGCGGCTCGTCGTCGCCCGGCAGCAGCAGCGTGGACGACAGCAGCGGCTCCCCCAGCTCCGACAGCAGCGCCCGCACCACCGGGTGCTGCGGGATGCGCACGCCGACGGTCTTCTTCCTCGGGTGCAGCATCCGGCGCGGCACCTCCTTCGTGGCGGGCAGGATGAACGTGTAGCTCCCCGGCGTCGCCGCCTTGACCAGCCGGAACACCCGGTTGCTCACGTGCACGAACTGGCCGAGCTGGGCGAAGTCCGCGCACACGAGCGTGAAGTGGTGGCGGTCGTCGAGGTGGCGGATGGTGCGGATGCGCTCCACACCCTCCGCGTTGCCGATCGCACAGCCGAGGGCGAAGCACGAGTCCGTGGGGTAGGCGATCAGCCCGCCCTCCCGGACCATCGTCGCGACCTGCCCGATCGCACGGCGCTGCGGGTCCACGGGATGCACGTCGAAGTACCTCGCCATGGCGCGGAGGTTACCGAGTGCGCCGATGAAATCGTCCTCATGAAACGGGCCGCGGCAGCGCCGTTGCGGTCATGATGGATCGGCCATGACCGTCGAGTCCGAGGAGAGCCCACCGGCAGCCGTCCCGTCGCCACGGCTGCGCTTCTCCACGCGCACCGCCGCCCACACGGAGGCGGCGGCGCGCCATCGGTCGTCCCGCCTCGCCGTCCCCGCCCGGCTGCGGATCATGGCGTGGCTGGTGCTCCTGCTGTTCGTCGCGCTGCTGACGGTCGTGGTCGTCACCCGCAACCTGCTGCAGGCCGGAGTCGCCCGCGACGCCGTCGCCGCTCTCGAGCAGGAGACCAGCGAGTTCCTCCAGGCCGCAGCGGGTGGCGTCGACCCGATCACGAAGCGTCCGTTCGTCGACGGCCGCGACCTGCTCGAGAACCACGTCAACCGCCAGTACACCGACCGCGACGAGATCGTCCTCGGCGTCACCGCCGCCGGAGAGGTGCTGCCGCAGCCCGGCCGCGCCGCCGTGACCGAGCGGATGCCGCTGCGCGAGATCCTGGACGTGCCGGAACGGGTGGGCCTCCTCGACACCCCCGACGGCGGCCTGCAGTGGTCCAAGGTGCCCGTCCTGACCGCGGACGGGCGCCCGGACGGCACGTTCGTCGTCGCCCACGCCGTGGACCGGCGCGCCGCCGAGGTCGACGAGACGATCCGGCTGCTCGCCCTGGTCAGCGTCGCGGGTCTGCTGCTCGCGGCCGCGGCGTCCTGGATGGTGTCCGGCCAGATCCTCCAGCCGATCAACCACGTCCGCCGGCTCGCCGCGGACATCACCAGCGACGACCTCACCCGCCGCATCCCCGTCCGGGGCCGCGACGACATCGCCGCGCTCGCCGAGCAGTTCAACGCGATGCTGGACCGGCTGGACCAGGCCTTCGGCATCCAGCGCCAGTTCCTCGACGATGCGAGCCACGAGCTGCGCACCCCGATCACGATCATCCGGGGCAACCTCGAGTTCCTCGAGGACGACGATCCCCACGAACGCGCCGAGATCGTCCGGCTCTGCACGGACGAGCTGGACCGGATGAGCCGCATCGTCGAGGACCTGCTGCTACTCGCGAAGTCCCGCCGCCCGGACTTCGTCGTGCCTCAGCCCACCGACCTCGTCGACCTCACCAGCGACATCGACGCCAAGCTGCGGCGGCTGGGCGAACGAACCTGGCAGCTCGCCGCCATCGCCGAGGGCGAGGCCCGGCTGGACGCCCAGCGCATCACGCAGGCCGTCATCGCACTGGCGCACAACGCCGTGCAGCACACCCGGGACGGCGACGTGATCGCCTTCGGCTCCACCTCGGACGAGCACGGGGTGGCGTTCTCCGTGCGCGACACCGGCCCCGGGGTCGCGCACGGCGAGGCCGAGACGATCTTCCGACGCTTCGCCCGCGGCGGCACCGGGCAGACCGTCGGGCACCGCAGCGGCGCCGGGCTGGGCCTGTCGATCGTCGCCGCCATCGCCGAGGCGCACGGGGGCTGGGCGGAGCTGGACTCCGTCGCCGGCCACGGCGCCACGTTCACCGTCCGGATCCCGGGAGCGGCCGACGACGGGGTCCGGCGATGAACCGCGTGCTGATCGCCGAGGACGAGGAGCGCATCGCCCGGTTCGTCGCGAAGGGCCTGCGGGCCAACGGCTACACCGTCACCGTCGTCGGGGACGGCATCTCCGCGCTGGACCACGCGCTCTCCGGCGGCTACGACCTCGTCGTCCTCGACATCGGCCTGCCCGGCCGCGACGGCTACGGCGTGCTGCGCGAGCTGCGCAGCGCCCACATCGCCATCCCGGTGATCATCCTCACCGCACGGGACGGCGTCCGCGACACGGTCGCCGGCCTGGAGGGCGGCGCGGACGACTACGTCACCAAGCCGTTCCGGTTCGAGGAGCTGCTCGCGCGCATCCGGCTGCGGCTGCGCACCGCGCCGGGCGCCGTCGCCGAGCCGACGCTGCTCGCCGTCGACGGGTTGTCGCTGGACCTGCGCACCCGGCGCGCGCTCACCGACGAACGCACCGTCGACCTGTCGGCCCGCGAGTTCGCCCTGCTGGAGATGCTGCTGCGCCACCCCGGCCAGGTGCTCTCCCGCGAGCAGATGCTCGACCACGTGTGGGGGTTCGACTTCGATCCCGGCTCCAACATCGTCGACGTCTACATCCGCCAGCTCCGGCGCAAGATCGGCGCTGACAAGATCACGACCGTCCGGGGGATGGGTTACCGCTGCGGATGAAGGTTTTCTCATCCGTGGTTCACCCGTTCTTGACCCTGAAGGCCGATGGTGGATCCGTGGACGCGACGAAGGTGAGCGCGCAGCGACGCCGGCTGGTGCTGGCGGCCGTGCTCGCCTTCCCGGTCGTGGCGGGCGTCGCCACGTGCGGCATCGCCGAGGGGTGGTTCGGTCCCGGATCGGCCTACGTCCGGCCGGCCGCGGAGCCTGCGGTGACGGGCCCGCCCCCGCCGGACGCGGATCCGGATCCGGATCCGCTCGACGCCGCACTCGTCGAGCCCGTGCCGGCCGGCCCCGTCCCCGCGCAGGAGCCCGCTCCCGCCCCCGAACCAGCCGGTGCTGCACCGCCCGTCCCCCCCGGGCCGGCACCGGCCGAACCCGAGCCCGCGGTACCTCCCCCTGGTGCCGCGGGCTCGGCGGACGACGACGACGGCCCGGGCGGCGACGACGGCCCCGGCGACGACGGCCCCGGTGACGACGACGGAGCCGGTGACGACGACGGCCCCGGCGGCGGTCTCGGCGACAGCGACGACACCGACGACTCCGACGACGACAGCGACGACGACGGCCCCGGCGGCGACGACACCGACGACGACACCGACACCGACGACGACACCGACGACGACGGCGACGACGACGACTGATCCCCCGCGCCGGACCTCGTCCTCGCACCCCGCCGTGTCCTCGCACCCCGCCGTGTCCTCGCCCACCGCCGCCACCGTGCGAGGTCACGCCCCTGCGCCCCTGGATGAAGGCCCCCTCATCCGACCCTCAGGAGCCCTTCACGTCCGGCTCGCAGGCTCATCAGGTGAACATCGGACGGACACCCGGGGAGCGCGCGGTGAACGGACGGGTGGCGCTCTACGGCCACGACACGATGGGCCTGGGCCACCTGCGTCGCAACCTGGCCCTGTCGGCGGCGCTGCGGGCGGCCGGGGCCCGGGAGGCCCTGGTGCTGACGGGGGCGCGGGAGGTGGGCCGCTTCCCGCTGCCGCCCGGGGTGGACGTGCTGGTCCTGCCGGGGATCGCCAAGCGCGACGACGGCACCTACCGCAGCCGACGCCTCACCGCCCCGGTGGACGACGTGGTGGCACTGCGCCGCGACGTGCTCCGGTCGGCGCTCACGGCGTTCGCGCCCGACCTGATGGTCGTCGACAAGGTGGCGCGCGGGTTCCGTGGCGAACTCGAGCCGGCGCTGCGCGCCCTGCGCGACCGCGGGACCCGGCTGGTCCTGGGCCTGCGTGACGTGCTCGACGCCCCGGCCGCAGCCACCGCGGAGTGGCGCCGGCTGCGGACGACCGAGGCGCTGCGCGAGCACTACGACGAGGTCTGGGTGTACGGCGACCGCCGGGTGAGCGATCTCGCCGCCGACTGCGCCGTCCCCCCGAGCGTGCGCCGCCTCCTCACCTACACCGGGTTCCTCGCCGCGGGCCGCCCCACCGCCGACGTCCCCCCGCCGGAGGGTCCGTTCACGCTGTGCCTGCTCGGCGGCGGCCAGGACGGGGCCGCACTGGCGCAGGCGTTCGCGCGCGCGCCACGGCCGACGGGGACGACGCCCGTGCTGGTCACGGGCCCGCACCTGCCCTCGACGGTCGCGGACACGCTGCGAGCCGCACACCCGGGGCTGTGTGTCGTCGACTTCTGCGAGGACCCGGCCGCGTGGGCACGCCGCGCCGCGGCCGTCGTCTGCATGGGCGGCTACAACACCGTCGCGGAGCTGCTCGCCACGGACGTCCCGGTGCTGGTGGTGCCGCGGGTGGCGCCCCGTGCGGAGCAGCTCGTGCGCGCCCGGCGCCTGTCCGAGCGCGGCGCCGTCGACGACCTGCACCCCGCCGACCTCACGCCCGCCCTGCTCGGGGCGTGGCTGTCCGAGGCCGCTCGTCGGCCCCGCACCCCCCGGACGGGGATCGACCTGGACGGGATGACCCGCGTCGGGCGGCTCGCCCGCGCCCACCTGGAGGAGGCCCGCCGTGCGGGATGACGCCCGCGTCGGGTACGTGCTCAAGCGCTACCCGCGCCTGTCCGAGACCTTCATCGTCTCCGAGCTGCTCGGCCGGGAGGAGGCGGGCGAGGAGCTCGCCGTCGCGAGCCTGCGGGCACCGGGCGACCCGTGGTTCCATCCGGCCGTCGCGAGCGTCCGCGCGCCGGTGACCTGGATCGACGTGCCGCACACCGCCGTGTCCCTGTGGGACGACCTCGCCGTGGCGCACCGGGAGCTGCCCGGCCTCGGGCCCGTGCTTCCCGAGCTGCTCGCCCTCGACCCCGCCGACGCGGCGCAGGTGCTGCGGGTGGCGCGCTGGACCGTGCGCAGCGGGGTGACCCACCTGCACGCCCACTTCGCGACGCTCGCGACGACCGTCGCGCGGCTGGCGTCGCGGATCACCGGCGTGCCGTACTCGTTCACCGCGCACGCGAAGGACATCTTCCACACCTCCGTCGACGAGCAGGACCTGCGCCGCAAGATCGCCGACGCCCACCACGTCGTCACGGTGAGCGCGTTCAACCGCGGCTGGCTGCACGAACGCTTCGGCCCGGGCGCGCGCATCCACCGCGTCCACAACGGGCTGGACGTCGCGGCGCTGCCCTTTTCGAGCCCGGCGGTGCGCAACGGCCGCATCGCCTTCGTGGGGCGGCTGGTGGAGAAGAAGGGCCTGCCCGACCTCATCGACGCCGTCGCGCTGCTCCACGAGCGCCGCCGCGACGGCATCGATCGGGTCGGCCTGGACGTGGTCGGGGAGGGCGTGCTGGCGCGCGAGGCACGGGCGCAGGTCGCGGCGCTCGGGCTGGACGACCTCGTCGACTTCCACGGGCCCCTGCCGGCCCACCGGGTGCAGGAGGTCGTGGCGGCGGCGAGCGTGCTGGTCGCTCCGTGCGTGCACGCCGCCGACGGCGACCGCGACGGCCTGCCGACGGTGCTGCTGGAGGCGATGGCGGTCGGGACACCCTGCGTGTCCACACCGGTCGCCGGCATCCCGGAGGCCGTCCTCGCCGACCGCACCGGCCTGCTCGTCGGGGAACGCGACCCGGGCGCCCTCGCCAGGGCGATCGAGCGGGTGCTGGACGACGCCACGTTGCGCGTCCGGCTGGCGACGGCGGCGCGGGTGCACGTCGAGCGGCACTTCGACCGCAGGCTGCAGGCCCGCGAGCTGGCCCGGCTGCGGGTCGGGGCACCCGAGGCGGTGGTCGCGTGACGAGTGCCGTCCACGTGGTGACCGACCCCGGCGTGCCGGCGTTCGGCAGCAAGGGCTGCTCGGTGCGCGTCCAGGAGGTGCTGCGGGAGCTCGGGCGCCGGTTCGACCGGGTGCATCTGGTCACGACCCGGCCCGGCGGGACGCCGCTGCCCCGGGTGGTGGTCCACGCCCTGGAGCGGCCGTCCGGCCCGGACGTGGCCGCCAGGGAGGCCGCGCAGCGCACCGCCGACGCCGCCGCGGCCCGGGTGCTGGCGTCGATCTGCGGCTCTGAGCCCGTCGCGCTGGTCTACCAGCGCTACTCGCTGTGGAGCGCCGCCGTCGCGGAGACCGCCCGGGCGCTCGGGATCCCGGTCGTCCTGGAGATCAACGCGCCGCTGCCCGTCGAGCAGGCCCGCCACCGCGGCCTGCACGACGCCGAGGCCGCGGTCCGGTACACCCGCCGCGTGCTGCGCGCGGCGTCCGCGCCGTTCGCGGTGGCGCGGCCGGTGGCCCGGTGGGCGGAGGGGCTGGACCCGTTGCGCCGCGCGATCCCCGTGATCGGCAACGGCGTCGACACCACCCGCTTCTCCCCCGCTCGGCGACCGTCCGAGCCGGTGGTGGTGTTCGCCGGCACGTTCAAGGCCTGGCACGGCCTGGACCTGATGGTGGACGCCACCGCGCTCGCCAGGGACCAGGCGCCGCTGCGCCTGCTGCTGGTGGGCGACGGGCCCGAGCGGGCCGGCACCGTCGCCAGGGCGCGGGCCGCCCGGGTGCCGGTCGAGAGCACCGGAGCGCTGATCCCGTCGGACGTGCCGGCCGCGCTGCGGCGGGCCGCGATCGCCGTCGCCGGCTACCCGGCGGGCGAGCACTACTTCTCCCCGCTGAAGGTCGCGGAGTACCTGGCCACGGGGCTGCCGACCGTCGCGAGCGCGATCGCGGACCTCCCCGACCTCGTCGCGGACGGCACCGAGGCCCTCCTCGTCCCGCCCGGCGACGTCGTCGCGACGGCGGACGCGCTCGCGCGGGTCGCCACGGATCCGGCGCTCGCGGACCGCCTCGCCCAGGCCGGGCGGTCGGCCGCCGTCGCGCGCATGTCCTGGTCGGCCGTCGTCGACCGGACGCTCGGCCTCGTCCGCGAACCGGCGGGAGGAGGGCCGCCGTGCGGCTGGACCTGATCGCCGCCACCGGCCTGCGCACCACCCTGCGCCACCTGCTGCCACTGCTGCGCCGCGAACGCGCGCTCGTCGCCCTCGGGCTGCTCGCGGTGTTCGTCGAGGTGCTCGCCACCCTCGCCGAGCCCTGGCCACTCAAGATCGTCATCGACGAGATCGTGCCGGCGGCACTCGCCGGCGAGCCGCTGCCGAACGGGACGGTGCTCGGGCTGCCCGCCCTGGCCGTCCTCGCCGCCGCAGGGCTGCTGCTCGCCGTCGGGCTGCGGGCCGCGGCCGCCTACGCGGCGACGGTCTGCTTCGCCACCGTCGGCTCCCGGGTGACGATCCGGCTGCGCGCCGCCGCCTACCAGAAGCTGCTGCGTCAGTCGCTGCGCTACCACCAGTCGGGTTCCAGCGGCGACCTGCTCTCCCGCCTCACCGCGGACATCACCCGCCTGCAGGAGGTCGCCGTCACGGCGGGGCTCCCGCTGCTCGGCAACGTCGTCACCTTCGCCGGGATGGCCGTCGTCATGGTGGTGCTCGACCCGGTCCTCGCCCTGGTCGTGCTGGTCGCAGTGCCGCTGTTCCTGGCGGCGATGGGACGCGCGGGCGAGCGGGTGACGGCCGCGGCCCGCGAGCAGCGCCGCACCGAGGGGCGCCTCGCCGGGCAGGTCGGCGAGACCCTCGCCGCCGTCCGCGTCGTGCAGGCCTACCGCCTGGAGGACGCCCTGGCCGCCCGCTTCGACACCGACAACGTCGCCGGCCTGCGCAGCGGCGTCCGCAGCCAGCGCCTCGCCGCGGGCCTGGAACGCCGCACGGACCTGCTCGTCGGCGCCGCCACCGCCATCATCCTGCTGATCGGGACGTCGCGCGTCGTCGACGGCGCGCTGACCCTCGGCGAGCTCGTCGTGTTCGTCAGCTACCTCAAGAGCGTCTTCAAGCCGCTGCGCAACCTCGCCAAGTACACCGGCCGCATCGCCCGCGCCACCGCATCCGGCGAGCGGGTGGCGGAGCTGCTCGACGCCGAGCCCGACGTCGCCGACGCGCCGGGCGCACGACCGCTGCGCGAGCCCCGCGGCGACCTGTGCCTGGAGGACGTCACCGTCTCCCACGGGCCGGGCCCGCCGGTGCTGCGCGGCGCATCGCTGCACGTCCGCCCCGGGGAGCGGGTCGGGGTGGTCGGGCCGAGCGGAGCGGGCAAGTCGACGCTGGTCGCGCTGCTGCTGCGGATGCTCGAACCCGACTCCGGACGCGTGCTCCTCGACGGCCACGACGTCCGCGACCTCACCCTGGAGTCGGTGCGGGCCGCCACCGCCGTCATCCTGCAGGACTCGGTGCTCTTCGCCGGCACCGTGCGGGAGAACATCCGGTTGGCCCGCCCGTCCGCCACCGACGCGGAGGTGGAGGCCGCCGCCCGGGCGGCGGACGCCGACGGCTTCGTCCGCCGGCTCCCGCAGGGCTACGACACGGTCCTCGCCGAGCGCGGCGACTCCCTGTCCGGCGGGCAGCGCCAGCGCCTCGCCGTGGCGCGGGCGCTGCTGCGGAACGCGCCGGTGGTGCTGCTCGACGAGCCCACCACCGGCTTGGACGCGGCCAGCCGGGCTGCCGTCCTGCGGGCGCTGGACCGGCTCACCGCGGGCCGGACGGTCCTGGTCGTCGGGCACCACGGGGAGCTGCTCGACACGTGCGACCGGATCGTGCGGATCGACGGGGGCCGCATCGTCGATCCGGGCCGGGTCGCGGGGGGTGCGCGATGACGGCGGCGCGGGTCGGGGGGCGCGGCGTCCCTGGCGCCCAGCCCGGCGTGCCGACCGCGCCCCCCGCGGCGGGGCCCGAGGACCCCGCGCTGCCCGAGCTGGACGTACTCGTCCACCGCCCGTGGCTCGCCGCGCTGCTGGACCGCCTGCCGTGGCTCGACGACCCCGACGGGGCGGCCGCCGCGGTCCGGCTCCGCTGGAAGCCCGGGACGAACGTGCGGCTGGGCGCGGTGGTGCCCACCGCACACGGCCCGGCGGCCGTGCTGGTGGCCTCGTTCGGGCCGGGCCGCAAGGCCGACGCGCTCGCCGCGCACGCCCGCCGGCTCGACCTGCCCGCGTACCGGGCGGGGTCGCTCGTCGCCGTCCCGGCGCGCGCCGACCCGAACCTCGCCCCGCTCGTCCCCGCCGATCCCGCCCTTGCCTACAACCCGGCCCGCCGCTGGGTGGGCAGGGCCGGCGGGTGGGCGCTGAAGGTGCACGCCGTCGCACCGCCCGCGGACGTCACGAACCTCGTGACGAACCCCCCACCGGGCCTCGCCGTCCACCTCCCTGCGGCGCACGCCGACCACGGCGGTCGTGTCCTCCGCTCGGCCTGGGTGCCCGGTGACCTGCGGGGATCCCGCGGCGACCGGGCGGCGGCTCCGGTGCAGCACGCCACCGTCGAGCCGGACGGTGCTCGCGGGGACCCCGCCGACGGCCCCTCCGACCTGCCTGCCGACGACGCCGCCGACCTGCCTGCCGACCACGCCGCCGTTCGGGCCGCGGTCGCCGCCCTGCACGCGACGCCCGTCCCCGCCGGGTTGCCGGTGCTCGACGAGGTCGCCATCCTGCCCGCCGCCCAGGCCGCCGCCCACGCGGTCGCCGCCACCCTGCCCGCGGAGCGGGACCGCCTCGCCGCGCTGGTCCACGCACTGCAGCAGGCCTGCACGGCCGGCCGCTGGCCCCCCGCGGGCACGCTCGTCCACGGCGACCTCAGCCCGGACCAGGTCGTCGTCGCCTGCGGCCGCGCGATCCTGCTCGACCTGGACCGCGCCGCTCGCGGCCCCGCCGGCTGGGACGGCGCGACCTGGGAGGTCGCGCAGCTCGCCGCGGCGCCCCCGACTGCCCCGGCGGCGGCCGCGCCTGGCCCCACCGGGCCGATCCTCGTGCTGGCGGCGGCGCTGCTGCGCGCGCCGGAGCCGTTCCGTCGGCTGCGGCCCGGCTGGCCGCGGCTCACGTCCCAGCTGCTGGACCGCGCGGAGGGGGCGGCGCGCGACCTCGCGCCCGCCCCACCGCATCCCGCGGGGACCGCCTCCCGGCCCGCCGCAACCGGTGCGCCGCCCCCACCGCCCGCCACGCGGACGGCGCCCGCACTGCGCGCGCTGCGCCGGCTTCCGACGTCGCTGCAGGTCCGGCGGGCGTGGCCGCACCGGGACGGCCTCGCCGTCGAGACCCGCACCGCGCACGGCACCGTGCTGGCCGCGCTCGTCACCGACGACCGCACGCGGCTCCTCGCCGGCGCCGACTCCGCGCTGCCCGCGCTCGCGCCGGCGCTGCGCGAGCCGGGTGCGGTGCTGCTCGGCCACCGGCCGGGACGGCGCGCGGTGCTGCGCCGGGCCGACGGCCGCTACGTCAAGGTCGTGCGCCCGGGGCGCACCGGCGCGGTGGTCGACGGGCTGCGCCGCGCGCCGCGGCACCTAGCCGGCCTCCCGGACGCGCCGATCGTCCCGGCGGTGCACGCCCACGACCCCGCCGCCGGACAGGTCGTGCTGGACCCGGTGCCCGGACCGTCCCTGCACGAGCTGCTCCGCGACGACCCCGCTGCCGCCACCGAGCTGACCGCTTGGATCGGGGCGGCGCTCGGCGCGCTCGCCACGATCCCGGTCGCCGGGCTGCCCCGCCACGACGCCGACGCCGAGGCCCGCGTGCTGCGGCGCTGGCTCGACGACGCCGACGGCTGGGCAGGCACGGATCTCGCCGACCACGCCGACGCGGCCCTCCCCCGGCTCGCCGCCCTGCCCGAGCCGGCGTGGACGGCGTGCCACCGGGACCTGCACGACAAGCAGGTCCTCGCCGTCGCCGGCCCGGACCGCGCCGTCGGCCTTCTCGACCTCGACACCCTCTGTGCCGCCGATCCCGCCGTCGACGCCGCCAACCTGCTCGCCCACCTGCACCTGCGCCACCTGCAGGGGCACTGCACCACCGACACCGCGCGCCGGTGCGCGACCGCCCTGCACGCCGCAGCGGGCGTCGCGGCCCTCCCGCCCGCCGCGGTCGCCGCCTACACCGCGGCCACGCTGCTGCGACTGGCCGCGGTCTACACCTTCCGCCCCGCCCGACCGCATCTCGTCCGGCGGCTCGCGATCCTCGCCGCCACGCCCGACCCCTGGCGGATCCCGTGAACCCGCCGCCCGGCGGGCACGGTCGGCACCGGTCGGGCCGTCGAGGCCGGTCAGAACCGCGGCGGGCGCCGCTCCCGGTGCGCCGCGATGCCCTCGGCCACGTCCGGCAGCCCGAAGCCGTAGAACTCCAGCGCGAGCGACGCGTCGAACGCCGGCCCGGCGCTGCGGTACCAGTTGTTGAGCGCGTACTTCGTGAACGTGACGGCGCTGGGCGAGCCCGCCGCGAGCTTCCGGGCGATCTCCAGGGCCCGGTCGTGCACCTGGTCGTCGTCCACGCAGACCGAGACGAGTCCGATCCGCTCGGCCTCCTCCCCGGTGAGGGCCTCGCACGTCAGCAGGTAGTACTTGGCCTTCGCCATCCCGCACAGCAGCGGCCAGCTGATCACCGCGTGGTCGCCCGCCGCGACACCCAGCCGCGTGTGCCCGTCGACGATCTTCGCCGTCCGCCCGGCGACGGAGACGTCCGCGAGCAGCGCCACCGCGAGCCCCGCCCCGACCGCGGGCCCGTGGATGGCCGACACGATCGGTGTCGAGCAGTTGATCACGTTGTAGACGAGGTCGCGCGCCTCCCGCAGCACCCGCGTGCGGACGACCGGGTCATCGGCCATCTCCTGGACGAGGTCGAACGAACCGCCTGCCGAGAACGCCCGCCCGGCTCCCTGCACGACGGCCACGCGGACCGACGGATCCCGGTCGATCACCGGCCACACGTCGGCGAGCTGCTCGTGCTCGGCCGTGCCGACGGCGTTGAGGTTCGGGCCGTCGAGGGTGATCCGCAGGATCGTGTCCTCGGGCCGGTCGAACCGCAGGGCGGGGAAGCGGTCGTACACATCGGTCATGGGGGCGACGATAGGCCCGTGAACGATGACTCCTGGATCGAGACCGACGCCTTCCTCACCGACCTGTTCGTCGGCGAAGACGTGGCGCTGGACGCCGCCCTCGCCACCAACGCCGAGGCCGGCCTGCCCCCGATCGACGTCTCCCCACCCCAGGGCAGGTTGCTGCACCTCCTGGCCCGCGCGGTCGGGGCGCGGCGGATCCTGGAGATCGGGACGCTCGGCGGGTACTCGACGATCTGGCTGGCCCGCGCCCTCCCGGCGGACGGCAGGCTCGTCACGTGCGAGGTCGATCCGCACCATGCCGACGTCGCGCGCGCGAACCTCGAACGGGCAGGGCTCGGCGGGCGGGTCGACGTCGTCGTCGGCCCGGCGCTGGAGACGGTCGCCGCGCTGGACGGACCGTTCGACCTGGTCTTCGCCGACGCCGACAAGCCGTCCAACGCCGAGTACTTCGCCCGCGCGGTGGAGCTCACCCGCCCCGGCGGCCTGATCGTGGTGGACAACGTGGTGCGCCACGGGACCGTCGTCGCGGGCGAGGATCCGAACGCCGTGGGCTCCCGCCGCGCCCTGGCGGCGATGGCCGCCGATCCGCGGGTCGTCGCGACCGCGATCCAGACCGTCGGCAGCAAGGGCCACGACGGGTTCGCGATCGCGCTACGGCTCTGATCGGCGCTGACGGCTCCGCGACGGCTGTGGCCCGCCGCTCGCCTGATCTAGCGTGGGCGGCATGGACGCCGAGGACCTGGCTGCCGTGCTCGCCTCCGTTCGCGACTTCGTCCGCACCCGGGTGGTGCCCCTGGAGGAGCGCATCGACGACGAGAACGCCGTCCCGCCCGAGATCGTCGCCGCGTGCAAGGCGATGGGGCTCTACGGGTTCGCCATCCCCGAGGAGTACGGCGGGCTCGGCATGAACCTCACCGAGGAGGCGCAGCTCGCCTTCGAGCTCGGCTGGACGACCCCGGCGCTGCGGTCGCTGTTCGGCACGAACAACGGCATCGCCGGCCAGGTCTTGCTCCAGGGCGGCACCGATGAGCAGCGCAAGTCCTGGCTGCCGCGGCTCGCCTCCGGTGAGGTCACCGCATCGTTCGGGCTCACCGAGGCGGACGCCGGTTCGGACCCGTCCACGCTCGCCACCCGCGCCCGTCGCGACGGCCCGGACTGGGTGCTCGACGGCTCCAAGCGCTACATCACCAACGCCCCGGTCGCAGACGTGATCATGGTCTTCGCGCGGACGAACCGCGAGGCGCCCGGCAACCGCGGCATCTCGGCGTTCCTCGTCCCCGCCGGCACGCCCGGGCTCTCGATCGGCCCGAAGGACCGCAAGATGGGCCAGGCCGGGGCGTGGACCGCCGACGTGCACCTCGACGGCGTCCGCGTGCCCGCCGACGGGCTCGTCGGCGGCGAGGCGGGCGTGGACCGGGGATTCCGCATCGCCGCCAAGTGCCTCGCCCACGGTCGCGCGCACATCGCGGCACTGTGCGTCGGGATGGCCGGGCGGCTGGTCCACGAGTCCGTCGAGTTCGCCCGCACCCGACGGCAGGGCGGGCAGCCGATCGCGTCGTTCCAGCTCGTCCAGGGCCTGATCGCGGACTCCATGACCGACCACTACGCGGGCCGCGCCCTCGTCCTCGAGGTCGCCCGGGCCTACGACGCCGGGACGGACAGGGTGGCGGGACCCGCGGCGGCGAAGTACTTCGCCAGCGAGATGGTGGGCCGCGTCGCGGACCGCGCGGTGCAGGTCCACGGGGGCGCCGGGTACATGCGCGGGGTCGCGGTGGAGCGCTTCTTCCGCGACGCCCGCCTGTTCCGGATCTACGAGGGGACGAGCCAGATCCAGCAGGTGATCATCGCCCGGCAGGCACTGGGCGACGCGGCCCGTTGACGCCCGCCGAGCCGCCGCCCGTCAGTGGTGCGACGGGCGCACGTGGTACTCGAACACCAGCCCGGCGACCGCCACCAGCACGAACACGAGGCCGAAGCCGATCATCCAGATGTGCCAGAACGCGAGCGACAACCCGAGGAACGCCGCTGCAAGGGCCAGCGTGACCGGCCAGTAGCTGCCGGGCGAGAAGAAGCCGACCTCGCCCGCGCCGTCCGAGACCTCCGCCTCCGGATTGTCCTCCGGCCGCTCCTCGAGCCGTCGCGCGACGAACCGGAAGTACGTGCCGATGATGAGCGACAGCCCGCCCGTGAGCCAGAGGCCGGCGACGCCGACCGACTCCTGGGTGAGCACCGTGTAGACGATCGCCGCGAGGAAGAAGAACGCCGTGCAGACGTCGAAGATACGGGCCTCGACCTTCATGGCTCTCCCTCTCAGCTTCCGGTGACCGGCTGCGGCGCGGACCGCTGCTCACGGTTGGTGGGGAACGGCGTCGTGGTCGTCGCGACCGGCGAGCACAGCTCCCCGCAGCCGAGCGCCTGCAGCGCCTCGCCCGTGGTGTAGGGCGCGTTGGTCGCCGGGTTGATCTGGGTGCGCAGTGCGAGCCACTGGTCGAAGCGCTGGGGGTTCAGGGCGCGGACCTCGAAGTTCATCATCGAGTGGTAGGCACCGCACAGCTCGGCGCAGCGGCCGACGAAGGCACCCTCACGCTCGATGCGGTCGATCTGCCAGGTGAAGTCCTGGTCGTTGACCTCGGGCATCGGGAAGACGTCGCGCTTGAACAGGAACTCCGGCACGAAGAAGGAGTGGATGACGTCCACCGAGCGCTGCTCGAACTCGATGCGCCGGTCCGTGGGCAGCACGAGGATCGGGATGACGTCGCTCGTGCCGATGGTGCTGACCGGGCGGCCGGCCGCGTCCGGCGTGTCCGGGTAGTGGAACTCCCAGTTCCACTGGAACGCCTCGATGCCCACGCGGAGGTCGGGATCCGGCTGGTCGGTCTCGACGTAGTTCTGCACCAGGACGGTGAAGCCGAACAGCACCGCCACGATCACCGTCGGGACGACCGTGAACACGATCTCTACGGGGAGGTTGTACTGCGTCTGGCGCGGGATCTCGTCGGTGTCGCCCTTGCGCTTGCGATGGAAGATCATCGCCCAGAACATCGCGCCCCAGGTGATCGCGCCGACGACGAGCGCGGCGACCGCGGACCACGTCCACAGCTCGCGCATCGCGTGCGCCTGCGGCGTGACCCCGACCGGCCAACCGAAGCGAAGCGCCTCCTCCAGCGAGCAACCGCTGGTCAGAGGCACGACGACCGCGGCGAGCCCGACCAGCTTGGCCGCTCGACCCCACCCTGCGCGCTGCACTCGGCCCACTTCTGGCCGCCTCCCTGGATGCTGCACCGACCGGTCTCCGGACCGATCGCCGACCGCCTGACGACACCGCTCATGACACCCGGGACGCGGGCGGCCCGAAAGCCACCTTCGACCCGTCGTAGAGCCTAACGGAGCTGATCCCCGACACGCGTGTCGGGTGCTCGCGGCGCGGCCGGTTCAGCCGGGCAGCAGCGGGCCGATCTCCGCGGCGGCATCCGGCCCGTAGGCGTCGCGGAGCCGTTCCAGGGCGGTGTCCCGGTCCCACTTCCACTCCTGGGCCCCCTCGGTCTCCAGCACCTGCACGGCGACGAGGCAGCCCAGCTGCGCCGCACGTTCCAGCGGGAGCCCGCCGGTGGTGGCGGCGAGGAACCCGGCCCGGAACGCGTCCCCGACCCCGGTGGGATCGACCCGCCCGGTCTCCGGGACGACGCCGACCTTCAGCTCGACGAGCTCGCCGCCGTCGCGCGCGACGATGTGCACCCCGTGCTCGCCGAGGGTGGTGATGCGGATCTCGACCTGCTCGGCGACCTGCGCCTCCGTCCAGCCGGTCTTCTGCTGGACGAGCTCCCACTCGTAGTCGTTGGTCATGAGGAAGCGCGCGCCGCGGACGAGCGAGCGGATCTCCGGGCCGTGCATGCGCGCGACCTGCTGCGATGCATCGGCGACGAACGGCATGCCTGCCTCGCGGCACTGGCCCGACATGGACACCATCGCGTCCGGGTCCGTGGCCCCGACCAGCACCAGCTCGACGTCGCGTCCGGACAGCGACTCCAGCGTGATCTGCCCCGAGCGCGCCATCGCCCCGCTGTAGAACGAGCCGATCTGGCGCATGTCGTCGTCGGTGGTGCAGACGAAGCGGGCGGTGTGCACGTCCTCGCAGACGAGGACGGCCGAGCAGTCCACGCCGTGCGCCTCCAGCCACTTGCGGTACTCGGCGAAATCCGCCCCCACGGCTCCGACCAGGAGCGGGGAGCGCCCGAGCACGCCGAGCCCGAACGCGATGTTGGCCCCCGACCCACCCTTGTGGACCGTGAGGTCGTCGACGAGGAAACTCAGCGAGATGCGGTCGAGGTGCTCCTCGACGAGCTGCTCTGCGAACCGCCCCGGGAAGTGCATGAGGTGGTCCGTGGCGATGGAACCGAAGACGGCGATGGGCACGACGGATGACGATACCCGGCCGGGCACGCCGAGACCCCGGTCAGCGCGGTGCGCGGTCGACCGGGGTCTCGAAGGTGGCGGTGGCGGTACGCGTCGCCGGTGGCGCGCCCGACCGTGGGTGTCAGTTGAAGGAGTCGCCGCAGGCGCAGGACCCGCCCGCGTTGGGGTTGTCGATCGTGAAGCCCTGCTTCTCGATGGTGTCGACGAAGTCGATGACCGCACCGTCGAGGTACGGCGCGCTCATCCGGTCCACGCCGACCCTCAGGCCGTTGAACTCGCGGAACAGGTCGCCGTCCAGGGTGCGGTCGTCGAAGAAGAGCTGGTAGCGCAGGCCCGCGCAGCCACCGGGCTGCACCGCGATGCGCAGGTGCATGTCGTCGCGACCCTCCTGCTCCAGCAGGGTGCGTGCCTTGACGGCCGCCGCATCGGTGAGCTCGACGCGGTGCGTCTCGGTGCCGGCGTTCACAGTGCCCTCAACGGTCATGACTCTCCCAACTGCGCGGGCGGCGGCGATGTTCCCACCATCTGCACACCACTATAGGCGGCGGCTCGTACGGGGTCGCGCCGCGCGCGTCCGTACCGGGATCAGCGGCTCCAGCGCGCCGCGACCCGCTCGGCCAGCGCGGCCAGGGTCCCCGCCGGATCGGCCATCGACGCCTCGACACCGCCGGCGTCCTCGCTCACCGAGTAGGCCGAGTCCACGCCCGCGGCGGCGGCCTCGCGGCGGCCCACGGTCACCTGCCCCGCGAGCACCACGCACGGCAGCCCGCGCTCGGCCGCGGCCCGCGAGACCGTCGTGACGAGCTTGCCGCGCAGGGACTGCCAGTCGAAGCTGCCCTCGCCGCTGACGACGAGGCCTGCCGCGTCCAGCTCGGTGTCCAGGCCGACGAGCTCGCGCACGAGGCCCGCTCCCGAGACCCGCCGCGCCCCGAGGGCGAGCAGCGCGAGGCCCAGCCCGCCCGCCGCCCCTGCGCCGGCGGCGTCGCGCAGGTCGGTGCCGGTGGCGGCGGCGAGGACGTCGGCGAACCGGGAGAGCGCGGCATCCAGCTCGGCCACCGCTGCGTCGTCCGCACCCTTCTGGGGGCCGAACACGGCGGCCGCCCCGTGCGGGCCGAGCAGCGGGTTGTCGACGTCCGCGGCGGCGACCAGGCGGATCCCGGTGACGTCCGGGCCGCCCTCGAGGCGCGCGCAGCGGGCGAGCACCGCCCCGCCGTCGGGCAGCGGGGCGCCGTCCCCGCCGACCGGCACGGCGCCCAGCGCGGCGAGCATCCCCGCGCCGCCGTCGGTGGTGGCCGAGCCGCCCAGCCCGACGACGACCTCGGTGGCGCCTGCGTCCCGTGCGGCGCGCACCAGCTCGCCGACCCCGCGGGTGGTGACCCGCCGCGCCACGTCCGGCGTCCGCTGCGCGCGCGGCACGTGGTGCAGCCCACACGCGGCGGCCGACTCGACGTAGGCCGACGTGCCCGCGAGCAGCCACGGTGCGTCGACCGGGTCGCCGAACGGGCCGGTCACCCGCGTTACGCGCAGCTCGCCGCCCAGCGCGGTGTGCAGCACCTCGACGAACCCGGTGCCGCCGTCCGCGACCGGGACCAGCCGCAGCTCGTCACCCGGTGCCGCGCGTCGCCAGCCCTCGGCGATCGCCTCGGCCGCGGCCGTGGCCGACAGCGTCCCGCCGAAGGAGTCCGGAGCCACCAGCACGCGCACGGCGCGCACCGTATCGCGTCGTGCGGAGCCGACGGGTTCACTCGGCCGGTCCCCCCGTAGGCTTGGCTCGTGAGGTTCCTGCGCCGCAACCAGCCCAGCACGGTGGCCGCGGACGCGGCCGGCGAAGGAGCCGACGGGGCCGCGGCGGACGGCGACGCCCAGACCGGGCGCACGGGCGGCAAGGGCCGTCCCACCCCGAAGCGCCGCGATGCCGAGAAGCGCCGCCGCGGGCCCGCCCCGCCGCCCCCGCGCACCCAGCGCGAGGCGATGAAGCTCGCCAAGGCCAACCGCCCGTCGAAGGAGGAACGCCGCGTCCAGGCCGCGGAGCGCCGCGCGCGGATGGACGCGGGCGACGACCGCTACCTCCCGCCGCGCGACCGCGGCCCGCTGCGGGCCTACGTTCGCGACATCGTGGACTCCCGCCGCCACCTCATCGGCCTGTTCATGCCGCTCGCGGCGCTGGTGTTCGTCTCGATCCTGGTGCCCTTCCGGGAGCTGCAGACCTTCATCAGCATCCTCGCGTTCGGCTTCATGGTCGCGATGGTGATCGAGGGGGTCCTGCTCGGCCGCCAGATCGTGGCGAAGGCTCGCGCGAAGTTCCCCAAGGAGGAGATCAAGGGGTTCCCCATCGGGTGGTACGCCTTCAGCCGCGCGAGCCAGCCCCGCAAGCTGCGCGTGCCGCGGCCGCGCGTGCAGGTGGGCGACAACCCCTGAACCGCACCCTCGTCCTCGGCGGAGCACGCTCGGGGAAGTCCGCGCACGCCGAGGGCCTGCTCGGGTCCGGCGCCGTGCGCTACGTCGCCACCGCGCGGCGCTGGCCGGGCGACGACGACTGGGACGCCCGGATCGCCGCGCACCGCGCCCGCCGCCCCCCCTCGTGGACCACGATCGAGGACACCGATCCGGTGAACGTGCTGCGCGAGCCGGGCCCCCCGCTGCTCGTCGACGACATGGCCACCTGGCTCACCGGGGTGCTGGACGACGCCACCGCGTGGGAGGCCCCGTCGCCACCCCCGGTCGTCGGCGAGCGGACCGCGGCCCTCGTCGCGGCCGTCGCGGCCTGCCCGTCGCCGCTGGTGCTGGTCTCGGCGGAGGTGGGGCTGGGTGTCGTGCCCGCCACCCGGGCCGGGCGCCTCTTCCGCGACGAGCTGGGCGCGCTCAACGCGGCCCTCGCCGAGGCGTGCGACGAGGTCCTGCTGCTGGTGGCGGGCCTGCCGCTGCGGCTGAAGTGACCTCGCGGCCCGGCGGGTCGCCATGAGGCGATAGGAAGGCACCGTGCACCCCATCACCGGCCCGGACGAGGACGCCCGGCGCGCGGCGCGGGCCCGGCTCGCCCGTCTCGACGTGCCCGCAGGCGGCCTCGGCCGCCTCGGCGAGCTGGCCTCGTGGCTGGCCGCGGCGCAGGGTGGCTGCCCGCCCCGACCGCCCGTCCAGCCCCGCGTGATCGTCGTCGCGGCCGATCACGGCGTCGCGGCGGCGGGGGTGTCGGCGCGGGAGCCGGACGCGACGGCGCGGCTGCTCGCCGCCGCCCGGGAGCGGACGGCGCCGGTGACGGTCGCCGCCGCGGTCGCGGGTGCGTCGGTGCGGCTGGTCGACGTCGGCACGCGCACGGGCGGGGGCGAGCACCACGTCCGCGCGGGCAGCGGGCGGATCGACCGGGAGGACGC
>NZ_JBFWVQ010000075.1:0-29930 GCF_050246655.1 Pseudonocardia sp.
TGGGCCAACTCGCCCTGGCGGGGGGCCTCAAGCGCAATCCCCGGGCGGGCTCGCGGCCCTGCATCGGCGGCCGCCTGCGACAGGCGGTCGTGACCTGCGGGGCAGCGGTAGCGAACTCGGTGTTGATCGCCGCACCGGGGTGGCTACGGTTCGGTCGTGGAGCGCGTGCGGCTGGCCGAGTTGTGTGCCGCGACCTCGCTGTTCACCGATCTGGGGACGGGCCAGCCGTCCGAGCACGGGCTGCGGACGTGCCTGGTCGCGATGCGGCTCGCCGAAGGTCTCGGTCTCGACGCGAACGTGTGCAGCGAGGTGTTCTACGTCTCGCTGCTGCGGTTCCTGGGTTGCACCGCCGACGCCCACGAGCTCGCCGCGATGGCCGGCGGTGACGAGATCCGGTTCCTGGCGGCCATGGCGCCGGTGGCGATGGGCTCGCCGCGGGAGGAGATCGCGCGGATGGTCGGTCTCGTCGCGGCGGGGCAGCCGTTGCCGCAACGGCTGCGGGTGCTCGCGCGCGTGCTGGCCGACTCGAAGGGCGGCGAGCGGTTGCTCCAGGCGCACTGCGAGGTGGGATCTCGCCTGGCCACCGAGATGTCGCTGCCGAAGGGGGTGGCGGACGCGCTCGGCGTGGCCTACGCCCGATGGGACGGGCGGGGAGTGCCTGCCGGCGTCGCCGGGGAGAGCATCCCGATGTCGGTCCGGGTGTCGATCGTCGCCCGCGATCTCGAGTTGTGGGCGCGGGAGACTGGCGACGACGCGGTCCGCCAGGTCCTGCAGCGACGGCGCGGCCACGCCTACGACCCTGCCGTGGTGGATACCGCGCTGGAGATCGGAACGCAGCAGCTGCGGGACTGCCGAGACGACCTGTGGGAGGTCGTGCTGGCCGGTGAACCCTCGCCGTGGGCGCACGTGGCGGGCGCGGAACTGTTGCGCGCGCTGGGCGCCCTGGGTGACTACGCGGATCTGAAGATGCCCGAGCGCACCGGCTACGCCCGGCGGGTTGCGCGTCTCGCGTCCGCGGCCGGCCGGATCGCCGGCCTCGGTACCGCCGACGCCGAGACGCTGGCACGGGCGGCGCTCGTGCACGACCTCGGCGTGGTCGCGGTGCCGATCGGTGTCTGGCGCGCCCGTCCACGACCGGGCAGCGCGGCGTGGGAGCAGGTCCGGCTGCATCCGCACTGGACCGCACGGGTGCTGGCGCGCTGCTCCGGCCTGGAGCAGGTGGCGGTCGTCGCCGGGCAGCACCACGAACGCCGCGACGGTCGTGGGTACCCATCCGGGCTGACCGGGGATCTCGGCCGGGTCTCCGGGCTGTTGGCCTGCACGGTGCTGTACGACGAGATGGCGGCGGAACGTGCCGCGCGCGGCATTGTCGACGTGGCAGTCGACGTGGCAGTCGACGTGGCAGTCAACATGGCTGTCGACGTGGCGGGAGACCTGGCGGGCCTCGCCGGCGAGGGCACGCTGGACCGGGGCGACGTCGGCGCGGTCCTCGGCGCGGCCGGCGTCACCGCCCCGGTGGCCGACGTCGCGCGGCCGGCCGGGCTCACCGAACGGGAGGTCGACGTGCTGGGGCTGCTCGCCCGAGGCGGGACCAACCGCCGGATCGCCGAGACGCTGGGCATCTCCGTCAAGACCGTCGGCGCCCACATCGAGCACATCTACCTCAAGGCCGGCGTGCGTTCCCGCGCCGCGGCCACCTTGTTCGCGATGCAGCACGACCTGATCGGCTGACCCGACCGTGATCGGGTGAACGCCCGATGCGCGCGGCCGGTCGAGTTCGACATGGTGTCCTCCCGGCTGCGACAGGAGCGACCATGCCCATCGCCGAGCTGAACGGCGTCGACCTCTACTACGAGACCACCGGCACCGGCGAGCGTCTCGTGCTGACCCACGGATCGTGGACCGACGGATCCGGGTGGGCCCCGGCCGTCGGCGCGCTCGGCGAGCGTTTCGAGGTCGTGACCTGGGACCGCCGCGGCCACTCGCGCAGCCGCACCGGTCCCGGACCGGGCAGCCGCGACGAGGACGCGGCCGATCTCGCCGCCCTCGTCGAGCACCTCGGCGGACCCGTCCACCTGGTGGGCAGCTCGTACGGGTCGGTCGTGGTGCTGACCCTGGTGGCCCGCCGACCCGATCTGGCCGCCAGCGCCGTCGCACACGAACCGCCGCTGCTCGACCTGCTCGACGGCACAACCGATCCGGCCACTGCCGGGGCGATCGCGGCAGTCGAGCAGGAGATCGCCTCGGTCCTGGCCCTGATCGACGCGGGCGAGCACCGACGGGCGGCCGAACAGTTCATCGACCACGTGGCGGTCGGACCGGGCACCTGGGCCCGGTTCCCCGAACCCTGGCAGGCCACCCTGGAGGGCAACGCCCCCACCTTTCTCGACGAGCAGCGCGACCCCACCTCGCGCTCGATCGACACCGCCGCGCTGGCCGCCGCTGCCGTGCCGCTGATGCTCACCTGCGGCACCGAGGGCCCCGAGTGGTACGGCGCCGTCATCGCCGAGCTGAGCCGCCTGGTTCCCGCGGCACGCGTCGAAGCCATCGCCGGAGCAGGGCACGTCCCCCACGTCACGCACACCGAGCGATGGGCCGCCACCCTGCTCGCCTTCCACGAGCAGCTCACCCCGGCCACTCCGGAGGAGGCGAGATGAGCGCCACGCGGCTGGACATCGCCGCGGTTGACGGGACCCCGATCGCAGCATGGGTCGAGGGCCGCGGTCCGGCGATGGTGATGGTCCACGGCTCGATCGCCGACCACACCACGTTCGCCCCGTTCGTCGGGGTGCTCCGCGAGCACCTCACCACCTACGCCATGGACCGTCGCGGCTTCGGCGCCACCCCGGACGTCGAGGACTACACGATCGACGTCGACTTCGCCGACGTCGCCGCCGTGGTGGACGCCGTGGCCGCCCGTACCGGCCGACCGGTCACGCTCTGGGGGCATTCCTACGGCGCCAACTGCGCGATGGGCGGCGCCGCCCGTACCCGCAACATCAGCCATCTGATCCTCTACGAGCCGAGCCTCGGTCTGCCCTACCCGCCCGGCTCGATCGAACGCATCGAGGCCGCCCTCGCCCGCGGCGACCACGACGCCGCGATCGTCGCCGTGCTGGTCGAGATCCTGGAAATGACCGGCGAGGAGGTCGACGCCCTGCGCGCCGACCCGCTGTGGCCGGTCCGGTTGGCAGCGGCGGCGACCATCCCCCGGGAATGCCGGACCGAGCAGGACTGGGCATACCGACCGGGCCAGTTCGACACCATCACGGCTCCGACGCTGATGCTGGCCGGGTCGGCCAGCGTGCCCGCCGTAGCGCAGGCCACCGAACGGGCGGCAGCAGCGATCCCCGACGCACGCATCCACGTGCTCCACGGTCACGGGCACTTCGCCCACAAGACCGACCCCGAGATGGTCACCAGGCTCGTCCGGGCGTTCAACGCTTCCTGACACCGCCGCCATGTGTCGGTCGGCGCGGAGGTCGGGCGTGGCGGGAGGCGGGTGGAGTTGTTCGAGCGGATCCGCCGGGATCAGCGGCTGGAGAAGCTGTCGATCCGCGAGCCCGCGCAGCGGCATCGGGTGGATGAGGCGGTCGCTGCGCTGCGGCTGTTCGACGACGATGCGCTTCAGCGGCGCCGAGCTTGGACACGGCAAAACCCTATGCCCGCCGAGTGGGCCAGCAGATCATGCTGCGGAGCCCCCAAGAGGATTCCCATTTCGCTCACTCGCGGAATCGGTAGCCCATGCCGGCTTCAGTGATGAGATGGCGGGGCCGGCGGGGTCGTGTCCGAGCTTGCGGCGGAGCTGGGCGAGGTAGACCCAGATAGCTGGCCTCCTTGCGCTCACCGGTGCCCCATGTGCGTTCCAGGAGCTGGCCGCGGGTGACCAGCTTGCCGCGGTGGCGGACCAGGATTTCGCGGACCTCCCATTCGGTGGGTGTGAGTGGACTTCCCGTGCACATCTCTGGACCGTCTTGGCGGTGAGGGCGATGGTGAGGTCGTCGGCGACGACCCGTACCTCCTCGACGTCGTTCCCGGCCGTGGCACGACGGACGGCGGCGCGGAGACGAGCCGTCAGCTCGTCCACGCCGAAGGGTTTGGTGACGTAGTCGTCGGCACCGCGGTCGAGGCGTGAACCTTGTCGGACGAGTCGGTCCGGGCGGAGAGCACGCTAATCGGTGCACCGGTGAAGGTGCGCAGCTGCGGGATGACGTCGGGCGCGATCGATGTCGGGCAGGCCGAGATCGAGGACGATGACGTCCGGACGATGGTGCGCGGCGACGTGGCCTTGCCGTCGCAGGCGGTGTGGACGTCGTGGCCGCGGACGGAAAGGGTGATGCGCAGCGCGCGGAGCAGCTGCACGTCGTCGTCGACGAGCAGGACCCCGGTCATGGCCGGGCCTCCGCAGGCACTGCGGCAGCAGGAAGGCGCACGACCATGGTGAGGCCGCCGCCGGGTGTGTCCTCGGCGGCGAGGGTGCCGCCCATGGCCTCGGTGAAGCCGCCGGCGACTGACAGACCGGGGCCGAGGCCGCCGGAATGGCGGTCGCCGAGCCGCTGGAACGGCGCGAACATCTTCTCCGCGCGGTCGGCGGGGACGCTGGGACCGTTGTCGACCACCCGCAGCTCCACGGCGTTGGCATGCGCGCTCGCGCGCAGAGCGACGTCGGCCTGCGGCATGCCGCAGGGCGTTGTCGAGGAGGTTGGCGAGGACGCGTTCGAGCAGCCCGGGATCGGCGAGGACCTCGGGCAGCTGCTTGTCGATGTCGACATGAATGCGATCGGTGGCGCGGAGCCCGGGATCGAGCCCGGTCAGGGCGAGCGGGGCGACGTCGTCGTAGCCGACCGGGCGCAGCTCGGGCACGACGGCACCGGTGACGAGGCGGGACGAGTCGAGCAGGTTGTCGACCACCCGGGCGAGCCGGTCGGTCGACTCCTCGATAGTTGCCGTCAGCTCCGCCCGGTCCTCATCCGTGAGGTGCAGCCCCGGGGCCATGCTCGAATAGTCCGAACGATGACCCCGCTTCGTCGTCATGCCGGCGCCGACTGCTGTCCGGCATTCCCCCGCACCGGGGCGGCTGATCGGAGGCGGGAGATCACCCCTTCCGCAGCGAGACCGGCAGCGTTCGTGACGGCTGGTCGTTCGTCTTCGCCGGCCTCCTGCCCGACGACTTCCCCCGACTCGCGCCGTTGTCGGGGCACCCTGGTGGCGGCAGGTGCACGGCGCCACCTGGCAACGGCCCGAGGGCCCGCACTCGCACCTCCGCGGACGCGGCACCCACCCCGTCGTCCACGTGTCGTGGCTGGACGCCCGCGAGTACTGCCGGTGGGCCGGCGGCCGGCTGCCCACCGAGACCGAATGGGAGTACGCCGCCCGCGGCGGCGCGGACGGCGCCCGCTACCCGTGGGGCGACAAGCTCACCCCCGGCGGTGAGCACCGGATGAACGTCTTCCAGAGCCGATTCCCCGGACACGACACCGGCGAGGACGGCTATGCCGGCACCGCACCGGTCGACGCGTTCGCACCCAACGGCCACGGGCTGCACAACATGACCGGCAACGTGTGGGAGTGGTGCGCGGACCGGTTCGGCCCCGGCCGCCCGGGCCAGCGGACGATGCGCGGCGGCTCCTACCTGTGCCACGAGTCCTACTGCTGGCGCTACCGCTGCGCCGCGCGGTCGGCCAACACCCCCGACAGCGCCGGCAGCACCGGGTTCCGCCTGACGACGAGCGGCGTCGCCCCGGTCAGGACAGGTAACGGACGTTGACGTTGTGGATCGTGCCGTCGAACGGGAACGGCGCCCTGTCGTAGTAGTCGAGCGAGACCGAGCCACCGTGGCAGACGCCGATGTCGAGACAGTCGTTCGCGGAGAACAGCAGCGGAGCGCTGACCGGCACCCGGCCGGACGCGAGTTCGCTCCCGTCCACCGACATCGTGACGTCGAGCGGTCCACCGGGCTTCGGCTCCGCGTACACCGTCTCGATCCTGATCTTCGCCGGGCCGGCCGGGAGCTTGCGCGCGGCCCGGATCTTCGTCCGCATGACGATGAACA
Source organism: Pseudonocardia sp. (assembly GCF_050246655.1). GTDB lineage: Bacteria > Actinomycetota > Actinomycetes > Mycobacteriales > Pseudonocardiaceae > Pseudonocardia. The sequence goes on from NZ_JBFWVQ010000075.1 coordinate 6,053, forward strand.
GGTTGTACTCGTAGCAGAGCACGCCGTCCTCGACGTAGCAGGTGAGGCCGCCACCGGCCCCGCCCAGGGCGTAGAGGACGCCGTTGGCGTCCGCGGGGAGGTCCGCGTTGATCGTGACGATGTTGGCCCGGTTCCCGAGGGCGGGCGCGCAGAACTCCGGCATGCGGATGATGTCGCCGGTGAAGTTCCACTCCCGGTACGGAGTGGAGATCCGCAGATCGGGGTGCAGCAGGACGTAGAGCCCGCCGCCGACCGGGTAGACGCTGTTCTTCGCCGCCTCGATCGCGAAGGTCTCCTTGAGCTGCGCGAGCTTCTCCGGCATCTCGGCAGCCAGGTCGTGGGCCTGCGACCAGTCCTCGTCGAGGTGGTACAGCTCCCACGTGTCGTGGTCGGGCGTCCAGTCGTCGATGCCGGGCGGCCGGCCGGCGACCCAGGGGGTGCGGGGGCCGAAGGCCGAGGCCATCCACCCGTCGTGGTAGATGGCACGGCTGCCCATGATCTCGAAGTACTGCGTCCGCAGCCGGCCGGGGGCGTCGGGCTGGTCGAAGGTGTACGCGAAGCTGACGCCGTCGATCGGGTCCTGCGGGACGCCGTTGACCACCCGCGGCGGCGTGATGCCGAGGACGTCGTAGATCGTGGGCACGACGTCGTTGCAGTGGTGGAACTGGGTCCGCGGCGTCGAGTCGGGCGTGATCCTCGCCGGCCAGCGGACCGCCATCGGGTTGCGCGTCCCGCCCAGGTGCGACGCGAGCAGCTTCATCCCCTTGTACGGCGTGCTGCCGGCCCACGCCCACGCGGCGTGGTACTGGTTGTCGACCTTCGGAGAGCCGAGGACGTCGAGGCCCCCGATCTCGTCGAGGGCCTTGATGTGCATCGCGACCGTGGTCGGGATGCCGTTCTGGGCCAGCAACTCGCTGATCGTGCCGTCGATGCCCTCGCCCGAGGAGCCGTTGTCACCCCAGATGTAGAACACCAGGGTGTTGTCGGCGTAGCCCAGCCGGTCGAGCTCGTCGACCAGCCGACCGGCCTGCACGTCGGCGTGCTCGGCGAACCCCGCGGCCACCTCCATGAGCCTGCGCTGGAACGGCCGCTCCTCCTCCGGGACGTCCTCCCACGCCGTCATGTTCGGGTCGCGGGGGGTCAGCTGCGTCTCCGGGGGGATCCAGCCCATCTCCTTCGCGCGGTGGAAGACCCGCTCCCGGTAGGCGTCCCATCCGTCGTCGAATTTGCCCGCGTACCGGTCGGCCCACTCCTTCATCACGTGGTGCGGACCGTGCAGGCAGCCGGTCGCCCAGTAGAGGAAGAACGGCCGGTCGGGCTCGAAGGCGTGATGCCTGCGCAGCCAGCCGATCGCGTCGTCGGCGAGGTCCTCGCTGAGGTGGTAGCCCTGCGCGGGAGTCTTGGGCGGCAGGACGATCGTGGTGTTGCGCACGAGGTTCGGCTCGTACTGCGACGCCTCCCCCGCGAGGAAACCATAGAAGTACTCGAAGCCGACGTTGACCGGCCAGTTGTGGAACGGCCCGGCCGCCGTCGTCTCGACGGCAGGGGTGTTGTGCCACTTGCCGAACGCCGCGGTCGCGTACCCGTAGTCCTTGAGCACCTCCGCGCCGAGAGCGCTGCTCTTCGGGATTTCGCCCGCGTACCCGTCCCAGTCGTTGGCCAGCTCCGCGATCTGACCGTTGCCGATGCGATGGTGGTTGCGGCCGGTCAGCAGGGACGCGCGCGTGGGCGAGCACATCGCGGTGGTGTGGAACCGGTTGTAGCTGATGCCCTCGTCGCGGATCCGGGTCAGCGTGTCCGTGCGCACCTCGCCGCCATAGGTGCTCGGCAGGCCCGGACCGGCGTCGTCGATGAGCACGATGAGGATGTTCGGTGCGCTGTCGGGCAGCCGCCGCGGCCGGACCCGCTGCGTATAGACCGAGTCCTGCATCGTCCGTCCCGCGATGCTCGCGGACGGCGTCGGTGCGAACGGCAGCACTTCCTGCGGACTCATCAGCGGCTCCTCGACAGGCCTCGACCGGCCGGCGCGCACCGTCGTCGCCCTGACGACACGCCGTCGACAACGCACGCTAGGAGGCCGATCGGACGCGACGGCCCACCTGGACGGGGTGAACATCACCTCACGGTCAGTCACAGTCATCCCTGAAGTCGCCATGATCCTCCGGCTCACCCGTGGGCGGATGAAATCTCGGGGTGCGCTCGCGACGACGCCGGCCGCCCCATGGTGCCAGCGAGCCCGTTCTGAAGTCTGGTCGCGGGGGCGACTCGGCACCCTGGACTGTTGCCTTCGAGCATGTGGAGCAGATTCGCCTGACTCTGGTCGTCCCCTTGCAGGCGCACATCTGTGCGGTGACCGACGGGGGACGTGCGAGATGCGCAGGTTGATCGACCGGTGTGCTGGGATCGACGTGGGGCAGGCGCTGCTGGTGGTTGGGCGGCACCGCCGCGGCGGGTCACGGGCCGGGGCGGCAGGCGCATCTGCTGGTCGGCGCGCTGGCCCACTCCGGGCGCAGGCGCGGGGTGCTGGCCGAGGCCGAGGACTTTCCGCACCTGGTCGAGGCCATCGCAGGGGTGGTCGACCGGCTCGACGGGGTGACCCGTCGGTGGCGGTTCGACCGGATGGCCACGGTGTGCTTCCCGGCGTCGGGCCGAGTCACGCCGGCGTTCGCGGCGGTGGCCAAGCACTACGGGTCGGGATCGACATCTGCCCGCCTCGGCGCGGCAACCGCTAGGGCGTGGTCGAGAAGGCCAACCACGCTGCTGCGCAGCGCTGGTGGCGCACCCTCGACGACGTCACCGTGGCGGCCGCGCAGGACGGGCTGGACCAGCTCTGCGCGCGGCTCGATCGGCACGGGTTCGTCGCCGTGACGGCGCTGCGACCACGGTCAGCGCGCTCGCCGCCAGCGAGGGTCTGCGCCCGGCGCCGCGCGCGGTGTTCCCCGCCGAGCTGGTCGTCGCCCGCACGCTGACCCCGCAGGGCCTGGTCGCGTTCCGTGGCAACTCCTACTCAGTGCCGCCCGGTCTGGGGCGCATCCAGGTCAGCGTCCGTCATCGGCTCGGCGCGGACCTGATCCATATCGCCACCCCGGACGGGGCGGTCATCGCCGCGCACCGGCGCGCGCCGGACGGCGCCGGGCAGATCCTGCGCGACACCGGTCACGTCATCGCGCTCGAGCGCGCCGTCCTGACCGCATTCACCGACCAAGCCCCGTGCCGGCACAAGACCCGCCGACCACCCTCGGCGGCCGCGCTGGCCGAAGCCGACCGGTTGCGCGGAACCGCAGTTCCCGACCCGGCCGCCCGGGTCGTGATCGACAGGTCCACCTACGCCGCGACCGCGGCCCAGCTGTCGGGCGCACCCGCCCCACCTCGACCAGCAAGGAGTGACCATGCCCGATCCGAGAGCCGACACCAGGATCGACACCGCACCCGCGATGAGCGAGGCCCGCCGGTTTCAGCAGCTCAAGGCGTCCAGCACGATCCTGACCACCAACGTCAGCATCGCCGACTGGGCCTCCGCGTTCGGCGACGCCACCGTCGCCGCCATGCTCGACCGACTGCTGCACCGCGCCGCCGTCGTCGGCATCGACGGCCCCTCCTACCGACTGCGCGCCCACCAGCACACCGTCGACAACCTGCGCGCCGGGGTGAACGCCCTTGTCAGCTGAACAGCGCGCCGACCGCGCCTGCCCGATCTGCTGGCACACCTTCACCCCGCTCTCCCGCCGACACACCTACTACTCCGACCGCTGCCGCAAGACCGCCCACCAACGCCGCCTCGCCGAGCAGCCACCCCCGACCACCACCCCGGCCACCGACCCGCCACCCGGACCCGAGCGCGCCGCCACCCGCCCCTGCCCCCACTGCGGCGAAACGATCACCATCGTCGCCCTGCTCACCACCCCGCAAGCCGCCCGCCCAACCCTTCCCGCCGTCGGCGACTCGGTCATACCGCTGCGCCGACACGATCGCCAAGCTGCCCGCCACACCTGGGGAAGATGCTCTAGCAACTCTGGGAACTTCCAGCCAGCGTCATCACCACTGCGCGACCGATGCCCGGTACTCCTACTCAGTTCCACCCAACGAGAATCCGGACAGGCTGACTGCCAATTGGCCGGAGGCTCCGCCAGCGACATCCTCGAAGCAGAAGGCCTGGTCAGCGGCCTCCCCCGGCCACACCTCGCCTGCGCAGACCGCGAAACACCCTGAGCCAGGCACCGGTAAAGGGGCCGGAAAGCGGTGCTTTGATCTCGGTTCCACGACCTTGAACCACCCAAACCCCCAGGTCAGGCCCGGGTTGGAGCTCCTCCGACTGGACTCGAACCAGTAACCCTGCGATTAACAGTCGCATGCTCTGCCAATTGAGCTACGGAGGACCGTGGCGCGGGAATCGGCGTGCTGTCGGTCCCGCACCGGCGACGTCAACGATAGCGGAGCCGCCGCCGGTCGCGGCGGGCGGCCCCCTTCGCCGCGGCCGGCCGCGTGCAACCGTCGGTGGTGGCGTCGTCACTCCTGGTCGATCGCCATTCCTGGTCGATCGCCATTCCTGGTCGACCGTCACTCCTGGTCGACATAGTGGATGTCGAACGGCTTGTTCGTGATGAAGAGGATCGTGCAGTCGCCCTCCTCCGACGCGCCGTGGTGCATGGTGCCGCCTTCGGGGAACCAGACGAAGCTCCCGGCCGGGTGGGAGCCCTGGTGCGTCGTGAGCGTGCCCTCGAGGACGTAGACGCCGTGGGCGCACGGGTGGGTGTGCCACGGGTTGGTGAAACCTGCTCGATAGATGATCTTCAGGACCCGCATGCCGGTGTCCGGGTCGTCCATCAGCGGCATGGCCGTGAGCTCGACGCCGATGGCGGGGATGGGGAAGGGCACCCACTCCTGCGTGGTGGTGTCGATCGCGGTGATGTCGACGGGGCGCAGTGCAGGGGTCACTGATGGTCACCTCTTCCGGCGGCGGACGGGGAGGCTCCACTCTTCGCCGGGGGAACGCCGGTGGGCAAGGGCCGGCTGAGGCAGGATGGCGCGCACACCGAACTCGGGGAGAGACATGCTGAAGTTCCTGTTGGGCGCGGCGGTGGGTTACGTGCTCGGCGCGCGCGCGGGCCGCGAGCGGTACGAGCAGCTACTGCGCACCTACGAGCGGGTCGCGGACCACCCGGCAGTGCAGGGCGCGGCGGGAGTGGTGCGCGCGCGGGTGGAGGAGAAGGTCACGGGCCGGCACGCGGAGTCCAACGGCCGCGGCTGACGACCCCGCCCCCACCGGGCAGGCCGGGATCCGGCACGGGCGTCCGGGATCGGCACCCGCCGGCGGGATCGGCACGCGTCGCCCACGTCGGGTCGGGCGTCGGCGCGGTCGGCCCGCGTCGGCACGGGCGTCGGTCGGGCGTCGGCACGGGTGTCGGCCGGGCGTCGGCACGGGTGTCGTCGGGTCCGGCACCCGCGCCGCCGAGTCCGCGGCCGTGCACACGTTCGCCCTGCCGTGCACATGGTGCGCGGTGTGCACGCTGCACCAACGATGTGCACCGCACCCGACGATGTGCACCGCACCCGACGATGTGCATCGCACCCGACGATGTGCACCGCGCCCGACGATGTGCACCCCCGACGATGTCACCCCCCCGACGGTCTGCACCGTCACGGCGCCACGAGGCCCGGCAGCCCGTCGAGGCTCGTCGCGTTGCGCTCCACCGCGTAGCGCTCCACGGCAGCGGCGTCCCGGCTGCGCCACACCGCGTCCAGCGTCGGCCGCTCCTCGACCAGCTCCATCTTCGGCACGGCGAACCCGCACGAGTCGGCCACCCGCGCGACGTCCACGACGATCACCGCACGCGCGTAGGCCCGCCGCTCCTCCCCCGCAGCACCGAACCCGTCGAGGGCCTCGGCGAACCCGGGGTCGCCGGTGAGCAGCGGGCGCCCCGTGCCGTGCAGCCGGACGATCTGCGGGCGCCCGTCGAACGCGCAGAACATGACGCAGATGCGGCCGTTCTCGCGCAGGTGGGCGACCGTCTCGACGCCGCTGCCGAAGATGTCGAGGTAGGCGAAGGTGTGCTCGTCCACGACGCGGAACGTGCCGATGGTGCCCTTCGGGGACAGGTTCACGAGCCCGTCGGCGTCCAGCGGGGCGGTGGCCACGAAGAACACGGGCTGGCGGGCGATCCACTCCGCCAGCCCGGGGTGGATCCCGTCGTAGACCTTGGCCATGCCCTCCGACGCTACGGCGTGGCGGTGAGGACCTCCACCCCGTCCGCCGTGACGAGGACGGTGTGCTCGAACTGGGCGGTGCGCCCGCGGTCCCTGGTGACGACCGTCCAGTCGTCGTCCCAGACGTCGTAGTCCACCACGCCGCTGGCGGTGATCATGGGCTCGATGGTGAAGGTCATGCCCGGCTCGAGGACGGTGTCGACGTTCGGCTCGTCGTAGTGCAGCACGACGAGACCGCTGTGGAAGGAGCGGCCGATGCCGTGACCGGTGAAGTCGCGCACCACGCCGTAGCCGAAGCGGCGGGCGTAGGACTCGATGACACGGCCGACGACGTTCAGCGGCCGTCCGGGACGCACGGCCTTGATCGACCGCGCGAGCGCCTCGCGGGTGCGCTCCACGAGTAGCCGGTCCTCGTCGGCGACGTCGCCCGCGAGGAACGTGGCGTTGGTGTCGCCGTGCACGCCGCCGACGAACGCCGTCACGTCGATGTTCACGATGTCGCCGTCCTGGATCACCGTGGTGTCCGGGATGCCGTGGCAGATGATCTCGTTGAGGCTCGTGCAGCAGGACTTCGGGTAGCCCTTGTATCCGAGCGTGGACGGGTACGCGTCGTGGTCGCAGAGGAACTCGTGGACGACGCGGTCGATCTCCTCGGTGGTGACGCCCGGCGCGACGACCGCGCCGCCCGCGGCGAGGGACTCCGCAGCGATCCGCCCGGCCACGCGCATCGCCTCGATCGTCTCCGGCGTCTGCACCCACGGCTCGCTGCTCGGGGCCGGGCGCGCCTTCCCGACGTACTCGGGGCGCGGGATGTGGGCCGGGACCGGGCGTGTGGGCGACACCCGGCCCTTGGTGAGCAGCGTGCGGGACGGCATCAGCTCAGTGTAGGCGGGCGCGGTGACGGGCGACGCGACGAGCGACGAGGGCCGAGAGTCCCCGCCAGCCGAGCAGGAGCACCGCCAGGCTGGCCGTGGCGACGAGCACGAACGTCAGCGGGAGGCGCCCGGTGACGGCAGCGCGTAGCAGCAGCCCGCCCGCCGCGGTGACACCCACGACGACGAGGCCCGCCCGCAGGCTCGTCGGCGCCAGGCGCACCGGAGGGAACGCCCGGGAGGCGAGCACGGCGACGAGGAACGGGGCGGCGGCGGTGAGCAGGCCGAGCAGGTCGCCCGGCTCGGCGTGGGTGCTGCGCCCGACCGCGGCGAACACCACGACGGCGACCGCGTCGGCGGCGAGGGCGAGCACCGGGATCCTGCTGTTCACGGGTCGACGCTAGCCCGCCGCGCGCAGGAACCGGTCGGCCACCCCGACCGCCACCTCGGACGAGCCCCCGTCGACGACGAGGACGGCGAACGCGAGATCGCCGCGGTATCCGACGAACCAGCCGTGGGCCCGGCCGTCCGCGGCGTACTCCGCGGTGCCGGTCTTGCCGTATACCTCGCCGCGCGCGGCGAGCTGCGACGCGGTCCCCTCGGTGACGACGGCGCGCATCATCGAGCGGACCTGGGCGAGCGCCGCGGTGTCGGGTGTGGTGGCGGCGCTGAGCACCTGCGTGGGCCGGTCCGTGATCAGCTGGGGTACGACGGTCGCCCCGTGCGCGACCGTGGCCGCGACCAGCGCCATGCCCAGCGGCGAGGCGAGGACCTCGCCCTGGCCGAAGCCGTTCTCGGCACGCAGCACCTCGGTCGCGCCTTCCGGGACCGAGCCGGTGACGGTGACCAGCCCGGGCACGGCGTAGTCCGCGCCGAGGCCGAGGCTGCGCGCGGCCACCGCCAGGCCGTCGGGGGCGAGCCGAGCGCCGAGCTGCGCGAACGTGGTGTTGCAGGAACGGGCGAACGCCGTCCGCAGCGGGACGGTGCCGAGGTCGAAGTCACCCTTGTTCGGCACCGGGCGCCCGTCGACGACGACGCCCGCGGGGCAGGCGACCGGCGCGTCCTCGGTGAGCCCGGCCTGGGTGATCCCGGCCTCCGCGGTCACGATCTTGAAGGTGGAGCCGGGTGGGTAGCGGCCGGTGAGCGCCACCGCGCCCTGGGCGTCGGCGGCGTCGTTCTGGGCGACGGCGACGATCTGGCCGGTCGAGGGCTGCACAGCGACGATCATCGCGGCCTGCGGCACGGTCGCGACGGCGTCCTCGGCGGCGATCTGGGTGCCCAGGCTCATCCCCGTGGTGACCGACGCCCCGGGCCGGGGCTCCGCCTCGGTGAGTACGTCCACCGCGGCGCCGTCCGCCCCGACGGTGACGACCGACCAGCCGGGTACGCCGTCGAGCGTCGCGGCCATCTCGGTACGCACCGGCGGCAGGATCTGGCGGCCGAACGCGGCGTCGCGGGCGAGCAGGCGCTCGGAGCGGACGAACCGGACGCCGGCCAGGTCGTAGATGTCGTCCTTGACGAGGGTGTAGTCGCGCTCGCGCAGGACCGCGACGGTGTACGCCTGCCCGTCCGGGACGCCCGCCGCACCCGCGGTGATGGACGCCGCGGTGATGCCCGGGTCGATCCGGCCCAGCGCCCGGCCCAGCGGCGCCGCGGCCGTGGCCGTGGCGGCCTTGTCGAGCAGGACCGTGATCACCTGCGTGGGTGCCATGAGCGGCAGCCCGCCGCGGTCCAGGATCGGTGCGGGCGTGGCGGGCTCCGGGCGCAGGGCGAGCCGCTGCCCGTCGGCGAGCTTCGGATGGACGGCAGAGGGCGCCCACCGCACCGTCCAGCCGGAGTCGGTGTCCGCGGGGACCAGCTCCAGGTCCACCGGGTAGGCCCAGGTGCGGCCCTGCCCGAGGTCCCACCGGACGTCGACGGTGGCGGTGCGCACGTCCGCCGCCGTGCGCACCTGGCCGACCTCGGCGGTGAGCCCTGCCGGGGCGAGCGCGGTGCGGACCTCCGCGAGCAGGGCGCCCGCAGCCGCGGGATCGTCGGTGAGCGCGGCGGCCGCCGCGTCATCACCGGAGACCCAGGCCTCCGCGTAGTCGCGGGCCGCATCCTCGGGACCGCCGAGCAGGCCGCAGGCGGCGAGCGTGCTCAGCAGCACGGCCACACAGGCGAACACGCCGGCGGTTCGGAGTCGGGCCACACCCGGGAGAACGCAGCGGGACGGCGGACGGTTCACCAGCCGGCCCGGGCGTGCTCGCGGCGCTGTCCACGCACGGGGAACCGTGCTCAGAAGAGAATGGTCGCGAAGCTCGCGATCTGGGAGAACCCGACCTTCGCGTACGCGGCGCGGGCGGGATGGTTGAACGCGTTGACGTACAGGCTCGCGATCCGCCCCATCCGGGCGAGCGGCTCGACGAGTGCCGCGGTGCCGATCGTGCCGAGACCCTGGCCGCGCCGCGCGGGGTGCACCCACACCCCCTGGATCTGGCCGACCTGCGCGGACAGCGCGCCGATCTCCGCCTTGAACACCACCTGCCCGTCCTCGAACCGGGCGAACGCGCGGCCCGCCGCGACCAGCTCGGCGACCCGGGCCCGGTAGCCCGCGCCACCGTCCCCTGCCCGGGGGTCGACCCCGACCTCCTCGGTGAACATCGCGACGGCCGCGGGCAGGTAGCGGTCCAGCTCGTCGATGCGCACCTGGCGCACCCACGGGTCCGGCGCCACCGCGGGCGGGCCGGCGAGCACCATCAGCGGCTGGTCCGCGCGCACCTCGCGGGCGGGGGCCCAGTGCTCGGCGAGCTGTTCCCACATCGGCAGGACCAGCTCGGCGCGGCCGACCACCGAGGAGCAGGTGCGCCCGTGCCGGCGCGCGCGGTCGGCGAAACAGCGCAGGGCGGAGCGCTCACCGCGCAGCGGCACGAGATTGGCGCCGGAGAAGCACAGCCCGTCCAGCCTGGCGCCGACGGCCCACAGCTCCCCGCCCAGCCGCCAGGGATCCAGCCCCGCGACCTCCACACGCGCGGCGACCATGCACGCCGCGACGGGATCGGCCTCCAGGATGGAGCGCACGCCCCGCCGGTCCCGGTCGTCGAGCAACCGGGCGCCACCGACCCTCAGCACCTGACAAAGGTGCCATACGGGTCAGCCGACCGTCACCTCCGGTTCGCCGGACGCTTCCATCGTCTCGGCGATCTTCATCGCCTCCTCGATGAGCGTCTCGACGATGGCGTGCTCGGGCACGGTCTTGATCACCTCGCCGCGCACGAAGATCTGCCCCTTGCCGTTGCCGGACGCCACCCCGAGATCGGCCTCACGCGCCTCACCGGGACCGTTCACGACGCAGCCCATGACGGCCACCCGCAGGGGAACCTCCATGCCCGTGAGCCCCGCGGTGACCTCGTTCGCGAGCCGGTAGACGTCGACCTGCGCCCGGCCGCAGGACGGGCAGGAGACGATCTCGAGCTTGCGCGGTCGCAGGTTGAACGACTGCAGGATCTGCGCGCCGACCTTGACCTCCTCGACCGGCGGCGCGGACAGCGACACCCGGATCGTGTCCCCGATGCCCTTCGAGAGCAGCGCCCCGAACGCGACGGCCGACTTGATCGTCCCCTGGAACGCGGGACCGGCCTCGGTGACGCCGAGGTGCAGCGGGTAGTCGCAGGCCTCGGCGAGCAGCTCGTAGGCCCGCACCATGACGACCGGGTCGTGGTGCTTGACCGAGATCTTCACGTCGTGGAAGTCGTGCTCGGCGAACAGACCCGCCTCCCACAGCGCCGACTCGACCAGCGCCTCCGGGGTGGCCTTGCCGTGCTTGGCGAGCAGCCGCTTGTCCAGCGACCCGGCGTTCACCCCGATCCGGATCGGGGTGCCCCGGTCCTTCGCGGCGGCGGCGATCTCCTTGACCTGGTCGTCGAACTTGCGGATGTTGCCCGGGTTGACCCGGACGGCCGCGCAGCCCGCGTCGATCGCGGCGAAGACGTACTTGGGCTGGAAGTGGATGTCGGCGATCACCGGGATCTGCGACTTCCGCGCGATCGCCGGCAGCGCGTCGGCGTCGTCCTGGCTCGGACAGGCGACCCGGACGATGTCACAGCCCGCCGCCGTGAGCTCGGCGATCTGCTGGAGGGTGGCGTTGACGTCGGCGGTGAGCGTCGTGGTCATCGACTGCACCGAGATCGGGTGCTCGGAGCCGACGCCGACCGGCCCGACCTGCAGCTGGCGGGTCGGCCGGCGGGCGGCGAGCGTCGGGGCGGGCGGGGCGGGCATGCCGAGGGAGACGGTCACAACTTCCAGTATCCCCGCCGAACGGCGCGGTGCGCCGCCACCCGTGGCGCGGAGCACCCGGGTCGGGGCCCGGGACCGTCGCGCAGCAGCCGGACCGCAGGGGTTCCGGATCGACCTCGCACACCTTGGACACGCTCCGCAGACGCCGCAGCCCCTGCGAAGCGGGTCCGGCCCCTGCGAAGCGGGTCCGGCCCCTGCGAACCGGGGGCTCGGCCCCTGCGAAGCGCGTCGGCCCCTGCGAGGCGCGTCCCGCCCCTGCGAGGCGCGTCCCGCCCCTGCGAGCGCGGCCCCGGGCGGCCGCCCGCCCGGCCCCCACCGACTCCGGATCCACCTCGCACACCTCGCACACGCCCCGCAGACGCCGCAGCCCCTGCGAAGCGCACCAGGCCCCTGTGAAGCGCATCCAGCCCCTGCGAAGCGCGTCCAACCCCTGCAAAAGCGCGTCCGGCCCCTGCGAAGCCCGGCCCGGCGGCTTGCCGTGCACAGCCCCGCACCCGGAGGCCGCCGTCAACCGCGCAGCCGCCAGCGCACCGGCTCCGGCGGGTCGTACCGGCACGACGTCCCGGTGCGCACGCTCGCCCGCAGGTGGGCGGCGAGTGCGGGGTGCTCCTGCCCGATGCGGCCCAGGGCGTCGCGGATCCGGGCGGTGACGGTCTTGCGGGCGCGCTCGGTCTCGTCGCCGAGGCGTCGGGGCCGCCCGCCCAGGCCCGCGGCAGCGGTCAGCTCGCGGACCAGCGCGTCGCGCTCGTCCTCGGCCCGCGCCCGCTCCCCCGCGGACGAGGCGTGCTCGATGGCGGCGTCCAGGTCGGCCAGCCGGGCCCGGTAGGCGCGGCGGGCGGCCTCGTCGAGCACCGGGTCGGCGCCGGTGGCCGGCTCCGCGCGGCCGAGCAGCGTGAACACGTGCACGTCCCGGCCGGGCGTGGCCAGCAGCGTCGCGAGGTCGTGCAGGCCCTTGACGTCCGGCACGTGCGCCCGCACGCCGCCGTAAGCGAGGGTCCAGACCGTGCCCTCGGGGCGGAACACGTTGCCCTCGTCCGGTCCGGCACCGGTCACGGCCTCCAGCGCGTCCCGGGACAGGGCGGCCCAGGCGGGCGCGCCCAGCCGCTCGTGCATCGCGACGGCCGCCCGCAGATGGTCCGCGGCGTGCGTGGGGCGGCCCAGCGCGGCGGCGAGCCTGCCGAGGTGGTGGTCGACCGCTCCGCTGTACGCCGCGCACCCGCCGACGACGACGTGCGTCCCGGCGTGCGGCGCGAGCCTGCGGTAGGCCTGCTCCCGCTGCGCGGGCGACCCGACGGCGGACGCGGTCGCCGCGAGGATCGCGAGCATCTCCAGGTCCTGCTTGTCGGGCACCAGGTCGGTGGCGAACCCGGCGAACACGGCGGCGGCCTCGTCGCTGCGCCCGGTGCAGGCCAGCACCCAGGCGTGCAGCAGCGGGACCAGCGGCTGCAGCGGATCAGCCTCGAAGCTGCCCAGGCCGAGGCCCTCGGGCCGGTGGCCGAGCAGCCCCAGCGAGGCGTTGAGGGTGCCGAACGCCCCGGCGGCGTCGGGCTGGCCGATCGCGCGCCCCAGCTCCAGGCCACGACGGGCGAGCTCGACCGCCTCGTCGATGCGCCCCGCGACGAGCGCCAGGGTGGCCCGCCGGGTCAGGGCGAACCACCGGCCGCGCGCGTGCCCGAGCTCGTCGGCGCGCACCGCGTAGCCTGCCAGCTCCCCCGGTGCCGCGGGATCGCCCAGCTCCAGCAGCGCGGTGGCGCGCAGCTGCCCGGCCAGCGCGACCAGGTCGCGGTCGCCGGCACGCTGCGCCGCCTCGTGCATCTGGTCGAGGACGGCCAGGCGCTGCCGCGCGCTGCCCGGCCGCCACCGCGCGTCGTGCAGTGCCAGCAGCGCGTCCGCCAGACCCCGCGGGTCGCCGACCTCCCGCGCGAGGGCCACCGCCTCCTCGGCGGCCGCCTGCGCGGGGACGGCGGGCGGCCCGTAGCTGCCGTGGCGCAGCGCGCGCGCCAAGCCGGCCAGCACCCGGGCACGCAGCGCCGGGTCCGCCCCGGCCGGCAGGGCCGCCGCCGCCTCCCGCAGCAGCTCGACCGCCTCGCTGCGGCTGGTCCCGGAGCGGCTGCCGAGCCCCTGCAGCCCGATCGCCGCCCCGGCGAGCCCGGCCGGGTCGGCGCCGCGGCGGGCGAGGTCCGCGGCGGTGCGGAACGCCTCCCGGGCGCCGCCGGTGTCCCCGCTACGGTCGCGCGCGGCCGCGAGCTCCAGCAGCAGCGCCGTCCGTCGGCGCGGGTCGGGCTGGTCGAGCAGGTCCAGCGCGTCCATGGCCCGGGTGAGGTGGCGGCAGGCCTCCTCGTGGCCGAGCCGGGCGGTCGCCTCGTGGGCGGCCGCCACGGCGTAGCTCACGGCGTCGTCGGCGACCTCGGCACAGCCTGCGGCGAGGAAGTGCGCGGCCAGCTCCGCCGCCCCGACGTCACCGCCCGCGTCGCGCCTGTGCTGCAACGCCCGGCCGAGCACGGCGTGCAGCTCCCGGCGGCGTGCTGCGGGCAGGCCCGCCACCAGGACCTCCCGGAACAGGTCGTGCACGAACCGGTGGCGGCCCTCGGCGTCGGCCTGCAGCACCCGGGCCCGCACGGCCTCGTCCAGCAGCGCCGCGCAGCCCCCCGCCGGGGCGGCCACCTCGTCGACGAGCGCGGTGCGCACCACGGGCCCGTCGAGCGCGGCCACCGCGAGCACCGAGGCGCACGGCTGCGAGAGGCGGGCGATCCGGCGCTCCAGGGTGTCCCGGACGGTGTCCGGGACCGGCAGGTGCGCCGCCCCGTCGATGCCGTCCCAGCCACCCTGGGCGAGCAGCAGTCGCGTCAGCTCCCGGACCAGGAACGGGTTGCCCGCCGATCCCCGCCGGACCCGCTCGGCCAGCCGCGGATCGGGAGGCGCTGCGGCGGGCCCGGCCACGTCGACCATGAGCGCGGCGACGTCCGCGGCCGAGAGCCCGCCCAGCGGCAGCACCTGGCCGACGCCGGCGAGCGCCCGCACCGCCGGGCCGGCCTCGTCATCGCGGTAGGCGCCCAGGACCAGTACGCGGATGGTGGCCAGCTGCCGGGCCACGAACTCCAGCAGCCGCAGCGACGGCTCGTCGGCCCACTGCAGGTCGTCGAGGACGACGACGAGCGGCTCCGGCTCGCCGGACGCCAGGAGCCGCCGGGCCACCGCATCGAACAGCCGGAACCGTGCGTCGGCCGCTTCGGCACCGGTACCGGCGGCCTCCGGCCCCGCAGGCCCGGAGCCGAGGAGCCGGGCCGCGGTGCCGTCGGGCCCGTCGGGGTCATCAGGGTCCCCCAACCCGCGCAGGACCTGCGTCCACGGCCAGTAGGCTGGCGCGCCGCCGCCCGCCCAGCAGGTGCCCCACAGCACCCGCGCCCCCGGCACGGCCCGTGCGAGCTCGTGCAGCAGGGCGGTCTTGCCGATCCCGGCCTCACCGGCGAGGAGCAGCAGCCGCCCGGACCCGGCCAGCACCGACTCGGCGAGCGGGCGGGCGGCGGCGAGCACCGGCTCGCGCCCGACCAGCGTCATGGTCGCCATCCTGGACAGGTCAGGGACGCAGTTCCAGCACCAGGTTGAACGGCGCCTCGACCGGGAGCTCGCGGACCCGCGACAGGCCCGCCTGCGCCGCCACCCGGGTCAGCGCGGCCGGCCCGGCGAGCGTGCCGAGCGGGGTAGCGCCGGCACCGGTTCCGGCATCGGGACCGCCCTGCGCCACCGCGGTCGGGGTGCAGAACATCGTCGACACCGCGTAGAACATCCGGCCGACCGGGTTCAGGTTGTCCACGACGCGGTCCGCGGCGCGCGGCTCGACCAGGAGCACCGCCCCGCCGGGGCCCAGCAGCTCGCGGGCGCGGGCCAGGGCACCGGCCGGGTCGCCCAGGTCGTGCAGCGAGTCGACGAACACCACCAGCGCGTACCCGCCGGTGACGGCCGGGGCCTGCGTGGCTGTCGCCACCTCGAAACGCACGCGCTGCGCGAGGCCCGCCTCGGCGGCGGCCTTGCGGGCGGCCACGATCGAGGCGTCGTGGAAGTCGCAGCCGGTCACCGCGGCGGCCGGGAACTCCTCGGCCAGCGTCAGCGTCGGCGCGCCGTACCCGCATCCGACGTCGAGCAGTGCCCCGCCGGCGTCCAGCGCATCCGCCACGCCGGGGCCGCAGGCCCGCACGGCCGCGGCGAGGAAGCCGGGCGCGAGCGCGGCCCGGGTGAACATGTCCACGCCGTGGGCGTGGCCGTCGGCGCGCTCGGCCCAGCCGAACCCGCGCCCGGCGGCGAACGCCGCGGTGAACTCGTCGAACCGCTCCCCGGTCGCGGCCATCATGGTCATCGCGGCGTCCACCAGCCCACCGAGCGGCCCGTGCACGAGCACCGCGGACACCTCGTCGGGCAGCACGTACCGCTCGTCGGGGCCTCCGGCCAGCCGCAGGTAGCCGCCCGCGACCTGGGTACGGCACCACTCGCGGGCCAGCACGGGGGCCACCCCGGTGCGTTCCGCCAGCTCCTCGGGACCCAGGGGGCCCGCCCCGGCCAGCGCCGTCCACAGCCCCGAGCGCACGCCTACCGCGATCGTCACCGTCGCCAGCGTCACCCCCAGCTCCTCGACGATGCGGCCCGCGACCGCGTCCGGACTCGTCATCTCGGCCATGTCGTCCTCCTCGTTGCCGGCTGTCGTCCTCCAGGCGCGAGCCGGCGCCTCGCGATCCGCGAGCCGGCGTCTCGCGCCCCACGGGTGGCGAGGGGAGAAGGTCATGACCGGAGTGGCCGAGCAGGTCGCGGGGCTCGACGCCACCGCGCAGGCCGCGCTCGTGGCGGCGGGCGAGGTGTCGGCGGTGGAGCTGACCGAGGGGGCGATCGAGCGGATCGAGCGGCTGAACCCGTTGCTCGGAGCCGTCGTCACGCCGCTGTACGACCGGGCGCTGGCGGCGGCCGCCAGCACCCGGTCGAACAGCGGGCCCTTCGCGGGCGTGCCGTTCCTGCTCAAGGACCTGGTCGCCGAGATCGAGGGGACGCCGTTCGCCGAGGGCTCCGCGTACGTCCACGGCACCGTCTCGACGTTCACGAGCGAGCTGGTGCGCCGCCTGGAGCGGGCCGGGCTCGTGATCCTCGGCCGGACGGCGTCCCCGGAGTTCGGCATGCTCCCCGCCTGCGAGCCGGTGCTGCACGGCCCGACGCGCAACCCCTGGGACCCGGACCGCTCGACCAGCGGGTCCAGCGGCGGGTCCGCCGCGGCCGTGGCCTCCGGGATGGTGCCCATGGCGCACGGCAACGACGTGGGCGGATCGCTGCGCTTCCCCGCCTCGGCGTGCGGGCTGTTCGGGCTCAAACCGACCCGCGCCCGGGTGCCCCTCGGACCGGAGTACGGCGACGCGGTCGGCGGCTGGGCGGTGGAGCACGCGCTCACCGTCTCGGTCCGCGACAGCGCCGCCCTGCTCGACGCGACGGCGGGCGCCATGCCCGGCGATCCCTATCCCGCGCCACCGCACCCGCGCCCGTTCGCCGCCGAGGTCGGTGCCGATCCCGGCCGGCTGCGGATCGCCTGGACCGCCCGGACCCCGGGTGGGGGGACCGGCCACCCGGACTGCGTCGCCGCGCTGGCCGACGCGGTCGCGCTGCTGACCGGACTCGGTCACGAGCTCGTCGAGGCCGACCTCCCGGGCATCGACGGGGTCGGCCGCGCGATCGGGACGGTGTTCGACGCCGCGACCGCCTGGATCGTCGGCTACTGGACGCGGCGGCTGGGCCGCCCGCCCGGCCCCGGCGACCTGGAGCCGGTCACCCGCGCGTACCTCGACGCAGGCCGCCGGGTCGGCGCTGCGGACTACCTCCTGGCCGTCGAGGAGCTGCAGCGCTTCGCCCGCGGTGTGGCGGGGTTCCTGTCCGGCTCCCGGTCCGCTTGCGGATCTGACTTCGCCGGCTGGCTCACCCCGACGATGTCGGAGCCGCCGCCGCGGATCGGGGAGATGACCTCCACCCCGGACGACCCGCTGCGCCCGGTCCGCCGGGGCGGGCGGACCGTCGCCTACCCGGCGGTGGTCGCGAACATCACCGGCAATCCCGCGATGTCGGTGCCTCTGTGGTGGAACCGCGACGGCCTCCCGGTCGGCGTCCACGTGCTGGGGCGCTACGGCGACGAGACGACGCTGCTACGCCTGGCGGCACAGCTGGAGTCCGCCCGGCCGTGGGCGTGGCGGCTTCCGGCGGTCTCGGGTTGCGGTGCACCCGCGCCACGGTGAGGATCCGTTCCGTCGGACGACACAGCGTGCGGAGGAGCCGTGGGTCGGAGCGGCGCCGCCGAGTCGGACCCGCTCTTCGCGGGCGGCGGGGAGACCGGCCGGGTGATGGCCGAGCTGGACTGGGCGGGCACCCCGCTCGGCCCGACGGCGTCGTGGCCGTCCGCCCTGCGCAGCGCGGTGCGCATCCTGCTCACGTCGCGGTTCGCGATGTGGCTCGCGTGGGGTCCCGAGCTCACGATGCTCTACAACGACGCCTACTGGCGCGACACGCTGCGCACCAAGCATCCGTGGGCCCTCGGCAGGCCCGCGAGCGAGGTGTGGTCGGAGGTGTGGGACGAGGCCGGCCCGCGCATCGCCTCGGTGCTGGAGACCGGCGTCGCCACCTGGGACGAGGACCTCCTGCTGTTCCTGGAACGCAGCGGCTACCTCGAGGAGACCTACCACACCTTCTCCTACAGCCCGCTCTCCGACGACGCGGGAGTGCCGGCGGGCATGCTCTGCGTGGTCACCGAGGTGACCGACCGCGTCCTGGCGGAGCGGCGGATGGCGACCCTGCGCGAGCTCGCGACGGACGTCGGCGGCGGCCGCACCGCGCGCGAGGTGCTGGCCGCCACCACGCGACGCCTGGAGGACAACCCCCGGGACCTGCCGTTCACGCTCGTCTACCTGTTCGACGAGTGCGAGGACGGGCAGGAGCCGCGCACCGCGCGCCTGGTCGCAGCCACCGGTGCCCGGCCAGGCGACCCCGTCGCCCCCGACGTGCTGGGCGAGGGCGCCGGGTGGCCGGTCGAGGCGCTGCGCTCCGGGCGGACGGTGCTCGTCGAGGACCTGGCGGACCGCTTCGCGACGCTCCCCGCCGGGGCGTGGGCCGATCCGCCGCTGAAGGCGGTCGCGGTGCCGATGGGCGGCCCGGGCACCGCACCGTCGGGCGTCGTGATCGCCGGGCTCAACCCGTTCCGGGACTTCGACGCGCGCTACCGCGGGTTCGTCGAGCTGCTCGCCCACCAGATCGAGGCGGGCCTGGCCGCCGCGGACGCGTACGAGGCCGAGCGGCGCCGCGCCGAGTCCCTCGCGGAGCTCGACCGCGCCAAGACGGAGTTCTTCACCGGGATCAGCCACGAGTTCCGCACCCCCCTGACGTTGATCATGGGCCCGCTCGCGGAGCTGCGCAGCGCCCCGGCCGTGGCCGCCGACGAGCAGGTCCGCACCGAGGTCGACGCCGCGTACCGCAACGCGCACCGGCTGGCGAAGCTCGTCAACACCCTGCTGGACTTCTCGCGCCTGCAGTCCGGCCGGATGCACGCCCGGTTCGAGCCCGTGCACCTCCCGGCGCTCACGGCCGAGCTGGCCAGCGTGTTCCGCTCGGCGATCGAGCGCGCGGGGCTGGCCTTCACCGTGGACGCCACCGCCCCCACCGAACCGGTCCATGTCGACCGGGACATGTGGGAGAAGGTCGTGCTCAACCTGCTGTCCAACGCCCTGAAGTTCACCTTCGAGGGCGGCATCGCCGTCACCATGCGCGAGGAGGGGCGGGCCGCCGTCCTCACCGTCTCCGACACCGGGACCGGCATCCCCACCGACGAGCTGCCGCACCTGTTCGAGCGGTTCCACCGGGTTCCGCGGGTGCGCAGCCGGTCCGGTGAGGGCAGCGGGATCGGGCTCGCGATGGTGCGCGAGCTGGTCGCCCTGCACGGCGGCACCGTCTCGGCCACGAGCACCGAGGGCGCCGGGACGACGTTCACCGTGACGGTGCCGATGGGCACCGACCACCTGCCCGCCGACCAGATCACCGGCAGCGGCGAGAGACCGGACGTGTCCGGCGTGTCCGGCGTGTCCGGCGTGTCAGCAGCCGCGCAGCCGTTCGTCGCCGAGGCGATGCGGTGGCTGCCGCCCGAGGGCCCGCCGGAGGCTGCGGCGGCGGGACCCATGAGATCGACGGTGGGAGCGGCGGGCGGGCCGCCCCGCGCCCGTGTGCTCGTCGCCGACGACAACGCCGACATGCGCGACTACCTCCGGCGCCTGCTCGCCACCCGCCACGAGGTCCGGCTCGCCGCGGACGGCACGGCCGCGCTCGCCGCGGCCCTCGAGGAGCCGCCGGACCTCGTGATCTCGGACGTGATGATGCCGGGACTGGACGGGACTCAGCTGGTCGCCGCCCTGCGCGCCGACGCCCGCACCGCGCGCGTGCCCGTCCTGCTGCTGTCGGCGCGCGCAGGCCAGGAGGCCGCCGTCGAGGGTCTCGCCGCCGGCGCGGACGACTACCTCGTGAAGCCCTTCGCCGCCGCCGAGCTGCTCGCCAGGGTGGACGGCCACGTCCGGCTCGGCAGGGCCCGCAACGACGCGGAACGCGAGTTCCGGACCCTCGCCGACGCCACCCCGGCCCTGGTGTGGGCGGAGGGGCCCGGCGAGAACCGGATCTTCGTCAACCGGGCGTGGAGCCAGTTCGTCGGCGCGGAGGGGGCCGACGCCGATCTCGGGCAGCGCTGGCGCGACCGCATCCACCCGGACGACCGGGCCCGCTACGAGCAGGTCCGCGCCCAGCGGGCCGGGCGGGGGTTCGAGGTCGAGTACCGACTGCACGCGGCGGACGGGCGGTACCGGTGGGTGCTGGACCGCGGCGCGCCGGTGGAGCCGTCCGGCTACGTCGGCGGCTGCCTGGACATCGACACCCGGTACCGGGAAAGGGAACGGGAACGGGTCCTCGCCGCCGTGGGCGCGGCGCTGGACCGCGAGACGCGGCTCACCGGCCGCCGCGACGCGCTCGTCCGCACGCTCGTCGCCGAACGGATCGCCGACGTGGCCCGGCTGCTCGTCGTCGACCCGCAACCGGGGGTGGTCGCCGCCGCCACCCCCGACGCCGCCACGGACCGGCTGGTCGCGCGGATCGAACCGGACTGGGAGACCGTGCGGACGGTCCTGGACAGCGGCGAGGCCATGCAGGTCACCATCGACGAGGACTACCTGGCCACCCGGATCCCGGACGCGACGCAGCGGGAGCTGCGCCGCCGCCTCGCCTTGGGCGACATGGCGTTCGTCCCGCTCACCACCCGCGGCCGCACCGTCGGTGTCCTCGCGGTCTTCCGCGACCGTGCCGCTCCCGAACCCGACGCGGACGACCTCGCGTTGCTCGTGGAGATCGGCCGCCGGGCCGCGACCGCCCTGGACAACGCGCAGCTCTACGAGCGCGAGCAGGAGACCAACCGGCGCATGACGCTGCTGCAGCGGGCCACGGCGGCGCTGTCGGCGGCGGCCACGCCGCAGCAGGTCGCGGACGTCGCCGTCGCCCAGTTCCGGGCGCTGCTCGGCGCGCCCGCGGTCGGGTTGTGGGAGCTGCACCCGGACTCGTTGGAGTCGGTGACGATGCGGGGCTGGTCCGACGAGGTCGACCGGGACTGGCGGTCGCTCCCGCTGGCGGCGGGTCTGATCACCACCGAGGCGGTCCTGCGCGGTTCGGCCGTCTGGGTGCCCGACACCCGGTCGTGGCCGGGCCGCGCTCCGGGCCGCGCGGCCGTCGCCGCCGAGTACGGCTATCGCAGCCTGGCCGCGCTGCCGCTGGTCGCGGGCGGGCGCAACGTCGGGGTGGTGTGCGTCGGGTTCTCCCGGGCGCAGCGGTTGGACCGCAGCACGCGGATCTCGGCGGTCGCGCTGGCCCACCAGACCGCGCAGGCCTACCAGCGGGCCTCGCTGCTGGCCGTCGAGAGCGCGGCGCGGCGGACGGCCGAGGAGTTCGCCGCGGTCGTGAGCGCCCTGTCGGGCGCGACGACCCCTGCCGAGGTCACCGGGGTGATCCTCGACCACGCCGCCGGGCTCGGCGCGGTCGACGCGGTCGTCGTGCTCCGCTCGGGGGACCAGCTCGAGCTGCTGGCCCGCCGCGGCGGCCCCACCCACCCCGACAACCGGCTCGACCTGCTCGCGGCGCACCCGATCGCCCACTCCGTCCGCTCGGGCGAGGCCGTCTGGCCCGACACCGGCCCCGGGCTGCCCGGATGGCCGCCGGGCAGGCTCAGCACCACGGGCGCGGACCTGCCCGTGCAGGTGGTCCTGCCGCTGCGGCTGGGCGGGAGCACCATCGGCGCGCTCGGGATGGCGTTCGCCGATCCCCCCGCGTTCGGCCCGGACGAACGCGCCACCGCCGTCACGATCGTCGGCCAGTGCGCCCAGGCCCTGGACCGGGCACGCCTGCACCAGGCCGAGCACGAGGTCGCCGACGTGCTGCAGCGCAGCCTGCTGCCCGCGGAGCTGCCGGTGCTGGAGCGGCTCGGCAGCGCCGCGCGCTACCTGCCCGGCGCGGCGGGCTCGCAGACGGGCGGTGACTGGTACGACCTGCTGCCGCTCGCCGAGGAGTGCGCGGCGCTGGCGGTCGGCGACGTCGTCGGCCAGGGCCCGCGGGCCGCAGCGGTCATGGGGCAGCTGCGCAGCGCCCTGGCCGGCTACCTGCTGGAAGGCCACGCGCCCGCCGAGGCGCTGGAGCTGCTCGACGCGTTCGCGCGTCGCGTTCCGGGAGCCCGCGGCAGCACCTGCGCCTGCCTAATCCTGGACTGGGGCAACGGTGAGCTGCGGTGGGCGCGCGCCGGGCACCCGCCGGTGCTGCTCGTCGACACCGCCGGGGCGCGGCTGCTCGACGACGGCGGCGGCACCGTCCTCGGCGTGTCCGGTCGGCCCCCCTACGTAGAGGCCAGGGCCCCGGTGGCGCCCGGGGCGTCGGTCGTGCTCTACACCGACGGGCTCGTCGAGCGCCGCGGTGAGATCCTCGACGAGGGGCTGAACCGGCTGGTCGACGCCGCCGCCGACGCGCAGGGCATCGGGGTGTCCGCGCTGGTGGACCGCCTGCTCGCCGCCTCCGGCCAGGATCAGCACACCAGCGACGACGTCGCCGTCGTGGCCGCCCGGCTCCTGCCCGCGCCACTGCGGGAACGGCATCCCGCGCTGCCGGCGAGCCTCGGGGCGGTGCGCCGGTCCGTCCACGCGTGGGCCCGCGCGGCGGCACTGGACACGAACACCCTGGACGACCTGCAGCTCGCCCTGGGCGAGGCGAGCGCGAACGCCGTCGAGCACGCCCATCCCGGCGGCGGCCCCGGTGGCGCGGCACCGGAGTTCGAGTACGAGCTGCGGCTGCGGCCCGACGGCGGTGTGGACGCGCAGGTGCGCGACTTCGGCACCTGGCGTCCGCCACCCGCGGACCGGGGATTCCGCGGCCGCGGCGTGGGGATCCTGCACCGGCTCGCCACCACGGCCGAGATCTCACCGGGCCCGGACGGCACCACCGTCCGGTTCACGATCAGCGCGAAGGCTCCCGGCGACGCGCTGCCCGCGCCGGTG
The DNA here is from genome assembly GCF_050246655.1 of Pseudonocardia sp. Lineage (GTDB taxonomy): Bacteria > Actinomycetota > Actinomycetes > Mycobacteriales > Pseudonocardiaceae > Pseudonocardia. The sequence continues at coordinate 28,983 of NZ_JBFWVQ010000075.1, forward strand.
GCCGTGGAGCCGGCCGGGCGGTCGGCCGGGGCCCGGCTGCGGGACCGCGGCACCGGCGGTGACGGCGCGCCGCTGCTGGTCGAGATCACCGGCGAGGTGGACCTGCCCGCCGCCGACACCCTGCGCCCCCGCCTGCTCGCCCGCGTCGAGGCGGCGGCCGAGCGTCCGGAACCCGCGGCCCACGCGCTGGTGCTCGACGTCGACGGGGTCACCTACCTCGCGAGCGCGGGCCTCGGCGTGCTGCTCGAGGTCGTGGCGCAGGCACGCGACCGCGGCGTGGCACTCGAGCTGCGGGCCCGGCCGGGTGGGATCGCCGCCCGCGTACTGGAGCTCGCGGGCGTCGCGGCCGCCGTCGGGGTCGCAGGCTCCGCTACTCGAACGGCCGGATCGGGTTGACGATGTCGGCGGTGAGCGTCAGCAGGCTCACGGCGCCACCGACCATGATCAGCGCGAACGTGATCGGCAGCAGCCGCGTGTAGTCCACCGGCGGCATCGGCACCTTCCCGAGCCGCGCGCGCGTCCAGTCGCGCACCCGCTCGTAGACGTTGACCATGATGTGGCCGCCGTCCAGCGGCAGCAGCGGAAGCAGGTTGAACACGCCGACGAAGAAGTTCAGCGCCGCCAGCAGGAAGATGAAGAACTCCCAGAGCCCGCGCTCGGCCGCGTCCCCGCCGATGATCGAGGCGCCGACGACGCTGATCGGGGTGTTCTCGTCACGCGGCTCGCCCGCGATGGCGTCGACCAGCGCGGGGATCTTCGCCGGGAACGCGAGGATGCCCTCCCACACGCGACCGAACATCTCGCCGGTGAGCTCGAACGTCGCCGGGATCGCGGTGAGCGGGCCGTAGTGCACCACCTGCGGCGGCTGCTGCGACACCCCGATCGCCCCGACCTCGATCGTCTCGCCGGTGGTCGTGAGCCGCTCGGCGGCGACGACGTCGACGGTGA
>NZ_JBFWVQ010000076.1:0-29648 GCF_050246655.1 Pseudonocardia sp.
GCCAGGGTGGGCACCCGGTCGCCGAGGAACGCCCAGTCCACCGGGTTGAAGAAGTCCGCGGCCTCCGTCATGGCCGTGATGTGGGCGTACTCCCGCTCGTGGACGACGATCTCCGCGCCGGCGTCCTCGAACAGCCGCAGGCCCCCCGCATGGTCGGTGTGCATGTGCCCCAGCACGACGTAGCGGAAGTCGTCGGGGCCCAGGCCCAGCGCCGCCAGCTGCCGCTCGACGTGGGCCTCCGGGGTGAGTTCGTCGATGCTCACCACGTCCTGCCACTCCTGCAGCCACTCCTCGCCCGCCCGCGCGGAGATCCCGGTCTCCCAGAGGATGCGGCCCTGCGGGGTCTCGACGATGTAGGCGATCGCCGGGCACCGGTAGTGGACCCCGACGTTGGCGGGCCTGTTCGACAGCAGCGACAGGTCCAGGCCCATGTGGCCGAGCGTCACCCCGCGCAGCGTCACGCTCACCGGGCGCTCCCGGCCGCCGCGGGCACGTCGGTGATGCGGAAGCCCGCGTACCCGCCGTCGCGGCACTCGGCGTACTTCTGCCGGTAGAGCGGGAGCCCGCCGGGGTAGTTGAGGCTCTGGACGGCCTTGCCCGGGATGTTCGCGCCCATGTACCAGGACTTGGCCAGGGGGAACAGCGTCGGCGCCACCAGCTCCGCGATGTGCGTGCTCCACGCCTCGTCGGCCTCGGGCGCCGCCTCGAAGCGGGGGCCGCCGCGGCGCAGCAGGTGGTCGACGGTCTCGACGATCATCTCCCCCTGGATCTCGGCGCAGGTAGGGCCGTTGCAGAACCCCGAGGGGCTCTGCGGGCCGTAGAGGAACAGCATGTTCGGGAAGCCGGACGTGGCGATGCCCAGGTGCGCGGCGACGCCGTCGGCCCACTTGTCGCGCAGCAGCCTGCCGTCGGTGCCGCGCAGGTCCATCCGGGTGAGCCCCCCGGAGACCGAGTCGAAGCCGGTGGCGAGCACGATGACGTCGAACTCCCGCTCGGTGCCGTCGGCCGTGCGGATGCCGCGCTCGGTGATCGCCTCGATCGGGGTCTCGCGGAGGTCGACGAGGTCGACGTTGTCCTGGTTGAACACGTCGTAGAAGTTCTGCTCCAGCGAGGGGCGCTTCACGCCGAAGGGGTGGATCGGGTCGGTCGGCGCGAGTTTCTCGGCGAGCCGCGGGTCGGCGATGCGGGCGCGCACCTTGTCGCGCCAGAACGCGTAGGCGTAGTCGTTGGAGCGCTGGTCGAACAGCGTGTCCTGGTAGACGGCGAGCCAGAACCGGAAGCCGCCCGCCGCCCACAGCTTCTCGTAGCCCGCGGTGCGCTCCTCGTCGCTCACGTCGACGGCGTTGATCGGCATGAAGTCGAAGTCGAACCCGGCGAACGTCTCGGCGCGGCTCGCGAACCGCGCGGGCAGGCCCTCCTTGATCTCCACCCAGTCGGCGGCGGTGAGCGTGCGCTGCCCCATCGGCATCGCGAGGTTCGGCGTGCGCTGGAACACCACCACCTCGGCGGCCTCGCCCGCCGCCTCCTGGATGACCTGGACGCCGCTCGCACCCGTCCCGATGACGGCGACACGCCTGCCGGCGAGGTCCACGCCCTCCTGCGGCCAGAGCCCGGTGTGGTGGCAGGGCCCGCGGAACGAGTCGAGCCCCGGGATCGGCGGGATGTACGGCTTGGACGCGAACCCGAGGCAGGGCACGAGGTAGGTGGCCCGGGTCGTCGTGCCGTCGGAGGCGCGGACGACCCACTGGTTGCGGGCGTCGTCGAACTCCGCCGACTCGACCCGCGTGTCGAACCGCACGTCCTTCGAGATCCCGAGCCGGTCGTCGACGTAGGCGAAGTACTCGCGCACCTCCCGCCAGCCGGGGTAGAGCTGCGAGAACTCCCAGTCGCGCCACAGGTCCTTGTAGGAGAACTGGTAGAGCGGGCCCTCGGTGTCGACGCGGGCGCCGGGGTAGCAGTTCCAGTACCAGATCCCGCCGAGGCCGGACCCGGCCTCGATCACCTGGACGGAATGTCCGAGGTCGCGCAGCCGGTCCAGCTGGTAGATCCCGGCGAACCCGGCCCCGACGACGAGGACGTCGAGCTCGGTCTCGGTAGTGGTCATTGGTCGCGCTCCTTCCGCTGCTCAGGCGGCGGAAGTGTGGGCGCGACGTGACCTCGTCCACTGTCCGAGTTCGCGACAGCGCGGGTCGTGTCGCGTTTTCGGACAGTCGGCGCCGCAGGCGCGCCTACCATGGAACACCTGGCCTCGTCGAGGATGAGGAGGCGGCCGTGTGGTCGAGCGCGAGACACACGCTGCGCGAGGCGCGGGAGCGGATCCTCGACGGCGGGCCGGACCCCGACGACGAGCGGTTCCGGGCGTTCCGCACCGAGATCCTGTCGTCGTGGCGTCGCTGCCAGGTCGTGGGCATCGCGCCCACCAGCGAGGACCTGCCCTACCGCCCCGAGGTGGAACGCCCGCAGCGGCTGCTGCGGGCGGCCGGGCCGGTCATCGACCGGCTCGCCGGCCAGCTCGGCGGCGGTTCGGTCTCCATCCTGCTGGCCGACTCCGAGGCGCGCATCATCGACCGCCGGGCCGACGGTCGTGAGCTGGGCGACGCCCTGGACCGGGCGCTGGTCTCCCCGGGCTTCCTCTACGCCGAGGAGTTCGCCGGCACCAACGGCATCGGCAGCGCCCTGGAGGAGCGCAGGCCGTTCGTCGTGTCCGGCTCGGAGCACTTCCGCGACAACCTGCAGGAGTTCACGTGCATCGGCTCGCCGGTGCGCCATCCGATCACCGGGGCCGTCGAGGGCGTCCTGGACGTGACGTGCCGGGTCGGCGACTCCCACGAGCTGCTCAAGCCCCTGGTGCTGGCGGCGGTGCGCGAGATCGAGTCGCGGATCTACGCGGACGCGTCGCGGCGCGAGCAGATGCTGCTGGAGCACTTCCTGCGCGCGGGCCGCGGTTCCTCGGCGGCGGTGCTGTCGCTCAACGAGGACGTCGTCATGGCGAACACGGCGGCCTCGACGCTGCTGGACACCTCCGACCAGGCGATGCTCTGGGACTGGGCGTGCCGCATGCTCGGTGCGCGCGACGAGTGCGTGAGCGAGATCCGCCTCGCCCGCGACGTCGTCGTGCAGGCCCGCGCGACGCGGGTGGGCGAGCGCGGTGCGATGGCGGGGGTGCTGGTCGAGCTGCGTCCCCGGGCACGCGAGTCCCGCCCGGCGCGGCGGGTGACGGTGACCCGCAGGCCGTCGGGGGACCGGTGTGCCGAGACGGATCACGCCACGGCGCTGCCCGGTCGCAGCCTCGCCGCCGAGCGGCTGCGGGCCGACGTCGACGCCGCCCTGCGCGCCGCGGGCCCGCTGCTCGTGTGCGGGGAGGCAGGGAGCGGGAAGCTGCAGGTCGCCGTGCACGTCCTGTGCGCTCGCGTGGGCGCCGGCGGGCCCAAGCCGACGGTGCTCGACGCCCTCACCGCCCACGACGATCCCGCCGCGTGGATGGCCGCGCTCATCGCGGCGCTCGCCCGCGGCACCGTGGTGCTGCGCCACCTCGACCAGCTCCTCCCCGCGGTGGCGGCGCGGGTGGAGGGCATCGTGGACGGCATCGGGGAGAACGCCGTGCCGTCCCGGGTGATCGCGACCGCGCGCACGCGCGGCGGCGACGGCCCCGCGTCGCGGATCCTCGACCACTTCCCGGTCTCGATCACGGTGCCGCCGCTGCGCTACCGCACCGAGGACATCGCCGATCTCGCGCCGCTGCTGCTCGCCGCGCGCACCCGGCACCGCCCGGTGCCGCGGCTGCGACCTGCCACCCTGCGCACCCTCACCGGCCTGGACTGGCCCGGCAACGTGCGCGAGCTCGAGGCGGTGCTCGCCACGGCGGCGCTGCGCAGCATGGGCTCGGACATCGGCCTCGAGCACCTGCCCGCCGAGTACCGCTCCGCCCGCGACCGCAGCGGGTGCTCGTCGCTGCGGCGCGCCGAGCGCGACGTCGTGATGGAGGCACTCGCCGAGACCGGCGGGAACAAGCTGGCCGCGGCCGAGCGGCTGGGCATCGCCCGCTCGACCCTCTACCGCAAGATGCGGGCGCTCGGGATCGACGGCAACCACCTGCCGGGCGCGGTCGCGCCGCGGTAGGACGTCCGAGGTGAACACCAGCGGGGTCGCGGGCGCTCCGGACCCCGCTCGTGTTCCTCTGGCTGGGCAGCGGTGCCACCCGGGCGTGCTCGTACGCCGCGGCCTGCTGCACCCTGGTGAGATCACGTGCGTCGGCGACGTGCGGGTGACGACGCCCCTGCGGACGGCGTTCGACCTCGCCCGCAGCCTCGATCCCGACGAGGCCGTCGTCGCGGTCGACCGGCTCGCCAACCGGCACCGGTTCCCTCCGGACCTGCTGCTGAACTTCGGGGCCCGCTACCGCGGCCGTCGCGGTGTCGCGCGGCTCGCCGAGGTGCTGGCCCGCGCCGAGCGTTTCGCCGGTTCGCCGATGGCGACCCGGATGCGGCTCCTGGTCGTCGCGGCCGGGCTGCCGCGGCCGCACGTGCAGTGGGTCGTGCAGGACCTCGCCGCCCGGACGGCGTTCTGGCTGGACCTGGCGTGGCCGTGCGCTGGCCGCGCGGTCGAGGTGAACGTCAGCGGGGTGGTGCGGCCCGGCGACCCCGCTGGTGTTCCTCTCGGCGCGCCGGGACCCGGGCGGTGGTGGAGGTGGCGGACCGCCCGAACTCGCGGTTCGATGTGCTCGATCCAGCCGGACGACGTAAAGGAGCGGCGATGCCGACTCGCACCGCCCGTACGGAATGGACCGGGGGCCTGCAAGACGGCTCCGGTCAGGTCGAACTGACGAGCTCGGGCATCGGCACGTACGAGGTGTCCTTCCCGAAGCGGGCCGCCGACGATGCCGACGGCACGACGAGCCCCGAGGAGCTGATCGCGGCAGCGCACTCGTCGTGCTTCGCGATGCAGCTCTCCGCGCTGATCGCCGAGGCCGGTGGCACGCCACAGGCCCTGGAGGTGACGGCGGACGTCTCCCTCGGCCCGGACCCGGCCGGCGGGTTCCGGCTGACCGGCATCGCGCTGACCCTGCGCGGCGAGGTCGAGGGCCTGGACGCGGACGGGTTCGCCAAGGCGGCCGAGGCCGCGAAGGCGGGCTGCCCGGTCAGCAAGGCCCTCACGGGAGTGGACATCACGCTGGATGCGGCACTGGTGACCTGACCCGTCCGGGCTCAGCGGCTCCCGGGTGGCCCGCCCTCCCGGGAGCCGCGCCGGTGCGCCCGGCGTCACACCTCTACAGGACCCTGCCCGCCGGCGGGCGCGGGCTTGCCGCTGCGGAGCATCAGCGCGAGCGCCGCCCCGATCACCGCGAGGATCGCGCTCACGAAGAACCCGTTGTCGTAGGTGACGGTCGCGGCCGCCGCCTCCAGCTGCTCGTACATCGGCAGCAGCCCCGCCGCACCGTGCGCCCGCTCCGCCGCGACCTGCGGCAGGGCGTCGGCGCCGCTGTGCAGCAGGCCGCTCCAGTCGCTGGTGAGCTGCGCCTGCGCCGCGACGTTGAGCGCCCCGAAGATCGCCACCGACACCGCGCCGACGACGCGCTGCACGATGTTGTTCATCGCGCTGCCCGACGGCGTGAGCTCTGCCCGCAGCGCCGACACGCCGGCCGTCATCATCGGCATCATCGCCAGGCCGATCCCGCAGTTGCGGATCGCCATCCACAGCTCGATGTCGCCACGCGGGGTCGCCGTCGTCATCCCGGCGAGCAGGTAGGAGCCGTAGGCGATGACCAGGAGTCCCGCCACGACCGGCCATCGCGGTCCGATGGCGTCGTAGATCCGCCCCGCGAGCGGCATGAGCACCACCATCACGAGCGCGGCGGGCAGCAGCGTGAGCCCCGACTCCAACGCCGTCTCGTGCTGCACCAGCTGCAGGTACTGCGGGATGAAGTAGAGCCCGGTGAACAGCGCCGTCATCGCGATGGCGAGGAGGATCAGCGACAGCGTGTACGGCCACGTCCGGAGGACCCGCAGGTCGATGAGGGGATGGTCGACCTCCAGCTCGATCACGACGAAGAGCGCGAGGGAGAGCAGGCCCGAGACGAGCAGGATGAGCACGCGGTAGCCCGTCCAGCCCCAGTCCTCGCCCTTGGAGAACGCGAGCAGGAGCGCGAACAGCCCGTATGCCGAGGTGACGAACCCCCCGATGTCGAGCCGTGGCCAGTTCGTCGGCCGTACCCGCGGGAAGACGGCGAGCGCGGCCACCGCGCCCAGCACCCCGATCGGGACGTTGATGAAGAAGATCAGCCGCCAGTCCACCTGGTCGACGAGCCAGCCGCCGAGCGTGGGCCCGATCGCCGGCGCGACGATCACGCCGAGTCCGTAGAGGCCCATCGCGGCGCCGATGCGTTCCCTGGGAACGAGCTGGTAGACCATCGTCAGCGTGACCACCGGCAGGATGCCGCCGGGGACGGCCTGCAGGATGCGGAAGCCGACGATGCTGCCGAGGTTCCAGGCGAGCCCGCACAGCGCCGAGGCGAGCGCGAACCCGGCGAGGCAGACGATGTAGAGCGTCGTCTGTCCCATCCGCAGGCCCAGCCATCCGGAGAGCGGCACGACCACGCCGAGCGCGAGGCTGTAGCCGGTGACGACCCACGCGATGCTCTCGGCCGTCGCGCCCAGCTCGATCTGCATCGTCGGGATGGCGACGTTGACGATGCTCGCGTCGAGCACCGACATGAAGGTGCCGACGATGAGGACGCACATCGGCAGCACCCAGCCGCCCTGCCGGTCCGTGGCAGGCGCGCTGCCCGGGCGAGCGGGTGGCGCGGCAGGTGTGCTCGGCCGCGCGGTGGCCTGCGCGGTGGGCCGCTCGGTGCCGGTACCGGTCACGACGGGTCCGCGGCGGGGGATCGGCGGGGGGCGAGCAGGAGGCCGGTGACGGCGTCGGTGAGGGCGTGGCCGACGAGTGTCCAGTCCGCGGCGACGCCGGTGGTGGCGGCGGCGCGTTCCTGCTCGGCGCAGGTGTGGACGATCGCCAGGCGCACCATCCGGCTGCGCAGCTCGGCTTGCGGCGTCGGGAGATCCGGCGCGTGCGACCACGCCGCCGCGAGGCCCTCCTGGAAGTGCGGGGTGAGCCGCAGCTCGGCGTGGATCTCGGTGCTCAGGGCGGGGTCGGTCGACAGCTGGGCGAGGAAGCGGGCGTACCAGCTGGGGTTGCCGAGCCCCGCGAGGTGCTCGGTGAAGGGCAGGACGAGGCTCGCGACGTGGTCGCGCGGGTGCGTGGAGCCGCGGGCGGCCTCGACGCGCTCCTGCGTGCGGCGGGCGATGTCGGCGGTGTGCGCGCCGACGATGGCGCGGACGAGGTCCGTGCGGGTGCCGATGTGGTAGGCCAGCGCGGAGTTGTTGGCCTGCCCCGCCGCCTCGACGATCTGGCGGTTCGACACCCCGGCCAGGCCACGCTCGGCGAAGAGCCGTTCGGCGGTGCGCAGCAGCAGCGCGCGGGTGGCCTCGGCCTGCTCACGGCGCGATCGTGGCCGGGGTCGGGACTGCGGCGGGGCGGCACCCGGCATGGTCACCTCGTAAGACAGACATCTGACTTACGGCCACCGTACGCCTCTGGCATGCCCCTTCGGTCTGTGAAGCGACCGACGCGATATGGACGTCCGGGCGTGCCGGATGATGTCCTCGAACCATGACCGCACCCGCCGCCAGTGACGTCGTGATCTGTGCACCGCTGCGCACCCCCGTGGGCGGGTTCGGCGGCGCCCTGCGCACCGTGCCCGCGCACACCCTCGCCACCACCGTCGTCCGCGCGATCCTCGAGCGCAGCGGCCTCGCCCCGGACGCCGTCGACGAGGTCATCCTCGGCCAGTCCTACGTGACGCCGGAGGCCCCGGCGATCGGCCGGGTCGTCGCGCTGGACGCCGGGCTGCCGGTGACGGTCACCGGGCAGCAGGTGGACCGCCGCTGCGGCTCGGGCCTGCAGGCCGTGCTCACCGCGGCGCTGCAGGTGCGGGCCGGGATCAGCGACGTCGCGCTCGCGGGCGGCGCGGAGTCGATGTCGTCGGCGCCGTTCTACTCCGTCGACATGCGGTGGGGCACCAAGGCGGGCCCCGGCGTGCTGCTGCACGACTCCCTGTCCCGCGGGCGGGTCACGGCGGGCGGCGAGCGCTTCCCCGTGCCCGGCGGGATGCTCGAGACCGCGGAGAACCTCCGCCGCGAGTACCGCATCGGCCGCGACGAGCAGGACGCGCTCGCCGTGCGCTCCCACGCCCGCGCGGCCGCCGCGCAGGAGGCCGGGCTGTTCACCGAGGAGATCGTCGCGGTGACGGTGCCCGGTCGGAAGGGCGACACCGTGGTGGACCGCGACGAGCACATCCGCCCCGGGACGACCGCGGAGAAGCTCGCGACGCTGCGCCCCGTCCGGCTCGCGGAGGACCCGGAGGCGACCGTCACCGCGGGCAACGCCTCCGGCCAGAACGACGGCGCGGCGCTGTGCGTCGTCACGACCAGGGAACGCGCGGAGGAGCTGGGCCTGCAGCCGCTGGTGCGGCTGGTGTCGTGGGCCGTCGCCGGGGTGCCGCCCGCGACGATGGGCATCGGCCCCGTCCCGGCCACGGCGCTGGCGCTGGAACGCGCCCGGTTGACGCTTGCCGACGTCGACCTCGTCGAGCTGAACGAGGCGTTCGCCGCCCAGGTGCTCGCCGTGCTGCGCGAGTGGAAGTTCGGCGACGGCGACCTGGAACGGCTGAACGTGCACGGCTCGGGGATCTCGCTGGGCCATCCCGTCGGGGCCACCGGTGCGCGGATACTCGCCACGCTCGCCCGCGAGATGGTGCGCCGCGGGGCCCGCTACGGCATCGAGACGATGTGCATCGGCGGCGGTCAGGGCCTCGCAGCGGTGTTCGAGCTGGCGTAGGTGCCGGGGCGCTTCCCGGCCTGCGCGGCGGCGAGCAGCGCCGCGACCTCGCCCGCCACCACCGGCCGCGGGTTCGCGTACGGCACGGCGAGCACCTGCCGGACCACCTCGGGCAGGCCGCCGTCCGCCATCCCGAGCGCGGCGAGCGACGTCGGCGCCCCGAGGTGGGCGGCGAGGTCCCAGAGCGCACCCGCCGGGTCCGGGCCGAGCACCCGCTGCAGCGCGGCGTCCGCTGCCGGCGCCCAGGGCAGGTTGTAGGCCGCGACGTGCGTGAGGACGACGGTGTGCACGTCCGCGTGCGGCAGGTCGAACGTCCCGCCGAGGACGTGGCAGAGCTTGTGGTGCAACGACATCGTCGTGGCGCCGAGCACCGCGCCGCACAGCCACGCCCCGCGCAGCGCCGCGTCCCAGGAATCCGCACCGGCGGCGATCCCGGGCAGCGCGTCCACCAGGAGCCGCACCCCCTCCTGCGCCATCAGCGACACGACCGGCGAGGCGTCCGGGGCGTAGAGCCCTTCGACGGCGTGCGCCATCGCGTTGAACCCGCTGGTGACGGCGAGCCGCGGCGGCAGCGATGACACGAGGTCCGGGTCGTAGACGACGCTGCGCGGCAGCACGGTGGCGTCGCGGCCGGTGCGCTTGATCCCGCCGTCGGTGAGGCCCCAGATCGGCGTCATCTCCGATCCGGCGAACGTCGTCGGGACGGCGATCACGGGCAGGCCGTGGCGCAGCGCCACCGCTTTGCCCAACCCGATCGTCGACCCGCCGCCGACGGCGATGCACCCGTCCGCGCCCAGCTCCGCGGCCCGCCCCGAGGCGGCGTCCGCCACCTCGGCGGGAACGTGCATCCGCGCGCCGGGGAACACGCCGGCGACCCGGTCGCCGAGCGGGTCCACCACCCGGTTCGCGGTGGCGACCTGCCCTGGCGTGCAGAGGACGAGCACGCGGTGCAGCCCCAGCCGGGCCATCTCGTCGCCGAGCGCGGCCGCCGACCCCGCGCCGAACACCACCCGCATCGGCAATGCCTCGTAGGTGAACCTCATCGCAGGCCATCCTGACTCGTCCATGGTCACCGCGACCGGTACATCGCGCTCGCATCCGAGCGTCCTGCACCTGCAGTGGTGATCATGAAGGTGGTGATCATTGTGGTGGTCAGGCAGCGGCCCGCGCCCGCGCGGCCACGAGGTCCGCCAGCTCGTCCGGGCGCGACAGCAGGGGGAAGTGCCCGCACTCCCACTCGACGGTGCGGGTCGCCCGCCGTGCCATCGCCCGCTGCAGCTCCGGGTGCACCGCGCGGTCCTGCGCGCACACCACGTACGTCGACTCCACGGTGCGCCACGCGATCTGCGCGGGCACGCCGCGGAACACCGACCGGTCCACCGGGCGCAGGTGCTGCGCCGCCCGGGCCGCGATCTCCGGCGCCACGTCCTGGTAGAGCAGCTCGCCGACGAGCGCGGGGTCGAGGGCGACCTGCGCCCCGTCGATCCGCAGCGCGTCGCCGAGCCGGGTCGGCGGGAACTCCTCCCCGGGAACGGCACGGCTCACCGACTCGCCCTCGTCGAGCTGGAACGCCGCGACGTACACCAGTTCGCGCACCAGCGGATGCGTCCCGGCACCGGTGACGACGGCACCCCCGTACGAGTGCCCCAGGAGCACCACGGGCCCGCCGACGGCGTCGATCGCCGCGCGGGTGGCCGCCGTGTCCGCCTCCAGGCCGGTGAGCGGCAGCTCGGCGGCGGTCGACGTGATGCCGCGCTCGTCGAGCGCGGTGCGCACCGCATCCCAGCACCCCCCGTCGTGCCACAACCCGTGCACCAGGACCGCCCCCGCGGGCTCGCCCATCGCTACCTCCTCGGGATCGGCGGGGACGTTACGCGCCGCGGGGCGAGCCGGTCGCCCCGCCGGTGCGGGGTCGTTGGCCCCTGCCACCGAGCCCGGCGCGGGGGGACCGTCGGAGGTGCCGGCCGGTGGCCGACCGGCTATCCGACAGGAGGAGTCGTCATGGACGCGCAGGAGGCCCGCCCCGGCGGGGTCGTCGTCGGCGTGGACGGGTCGGTGCCGTCGCGCGCCGCGCTGGAGTTCGCCTACCGCGATGCGGCGCGCCGCGGCGTCCCGCTGCGGGTCGTGGCCGCCTACAGCCCCCCGGAGTACACGCAGATCTGGCTGGAGACGAGCGTCGGCACCGACCTCGCCGAGCACGGTGAGACCACCGAGAAGGTCCGCGTCGCGGCCCAGGCCATGGTGGACGACGTGCGTGCCGGCCTGGCCGGCGAGCCTGCCCCGCCGTCGGTGGCGGTCGAGGCCGTTGCGGGCCTGCCGGCCCGGACGCTCGTCGCCGAGTCCGCGGGGGCCGAGCTGCTCGTCGTGGGCAGCCGCGGTCACGGCGGGTTCGCCAGCATGATGCTCGGTTCGGTGAGCCTGCAGACCGTGCTGCACGCCCGCTGCCCGGTGACCGTCGTGCACGCACCGCGGCCCGCCGCGGCACAGGAGGAGCAGGCCGAGCAGGCCGAGGACGCCGGGTTCGACCCGATGCTGGCAGCGCCGCTGCTGTGACGGTCGCGGATCGCCGGCGGCGGGTCCGCCGGCTGCAGCGGTACCTGCTCAACCCGCCGATGCGGGTGGCCGTGCGGCTCGGGCTCGTCCCGGGGCACGTGCTGCTCGAGACCACCGGTCGGCAGACCGGGCGGCGCAGGCGCTCCGTCGTCGGCGCCGGGATCCAGGGCCGCGACGTCTGGGTGGTCGCCGAGCAGGGCCCGCACGCCGGCTGGGTCGCCAACCTCATCGCGCAGCCCCGCGTGCGGGTGTTCACCGGCGGACGCTGGCGGACCGGCACCGCGCGCCTGGTCGCCGACGACGACCCGCAGGCCCGCCTGGACGGGTTCGGGCACCCGAGCCACGCGCGTGCGGTCCGCCGGTTCGGCACCGACCTGCGGACCGTCCTGATCGAGCTCGACGGCCCCTGACGGGCCGCCCCGACGAGAGGAGGTGCACCGTGCGGGTGCGCGACGTCATGACGAGCCCGGTGATCACCGTGCGGCCGGACACCCCGGTGCAGGCGGCCGCGGCCCTGCTGGCCTCGCACGGGTTCACCGCGGCGCCGGTCGTGGGCCCGGACCGCCGGATGACCGGCATCATCACCGAGGCGGACCTCGTCCGGGGCCGGGTCGTCCCCGACGGCTGGACGGTCGAGGGGTTGCCCGAGGCGGCCGTCGGGGCCGTGATGACCCCGCAGCCGGTCACCGCCGGACCCGGCGACGATCTGGCGGACCTGGTCGCGGTGATGCTGGACCGCGGGGTGCGGTCGGTCCCCGTCGTCGAGGACGGTGTGCTGGTCGGCATCGTGAGCCGCCGCGACGTGCTGCGCTGCGTCGCCCGGGGCGAGCTGACCGGTGCGGACGTGCGTGGCAGGCGCCATCCCAGGCCCTGAGGGACGGGGCGGTCGCCGGGCGAGGACGCGGAACACCCCGCCGGGCGCGGGGCCGGGCGGGGTGTTCCGCGGGGAGCCGGACAGCCGTCACATGTTGGCGGCGGCAGCCTTGATCGCCTCCCGGATGCGCGGGTAGGTGCCGCAGCGGCAGATGTTGCGCAACGTGTCGAGGTCGTCGTCGGTGATGTCGCCACCGTTGCGCTGGACCTTCCGGACCAGCGCCACGGCCGCCATGATCTGGCCCGGCTGGCAGTAGCCGCACTGGGCGACGTCCATCTCCAGCCAGGCTTCCTGCATCGGATGCAGCCCCTCGCCGTCGGCGAGGCCCTCGATCGTGGTGATCTCGTCGTCGGAGCCGATGGCGCCCACGGGCACGGCGCACGGGTTGAAGGCCTTGCCGTTGATGTGGCTGGTGCATGCCTTGCAGACGTTGATGCCGCAGCCGTACTTCGGGCCCTTGACGCCGAGCAGGTCGCGCAGCACCCACAGCAGCCGCACGTCGTCGGGGCAGTCGACGTCGACCCGCTTTCCGTTCAGCGTGAAGGTGTGGTTCGGCACGGGTGCTCCTAGAAGGTGTGGTCGAGGCCGTCGGTGGGCGCGGGCGGCAGTGGCGGTTCGAGCGACTTGACCTCGAAGCCCAGCGGGTCGTTGTGGCTGATCGGGAAGTAGGTCGGCACGGTGCCGGTGGCCCGGCCGTACGCGCAGGCGATCGCGGCCGCGGACGCGGCGACACCGGCCTCGCCACCGCCGGGGACCTCGCCGTTCGGGTCCGGCGGCAGGATGATCACCTCGACCTCCGGCGGGACGTTCCACTGCCGGGTGTAGAAGTAGTCGTCCCAGCTGCCCTCGAGGTGGATGCCGTCGCGCAGGTGCAGGCTGCCCGTGAGGACCTGGGCGATGGCGTCCACGAGCCCGCCCATGATCTGGGCCTTCATCCCGCTCGGGTTGATGCAGAGCCTGCCGGGGACGAGCACGTAGGTCGCGCGGGTCACGCGCGGGCCGGTGCGGCCCTGGCGGATCGCGCGGTCGACCGTCGCGGGCCGGCAGTCGATCTCGACGAGCGCGGCCATCGTGTTCTTGTACTCCTCGTGGACCGCGATGCCCTGGGCCATCCCGTCGGGCAGCGACCGGCCCCAGTCGCCCGCGTCGGCGACCTCGTCCAGCACCTTGCGCTGCAGGTCGGTCTTGAGGCGGGCCCGGCGGAACTCGTACGGGTCCTCGCCGAGCTTGGCGGCGAGCTGGTCCGTGGTGAGCTCCTGGGCGACGCGCACGTCGGGGGAGTAGACGTTGCGCACCGAACTGGTGTTGAACTCCAGCGGCACCTCGTTGAGCAACTGGGCGGTGACGCCGTAGTTGTAGGAGGTCTTCGCGGTGAGCTCGAAGATCGACTGGGCGACGGAGAGGTTCGCGAGCGGCCCGCCGGTCTTGACGATGCGCGAGGAGATCGCGTCGCCGAAGCCGTGCCGGTAGTCGGTCTCGACGCTCGTGTGGTTCTGCTGGTAGCTCACGACGTCGGTGCCGACGATGCCCGCCTTCACCGTCGAGGTGCACATCGGGTGCACGCGGCCGTGGCGGGAGTCGTCGGTGCGGTGCCACATCAGCTTGACGGGGTGGCCGAACGCCTTCGACGCCTCGGCGGCCTCCTTGGCCGGGTCGTTGAACAGGTGGCGCCCGAAGGACCCGCCGCCCTCGGTGACGTGCACCGTCACCGAGGTCAGGGGCAGGCCGAGGAGCTTCGCGATCTCCTCCTGCGCAGTGATCGGGTTCTTGAGCGGCGACCAGACCTCGGCCTTGTCGGCCTGCACGTCCGCGACCGCGCAGTTGGTCTCCAGCGGGCTGCCGCTGCGGAACGCGAAGACGTACTCGGTCTGCACGAACTCCGCCCCGGGCAGGTCCGGCGGGATCGGCAGCGTGGCGGCCCGCAGCTTGTCCAGCACGGTCGCGTCGCTCTCGGGGGCGACCGAACCCGCGTTCCAGTCGACCTCGAGCGCACGGACGGCCTCGATGCACTGCCCGAACGTGTCGGCGGCGACGGCCACGCCGGTGCTGATCTTCTTCACGCCGTGCACGCCGGACATCCCCGCCACCGCGTCGGCGTTGCGGATGCGCTTCACCGAGCCACGGATCGTCGGCGGGCGGCAGATCATGGTCGGCTTCGCCCCCGGCACGTCGAGGTCCATCGTGAAGACCTTCGTGCCGGTGACGGCCGCGCGGGCGTCGATCCGGGTGATCGGCGTGCCGACGACCGTGAACTCGGACTCGGCCTTCAGCGGCGGGGCCTCGACCATGCGGTTCTCCGAGCTCGCCGCGGGACCCGCCAGCTCGCCGTAGGACAGGACGGTCCCGGCGGGGCCGGTGATGAGGCCCTGGCGGCTGGTCAGCCTGCTGACGTTCTCCTCCATGAGCGCAGCGGCCGCCGACAGCAGCTGGCCCTTGGCGATCGCCGCGGCCACCCGGATCGGGGTGTACATCGCGTGGATCGTGTTCGAGCCGCCGGTGATCTGGTTGAACACCAGCTCGGGTCGGGCGTCGGCGAGGGTGACCTTCACCTGCTCGACGGGGAGGTCCAGCTCCTCCGCGATGATCATGGCGACGGCGGTGGTGACGCCCTGGCCGTTCTCCGAGCGGGGGAGGTCGAACGAGACGGTGCCGTCCGGGTGGACGACGATCGAGATCAGGTTCGCGGTCGGGGCCGCGGAGTCGGTGAGCGCGTCGCTCAGGTCGTAGACGTCCGCCGGTTGCGGGGGGGAGGGAACGGCGGCGGCGGCGGTGGTGGGGAAGAGCTGGTCGTACCCGACGCGGACCGCGACGGCGAGCGTCGGGGCGGCGACCAGGAAGCCCAGGAAGCGACGGCGACCCGGATCGCGGAGATCCGGCCTCCCCTTCGTCGTCGCCCTCGTGGCGGTACGGCAGTGGACGGGCATCGGCGTCCTCTCGGGAACTGTTACGCGCAACAGGTCGTCATGCGACTGTCGGGGCGGCAAACGATCGGATCGCCGCCCGGTTGCTGCCCCCCGACGACGGGCGTTCCGGGGCTGTCGCGCTGCCGAGTCGCGCGGACGGTGTCGTCACGCGTCTGGGTGAAGGCATTGGCCGGCTGTCCGGGCGCACGGTGACGGGCGCCGCGCCGCACCGGCCGCGTCGCGGGCGATGATCACCCGTTCGTGCGGGATTTGCCGCCAGCTGTGCGCTACCCCCGTGCGGGGGTACTGCGAACGGTTCGGTCCCCGTGCACGAGGACGACGGCGAGCGTGCGCGGCCCGTGGACGCCCTCGACCCGTTCCAGCTCGATGTCGCTGGTGGCCGACGGGCCGCTGATCAGCGTCGTCGGTCGCGTCGGGGTGAGCAGGGCGAGCAGCTCGGGCACCGTCGCGACGACCTGGTCCGCCCGGACCACGCACACGTGGACGTCCGGGACGAGGCTGAGGGCACGCCGCCCCTGGTCCGGGGAGGCGTCCAGCGCGACGGTGCCGGTCTCGGCGCACGCGGCGGCGCAGGCCGTGACGACGGCGGCGAATCCGTCCAGCTCGGCGGGGCTCTGGCCGCTGTCGGGCACGCCGTCCGGACACCAGCCGGCGGGCAGGCCCGGGGGGACGATCACGGGCCCGGTGACGCCGGAGAGCGCCCGCGCGACCGCGGCCGGGATCCCGTCCCCGTCGGTGTCGAGGACGGTGGCGCGGTAGTCGACGAGCCGGTCGCGCAGGAGCTCCAGCAGCGCGGGCGCGCCGGGGCGGTGCTCGCCCGCGGTGCGGTACCCGCGCGCGGGCTCGGGCGCGGCCGTGCCGCCTGCGGCGCCTGTGCTGGTGCCTGCGGCTGCGTTGGCCGCACGGATCCGGGCGAGCACCTCCGACCGCGCGCTCATCACCCGCGCTCCCTGGCCCACCACTCGCGGAAGGTCTCTGTGGGTGGGCGGGGCGCGTCGCGGGTGGCCGTCCACGCCGAGAGCGGCGGCGGCAGCGCCGAGATGCGCCCCCCGCGCCCGAGCAGGCGCCCGGCGCGGGCGGCCCGTCCCGCCGCGGCGAACCGGCCGGGGGAGGCCATGACCCACGAGGCGGCGGCCATCGCGGCGGCCTCCGGGGTGGGGACGCCGCCGCGACGGGCGTCGACGTGGGCGGCGCGCAGCCGCACCAGGAGCGACGGGATGTCGATCCGGACGGGGCAGACGTCGAAGCAGGCCCCGCACAGTGAAGACGCGTAGGGCAGCGTGGCGTTGTCCTCGACGCCGGTGAGCTGCGGGGAGAGCACGGCGCCGATCGGGCCCGGGTAGACCGAGCCGTACGCGTGCCCGCCGGTGCGCTCGTAGACGGGGCAGACGTTCATGCACGCCGAGCACTTGATGCAGTGCAGCGCGTCGCGGCCGACCTCGTCGGCGAGGGTGGCGGTGCGGCCGTTGTCGAGCAGCACGAGGTGGAACGCCTGGGGCCCGTCGCCGGGGGTGACGCCCGTCCAGGCCGAGGTGTAGGGGTTCATCCGCTCCCCGGTGGAGGAGCGGGGCAGCAGCTGCAGGAACACCTCCAGGTCGCGCCAGGTGGGCACGACCTTCTCGATCCCCATGACGGTGATCAGCGTCTGCGGCAGGGTGAGGCACATCCGGCCGTTGCCCTCGGACTCGACGACGAGCAGCGTGCCCGTCTCCGCGACGCCGAAGTTGGCCCCGGAGATCGCGACCTTCGCCCGGAGGAAGAGCCGGCGCAGGTGGGCCCGTGCCGCCATCGCCAGGCGCCGCGGCTCGGCGGTGAGCGCGGGGTCCACGTCCGGCATCTCGCGCAGGAAGATCTCGCGGATCTCGGCGCGGTTGCGGTGGATCGCCGGTACGAGGATGTGGCTGGGCTGGTCGCCGCCGAGCTGGACGATGAGCTCGGCGAGGTCGGTCTCGTAGGGGGTGATCCCCGCGGCCTCGAGTGCCTCGTTGAGCCCGATCTCCTGGGTGGCCATGGACTTGACCTTGACGACCTCGCGCTCGCCCGTGGCCGCGACCAGCCCGGTGACGATCCGGTTCGCCTCGTGCGCGTCGCGGGCCCAGTGCACGGCGCCCCCGCGCGCCGTGACCTCGCGCTCCAGGCGCTCCAGGTGGGCGTCCAGGCGGGCCATCGTGGCGCGCTTGATCGCCTCGCCCGCGCGCCGCAGCTCCTCCCAGTCGTCGAGCTCGTCGACGACCGCGGCCCGCTTGGTGCGGATGGTGCGGGTGGCGTGGCCGAGGTTGGCGCGCAGCTGCGCGTCCTGCAGCGCGTCGTGCGCCGCTTCCGGGAACGGTCGTGCGCCGCGCAGGTGCCCGACGCCGCGCGGTGCGGGCACGCCCAGGAACGTGGTCACGCCGCACGCTCCTCGGACGCGAGGATCTCGGCGAGGTGCACGGTGCGGGTGCCCG
Organism: Pseudonocardia sp.; assembly: GCF_050246655.1. Lineage (GTDB taxonomy): Bacteria > Actinomycetota > Actinomycetes > Mycobacteriales > Pseudonocardiaceae > Pseudonocardia. Next base: position 17,688 of record NZ_JBFWVQ010000076.1, read on the forward strand.
CCCGCAGCCGCGTGAGGCCCCCGCCGATGTGCATGAGGCACGACGAGTCGCCCGCGGTGGCGACCTCCGCGCCGGTGTCGAGGACGTGGCGCATCTTGTCGGCGAGCATCGCGGTCGACGTCTCGGCGTTCTTGAGCGCGAACGTGCCGCCGAACCCGCAGCACTGGTCCGCAGCGGGCAGCTCCAGCAGCGTCATGCCGCGGACCCGGCGCAGCAGGCGCAGCGGCCGGTCGCCGACGTGCAGCATCCGCAGCGAGTGGCAGGTGGGGTGGTAGGTGACGCGGTGCGGGTAGTACGCGCCCACGTCCTCGACCCCGAGCACGTCCACGAGCAGCTCGGAGAGCTCGTAGGTGCGGGCGGCGACGGCCTCGGCCCGCCGTGCCAGCGCCTCGTCCCCGGCGCGGCGGGCGACCATGGCGTGCTGGTGGCGCACCGAGCCTGCGCAGGATCCCGACGGCACGACGACCACGTCGCAGGACTCGAACACCTCGACGTGGTGGCGCACCAGCGCCAACGCCTCGCGCAGGTAGCCGGTGTTGACGTGCATCTGCCCGCAGCACGTCTGGGCGGCGGGGAACTCCACCCGGTGACCCAGCCGCTCCAGCACCGTCACCGTGGCCCGCCCGACGTCGGGGAACAGAGCGTCGGCGAGGCAGGTGACGAAGAGCGCGATCCTCATGCGACACCACCTGCGACACCGCCTGCGACACCGCCGAAGGGCCGCAGCCGCGTGGAGGCCCGCACGACCAGCTCGGGGGAGAACACCACCTGACGATGCTCGTGCATTCCGGGCTCGCGCGCCTCCTCGAGCAGCATCCCGGCGGCCGTCCGGCCCAGCAGCTGGCGCGGTTGGGCGACCGAGGTGAGCGGGACGGCGGCCGCGGCGGCGTACTCGATGTCGTCGTAGCCGACGATGGCGAGGTCCTGCGGCACCCGCAGGCCGAGCCGGATCGCCTGCTGCAGCAGGCCGAGCGCCAGCAGGTCGTTGGCGCAGAACGCGGCCGTCGGCCGCCGGCTCGCGGGCAGCCCCGCGAGCCGCTCGCCCGCGCGGCGGCCCTCGGCGACATCCAGGGCGTGCGTCTCCAGCACCGTCAGCGCGTCCGGGCCCGCCGCGGCCCGGGCGAGGGCACTCCGGGTGCCGGTGAGCCGGTCCGCGACCTGGGGCAGCGTCGTCGGCCCGCCGACGAACGCGATGCGCCGGTGCCCGATCTCCCACAGGTGCGTGGTGGCGAGCTCGCCGCCGAGGACGTCGTCCACGGCGACCGAGCAGTGCCGGTCGCTGCGGGCGTCGACGAGCACGACGGGCGTGCCGCGGCGGGGCAGCGCGAGCAGCCGCTCGTCGGCCGGGTCGACCGGGGTGATGAGCACGCCCTCGACGCGCTGCTCCTCGAGCAGGTCCAGGTAGGCGGCCTGGCGGCGCGGGTCCTGGCCGCTGTTGCAGAGGAACACGGCGAGCCCGGCGGCGTCCGCGGTCTCCTGGACGCCGCGCTCGACGTCGGTGAAGAAGGGGTTGGCGGTGTCGAGTGCGACGTAGGCGAGGGTGCGGCTGTTGCCGCCGCGCAGCTGGCGGGCGGACTCGTTGCGCACGAAGCCGAGCTCGTCGATGGCGGCGAGGACGCGCTTGCGGGTGCGCTCGGCGACGCGCTCGGGCCGGTTGAGCACGTTGGAGACCGTGCCCAGCGAGACCCGCGCGTGCGCGGCGACGTCCTTCATGCTCGGCGTGCCTGCCACCGGTGGCTCCGTTCGCTCGTGCCGACCTCGGCATCATGCCGCAGGTGATTGAAACGTACCAGTGCGACTTCTCGCCTAGTCCGAAGCTAGCCAAGAAAATCACGCCGGAGAGGTTGTGAAACCTTTCAAGACGTCGTAGCGTCCTGCGTCACAACGCCGGGTCACGCAGCAGCGGGCCCGGCATCCCCGCACCACACCGTGCCCATCCACCGGCCCCGCGAGGGCCGACCTGACAACGGAGTCGCACATGCGCCCTCTCCGCCGAACGACGGCAGCGCTCGCGATCGGGGCCGCCGCCCTCGTCGCCCTCACCGCGTGCACCCAGAAGGGCCAGTCCGACCAGGGAGGCGCCGCGGGCGCAGCCCCGGGGGACGACAAGATCACCGTCGCGTTCGTGCCGAAGCTGCAGGGCGTGCCCTACTTCGAGGCCATGAACGCGGGCGGCCAGGCCGCCGCCGAGGCGCTCGGCAACGTCGAGTGGCGCTACCAGGGCCCCACCCAGGCCGATGCCGCCGCACAGGCCGACATCGTGCGGTCGTTCATCCAGCAGAAGGTCGACACGCTCATCGTCGCGCCGAACGACCCCGACTCGATGGCCCCGCTGCTGCAGCAGGCCAAGGACGCCGGCATCCATGTCGCCACCGCCGACACCGACGCGCCGAGCTCGGTGCGTGAGGTGTTCGTCAACCAGGCCACCGCCCAGGGCATCGGCGAGGCGCTCACCGACTCCCTGCTGACGGCGATGGGCGGCACCGGCAAGTACGCCATCGTGTCCTGCGGCCAGACCGCCGAGAACCTCAACTCCTGGATCGAGGTCCAGAAGGCCTACACCGCGCAGAAGTACCCGCAGGCCGAGATCGTCGACGTCGTCTACGCCGGCGAGGACCAGGCCAAGGCCACCCAGATGGCCACCGACCTCATGAACGCCCACCCCGACCTCACCGGGCTCGTCGGCGAGTGCACCTCGTCCGCCCCTGGCGTGGCGCAGGCCGTGCAGGACGCCGGGCGGGTCGGTGAGGTCTTCACCGTCGGCCTGGGCACGCCCCAGTCGATGAAGCCCTACCTGGACGCGAAGTCCTCCTCCGCGGCGATCCTGTGGGACGTCGAGAACCTCGGCTACCTGACGGCCTGGGCGGGTGCACAGATCGCGGAGGGCAAGCCCTTCGCCCCGACCAACGAGGTGAGCCCCGACCTGACCGCCGTCGAGTACGACGCGGGCGGCAAGACCCTGCTGCTCGGCCCGCCGCTGGCGATCACCGACGCCAACGTGGGCCAGTTCAACTACTGAGTCCGCCGGCCGGGCCGGTCGGCGATCCCGCCGGCCCGGCCGTGCTCCCACCGAGGACACGGACCGAACGAGGTGAGCACGAGATGAGCATCGAGCAGCAGGCCCCGCCCGCGCCGCTCGCGCAGGGCACGCCCCGGCTGCGGCTGACCGGGATCGTCAAGCGCTTCGGCGCCGTCCAGGCCATCCGGCATGCCGACATCGCGATCCACGCGGGGCGCGTGCACGCCCTCGTCGGTGAGAACGGCGCGGGCAAGTCCACGTTGATCAAGATCGTGGCGGGGGCGGAGACCGCCGACGCGGGCACCGTCGAGTTCGAGGGCAGGCCCGCCACCATCGGCAGCACCGGTGCGGCGATCGCGCTGGGCATCGCGACCGTCTACCAGGAGCCGCAGCTGTTCGCCGAGCTGACCGTCTCGGAGAACGTCTTCGTCGGCCGCGAGATCCGTCGCGGCGGGCGCATCGCATGGGCCGAGCAGAACGCGCGGGTGGTCGAGCTGCTGGAGCTGCTCGGCCTGCCCGCCCGGTACGCGACGGTGCCGGTCGGGGAGCTCTCGATCGCCGAGCAGCAGCAGGTGTCGATCGCCAAGGCCCTCGCGGGCGACGCCTCCGTGCTGATCCTCGACGAGCCCTCGGCGATCCTCACCGATGCCGAGATCGAGGTGCTGTTCGGGGTGGTGCGCCGGCTCACCGCGGCGGGCGTGGCGGTCGTCTACATCTCCCACCGCCTCGACGAGCTCTTCCGCATCGCCGACGAGGTCACCGTCATGCGCGACGGGCGCACCATCGGCACGCACCCGATCGGCGAGCTCTCGGTCCGCCGCATCGCCGAGCTGATGGTCGGCGGGATCCTCTCCGACGAGCGCCCGCACCGTGAGGTGCCCGCGGGCGACCCCGTCCTCGTCCTGGACGGGCTGGGCCGCACCGGGCGCTTCCACGACGTGCACGTGCGGGTCCGGCCCGGCGAGATCGTCTGCCTGTACGGGCTGGTCGGCTCCGGTGTCTCCGAGATCGCGGCGTGCGTCTACGGGATCGACCGGCCGACGTCGGGGCGGATGCGGCTGCGCGGGAAGCCCGTTGCGCCGCGGTCCCCGCAGGAGGCCCAGAAGCTGGGCATCGCGCTGCTGCCCGCCAACCGCACGCTCGAGGGGATGTTCGGCTTCCAGTCGATCGCGTTCAACATCTCCGCCGGGCACCTGCGGCTGCTGTCGCGGCTCGGGGTGTTCGTCGACCGGGCCCGTGAGCGGACGGTCGCCCTCGACATGATCCGCAGGCTCAACGTCCGGACGCCGCACGAGCGCCAGCCGATCGATGCGATGTCGGGCGGCAACGCGCAGAAGGTGGTGCTCGCCCGCCAGCTCGTCGAGCGGCCCGAGGTGCTGGTCCTCGCCGAGCCCACCCAGGGCGTCGACGTCGGCGCCAAGGAGGAGATCCACCGCATCGTCACCGAGCTGGCCGACGGCGGCACGGCCGTGCTCGTCGTCACCTCGGACCTGCCCGAGGCGCTGCGCATCGCCGACCGGCTGCAGGTCGTGCGCGGCGGCACCACGACCGTCGAGTTCGGCCCGGACGCCACCCAGGTCGACGTCCTGGCCGCCGCAGCGGGCGCCGGGCAGGAGGGCACGCCGTGACCGTCACGCTGACCCGGCCGGACCCGCCAGCGGGCGAGCCGCACCCGCCCGTCACGGCCCGCCACCGGATCCTGCCCCCGCCGGTCACCGGCCAGGAGCTGGTCCTGCTCGGCGTGATCGCCGTGATCTGGGCCGGGCTCGCGTTCTGGACACCCGCGTTCCTCACCGCTGGCTCGATCCAGCCGCTGCTCGTGGCCACCGCGCCGATCGCGCTGATCGGCGTCGGCATGACCATCGTGATCATCACCGGCGGCATCGACGTCTCGGTCGGCGCGGCGATCATGGTGTGCTCCGTGGTCACCGCGAAGGCGCTGGTCGCGGGCGTGTCGGCACCGCTGGCGGTGCTGGGGTCGCTTGCCGTCGGCGCCGCGCTGGGAGCCGTCAACGGCGTGCTCATCGCCTACGGCCGGGTGCACGCGATCATCATCACGTTCGGCACCGCCAACCTGTTCCTGTTCCTCGGCCTGCAGATCTTCGGTTCGCGCACGGTGAACGGCATCCCGTCGGCCTTCGAGATCTTCGGCCGCGGCGAGGCCGGGCGCACGCTCGGCGTACCCCACGCCTTCGCGATCACGGTGCTCGTCGTCGCGCTGGCCTGGTGGTACCTGCGGCACACCGCGGGCGGGCGGCACTTCTACGCCATCGGCGGCAACGCCCACGCCGCGCGCCTGGTGGGCGTCCACGTCCAGCGCCGGATCCTGCTGGCCTACCTGGTCACCGGCCTGCTCGTCGGGCTCGGTGCGTGCTTCGTCATCGCGCAGGGGACGTCGACGCTCGACCAGTCCGTCGGCAGCGGCAAGGAGCTCGCGATCATCGCCGCCGTCGTCATCGGCGGCACGTCGATCATGGGCGGGCGCGGCTCGGTGCTCGGCACCCTGCTGGGTGCCCTGCTCGTCCAGTCCGTCACGTCCGGGGTCACGCAGCTGGGCTGGAGCTCGCAGCTGGCGGACCTGTTCGTCGGGATCTTCATCATCGTGGCGGTCGGCACCGACCTGCTGCGCGAGCGCGCGAGGAGGAGGGCATGACCACGCTCGCCACGGCCCCGCAGCGGCCTGCCGATCCCGGAACCACCGAGACCACCGGGGCCCGCGTCCTGCGCGCCCTGCTCACGCAGCGGATCGCGCTGCTCGCGGTGCTGGTCGTCGTGGTCGTCGCCTGGTTCTTCGTCCTCGACGCCGGCGGCTACCTCACCGCGGACTACGACTTCGACTACATGTCGGCGACGCTGATCAACGCGGTGCCGCTCGCGATGCTCGGCCTGGCCGAGCTGCTGGTGATCGTCTCCGGCCGCGGCGGGATCGACCTGTCCGTCGGCGCGATCGTCTCGCTCGCCGGCATGGTGTTCGGCTTCACCTACGGCCTGTGGGGCTGGCCGTTGTGGCTCGCGATCCTCGCCACCGCGGGGTTCGGCGCGCTCTGCGGTGCGCTCAACGGGTTCCTCGTCGCCTACGTCGGGTTCCCGGCGCTTATCGCCACCCTCGCCACGTTCTACGCCTACAAGTCGCTCGCCATCGTGGTGAACGACCAGAGCCCGATCAGCACCACCCCGGTCCAGGAGCTGTTCTCGATCAGCCGCTCCGTCGAGCTGCCGCTGTTCGGGCAGTACGTGCCGGACGTCCCGCTGGGGCTGTTCACCTTCCTGCTGCCGACCGTCGTGGTCGTGTGGCTGCTGGTGGCGCGCACCACCTACGGACGGCGGCTCTACGCGATCGGCACCAACGACGTCGCCGCCCGCTGGGCGGGCCTGCCGGTGCGCCGCACCCGCTTCGCCGCCTACACCTACGCCGGGCTGATCTCCGGGCTCGTCGCCGTCGTCACCGTGGCGCAGTTCGCCTCCGCCCGCCCCGACGCGGGCGTGACCGGCAACGGGATGGCGCTGCCCGCCATCACGATCGCCGTCCTCGGCGGGGTGGCGATCACCGGCGGCATCGGGCGGGTCGCGGGCGTCGTGCTCGCGACGCTGCTCGTCGTCTGGCTCAACGCCGGGATCCTGCTGGCCTTCGAGGGCAACGCGGGCGCGCAGTTCCAGCTGCTCGCGCTCGGCGCGGTGCTGGTGTTCGCCGCCCTGCTCAACGGGGTGACCACCCGCCGCTACGGCGGAACCCGCTGACCCTCTCCCGAGACGAGGACCGAACATGACCGACCCACTCGACGACCTCGACGGGTTCACCATCGAGGTGCCCAGCTGGGCCTACGGCAACTCCGGCACCCGCTTCAAGGTGTTCTCCACCCCCGGCGTGCCCCGCGACCCCGTCGAGAAGATCGACGACGCCGCACAGGTGCACGCACTGACCGGCCTGGCGCCGCGGGTCTCGCTGCACATCCCCTGGGACCGCGTCGAGGACTTCGGGGCGCTGGCGACCCATGCCAAGGAACGCGGCGTGCGGATCGGTGCGATCAACTCCAACCTGTTCCAGGACGACGACTACAGGCTCGGCTCGCTCACCCACGCCGACGCGCGGGTGCGGGCCAAGGCGGTGGCACATCACGTCGAGTGCGTCCAGGTGATGCGCGAGGTCGGCTCCACCGACCTCAAGCTGTGGCTGCCCGACGGCACCAACTACGCCGGGCAGGACTCGCTGCGCGCCCGCCAGGACCGCCTCGCGGACTCGCTGCAGCAGATCTACGCCGCGCTCGACGAGGACCAGCGGCTGCTGCTGGAGTACAAGTTCTTCGAGCCCTACTTCTACGCCACCGACATCCCGGACTGGGGGACGTCGCTGCTGCACTGCCAGGCGCTCGGCGAGCGGGCCCAGGTGGTGCTCGACACCGGCCACCACGCGCCCGGCACCAACATCGAGTTCATCGTCGTGCAGCTGCTGCGCGCCGGGCGGCTGGGCGCGTTCGACTTCAACTCCCGCTTCTACGCCGACGACGACCTCGTCGTGGGCTCGGCCGACCCGTTCCAGCTGTTCCGGATCATGGCCGAGATCGTGGACGCCGGCGCGCACCGCCCGTCCTCCGGCGTCAACTTCATGCTCGACCAGTGCCACAACATCGAGGAGAAGATCCCCGGCCAGATCCGCTCCGTGCTCAACGTCGAGCAGGCGCTGGCCAAGGCCCTGCTGATCGACCGCGCGGCGCTGGCCGCCGCGCAGGAGGCGGGGGACGTCCTGGGCGCCCACGGGGTGCTCATGGACGCGTACGAGACCGACGTCCGATCTGCGCTCGCGGACCGCCGGGAGGCGCGCGGACTGCCGCGCGACCCGATGGCGGCCTACGCGGCGTCCGGGTACGGGCCGACCACCGCCGCCGAGCGCGTCGGCGGCACCCCGGCGAGCTGGGGATCCTGAGAGGGTGCGATGAACGAGACCGTGACGGCGCTGGTGGCCCGGTCCCACCGGCTGGGCGCCGATCCGCGCAACACCAACTACGCCGGGGGCAACACCTCCGCCAAGGGTTCCGCGACCGACCCGGTCACGGGCGAGCCCGTCGAGCTGGTCTGGGTCAAGGGTTCCGGCGGCGACCTCGGCACGCTGACCCCGTCCGGGCTCGCCGTGCTGCGGCTGGACCGGGTCCGCGCGCTCGCCGACGTCTACCCGGGCGTCGAGCGCGAGGACGAGATGGTCGCCGCGTTCGACTTCTGCCTGCACGGCCGCGGCGGCGCGGCGCCATCGATCGACACCGCGATGCACGGCCTCGTCGGCGCCCCGCACGTGGACCACCTGCATCCCGACTCCGGGATCGCCCTGGCCACCGCCGCGGACGGGGAGAACCTCACCAAGGAGTGCTTCGGCGATCGCGTCGTGTGGGTGCCGTGGCGCCGCCCCGGGTTCCAGCTGGGCCTGGACATCGCGGCGATCCGCGAGGCCCACCCGCAGGCGATCGGGGTGATCCTCGGCGGGCACGGCATCACCGCGTGGGGCGAGACCAGCGAGGAGTGCGAGGCGCGTTCCCTGGAGATCATCGCTGCGGCCGCGGAGTTCCTCGCCCGGCGCGGCGTGGCCGAGCCGTTCGGTGCCGTGGTGCCCGGCAACGAGCCGCTGCCCGAGGCGGAGCGGCGGGCGAAGGCGGCCGCGCTGGCGCCGGTGATCCGCGGCCTCGCGTCCACCGACCACCGGCAGGTCGGGCACTTCACCGACTCCGCCGCCGTCCTCGAATTCCTCGCCCGCGAGAAGCTCGTCCCGCTCGCCGAGCTGGGCACGTCCTGCCCGGACCACTTCCTGCGCACCAAGGTGAAGCCGCTGGTCGTGGACCTGCCCGCGGCGGCGCCGGTCGAGGACGTCGTCACCCGGCTGCGCGAGTTGCACGCCGCGTACCGCGAGGACTACCGGGCGTACTACGACCGGCACGCCGCGCCGGACTCGCCCGCGATGCGCGGCGCGGACCCGGCGATCGTGCTGGTGCCGGGAGTGGGCATGTTCTCCTTCGGCCGCGACAAGCAGACCGCCCGCGTCGCAGGCGAGTTCTACGTCAACGCGATCAACGTGATGCGCGGCGCGGAGGCGGTGTCGAGCTACGCGCCGATCCCGGAGTCGGAGAAGTTCCGCATCGAGTACTGGGCCCTGGAGGAGGCCAAGCTCGCCCGGATGCCGAAGCCGAAGCCGCTCGCGACGCGGGTCGCGCTGGTCACCGGGGCGGCGTCGGGGATCGGGAAGGCGATCGCGCAGCGGCTCGCCGCCGAGGGGGCGTGCGTCGTCGTCGCGGACCTGGACGCGGAGCGGGCCGCCGAGGTCGCCGCCGGGATCGGGAACGCGGACCGGGCGATCGGCGTGGCGGCGGACGTCGCCGACGAGACCGGGGTGGAGGGGGCCTTCGCTGCGGCCGCGCTCGCGTTCGGCGGCGTGGACCTCGTCGTCAACAACGCGGGGCTCTCGATCTCCAAGCCGCTGCTGGACACCACCGTCGCGGACTGGGACCTCCAGCACGACGTCATGGCGAAGGGCTCGTTCCTCGTCTCCCGGGCCGCCGCCCGCGTCATGATCGACCAGGGGACCGGCGGCGACATCGTCTACGTCTCGTCCAAGAACTCGCTGTTCGCCGGGCCGAACAACGTCGCCTACGGGGCCACCAAGGCGGACCAGGCCCACCAGGTGCGGTTGCTCGCGGCCGAGCTGGGCCCGTACGGGATCCGGGTCAACGGCATCAACCCGGACGGCGTCGTGCGCGGCTCGGGGATCTTCGCGGGCGGCTGGGGTGCGCAGCGGGCGGAGGTCTACGGGGTGCCGGAGGAGGAGCTGGGCGCCTACTACGCCAGGCGCACCCTGCTCGGCCGTGAGGTGCTGCCCGAGCACGTCGCCGCCGCCGCGTTCGCGCTCACCGGCGGCGACCTGTCGCAGACCACCGGCCTGCACGTGCCTGTCGACTCCGGCGTGGCTGCGGCGTTCCTGCGATGAGGGTCAGATGAGGCTCGCCGCCGTCGACCTCGGGGCGTCCAGCGGCCGGGTGATGGCCGTGGACGTGACGCCGGGGCGGGTGGCGCTCACCGAGGTGCACCGGTTCGCCAACGGGCCGGTGCGCCTCGGCGCCACCCTGCACTGGGACGTCCTCGCGCTCTACCGCGGTGTCCTCGACGGGCTCCGAGCGGCCGGGCCGGTGGCGTCGGTGGGCATCGACTCGTGGGCCGTGGACCACGGGCTGCTCGACGCCACCGGCGCCCTGCTGGGCAACCCGGTGCACTACCGCGACACCCGCACCGACGGCGTGGCCGACACCGTGCACGCGGCGGTGCCCGCCGCGGAGCTGTACGCCACCACCGGCGTGCAGGTGCTGGCCTTCAACACGATCTACCAGCTCGCCGCGGCCGCGGGCACGCCGCAGCTGGGCGCGGCGCAGCAGTTGCTGCTGATCCCGGACCTGCTCGGCTACTGGCTGACGGGCGCCCGGGTCGCGGAGGTCACCAACGCCTCCACCACCGGGCTGCTCGACGTGCGTGCCCGCGCGTGGTCCACGGAGGTCATGCAGCGGGTGGGCATCGAACCAGGCCTGTTCCCGCCCCTGGTGGAGGCGGGCACGCGCGTGGGCGAGCTCGCGCCACACGTGCTCGCCTCGACGGGACTGGCCGGCCCGGTGCCGCTGGTCGCCGTCGGCTCGCACGACACCGCGTCGGCCGTCGTCGGGGTCCCCGCGGCCACCGACCGGTTCGCGTACGTCGCCACCGGCACCTGGTCGCTCGTCGGCGTCGAGCTGACCGAGCCGGTGCTCACCGAGGCCGGCCGGGCGGCGAACTTCTCCAACGAGCTCGGCGTCGACGGCACCGTGCGCTACCTGCGCAACGTGATGGGCCTGTGGCTGCTGCAGGAGTGCCTGCGGGCCTGGGGTGAGCCCGACCTCGGGCCGCTGCTCTCCGCCGCCGCGGTGCAGCCCGGGCTCGCCGCCGTCGTCGACGCGGGCGACCCGGCGTTCCTCCCGCCCGGCGACATGCCCGCCCGGATCGCCGCGGCCTGCACCCGCACCGGCCAGCGCCCGCCCGCGTCCCGGGCCGCGACCGTGCGGTGCATCCTCGACAGCCTCGCGCTGGCCCACCGCCGCACCGTCCGCGAGGCGGTGGCGCTGTCCGGGCGCGACGTCGACGTCGTGCACGTCGTCGGCGGCGGGGCGCGCAACGCGCTGCTCTGCCGGCTCACCGCGGACGCGTGCGGGCTGCCGGTCGTCGCCGGACCCGTCGAGGCCGCCGCGTACGGCAACGCGCTCGTCCAGGCGCGCGCCCTCGGGGTGTTGGACGGCGGGCTCGCCGACCTGCGCGGGGTGCTGCGGGGCGGCCTCGCGCTCGTTCGCCACGAGCCGCGCGGCGACGCCTCGGCCTGGGACGAGGCGCAGGCCCGGCTGGGGTGACCCGCTCCCGGCCGGGTCGCGGGCAATCCCACCACTCGAACAGGTGTGCCAGCGCGTGGGGGTGTCCGGCCGCGCTCGAACACGTGCGCCGCGGCCCGGGCTGTGTGCGGCCGCTCGAACATATGTGCCACCGCGTGGGGTCTGTGCGCCGCCGCGCGCGGGTGTCGGGTGCCGCGCCGGCGGGCTGGCACACATCCGGTGGCGCTCGCACATACCGCAGACCATGTGTGCCACGGCCCGAGGGTGTGTGCGGCCGCTCGAACATGGGTGCCGGTGCCTGGGGTGTGCCATCGCTCGAGCATGTGTGCGACCGCGTGCAAGGGTCCGGCCCGCCGCGCGCGGGTGTCGGGTGCCGCGCCGGGGGGCTCGCGCACACCCGGTGGTGCTCGCACGTATCCGGTGGTGCTCGCACACATCGCAGACGATGTGTGCCACGGCCCGGGGGTGTGTGCGGCCGCTCGAACACGTGTGCCAGCGCCCGGGGTGTGCCACCGCTCGAGCATGTGTGCGACCGCGTGCAAGGGTCCGGCCCGCCGCGCG
>NZ_JBFWVQ010000077.1:0-29526 GCF_050246655.1 Pseudonocardia sp.
AGCGCCGAGGACGACGACCGGTGCGCGCAGTACAGCGTTCCCGCAGGTACGGGTACGGCGACGCCGCCCAGGCCGACGACGGTCGCGGCCATGGCGGCGAGGACGGGATCGATCATCATGACGGGTCCCTAAGGTTGTTGATGTTCGGGGTTGGTGCCTCGGATGCCCGGGGCGACGGGGTGTGGCTGATGACGGTTTGCCGCTGGGTGGCTTTCGGAGAATGGCCGCCTCGTCGTGCTGGACGCCCTGGCCGCTGATTCGGATCTGCTGCGAGCCGTCGCTGTTTAGGGACCTGCCGGCGGGGTGATCCACGGGCTTGACCTGCACGTACAGGAGCAAGCGAGTGGCGGCACGGCCGGTGATTTGGGTGGGGATCGACGTCGGGAAGCGCGCGCATCACGCGTGCGCGATCGACGACAAGGGCAAGACGGTGTTCTCGCGGAAGGTCGACAACGACCAGGCCGCGATCGAGGAGTTGCTGACCCGAGCGCACGCCGCGGCCGACAAGGTGGCCGGTGAGCTGCGCTGGGCGATCGATCTGACCAGCAGCTTCTCGGCGCTGCTGCGGGCCGTGCTCACCGCGGCCGACCAGCCGGTCGGGTACGTGCCCGGCCGGGTGGTCAACCGGATGAGCGGGGTCTTCCGCGGCGAGGGCAAGACCGACGCCCGCGACGCGCGGGTCATCGCCGAGAGCGCCCGGATGCGCACCGACGAGTTGGCCCTGATCACCGCGACCGACGAGGTGACCGCCGAGCTGGGGCGGCTGGTGGGCCACCGTGAGGACTTGATGGCGGACTGGGTGCGCGGGGTCAACCGCCTGCGTGACCTGTTGACCAGCATCTTCCCTGCCCTGGAGGCAGCGTTCGACTACTCGACCCGCTCGGCGTTGATCCTGGTCACCAGGTTCCAGACCCCGGCCGCGATCCACGCCGCCGACCTCGACGGCGTGACCGCGCACCTGCGTGCGCATCGGGCCTGGGCGCCGGGCATCGACGCCATGGCTGCCACTGCCGTCGCTGCCGCGCGCACCCAGACCGTGACCTTGCCCGGCCAGGACAGCACCGCGGTCCTGATCGCCGGGCTCGCGACACGGCTGCTGGAGCTGGATCGGGAGATCAAAGACACCACCAAGCTGATCATCACGCGGTTCCGCGACCATCCAGACGCGGAGATCATTGAGTCGCTGCCCGGTCTGGGCCCGATCCTGGGTGCGGAGTTCCTGGTCGCCACCGGCGGCTCGGGCGGCCTGTCGGCCGGGTTCGCCAACTCCGGGCGGCTGGCCTCCTACGCCGGGCTCGTCCCGGTCCCGCAAGACTCCGGCCGAGTCAGCGGCAACCTGCGCCGCCCGACGCGCTACAACCGCCGGCTGCGGCGCGTGTTCTACATGGCCGCTCTGTCCAGTCTCCAGGTCGAAGGCCCATCCCGGGTCTTCTACCAGCGAAAACGAGCCGAACGCATGCTGCACACCCCAGCCCTGCTCGCCCTGGCACGCCGCCTGGTAGACGTGCTCTGGGCGCTGCTGCGCGACCGGCGCCTTTTCACCACGACCGCGCCGCAACCCACTACGACGGCAGCTTGACACGATCATTCGGATTCTCCTTCGAGAAGGCGGTCGAGGTCGGGGTCCGGGGCGGTGTCCGACGCGACCAGCCACCGCCCGTCCGGTTGGAAGGCGAGCACCAGATGGCCGTTGACCAGCGCGTTCCTGCCGGGCCCTCCGGGCGGGCCGGTGATGGTCTCGACGGCCGCGAGGTAGGCGCGTCGCCGGTCGTCCGGTGCGGCGGCCACGAGTTCGAGGTCGCGTACGGCCGCGCGGCGCACCTCGCCGGGCGGGGGCGGGTCGAGGACGAGCACCCCGACGGTCGCAGGCGGGGACCCGGGTTCGGCGTACCCGGCGGCGCGGAGGTGGGTGCGCCCGGTGTCGTCCGCGACGAGCGACAGCGCCGCGATGAGGTACGCACGGGCGACCGCCTCGGGATCGCCCAGGTCGACGGCCGGGTCCACCGGGAGCGCTGGCGCGCCCCGGACGACGGCGGGCGCATCGAGGGCGAGGCGGTCCTGCGCGGTCAGCGTCGAGCCCGTCGGGGCCGCGTCGGTGGAGCGGCCGAGCAGCGCGGCGGCGAACACGACGGCGGCTACCAGGACGGCGATCAGCAGCGGGACGGATCGGTGCACGCTGTCACTCCCGGAAGCTCACGTGGACGTGGTCGTAGTGGCCGCCGGTCGCGTCCCGCGTGTCGTAGACGCCCCCGCCGGAGTAGCGGCGGCCCCAGTCGCCCTGGTCGGCGACCCCGGGCGCCCAGTACCGGCCCTGCCAGATCAGGTAGCGGACCCTCAGCGCGTCCGCGTGCTCGGAGAACCAGCGGGCGACGCGCCACCCGGCGTCGAGGTCGTCACCCGTGGCGAACCGGCCCGGTGCGCTGGGGAACAGGTCGCACGCCCGGCCGCGGGGATGGTCGCTGCGCGGGTTCCAGGCGTGGGCGTCCCAGCAGCCGGCGGACCGGATCACCGGACCGTCCGACCAGGAGCCGAACACCTTGGTGGCGGCGGTCAGGCCGTGCAGGGTGGCCCCGGTGACGCACCCGTCGCCGGTGGGGTCCTCCTCGTCGCACCCCGTGGCGCCGCCCGTCCAGGCGGTGGGGACCGCTCGCTCGGGTGCGGCGGCCGGGGCATCGTCGGCGAACCGCTCGACGAGCGCGTGGACCGCGTCGAGGTAGCTGGCGACGAGCTGCGCGCACCTCGTCGCGCAGCCGGCCTCGCCCGCCGCGGGCACGCCCGTCGCGGACCCGACGACGCGTCCGCAGCCCGCGATGTGGCACACGAGCATCGCGTCGAGCGGCGCGGTGGGCTTGCGTGCGGCGTCGAGGTGGCGGGTGACGGCACGCAGGTTCGTGCACATCCACGGGATCGCGACCGCGAGGTGGTCCGCCGCGGTCAGGACGGGCTCGCCCGCGACCGGCGGGTCCGCCGTCCACGGGCCGCCGCCCGCGGCGACCCAGTTGCGCTCGTCGAACCGCAGGAGCCCCGCAGGGCCGCCGTCCGAGCCCGCCGTCTCCGCCCACCCCGACTCGGCCTGCACCTGCGCGACCACCCACACCGGCGGCAGCTCCGGACAGTGCTCGGCGGTGAGATCGACGATCAGGGGCAACGCCGCCCGCGCGGCCTGCGGGATGCTCGCCACGGCCACCCCCGACGACGGTCCGGGAGCCTGCGGGGCCGGCGCGGCCCCGAGCAGGAGGAGCCCGGCCGCCGCAGCGAGTGCAGCGGTGACAGCGCGGGACATGGCTCAGCCCGTCGCCCGTTCGAGGGCCTCGTCGTCGAGGTCGTCGGGCACCCTCACAGGCACCCCCACGGGCTCCGCTGCAGCGCCGATCGGCTGCGCGCCGACGCCGCGGCCCGCCGGGAGAGAGCTGCTCGCCACCGGCGGTACGCGGCAGGCCGGGCCGCGGTCCAGCCGCCCGCCCGCGACGAGCGCGGCCGCGACCCTTGCCAGCGCCTCGGCGTAGGGCCGCAACGCGATCGGGAGCGATCCGGGCTCGCGGGCGAGCAGCATCTCCAGGTGGGCGCGGGGCACCCGGCCCTCGGCGAGCGCGGCGACGTGCGGCACCGCGACGACGTGCACCGCGGCGCGGACCGCGCGCTCGGCGGACGGTGCGGGCGTGTCGGGTCCGAGGACGACGGCAGCGACCGTCCCGGCGCCCACAGCCGTGTCCGACAGGAGGCGCAGGGACGCCGGGTCGTCCCGCACGACCAGCAGATCCGCCCCGTGACCGCCGACGCCCCCGTCGACGCCGTGCAGGACGGTCGCGAAGGTGGTCGTGCCTGCCCCGGCGGTCAGCCCGGCGACGACCGGTCGGCGCGGGCGCGTCATGCCGCACCGCCTGCGAGCGGGTCGTCGTCGACGAGGGCGTGGTCGGGGGCGGCGGCGGGCGCGCCCTCGGAGGCGGGGGCGTCGAGACCGAGCGTCTCCTCCCAGGCGTCCACGACGAGCCTGCCGCCGTCGTGCGCCACCGGGACGCTCAGCCGCACCCAGCAGGACGCGAGGCTGCGCCAACCGCGGCCGGTCGGTGCCGGCGCGACGGCGGGGACGCCCGCCCCAGGTTCGGGATCGGCAGGAACCGGTTCGGGCGTGCGCTCGCCGACCGCGCGGTAGGGCGTGACCCGCACCCGCACGTCGACGAGCACGCGCCCCTCGCCGTCCGGGCGGACGAGGCCGGGCAGCGCGAACTCGCCGCGCTGGCGGCCGGTGCCGGACCACCCGAGCCGCGCCGGGTCGCCCACCGGCGGCCGCAGGTAGTCGCGTAGCACCCGGCCGCGGCGAGCGGGATCGTCCTCGTCCCAGGACAGGTAGTCGACGGCGAAGGCGCCGGCCAGCGCGGCGGCCTCGGCGGGATCGGGGACGGGGACGCGCGAGGCCGCGGAAGCCGGTAGCACGGGCCACGCCGGCCCGGTGTGGCCGGGCGCGCCGGTAACAGCGCCGACGTGCGGGGCGCCGTCGGTGTGCGCAGGACTTCCCGGCGGCATCGTGACCGGTGGCGGGGGGACGGTGGCGGGCGGCGCCGTCAACGCCGGCGGGCCGGCCGGGTGCGTCGGCTCCGCGGGACCCGCGGGCGACCCGCCGAACCGCGCCCCGCCGGGCGCTCCGGCCGGGTCGAAGGAGGTACCGCTGACCGGCCGGTCGCCACGGACCGGAGGGCCGGCAGTCGCGATGCCCCCGGCGGACACCGCGGCTAGGCTGCCCGACCCCCCGGGCGGGCCGCCCTCGCCCGCCCATCCCACGGAGCGCGGGCGGGCCTCCCCGTTCGACGCCGGCCATACCGGGGGCGGCTCCCCGCCGACCTGCGCGACCGGCCACCCACCGGACCAGCCGTTCCCCCCGCCGGCGGGCGGCGCGGGCTCGACCCCCGCCCAGGCGGGCGGCCCGCCCCACACGCCTGCGGGGACGGCCGGGAACCCGCGCGGGTCGGTGGGGACGTCGGTGGGCGCGTCGGGCCAGGTACCGGCGCCGGCGGCGCGGCCGAAGAGGCGGAACCGGGACATCGTCGTCACCGTCCGGGCCGCGACGGGTGGTGCTCGGGCATGGCTTCGCCTCCTGCGGGCGCGCGGAACCGCACCCGGGGGGCGCGTGTGCGGATCGGGCGTGGTGTCCCGCTGTCCCTCACGGGCGCGGTGACGGGGGAGACGCTAGGAGCGGTGCCCTCGTACCCGGGGCCGAACGCGACGAGGGCGTTCACTCCCGTGAACGCGGGAGCGGATCAGACCGGCAGCGGCCAGGTGTGGACGGGTTCGTTCGCCGCCGACGAGTCGAGGTAGCGGGCGAGCATCCCGCGCAGAGCGGTCTCGCGCGAGGCGCCGCGCGCCTCCAGCGCCGCGACGGCGTCGCGCTGCCACGCCGACCCGGTGCGTCGTCGCACGCACCGCTGCTCGATCACCGACAGGTAGCGGTCGATGACCTCCGACCGCACACCCCACCGGGCCAGCCCGTCGGAGGCGACGGGCAACAGCTTGCGGAGCACCAGCTCGTCCGGGCGGATCCAGCCCGTGCCGGGCCAGTAGAGCGGCTCGTCGATGCCGTGGCGCGCGGCGATGAAGAAGTTCTCCTGCACGGCCTCGAACGACATGAAGCTCCACAGCGGCCGCTCGTCCTCGACCATGCAGCGCAGCAACCCGTAGAACAGCAGCGCGTTGGCCACCATGTCGATCGCCGTGGGGCCCGCCGGCAGCACCCGGTTCTCGACGCGCAGGTGCGGCACCCCACCCGTGACGTCGTACACCGGCCGGTTCCAGCGCCAGATCGTGCCGTTGTGCAGCGTCATCTCCGCGAGCTCCGGGACGCGCCCGGCACGTAGCTCGGCGATCGGGTCGACGTCCTCCGTGATCGGCATCAGGGCGGGGAAGTACCGCTTGTTCTCGGTGAACAGGTCGAGGATCGAGGTGATCCACCGCTCGCCGAACCACACCCGCGGCCGCACGCCCTGGTTGCGCAGCTCAGGGCTGCGGACGTCGCAGGCCTGCTCGAAGAGGGGGATCCGCGTCTCGGCCCATAATCGCGATCCGAGCAGGAACGGCGAGTTCGAGCCCACCGCGAGCTGGACGCCGGCCAGGCACTGGGCGGCGTTCCAGTACCCGGCGAAGGCGTCCGGCGGCACCTGCAGGTGCAGCTGCATGGACGTGCAGGCGGCCTCGGGCGCGATGGAGTCGAAGTCGACGGCGAGGGCCTCCTGCCCGTCCCCCGCGATGTCGATGCGCACCGGCTCGCCGCGCAGGCCGAGCATCTGCTCGTTGAGCACGGCGTAGCGGGTGTCGGGGGAGAGGGCCTCGACGACGAGGTCCTCATGGGTGAGGGTCGGCAGGATGCCGATGACGGCGAGCCGGGCGCCGTGATCCTCGGCGCGGGCGCAGGCGAGGTTCAGCGTGTCGGCGAGCTGGCGTTCCAGATGGCGCCACTGGTCGCCCGGCAGGGGGCGGGGCGGGAGGTTGAGCTCCATGTTCCAGCGGCCGAGCTCGGACTGGAACTCGTCGCCGAGGACCGCGAGCACCCGGTCGCCGGACAGTGCAGGAGTGAGGTCGGGGCCGACGAGGTTGAGCTCCACTTCGAGGCCGGTCATCGGCTCGTCGTGCGCGAACGGGTGCTCCCGCAGCATCACGGCGAGGGCGTCGATACACCGCTGCACCTTCGCGCGATAACGCTGTCGGTCCCGTCGACTGAACGTGGTCCGGTCGACGTCCTGGCCCATGCGATGCAGCGCCTCCCTGAAGCGGCCTGGATCGGCAGGCCAGGTCGTCCACGGTGACACATCGCCGAACCGCAGTGCTACGGCTGTCCGGCTGACTGCCCGCCGGCACTGCCGTCACGAGCAGGAAGGATGTCGTCCGTGGCCATCATCACGCCCGTCGGTGACTCCGCCGATCCGCGGCTGGACGACTACCGCGACCTTACGACGGCCGACCGCCGTCCTGATCGTCCGGGCGGCCGGGGCCTGGTCATCGCCGAGGGTGTGGTCGTTGTGCGCCGCCTGCTGGCCTCGCCCTACCCCGTGCGGTCGCTGCTGGGAGTGCCGCGCCGCCTGGACGAGCTTGCCGCCGACCTCGCCGCGCTCGACGTTCCCGCCTACGCGGCGGACGCCGACGTGATGGCCGCCGCCGTCGGGTTCCACCTCAACCGCGGCGTGCTCGCCGTCGCGGACCGGCCCGCGCCGGGGGACGCCGTCGCGATCGCCCGCGGCGCGCGGCTCCTCGCCGTGCTGGAAGGGGTCGGCGACCACGAGAACCTCGGGGCGCTGTTCCGCAACGCCGCTGCACTCGGTGTCGACGGCGTGCTGCTCGGACCGCGCTGTTCGGACCCGCTCTACCGCCGCAGCGTCCGCGTCTCGATGGGGCATGTGCTGCGGGTGCCGTTCGCGGCGCTGCCGGGCCCGTGGCCCGCGTCGCTGCACCTGCTGCGCGCGGCGGGCCTGCGCATCGCCGCCCTCACCCCGGCGGCCGGTGCCGTCGCGCTGCGCGCCGCCGACCTGGACGCGGGGCGGGTGGCCCTGCTGTTCGGCGCCGAAGGCCCGGGCCTGAGCCCGGAGGCGCTGGCCGCGGCGGACGTCCGGGTGCGCATCCCGATGGCGGACGGCGTGGACTCGCTCAACGTCGCCACCGCCGCGGCCGTCGCGTTCCACGCGTGCTCGCCCGTAGGGTGACCGATGTGGCGCAGCGGGGGTGGGGCCGGCATGCCGCCCCGACGCCGTGGGCCACGGGGCTGCCGATCGCGGCCTTCTTCGCGGTGCTCGCCGCGCTGGCCGACGTTGCGTTCGTCCGGGCCATCGGGGTGGCGGTCGGCGGGTGGTGGGTCCCCGCGAACCTCGCCGTGTGCGCCGGGCTCGCCCCCGGGCTGTGGTTGCTGCGCGACGTCCCGTTCTGGCGGTGGCCCGGGTACGGGGTGATCGCCGGGCTGGGCGCGGCCTGGGTCGTGCTGGGGTTGCGCGGCTTCATGTGACCGCCGCAACGCCGGGATGCGCGGGGCTGCCAACAGCAGGCGCCGGCGATGCCGCGCCCCCGCGGCGTCCGAAGGCCGGTGTGTCGCGGTCCGGTGCGGGTGCGTTCGCAGGGCTTGCGCATGCCTCGCAGGTGCTGCGGGGTCTGCGGGGCGTGGCGGGGGTCTGCGAGGTCCCCGGACCGGTGCCGTCCGGTGGCGGCCTCAGCGCTGGCCCTTCACCCCGAGCAGCACCTCGTCCCAGGACGGCATCACGGGCTTGCCCTTCTTCGTCCGCCGCGGCGGCGCGGGACGCTGCTCCTCGGCGGGACGGGCCGGCTCGGTGCCATCGTGTTCCGGCGGCGGGCCCGCCCGGCCTGCGGCGCGCTCGGCCTCCCGCTCCGCCACGAGCTCCGCGACGGTCCCGGCACGCTGTGGGGCCTCCTCCCGAGCGGGGCGCTCGCCCCGGACCGGTGCGGCCGGCTCGGCCGGACGGTCCGTCGCCCCCGGGTGCGCGTTGTCGCGGGCCGTGGTGGCGCGGTGCTCCGGCTCCGCCGGGTGCGCGTTGTCGCGGGCCGTGGTGGCGCGGTGCTCCGGCTCCGCCGGGTGCGCGTTGTCGCGGGCCGTGGTGGCGCGGTGCTCGTCGGCGGGCGGCTTCGTGTGCTGCTCGGACCGGTGTTCGGCCCGGTGTTCGGCCCGCCGCCGTTCGACGACCGGGTCCGGGCGGCGGCGCTCGACCGGCCGGTGCTCGATCCGCGCGGGCGCGACCTCCCCATGGGGCTCGGCCCGTCTGGGCGCCTCGGCCGCGGCGACCTCCTCGGCGGGCTCGTCCGCGCGCGCGAGGTCGATGACCTCGCCGATCGTGCGCAGCGGCCGTGCCGGAAGCCCCTCGACGAGGTCGCCCGCGTTCTCGTCCAGCGCGGCGACGGTGCCGCCGTTCGCGCCCGGCTGGAACGTCCAGTGGGCGCGGTTGTCCGATCGACCGGCCGTCCACGCGAGGGTGACGACCCACCGGCCGTCCTCGCCCTTCCAGGAATCCCACGCGGCGTCGTCGTAGGTCTGGCCGCGCAGCTCGAAGGTGGCCGCGACGACCTCCGCGAGGGTGCGCCGGTCCGGCCCGTCCGCGCGGATGGGATGGGCGAGCCGGGCCAGCTCGGCGGTGCGGGAACGCTCCAGCAGCACCGGGTAGGCGAATCGTTCGATCTTCTGCTCCGGCACGCCCGCGATGCTCGCCAGCTCCGCGACGGACGCTCCTGCGCGGATCCGGGCCTGGATCTCCCGTGGTCGCAACTCGTTTCCCACCTCGATCGCGATCTGACCGAGCCGGGCCTGGTCGCCGCGCGCAGCGGCCCGCAGGGTCTCGTCTCCCGGCACGGTGAAGCGCTCGCGGCGGTCGGGATCCTCGAGGACGACGGTGATGTTCCCGTCGACCTCCCTGATCCCGACGACGCGCAGCGCCCGCATGGCCTCCCCGCTCCTCGTCGACGGCGGCCCCGTCCGGGTGACGGTAGTTGCCGGATCGTGACCCGCGACGGAGGCGCGCCGCCACGACACCGATCCGTGGCAGCCTAGATGTGGATCAGCCGAGCTGCTCGACGACCCAGTCGACGCAGGACGTGAGGGCCGACACGTCCTCGGGATCGACGGCGGGGAACATCCCGATGCGCAGCTGGTTGCGACCGAGCTTGCGGTACGGCTCCGTGTCGACGACACCGTTGGCGCGCAGGACCTTGGCGACCGTGGCCGCGTCCACGCCGTCGAAGTCGACCGTGCCGACCACCTGCGAGCGGTGCGCGGGATCGGCGACGAACGGCGTGGCGAACGGGACCTTCTCGGCCCAGGTGTAGAGCCGCTGGGAGGAGTCGGCGGTGCGGGCGACGCACGCGTCCAGGCCGCCGAGGTCGAGCATCCACTCGATCTGGTCCGCGAGCATGATCAGTGTGGCGACGGCAGGTGTGTTGTAGGTCTGGTCCTTCGCCGAGTTGTCCACGGCCGTGGCCAGCGACAGGAACGGCGGGATCCAGCGGTCGGCCGCGGCGAGCTGCGCGATCCGCTCCAGCGCGGCCGGGCTCAGCAGCGCGATCCAGAGGCCGCCGTCGGAGGCGAAGCCCTTCTGCGGGGCGAAGTAGTAGGCGTCGGCCTGGGTGATGTCGACGGGCAGGCCGCCCGCGCCGGACGTGGCGTCGATGACGACGAGCTGGCCTTCGGTGGACTCCGCAGGCCGCACGACGGGGACGGCCACCCCGGTGGAGGTCTCGTTGTGGGCCCAGGCCAGGACGTCGCAGCTCGGGTCCGCGGCGGGCGCGGGGGCGCTGCCCGGCTCGGCGGAGATCACGACGGGGTCGACGAGGAACGGCGCGCCACGGGTGGAGTCGGCGAACTTCGCGGCGAACTCGCCGTAGGTCAGGTGCAGCGCGCGGTCGCGGACCAGCCCGAACGCCGCGGCGTCCCAGAACGCGGTGGAGCCGCCGTCGCCGAGCACGACCTCGTAGCCCTCGGGGAGCGAGAACAGCTCGCGCAGGCCCGCCCGGACCCGCCCGACCAGCGACTTGACCGGCTTCTGGCGGTGCGAGGTCCCCATGACGTCCGCCGCGGCCGCGACGGCCGCGAGCTGCGCGGGGCGGACCTTCGACGGCCCGCAGCCGAAGCGGCCGTCGGCGGGCAGGAGGTCGGCGGGAATCGTCAGGTCGGTCACGGGCCCCAGTCTGTCAGCCGTCCGGCGGTGCGGGCGTGCCCGGTTGGCGCACGTCACGGCCCGCAGCGCCGAGCTCGTGGGCGGCGCGCTCCTGTGCCTCGGTCGTGGCCTCGACGTACCCGGCGACGAGTTCGAGGTCGTCCGTGCTGTACCTCGCGTACACCTCGGCGAGGCCGGCGAGCAGGCCCGTGAACAGCTCCTCGACGGCGCGGGCGTGGGCCGGCTCGTGGGTGACCTCGACGCGCCTGCGGTCGGTCGCGCTGGGCGTGCGGCGGACGTAGCCCTTCGCCTCCAGCCGGTCCAGCACCCCGGTGACGGACGCGGGCGCGAGGCCGGTCCGCTCGCCGATCTCGCCCGGGGTGCTCGTCCCGTGCCGGGCGACGATCTCCAGCACCTTCTCGTCGGTCGGGCCGAGGCCGAGCAGGGCGGCGAGGTGGGTGTGGAACAGGACCATCGCGGTGCTCTGGCGCCTGCCGGCGGCGCGCAGCCGCCGGAGCGCGGCGTCGCGGCGGCCTTTCTCGGTTGACGGGCTGATGGCCGCTGCCTACCTTTCGTTCGGTCGAACGAAATATCTGTCCTGATGGAGGTTCCCATGATGACCGCTCGCACCGCGACCTCGGCCCGCGCGATCGCCCTGTGGTTGTTCGTCCTGTTCCTCGCGGTCGCGCTCGGCGCCGGGCTCTACGAGTCCCGGATCGAGGTGCCACAGTGGATCCCCGACGGGGCCGCCTGGGACGCCGACGCCGCCCGCGAGGCCGACACCGGACGGCGCTTCTGGGTCTACGTCACGACCGTGCCGCTGACCCTGCTCACGGTCGTCAATCTGGTCCTGGCCTGGCGCAGCCGCGGTGAGCTGCGGCGATGGTGGCTCACGGCGTCGCTGGTCTCGGTGGCCGACCGCGTGCTCACCTTCGGCTACTTCATCCCCACGATGATCGTGCTGATGTCGGGGACGCTCGCCCCCCAGGAGGCGCTCGACGCCGCACAGCGCTGGGCGGCCCTGGACTGGCTGCGCCACGGCCTGTCGCTGGCGGCCCTGGTGTGCGCCATCCGCGCCCTCACCCTCCTGACGGCCGCGAGTGGCCAGGTCTTGCCCGACCGGGCCGCGGCACAGCATGCTGAGTAGTGTGAGGCAACTCAGATGGATCCATCCGGCCTGGGTCGTGGCGGGCGTGACGTTCCTCGCCCTCGTCGGCGCCGCCGGGTTCCGGGCGGTGCCCGGCGTGCTGATCGAGCCGCTGCGGGCCGAGTTCGGCTGGTCGGTCGCCACGATCTCGGCGGCCGTTGCGGTCAACCTCGCCCTCTACGGCCTCACCGCGCCGTTCGCCGCCGCACTCATGGAACGGTTCGGGATCCGTCCGGTCGTCGTCGCGGCGCTGCTGGTGGTCGCGGCGGGCAGCGGGCTCACGCTGGTCATGACGGCGGCGTGGCAGCTCGTCCTGCTGTGGGGCGTGCTCGTCGGGCTCGGGAGCGGGGCGATGGCGCTCGCGCTGGTCGCCACCGTCACCGGCCGGTGGTTCGTGGCCCGGCGCGGCCTCGTCTCGGGCGTGCTGACCGCGGGCGGCGCGACGGGACAGCTCGTGTTCCTGCCGCTGGTCGCGCTGGTCGCGCAGAGCGCGGGGTGGCGGGCGGCGTCGGCCGGGGTGGCGGTCGCCGCACTTGCCGTCGTCGTACCGGTCCTGCTCCTGCTGCGCGAGCGCCCGCGCGACGTCGGCGCCGTCCCGTACGGCGGCACCGCGGCGGACGACGTCGACCCGGTGGGCCGGGGGGCGGCGCGGATCGCGCTCACCGGGCTGACGACGGCCGCGCGCACCGGCACGTTCTGGCTGCTCGCGGCCGGTATGGCGATCTGCGGCGCCACGACGTTCGGGCTGATCCAGCCGCACTTCATCCCGGCCGCGCACGACCATGGCATGCCCGCGACGACGGCGGCCGGCCTGCTCGCCCTGGTGGGGATCCTCGACATCGTCGGCACGATCGCGTCCGGCTGGCTCACCGACCGCGTCGATCCGCGGCTGCTTCTCGCCGTCTACTACGCGCTGCGCGGGGTGTCGCTCGCGCTGCTTCCGGCGGTCTTCGGGCCGGACCTGCACGCGAGCATGATCGCCTTCATCGTGTTCTACGGCCTGGACTGGGTCGCGACGATCCCGCCGACGATGGCGCTGTGCCGGGAGATCTTCGGTTCGCGCGCCCCCGTCGTGTTCGGCTGGGTGTACGCCGCCCACCAGCTGGGCGCGGCGCTGATGGCGCTCGGCGCGGGCGTCGTGCGCGACGTCACGGGCAGCTACGACGTGGCCTGGTACCTCGGAGGCGCGCTCGGGCTCGTGGCGGCCGGGCTGTCACTGCCCATGCGTCGCACCCCGGTCGCGGCGACCGCGCCGGCAGCGTCGCCGGGGCGGGTGTGACGCGCGCCACGCGAATTCATCCACAGTTGAACAGGTTGTCCACAGGCTCCGGGAACGGACCGGCCCGGCGCACCGCGCGGGAGCACCGGGCCGGGGGCGACGGTCAGACGTGCGCGATCTCCGCCCAGCCCTCGACCTCCTCCGGCTTGCGCGGGCCGGGGCCGATGTACTGCGCGGACGGACGGACGAGCTTGTTCTCGCGCTTCTGCTCCATGATGTGCGCCGACCACCCGGCCGTGCGGGCGCTCGTGAACATCGCGGGCATCATGTGCGGCGGCACCTCGGCGAAGTCGAGGATCACCGCCGCCCAGAACTCGACGTTCGTCTCGATCGGGTGGTCCGGGCGGCGCTCGCGGAGGATCGCGAGCGCGGACGCCTCCAGGGCCGCCGCCACCTCGTAGCGCGGCGCGCCCAGCTCCTTGCAGGTGCGCCGCAGCACGCGGGCGCGCGGGTCCTCGGCGCGGTAGACGCGGTGGCCGAACCCCATGAGCTTCTCGCGGCGGTCCAGGATGCCCTTGACCAGGGCGTCCGCGTCGCCCGTCCGCTCGACGTCGGCGATCATCGGCAGCACCCGCGCCGGGGCGCCGCCGTGCAACGGGCCGGACATGGCGCCGATCGCCCCGGAGAGCGACGCCGCGACGTCCGCCCCGGTGGAGGCGATGACGCGGGCGGTGAACGTGGAGGCGTTCATGCCGTGCTCGGCCGCCGACACCCAGTACGCGTCGACGGCCTTGACGTGCGCCGGATCGGGCTCGCCGCGCCAGCGGATCATGAACCGCTCGGTGATCGTCTCGGCCTTGTCGATGCGGGACTGCGGCACCGCGGGAACGCCGATGCCGCGCGCGGACTGCGCCACGTACGACAGCGCCATCACCGACGCCCGGGCGAGCTGGTCGCGGGCCTCGTCGGGGGTGATGTCGAGCAGGGGCCGGTAGCCCCAGTAGGGGGCGAGCATCGCGAGGGCGGCCTGCACGTCGACGCGGACGTCACCGGTGTGGACCGGGATCGGGAACGGCTCGGCAGGCGGCAGGCCCGGGCCGAACCGCCCGTCCACCAGCAGCGCCCACACGTTGCCGAACGTGACGTGGCCGACGAGGTCCTCGATGTCGACACCCCGGTAGCGCAGGGCGCCACCGTCCTTGTCGGGCTCGGCGATCTCGGTGCGGAACGCGACATGGCCCTCGAGCCCTGACCTGAACCCCGGTGGGGGTGGCGGTACGGATATGACGGCGTCCGGCCCGGACGGCGCCGTCGCCGCAGTCGGTGCTGTCGACACCGGTCCTCCTTCTGGGATCGACCTCGCACGGGTGGCGCAGAGGCGACTAACGTGGTTGGCGTCACCCTGCCTCCGCGCGGGTGTCGGAGCAACGGGAGGCCCGGGTGGCTTCCGTCACCGGGTGATCGGACGAGGGGGGCGCGGTGGCGGTGCGCGAGCCGGCGCTGATGCGTGTGCAGTATCCGCAGGACGGGCTGGACGTCGCCGATCTCGCGGCCACGTGGCACGCGCAGCTCACCGCCTGGCTCGCCGAGGCCGACGCGGCGGGTGTCCCGGACGCCAACGCGATGGTGCTGGCCACGGCCGGTGAGGACGGTCGGCCGTCGTCGCGGACGGTGCTCTGCAAGGGCATCGACGAGCACGGGGTCGCCTTCTTCACCAACTACACGTCGGTGAAGAGCCGGGAGCTGCGGGTGGTGCGCTACGCCTCGGCGACGTTCCCGTGGTACGCGCTGCACCGGCAGGCGCACGTGCGGGGCACGGTCACCACGGTCGACCCGGAGGAGACCGCGCGGTACTGGCGCTCCCGCCCCCGGGGTTCGCAGCTGGGCGCCTGGGCGTCGGCACAGTCCACGGTCGTGAGCGAGCGCCGCGTGCTCGACGACGCCCTGGCCGCCGTCACCCGGCGGTTCGAGGGCGAGGAGGTGCCGGTGCCGCCGCACTGGGGCGGCTGGCGTCTCGTGCCCGAGCAGGTGGAGTTCTGGCAGGGCAGGGCGGACCGGATGCACGACCGGCTGCGGTTCGAGCTCGACCTCCACGACCGCTCGTGGCGGGTGCGCAGGCTCGCCCCCTGAACCGGGCGACGGCGGGCCGGCCGGTGTCGAGGACCGTCCCCCGCGGCGAGCTGTGCCCGCCGCGGGGGACCGAACCCCCCGATCAGATGGTCAGACCCGCTGGACCTGGAGGTAGACGACGTAGTTCCCGCGCAGGTAGGGGTCGTCCTGGTACTGCACGCTCAGCACGCCGTTGCCCCGGCCGCTCGGGTTCGCGCTGATCAGCGCCTCCGCCGAGGCCCTGGTCAGCTCCAGGACCTGCGGGTTGAACACGCCGTTCTCCGGGTTCGCCGGATCGCGGGTGACACCGATGGGCCGGCTACCCGCGCGTCCGAGCGGCTTGAACAGCCCTTCGAGCCCGCCCACGGTCTGGATGCCGAGCGAGACCGCGTCGAAGATCCAGGCGTAGGCCCCCGAGATCGGGCCGAAGACCTTCTTCGCCCGCTCCCCGAACTGCGCGTCGTTGGACACCAGCCACTGCAGCCACCCGCCGAACGGGCTCGTGGTGTCCCACTCCCACAGCGCCGGAGTGAGGTGCACGACCTCGTCGTCGGCGATGTCGTCCTCCCAGATCCGGCACGGCGGGTGGTCGTTCGTGAGCTGGTCGGCCCGCGGCGATGTCCACGGCGCACCGACGGGGAAGTCGTCCCCGCTGATCAGCCCGCCGACCTCCCGGCCGCCCTGCCACCAGGGCTGGCGGGCCGACCCGGCCTTGACGCGCGGGCCGAGCAGCGCCGGAGCGCTGGTGTCCCCCAGGGTCGCCGAGACGAACGTCGATCCCGTGCCGCCGTAGACCGCGGTGCCGTCGCGGCGGGTCTTCCGGGCGCTCGCCACGAAGTAGACCTCGTCGTGCTGGCCGTCGATGTTCAGGACGTCGTCCCACGTCTCGCTGACGACGTGGAATCCGTTGAACGTGACGCGATAGCGTGTGCTGGACATGGTTCTGCTCCTGTTCGAATCGAGTGGAGAATCACGCGACGAATTCGGAGACCTTGCCGTCGCGGATCGTGCACTGCCATTCCTTGTTGTAGACGGTCCCGGTGAACAGCCCGCTGCCACCGACCTCGTCGACCGAGATCAGCTCGGTGCCGTTGACGACCAGGCGCAGGCGCGCGGCCCAGGCCCAGCCGCCGCCGTTGCCGACCCGGAAGCGGAAGTTGTAGGCGCCGTCGGGAAGAATCCGCTGGAAGCGGCGGGTCGCGTTCAGCGGGACGCTGACGACCTCGTTGCCGTTGATGTACAGGTGGCCGGTGTCGTCGCACGGGCCGACATCGGCGAGCAGGCTGGCGTCGGACATGGCTTTCCTCCGTGGGTGAGTGTGTTCTCATCTGTTCGTCGCGGACGATTTCCGCGACCAGCAGAACGATGCCCTTCGCGGCCGTGGCGGAAAACCAGCCGGGGTTGTGCATCCGAATTCCCACCACGGTTGTGGTGGCGATCGGCGGATCGTTCTGCGGGTGGAGGGTCGCTCTAACCGAGGGTGGACGCCGGGGGAAGCGGATCGTCGGGGCCGACGAGGCGGTGGCGGTAGGCCCATGCCACTGCCTGCGCGCGGTCGCGGACCTGGAGCTTGTTGAAGATCCGGTTCACGTGGGTCTTCACCGTTCCCACCACGACCCCGTGGTGCCGGGCGATCTCCTCGTTGGTGAGGCCGTAGGCCATCAGTTCGAGGACCTGCCGTTCCCGGGGCGTCATCCCGGGGGGCAGGTCCCGGGAGGCGGAGGTCTGCGCGGGCAGCGCTCGCGTGGCGCCGGCGAGGTCGCGGACGATCGCCCGGGTGACCGCGGGCGCGAGCCAGGCGTCACCGGCGGCCACCGCGCGCACCGCGGCGGCAAGGTCGGACGGCGTGGCGTCCTTGAGCACGAACCCCGTCGCCCCGACCCGGATCGCCTCGTACACCGCATCGCTGGCGCTGAACGTGGTGAGCATGAGGACGCCGACCGTCCGGCCCAGCCGCGCGATCGTCTCGTCGCCTGCGATCCGGCGGGCTGCCTCGACGCCCTCGCGGCCCGAGGGCATCCGCACGTCGAGCACGGCGACGTCGGGGCTCAGGTCGAGCACGGCCCGCACGGCGGCGTCACCGTCATGCACGTCGGCGACCACCTCGATGTCCGGCTGGGCCTGCAGGATCATCGTCAGCCCGGAGCGGATGAGGTCCTCGTCCTCGGCGATGACGACGCGAATGGTCATTCCGCCCCCTGGGAACCTCCGACGCACGGAACGTAGCGACGGACGGGGGCACTGTCAGTCGCCCGCCGGCCCGGTCACCCGAACGGTTCACGCCCTCCCGCCTGGTTCGCGGGATTCTTGGAGGTTCGGGGGTTTCCGGGGGGAGGTCGTCGATGTCCGACGAGGAACTGGTCGTGCTCGTCCACGCTCTGGGGACGCCCGACGCCACCGGCGCGCCGGGGCTGCTCATCGGCCCGGCGCTCGTGCTCGTGCCCGGGCCTCCGGGCGCGCTCCTCGGCGGTCAGGCGCTCGAGGCGGTGCTGGCGGCGAACCCGCTCGACGGGGAGGGCGCGGTCGAGAGGCAGCGCGTGTCCGCGGTCCACACCTACTCCACGACCTCGACCGAGGTCGTGACCTCGCTGCTCGCCGTGCTGGAGCACCCGTCGTGCCACGCCCCGTGGGACATCGGCGCGGAGCCGGACGACGCGGAGCTCGCCGACTTCGAGGGTGACCTCTGGCGGGCGCTCGCCGGCCTCGGCCGGATCCCCGACGGCGACCCGCCGCAGGCGGACGTCGCCTTCCTGCGGCGGCTGCCCGAGGTGGAGGCGGCCCAGCGCAGGCCGCAGTGGAACCCGGTCGACGACGAGGCCGGTGAGGACCAGCGCCGGTGGTGGCCGCGCCACCTCTTCCGCCGGTGACCCGCTCGCTGCGGTCCCGGGCGTCGCAGTGGACCAGGGCCCACCCGAGGTGGGCGGACGGGGTCCTCGCGGCGCTCGTGCTCGCGCTCGATCTGCTGCTGTCGGCGGACGTGCTGAGCTGGCAGATCGTGCTCTATGCCGCGGCCGGCAACGCCGCGCTGATCTGGCGGCGGCGTTGGCCGATGATCGTGCTCGGCGTGATGCTCGTCCATTTCGCCGGCGCGGTCGTCCTGTTCGACGACTACCGCCCCGAGCTTGGCGTCCTCCTCGCGCTCTACACGGTGGCCGCCCACCTGACGCCGGCGCGCGGTCTGGCCGCGTGGGCGACGACGTT
Source organism: Pseudonocardia sp. (assembly GCF_050246655.1). Classification (GTDB taxonomy): domain Bacteria; phylum Actinomycetota; class Actinomycetes; order Mycobacteriales; family Pseudonocardiaceae; genus Pseudonocardia. Next base: position 18,308 of record NZ_JBFWVQ010000077.1, read on the forward strand.
CGCCGCGACAGCCCCGATCATCGCGGTCGACGAGATCGCCAAGCCGGGGGCGCCGGGGGAGTCGCCCGCGAGCGTGCTCTTCGTGGTGGTCGTCGCCCAGCTCCTGCTCACCGCGGCGGCCTGGGCGATCGGTCGCTGGGCGCAGGCCGGCCGCCGCACGCTGCGGATCACCGAGGAGCTCGCCGAGCTGCGCCGCCGGGAGAGCCTGCGCGCCGAGCGGGCGGGGATCGCCCGCGACCTGCACGACGTCGTGTCCCGCGCCGTGACCGTGATGATCCTCCAGTCGACGCGGGCGAAACTGCTGCTCGACACCGACGCGAACGGGGCAGCGGAGGCTCTGGAGCACGTGCGGACGGCCGGGGCGGAGGCCATGTCCGAGCTGCGCGAGATGCTCGAGGTGCTGCGCGCCGATGACGACGCACCGCTCCTCGGAACGTCGATCGCCGGCGCGGTGCCCGCGATCGTCGCCCGGGTGCGGGGGCTGGGGATCGCCGTCGACGAGCGCCGGACCGGGCGGCCGTGCGCGCTGGAACCCGGCACCGAGCTGGCCGCGGTCCGCGTCGTCCAGGAGGCGCTGACCAATGTCGCCCGCCATGCGGGACCCGGCACCGCCGCCATCGTCGAGCTCGCGTGGGAACCCGGGACCCTGCGGGTGCTCGTGACCGACGACGGCGCCGGACGGCCGGACGCCGCCGCGGTCGACCTGTCGTCCGGGCTCGGCCTCACTGGCCTGCGCGAGCGTGTCGCCCTGATGAACGGGCGGATCGAGTGGGGCCGTCGTGCCGCCGGGGGCTTTCGCGTCGAGGCCGAGCTCCCGGCCGCGGCCGGTGCGGCCCGGGTGGCGGAGCCCGACGCGGCGCGCGGAGAGCCGCTCTCACTGCGTCAGGCGCGGTGAGGGTCGCCCGGGGGACCCCATTCCCGTCCGGGCGCCGCGCAAGTCATCGGGCGGGTGCGAGGTACCCGCCGGGAACGGCCCGGCAGGTGCCGTCCGCGTCCAGCAGGTAGGACCACGTTCCGTGGCGGGTGACGGCGGTGATGCGCACGCGGCCGTCCGGGTCGGCACGGCCGACGACCCACTCGGCGGGGCCGCTGTAGATCCGGTAGTAGTCGATCGCGTCGCGCTGACGGTCCGTGAGCACGGTTCCCCTCCGTTCCCGGCGAGACGCGCCGTAGCGTAAGCCGATGTTCACCTGACTTTCCAGCCCCCGCTCGGTTCTACCCGCCGCGGTGGTATTCGTGGCGGTCGTGCCCTTTCGCGCCCGGCTGCGCAGCCTCGTCGCCGACACCCGCCCGCTGCGCACCCCCGCCTACCGCAGGCTCTGGCTCGCGGGGATCGTCACGCTCGTCGGGGCGCAGCTGTCGGTGGTGGCGGTGCCGACACAGATCTACCAGCTCACGGGCTCGTCGGCCTACGTCGGCCTCACCGGGATCTTCGGGCTCGTTCCGCTGCTGGTGTTCGGGCTGTGGGGTGGCGCCATCGCGGACGCCCTGGACCGCAGGCTCGTCCTGCTGATCTCCGGTGCGGGCATCGGACTGGCCTCGTTGGCCCTGTGGATCACGTCGGCCACCGGTACCGGCGGGGTGTGGACGGTGCTCGGGCTCTTCGCGCTGCAGTCGGCGCTGCTGGCGGTGAACCAGCCCGCGCGCAGCGCCGTCATCCCGCGGTTGTTGCCCGCGGACCAGGTGCCGTCGGCGAACGCGCTGAACATGACGGTGGCGCAGATCGGTGCGGTGGCCGGGCCGTTGCTGGCGGGTGTCCTCATCCCGGTGGTGGGGCTGGCGACGCTCTACCTGCTCGACGCCGTCGCCCTGCTCGCGACGCTGTGGGCGATCTGGCGGCTACCGCCGGTGCCGCCGGAGCGGGCCGAGGGCCCGGCAAGGGCGGGTCTGCGGGAGGTCGTGGCCGGGTTCCGGTACGCGGCCGTGCACAAGGTGCTGCTGGTGTCGTTCCTGATCGACCTGGTCGCGATGGGGGCCGGGATGCCGCGGGTGGTGTTCCCGGAGATGGCCCACACGGTCTTCGGCGACCCGCCCGAAGGCGGTCCCGCGCTGGGGTTGCTGTTCGCGGCGATCCCGATCGGGATGGTCCTCGCCGGCCTGTTCTCCGGATGGCTGCACGGGGTGGCGCGCCAGGGCGTGGCGGTGACGGTGGCGATCTGCGTGTGGGGCGTCGCCGTCGCGGCGTTCGGGCTCACCAGTTCGCTGTGGCTCGCCGTGGCGTTCCTCGCGATCGGCGGCGCGGCGGACCTCGTCAGCTCCGTGTACCGCAGCTCGATGCTCCAGACGGTCGCGACGGACGAGATGCGCGGCCGGATGCAGGGCGTGTTCCTCGTGGTGGTCGTGGGCGGGCCCCGGCTGGCCGACATGTGGCACGGTCCGGCCGCCGCGGCCTTCGGTCCGGGGGCCGCGGCGACGGCGGGCGGGATCGCCGTCGTCGTGCTGGCGATCGCCGTGGTGGTCGCCTTCCCGGCCTTCTGGCGGTTCCGTGCCGCCTCCGGATGCGAACCGCGGTCCTGACCCGGACGATGGCTGTCCATGACGGATGCGACGGACACGGTCGAGCGGGGCGAGCAGCCGACGCTGAAGCGGGCCATCGGCCCCAAGCTCCTGCTGCTCTTCGTCGTCGGGGACATCCTCGGCACCGGCATCTACGCGCTGACCGGTTCGGTCGCCGCGGAGATCGGCGGGGCGCTGTGGCTGCCGTTCCTGCTGGCGTTCCTCGTCGCCTTCCTCACCGCGTTCAGCTACCTGGAGCTGGTCGGCAAGTACCCGCGGGCCGCGGGTGCGGCGCTGTACACGCACAAGGCGTTCGGGATCAACTTCCTGACGTTCATGGTCACGTTCACCGTCATGGCGTCCGGGGTGACGTCCGCGGCGACGGCGGCCAAGGCGTTCGGCGACACCTACCTGCGGGAGTTCGTCGAGCTGCCCACCTGGGGCGTCGCGACGGCGTTCATCCTCGGCCTCGCGCTGATCAACTTCCGGGGCGTCGGGGAGTCGGTGAAGGCGAACGTCGGCCTCACCCTGGTCGAGCTGTCCGGCCTGCTGCTGATCATCGGCGCCGGGATCTACGCCGTCGTCGGGCGCGGCGAGGGCGACGCCGCGCGGCTCACGCAGATTGACACCGGTGACTCCACGGCCTTCCTCGCGATCACCGCGGCGACGTCGCTGGCGTTCTTCGCGATGGTCGGCTTCGAGGACTCGGTGAACATGGCCGAGGAGTGCCGCGACCCGGTCCGGATCTTCCCTCGCGCGATGCTGCTCGGCATGGGCATCGCGGCGGCCATCTACGTCGCGGTGGCCGTGCTCTCGTCGATGCTCGTGCCCGCCGAGGTCCTCGGCGAGGCGAAGTCCGGGGCGCTCTTCCGCGTGCTCGAGGCAGGGGCGCCGGGGTTCCCGCTGGCCGTCTTCGCCGCGATCGGCCTCCTCGCCGTGATCAACTCCGCGCTGATCAACATGCTGATGGCCAGCCGCCTGCTCTACGGCATGGCGAACGAGCGGATCCTGCCGCGCGTGCTCGGCACCGTGCACCCCGCGCGCCGCACCCCGTGGGTGTCGATCGCGTTCACGAGCGTGATCGCGATCATCCTCGTCGGCACCGCGGACATCAGCCTGCTCGGCGGCACGACGGCCCTGCTGCTGCTCGCTGTCTTCACCATCGTCAACATCGCGGTGCTGGTGCTGCGCCGCGACCCCGTCGACCACCAGCACTTCCGCGCCCCGAAGTGGACGCCGTGGGTCGGCATCGTGACCTGCGGGTTCCTCGCCACGCCACTGTCGGGCAGGCCCGTGCAGCAGTTTCTCGTGGCGGGCGTCCTGCTGGCCGTCGGCGCGGTGCTGTGGCTGGTCAACCGCTGGTACGTCGGCAGCGTCGAGGTGGACGCGCGCAAGCTGGGCAAGGGCTGACCGCGCGGTTGACATCACGTCCCGCTCGGCCGATTCGGCCCTGTCGGAACCGCGGTGGGCGGATATTTTGAAGTGCGCCAACGCCGACATCACGAGCGAGAGGTCCCACATGGCTGACCAGGCCACAGACAGCGCCGACACCACCGCGGCGGTACTGAGCTATCCCGGAGGCGACCAGAAGCTCGAGATCCGGGCGGCCACGGACGGGGCATCGGCGCTCGACATCGGCAAGCTGCTGCCGGGCACCGGGTACACCACCTTCGACCCGGGCTTCGGCAACACCGCCGCCTGCGCGTCCGGCATCACCTACATCGACGGCGACGCGGGCATCCTGCGCTACCGCGGCTACCCCATCGCCCAGCTCGCCGCGAAGTCGACGTTCCTGGAGACCAGCTACCTGCTGATCTACGGTGAGCTGCCGGGCCGCGAGGAGCTGGAAGCGTTCACGGGGAAGATCCGGCGGCACACGATGCTGCACGAGGACCTCAAGCGCTTCTTCGACGGCTTCCCGCGCGACGCCCATCCGATGCCGGTGCTGTCCAGCGCCGTCAGCGCGCTGTCCACCTTCTACCAGGACGCGCTCGACCCGTTCGACGAGGCCGCCGTGGAGCTGGCCACCGTCCGGCTGCTGGCCAAGGTGCCGACGATCGCGGCCTACGCCCACAAGAAGTCCGTCGGGCAGCCGTTCCTCTACCCCGACAACTCGCTGGGCCTTGTCGAGAACTTCCTGCGCCTGACCTTCGGCTTCCCCGCCGAGCCCTACGAGCTCGACCCCGAGATCGTGCGCGCGCTGGACGTGCTGCTCATCCTGCACGCCGACCACGAGCAGAACTGTTCGACGTCCACCGTCCGGCTGGTCGGCTCGTCGCAGGCCAACCTGTTCGCCTCGATCTCGGCGGGCATCAACGCCTTGTTCGGCCCGCTGCACGGCGGGGCCAACCAGGCCGTCCTGGAGATGCTGACGCGCATCCAGGACGTGGAGGGCGGCGACATCGACACGTTCATCGAGCGGGTCAAGAAGAAGGAGCGCAACGCCCGGCTGATGGGCTTCGGGCACCGCGTCTACAAGAACTACGATCCGCGGGCGAAGATCGTCAAGCAGAGCGCGGACGACGTCCTTGCGAAGATCGGTGTCACCGACCCGCTGCTCGACATCGCGAAGGCGCTGGAGGAGCGCGCGCTCGCCGACGACTACTTCATCGAGCGCAAGCTGTACCCGAACGTCGACTTCTACACCGGCGTGATCTACCGGGCGATGGGCTTCCCGACGAAGATGTTCACGGTCCTGTTCGCCCTCGGCAGGCTCCCGGGGTGGATCGCGCACTGGCGCGAGATGATGACCGACCCCCAGAACAAGATCGGCCGTCCGCGTCAGCTCTACACCGGCGCGACCGAGCGCGACTACGTGGACATGTCCGCCCGCTGAACCCCGCGCCGGTCCCGGTCGTGACGTCCCCGAAGGGGGTGGCGTCATGGCTGGGATCGTGGTGTGCGGGGGAGGCGTCGTAGGGTTGTCGGCGGCGACGATGTTGGCGCGGGACGGGCACGCCGTCACGGTGCTGGAGCCGGATCCGGACGGGCCGCCCGCGCCGGCGGCCACCGCGTGGGGGACGTGGAAGCGGCGCGGGGTGGTGCAGTTCCACCAGCCGCACGGGCTCTTCGCGCGGTTCCGCCAGGTCTGCGAGGAGGAGCTGCCGGGGCTCTGCGAACGGCTCGCCGCGGCGGGCTGCGTGCGGCTGAACCGGATCGACGCCGCGCCACCCGGGATCCGGGAGCGGCGGCCGGGCGACGAGCGGTTCGAGATCGTCACCGGACGTCGACCGGTCGTCGAGGCGGTGTTCGCGGAGGTCGCCGCCGAGCACGTCGACGTGCGGCGCGGCGTCGTCGTCACCGGGCTGCTCACCGGCCCGTCGGACCTGGCCGGCGTGCCGCACGTGACCGGTGTGGTCACGGACGACGGCGAGCGGATCCACGCGGACCTCGTCGTCGACGCAACCGGGCGTCGCGGCCCCACCGAGCGCTGGCTCGCCGCGATCGGCGCCGCGCCGCCGCTCGTCGAGGGCCAGGACGCCCGGTTCGTCTACTACACCCGCTTCCTGCGCGGCAGCCCGCCCGCGCTGCGCGGACCCGCTCTCGCGCCGCTGGGCAGCATCACCGCGCTCACGCTCGCGGCGGACAACGACACCTGGTCGGTGACGCTGTTCGGCGCGTCGACCGACACCCCGGTCAAGGCGCTGCGCCACCGTGAGGTGTTCGACCGGGTCGTGGCGGCCTGCCCGCTGCAGGCGCACTGGCTCGACGGCGAAGCGCTGAACGGGGTCTCCGTGATGGCGGGGGCGATCGACCGGTACCGGCGCTTCGTCGTCGACGGGCGCCCGGTCGCCACCGGCTACGCCGCCGTCGGAGACGCGTGGGCCTGCACGAACCCGTCCGCGGGGCGCGGCCTCACCGTCGGGATCCTGCACGCGCAGGCGCTGCGCGCGGCCGTCCGCGAGCACCTCGGGGACCCCGCGGCGTTCGCGACCGTGTGGGACGAGCGCACCGAGCGCGTCGTCACGCCGTTCTACCGCAGCCAGCTCGCCGCAGACCGGGCTCGCCTCGCGGAGATGGATGCGCTGCGCCGAGGCGAGGCCCCGCCGCCGCCGGACCCTGCACAGGCCCGCTTCGGCGCCGCCGTCGGGCAGGACCCTGACGCCTTCCGCGGGATGCTCGACATGCTCATGTGCCTCGCGCAGCCGCAGGAGGTGTTCGCCAGGCCCGCCGTCCAGGCCGCGGTCGCGGTCGCGGGCGACCCCGTTCCCCTGCCGGGGCCGGACCGGGAGCGGCTGCTCGCGCTGCTGGCGGCGTGACCGTCGGCTAGCGTCGGCGGGCATGACGGGGACGGCGGTCGTCTGGTTCCGCCGCGACCTGCGCGTGCGCGACCAGCCGACGTTCCTCGCCGCCGCCGACGCCGCGCCCCGCGCGCTCGCGCTGTTCGTGCTGGACGACGCGCTGCTCGCGCCGTCCGGTGCGGCGCGCGAGACCTTCCTGTACCGCAACCTCCGGACCCTCGACGACGCGCTCGGCGGGCGGCTGCTCGTCGTCCGCGGCGATCCCGCCGACACCGTCCCCCGTGTCGCCGCGGCCGTCGGCGCGGCCACCGTCCACGTCGCCGCCGACTTCGGCCCCTACGGTGCGCGCCGCGACGACGCCGTCGGGACGGCGCTGGCCGCGGACGGGCGCGAGCTGGTCCGCACCGGCTCCCCGTACGCGGTCGCGCCCGGGCGGGTCCGCAAGGCGGACGGCGAGCCGTTCCGCGTCTTCACCCCGTTCCGGCGGGCGTGGCTCGCGCACGGCTGGCGGGCGCCGGCGCGCACGGACGCGTCCACCGTCACCTGGCTGGACCCGGCGGGGTCCGGCCGTGGGCTGCGCGCCGTGCGGATCCCCGACGACGTGGCCGTCGACGCCGAGCTGCCCGCCGCGGGCGAGGACGCCGCGCTGGGGCGTTGGACGGGGTTCCTCGACGCGTCGATGCGCGGCTACGCCGCGCGGCGCGACCGCCCGGACCTGCCCGGCACCTCGCGCCTGTCGCCCTACCTCAAGTTCGGGCTCGTGCATCCGCGCACGCTGCTCGCCGATCTCGCGGGGCGGCGGGGCGAGGCGGCCGACCGCTTCCGCACCGAGCTGTGCTGGCGCGAGTTCCACGCCGACGTCCTCCACCACCGGCCCGAGAGCGCCCGCGAGAACCACGACAGGGCCTTCGACGCGCTGCCCCTCGCCTCCGGCGCGACGGCGCGGCGCGCGTTCGACGCCTGGCGCGACGGGCGCACCGGCTACCCCATCGTCGACGCCGGCATGCGGCAGCTGCGAGAGCAGGCATGGCTGCACAACCGGGTCCGCATGATCGTCGCGAGCTTCCTGGTCAAGGACCTGCACCTGCCGTGGTGGTGGGGTGCCCGGCACTTCATGGGACTGCTCGTCGACGGCGACCTCGCCTCCAACCAGCACGGATGGCAGTGGACGGCCGGTAGCGGCACCGACGCCGCGCCGTACTTCCGCATCTTCAACCCCGTCGCCCAGGGGGAGCGGTACGACCCCGACGGCGACTACGTCCGCCGCTTCGTCCCCGAGCTGCGGGACGTGCCGGGAAAGGCGGTGCACCAGCCGTGGCGGCTCCCCGGCGGCGTCCCGTCCGGTTATCCGGACCGGATCGTCGACCATGCGGAGGAGCGGCAGGTCGCGCTGGAGGGCTTCCAGCGGGTCAAGGCCGCGCGGCGCTAGGGTCGCTGGACACCGCGCGGAAGGGGTGCACGATGGCGAAGGACCCGATCCGACGTCGACGGCGTCGCCGCACGCTGCTGGCTCTCGTCGCCGCGGGCGGCGCGGGTTGGTATCTGTGGTCGCGACGGTCCGCTGCGGCGCCGGACGAGACCGTCGACCAGATGTTGCCGGCTCCGTCCGCCGTCCCGCAGGCACCGCGGGCCGCGGTCACGCCTTCGGTGGTCGACTCGGTGGACAACGTGGTGGTCGACGAGGTGGCCGACGAGGTGGTCGACACCGCCGAGCCCGCTGTGGCCGCGGAGCCCGCCGCTGTTGACGAACCCGCCGCTGCTGACGAGCCCGCCGCTGCTGACGAGCCCGCCGCTGTGGCGGAGCGCGCTGTTGCCGCGGAGCCTGAGCCCGAGACCGCGGCCCGGACCCTGTTCGCCGCCCCGACCAACGGAGCCCCCGACGCCCCGGCCGTGGACGGCACGCCCGTGGTGTCACCCCCGAGTGGCGCTCCCGTGGCCCCGGCGACCGGCGGCGCCCCGTCCCTTGCGGACGGTTCGGCCCCCGGTCCCGAGTACACGATCAAGGGCAACACCGGGTCGATGCTGTTCCACCCACCGAGCAGCCCGTACTACAGCCGCACGAAGGCCGAGGTGTGGTTCCGCACGCCGGAGGAAGCCCGGGAGGCCGGCTTCACCGAGTACACGTCGCGGCGGCGCGCCGCCCGCTGACAGCGCGACGCGCACTCGGGCTGAGGAGATGCGCAACTCGCGGCTGAGGAGACGCGGAACTCGCGCTGATGAGACGCGCAACTCGCGGCGGTGGGCGGGTCAGCCGGGTCAGCCCGGGCCCGGCATCGAGATACCGTAGCCGCGGATCTTGCGGTAGATCGTGGCCCGCGACATCCCGAGATGGCGGGCGGCCTCGGCCTTGTTGCCGTCCGTGTCGAGCAGGGCGTCCACGATGGCGTCGCACTCGATGGCCTCGAGCGGGGTGAGCACCCGGCGGGTGATGGCCCGGCACTCCGGCGGGAGGTCCCGCACCCCGACGATGCCGGTACGGCGCCGCGCGACGATCTTGCGGAGGACCTGGTAGAGCTGCTCGACGTTGCCGGGCCAGCGGTTGCGCATGAGGACCCGCATGGCCTCGGGGGAGCAGGTGAGATCGGCGCCGCGCGTGAGGCGGGCGATGAGGTAGGGCACGAGCTCGGCGACGTCCTCGACGTGGTGGCGCAGCGGGGGGACCTCGACGGTGCGCGGGAAGAAGTCGACGAGCTCGACGAGATCGGCCGTGCCCGCCCCCTTGCCGCGGTCGACGGTGACGACGAGCCAGGGGCGCTCGGGGTCGGTGGACTCCCGGTGCGGTTCGAGGGCGTCGCACAGCGCCTGGACCCCCTCGACGGGCAGGCGGTCCACGTGGGTGAGGATCAGCGTCCCGCCCTCGGTGGTCTCGAGCTCCTCGGTGACCTCGGCGAGCCAGCGCGGCGACCAGTTGTCGGCGTCGAGGACGCGGAGGTGGCCTGCGGGGGTGCGGCGCTGGTGGGTGGCCCGGGCGAGGGTCGTCTTCCCGGTGCCCGGTTCGCCTTCGAGGACGAGCCATTCCCGCGCCTGGTAGTGCCGGTCCACGGCCTGACAACACTTGGACCACAGCGCGCCGGACCCGACGACCGCGGGAAGGGCCGCGGCCGGGGCGCAGCTGCTCGAGAGAGCGTGCGAGCCGGTGGACCGGGCCGCGCCGCCGGGGACGATCTGGACCTGGAGCACGCCGCCGGGTACGTCGCCCTCGGCCCAGCTGGGCCGGCAGTGGACGCGGGCGGTGGCCCCGCTGGGCAGGTCCAGGACGAGCTGCTGGCGCCGTCCGGTGGCGAGGGCCTCGGACGCGCCCGCGAGGAGGGGGACCTGGTCGCGGGGGTCGAGCAGCTCGCGCGCCCGGTCGTTCATCATCAGCAGGTCGTCGCTGATCGCGAGGATGGCGCCCGAGCTGCGCCGGCAGGTGCTGAGGTAGTCGTTGAGGAGCGTGAGCTCGCGGCGTCCGGACTGGGCGAGCAGCATCTCCTCGATGCGGCGGGCGATGGTGCCCGCCATGCCGGCCATCATCAGGTTCGCCTCGCGGCGCCAGCAGGTGAGGTCGAGGACGCCCATCACCTTGCCGGTGACGGGGTGGCGGATCGGCGCGCCTGCGCAGGCCATGTCCTCGAGATGCTCGACGTAATGCTCGTGGCCGAACACGACCGCCGGGCCGCGGCCTTCGAGGGCGGTGCCGATGCCGTTGGTCCCGACGTAGCGCTCCGCGTAGCTGAAACCCGGGGCGAGCCAGATGCGGTCGAGGTGCTGTTCGAGCCCGGAGTCGCCCGTGCGGCGGTCCAGGACCACGCCGTCGTCGTCGCAGAGGATGACGCTCACCGGCTCGGTGGCGAACTCGTCGGCTACCTCGTCCAGGATCGGGCGCGCGGTGCGAATGAGCAGGGAGTCCCGGTCGGCGTCCGTCTCGTAGGGCAGGTCGAGATGGTCCGCGGCGACGTCGAACTGGCGCGACCGCGTCCAGGAGGCGAGGATCGGCTCGCGGACGATCCCTGGTTCGAGGGGGTCGTCGACCAGGAACGAGACGCGGGCGTGCGCGACGCGGTCGGGCAGCGCCTCGGGGCCGTTTCGAACGGTGGCCCCGGTAGCGTTCTCCCCGCGTGGGCGGGTGCTCGGCGCTCTCGTCTGGCCCAACCGGGAGACCCCCTGTCCGGAGCAGTCATCGATCCTGACGTCTGTGCTTCGGAAGGTACCTCTACGGGCCCGTCTCAGGCCAGGCGAGCTGCGAAAACGAGCAAGCGTCTCATATTGAGACCTCCAGTCGCTCGGCAGCGCGCTGTGATTCCCAGCACGAGACGAAGCGCTCATGGAAGGCCCGCGCCCTGAAGCGAACGCCCGTCGCGTGCACGACCTCCGTAAGCCGGTACGCCCGCGTCCGTTCCGGCCCACGGGGTTCCACCACGACACCGTGAGGAGTTGACGTGAGTCGGCAGAGCTTGGCAAAGGCTCACCAGAAGATTCAGGAACTCTCCTGGGAGCCGCAGT
>NZ_JBFWVQ010000078.1:0-17935 GCF_050246655.1 Pseudonocardia sp.
TCCTTGTAGAAGCCGTTGATGCGGCCCTCGACGATGCGCGGCAGCACCTGCTCCGGCTTGCCCTCCTCGCGGGCCGTGGCCTCGGCGATGCGGCGCTCGTTCTCCACCACGTCGCCCGGGACCTGGTCGCGGGTCGTGTACTGCGGACGGGCCGCCGCCACCTGCATCGCGACCCCGCGCGCCACCTCGTCGTTCGCGCCGTCGAAGGAGACGATCGCGCCGATCGCGGGCGGCAGGTCGGTGGCACGGCGGTGCAGGTAGAGCGCCACCGGGCCGTCGATGTGGATGTAGCGGCGCAGCTCCAGCTTCTCGCCGATGCGGGCCGACAGGGCCTGCACCGCGTCCGCGACCGTGCTGCCGTCCAGCTCCAGCGCCTTGAGCGCGTCGAGGTCGTCGGGCTTCTCGGCCACGGCGACCTGGAGGATCTTCTGGGCGAGCGCCTGGAAGTCGTCGCTCTTCGCGACGAAGTCCGTCTCGCAGTTCAGCTCGACCATCGTGCCGCCGGAAGCCGCGACCAGGCCGTTCGAGGTGGCGCGCTCCGCGCGCTTGCCCACGTCCTTGGCACCCTTGATGCGCAGGAGCTCGACGGCCTTCTCCAGGTCGCCCGCGGACTCCTCGAGGGCCTTCTTGCAGTCCATCATGCCCGCGCCGGTGAGCTCGCGGAGCCGCTTCACGTCCGCGGCGGTGTAGTTCGCCATCGTCCTACTCGTCCTCGTCCTACTCGTCCTTGGCTCGTCAGCCGGCGTTCTGCTGGGTGCCGTTGGTGCTGGCTCCGGCCGGCTCGGGGGTGCCACTGGCGGAGGCGAGGCTCGCGCCGTCCGAACCGGCACCGCTGGCGAGCAGCTCCTGCTCCCACTCGGCCAGCGGCTCGTCGCCCGCCACGCCCTCCGGCTTCTCCCCGCCGTCGCCGCCGCGAGCGCGTGCGGCCCGCTGCATCAGCCCGTCCGCCGCCGCCTGCGCCACGACGCGGGTGAGCAGGGCCGCCGACCGGATCGCGTCGTCGTTGCCCGGGATCGGGTAGTCGACCTCGTCCGGGTCGCAGTTCGTGTCGAGGATCGACACCACCGGGATGCCCAGCTTGCGGGCCTCGCCCACGGCGATGTGCTCCTTCTTGGTGTCGACCACCCAGATCGCGCTGGGGACCTTCGCCATGTCGCGGATGCCGCCGAGGGTCTTCTCGAGCTTGTCCTTCTCGCGGGTGAGCATGAGGATCTCCTTCTTGGTGCGACCCTCGAAGCCACCCGTCTGCTCCATCGACTCCAGCTCCTTGAGGCGCTGCAGCCGCTTGTGCACGGTCTGGAAGTTCGTGAGCATCCCGCCGAGCCACCGCTGGTTGACGTACGGCATGTTGACCCGGCCCGCCTCGTCGGCGATGGCCTCCTGCGCCTGCTTCTTCGTGCCGACGAACATGATCGTGCCGCCGTGCGCCACCGTCTCGCGCACGAACTCGTACGCGCGGTCGATGTAGGACAGCGTCTGCTGCAGGTCGATGATGTAGATGCCGTTGCGCTCGGTGAGGATGTAGCGCTTCATCTTCGGGTTCCAGCGGCGGGTCTGGTGGCCGAAGTGGACACCCGAGTCCAGCAGCTGCTTCATGGTGACGACGGCCATGGCCGGTGCTCACCCGTCCTTCCGCGGCGCTGCCGGGCAGCCACCGCGATCGCGGTTGTCGCGGTCCGCCGGTCGGCGGCACCGCCCTGGCGTCCGCTTCGGCGACCGGAACCCGTCCACTCCTCCGAGGAGTCGGTGCGGGACCGCCCGATCGCCGTCGCCCCGGAGGAAACGGGGCGCGCGAGCGCGCGAAGTCACCCGCGGCAGCGGGTGCACCGGCGAGTGTACGCCCGGCGGCGTCCTCCCCCGACGGCGGAGTCCGCGGTTGTCCACCTCGCGCCGGCTGATCCACAGCCGGCGCCATGGGGGTGTCGGCGACCGCCGCGGTAGGCCCAGTCTGGCCGGGTGGACGGACGGGGTTGGTGGGCACGGCGGTTCGTGTGGATCGTACGGTTCGTCGTGGTCGCGCTGCAGCTGGCGCTGGCGCTGCAGGTGGCGGGTCCGGCTCTGGTGGTGGGGGCGGGTCCGGCGGCGGGGGCGGGTCCGGCGGCGGGGGCGGGGGCGGGTCCGGCCTTGCTGGCGGGAGCGGGTCCGGGTGCGCTGCAGGTGGCGGGTCCGGCCGCGCTGGCGAGAGCACGTTCGGCCGCTTTGGCAGGTGCGGGGCGGACCGCGCCGGCGGAAGCGGATCCGGGCACGCTGGCGGGAGCGGTAAGGGCGGCAGCACCCGTGCCGGGTCCGCGTATCCCACCGACGGCAGCTACCCCGCCGGTCTCGGCCGCCGGTGGCGCTGATCCTCCCGTGGTGCCGGCTGCACACGCCGCGACCGCGCCGGCGCCCGACCCTCCCGGGGACACCGCGACCCCTGACCCGCCCGAGCCGCCTCCGGGGGCCGGGGTGGTCGCGCCGGGTGCGTCCTACGCGTGGCCGCTACTGCCGCCGCCCGCCGTGCTCACCGCGTTCGACGAGCCGGACTTCCGGTTCGGTCGCGGTCACCGTGGGGTCGACCTCGCGGGCACACCGGGACAACCCGTGCTCGCCGCCGCCGACGGCGTCGTCGTCCACGCGGGCGTGCTCGCCGGCCGGGGGGTCGTGTCCGTCCTGCACGCCGACGGCCTGCGCACCACCTACGAGCCGGTGACGGCGGCGGTCACGGCAGGTGCTGCGGTGCGGCGCGGCATCGTGCTCGGCACGCTCGACGCGGGTCATCCCGGCTGTCCGGGCGCCTGCCTGCACTGGGGCGTGCGCCGGGACCGGTGGGACTACCTCGATCCCCTCGTGCTCCTCCGCCCGCCGCACGTGCGGCTCCTGCCCACACCCGAGCCGTGGCCGCTGTGACCGCGGAGCTGTCCGGCGCCGTGCGTCGTCGGGGACGGCACCGGGGCGCCCGGGGACCCACCGGCCACGTCACGCCCGCGGTCGCACACACCTCCCTGCGGTCGCACATATCTCGCGGTGTTCACACATACCGCCGGCGGTGTGTGCGACACCCCGGCGGTGTGTGCGACCGCTCGAACATGTGTGCGACGGGCCGGTCGCACGGCCCCAGCGGAGGCGGGTGGCCGGGGGGTGCGCAGGCGCCGACCCCTGACCCCCGACCACGAGCCGCTCGCTGGAACCGGTGACCAACCCTGCCAGCGCGGCGAGGTCACCCCCGGCAGCCCGACCGACGACCGAGCCGACCTCCTGCCGACGGCCGCCGCGCCACCCCCACCCCCCTCGGAGGCGGGCGGCCGGGCAGTACCCCGACCCCCGACCCCTGACCGACGAGCGCGCCGACCCGTCGGCCCCAACGACCCCTGAGCCCGGGCCGCCTCAGGCCCTCGGGTGCGCCTGCTCGTGCGCTGCCCGCAGCCGTTCGACCGTGACGTGCGTGTAGAGCTGCGTGCTGGCCAGCTGCGCGTGGCCGAGCAGCTCCTGCACAAACCGCAGATCCGCACCCCGTTCGAGCATGTGGGTGGCCGCGGCGTGCCGCAGGCCGTGCGGCCCGGTCGCGGGGGTTCCCGGCGCCGCCGAGACCGCGTCACGCACCGTCGCCCGGACGATCCGCTGATCCAGCCGTCCGCCCCGGGCGCCGAGCAGCAGCGCGGGCGGCGACGACGGCGTCACGAGCGTGGCGCGCGCGTCCGGGAGCCAGCGGTCCAGCGCCCGGGCCGCGGGCACGCCGTAGGGGACCGTCCGTTCGCGCGCGCCCTTGCCGAGGACCCGCAGCGTGCGGCGGGACCGGTCGACATCGTCGATGTCGAGCGCGCACAGCTCGCCGACCCGGATGCCGGTGCCGTAGAGCACCTCCAGCGCCACCAGGTCCCGCACGGCCAGCGGGTCGCCCTCGGCCGCGCCCGCCGTCGCCGCGTCCAGCACCACCCGCATCGTGTCGCCGTCCGGCACCGCGGGGAGTGCCGCTGTGGCCCGCGGTGACGACAGCCGCGCCGCCGGGTCCGCGGCGAGCAGGCCCGCCCGGTGCGCCCAGGCGGTGAAGGTCCGCGCCGCCGCCGCGCGGCGGGCCAGCGTGGCGCGGCTCGCGCCCCCGGCGTGCTGGGCGGCGAGCCAGCGCCGCAGGGCCCCGAGATCCAGTGCTGCGACGGACGGCACCGTCGCGAGCAGACCGGTGAGATCGCCGATGTAAGCCCGGATGGTGTGCGCCGACCGCCCCCGCTCCCGGTCGAGGTGGATGCGGAACCGCTCCAGCGCAGCGGCCGCATCGGCGGGAAGCGGCGGAGGCGTGGGCATGCGACGCACCGTCGCGCCCGGACCGGTGCGGGTCAAGCACCGCGGCCGCCGCGTCGCCCCTCGGACGGCCTGTTCGGACATCCGGGACACGCGGCCCGGTCAGGCGCGCGACACGACCCGCCGCCAGCCCTCGTCGCACAACTCGGCCAGCCCGCGCCGCTCGAGGTCGACGAGCGCCCTGCGGACCTCCTCGGTGGTGAGCGCGGCCTCCATCGCGATCCAGCGGGTGTCGCGCGCGCCACGCGAGGGGAGCGCGTCGTGCACCAGGGCCGCACCCCGGTCCAGACCGTCCACCGGACCGGCAGGCGGCGCCTCCTCGGGACTTGCCAGGTCGAGCCCGATCCGGCCGACGACCTCCAGCACCTCCTCGGTGCGGGTGACGAGCACCGCGCCGCGGCGGATCAGCTGGTGGCAGCCCGCGGCCGCGCCGTCCGTGACCCGGCCGGGCACCGCCATCACCGGACGTCCGAGCGCGGCCGTGTCGCCCGCCGTGCGGGCCGCCCCGCTGCGCAATCCCGCCTCGACCACCACCGTGCCCGCGGCGAGGCCCGCGATGAGCCGGTTGCGGACGAGGAAGCGGTGCCGGGCCGGCACCGAGCCCGGCGGGTACTCGCTCACGACCAGAGCGGTGGCCGCGATCCGGCCGAGGAGGGTGTCGTGGGCCGCCGGGTAGGCGCGGTCGATCCCGCAGGCGAGCACCGCGATCGTCGGGCCGTCCACGGCGAGGGCGCCGCGGTGCGCCGCGCCGTCGATGCCCAGGGCCGCCCCCGACACCACGGTGAACCCGCGGTCGGCCGCTCCCGCCGCAAGCTCGCCCGACACGTGGCTCCCGTAGCCGGTGGCGTTGCGGGACCCCACGATCGCCACGGCGCTGCCGGTGAGCTCGTCCAGCCGCCCGGGCCCCCGCGCCCACAGCGCAAGGGGCGCGGCGAGCTCCTCGTCAGGGCAGCGGTCCAGCGGCAGGAACGTCCAGTGCGGCCACTCCTCGTCCTCGGGCACCACCAGGCGCGCTCCGCACCCGGCCGCGGCGGCGAGATCGGCCGCCGCCCGGTCGACCGTGCGCCGCGCCGCCGTGCGCTTCGCGACCGCCTCGGGCACCTCGCCGCGCCGGATCCGTGCCGCCGCCTCGACCGGCCCCACCTCGGCGACGAACGCGACCACCGGCGCCGCGGGCGGCTCGGCCACCCGCGACAGGTAGGCCCGGGCGACCCGGACCTGCTCGGTCGGGGTCATGCCACTCTCCGGTCCCGGTAGTAGAGCGCGCTCTCGACCTCGTCCGGCCCGGGCCGCTCCAGGCCCGCGAGGTCGCCGATGCTCCACGCGACCCGCAGCGCGCGGTCGGCACCCCGGGCGGTCAGCTCACCCGCCCGCAACGCCCGGTCCAGCGGACGGACGGCCGCTCGCGGCAGCGCGAAGGGCCCGCGCAGCGCCGGGCCGGGCACCTCGTTGTTCGATCGCCACCCGTGCGTGGCCCAGCGCTCGAGTGCCGCGGAGCGAGCTGTGAGCACCCGCTCCCGCACGGTGGCGGTGTCCTCGGACCGCCCCGACGGCGCCGCGAACCCGGTGACGGGCAGCATCCGGGCTCGCAGGTCGACGCGGTCCAGCAGCGGCCCGGAGAGCCGCCCGAGGTAGCGGCGCCGCGTGAGCGACGAGCACAGGCAGTCCCGATCCAGCGCGGGCGCGCACGGGCACGGGTTGGCGGCGAGCACCAGCTGGAACCGTGCCGGGTAGGTGACGGTGCCACCGGAGCGCGCGAGCCGCACCTCACCCTCCTCCAGCGGCGTGCGCAGCGCGTCGAGCAGGTGGGCCTTGAGCTCGGGGGCCTCGTCGACGAACAGGACTCCGCGGTGGGCGAGCGAGACCGCACCCGGCCGCGCGATCCGGCTGCCGCCGCCGATGAGTGCTGCCATCGAGCTGGAGTGGTGCGGCGCCACCATCGGCGCGACCGTCGACAGCGGACCGTCCGCCGGCAGCGCCCCGGCGACCGAACGGATGGACGCGAGCTCCAGCGCCTCGTCCGGCGCGAGCCTCGGCAGCAGCCCGACGAGCCGGCGCGCCAGCATCGTCTTGCCACTGCCGGGCGGACCGACGAGCAGCAGGTGGTGCCCGCCAGCCGCCGCGATCTCGAGCGCGCGCCGCCCGTCCTCCTGCCCCACCACGTCCGCGAGATCGGGCGCCGACTCGACCCCCGCGCGAACGGCCGGGTCGGGCGCCCGCAGCACGCCTTCGCCGCGCAGCCAGAGCAGGACCTCGCCGAGCGTCGCCGCGCCGTGGACCTCGACCCCCTCCACGAGTGCCGCCTCGGCGAGCGCCGCCACCGGCACGACGACGCGGCGCAGCCCCGCCCGGCGGGCCGCCAGCAGGCACGGCAGCACCCCCGGGACGGTGCGCAACCGCCCGTCCAGCGCCAGCTCGCCGATCAGCAGCGTGGAGTCCAACGCGGTCTGTGGCACGACGTCCTTCGCCGCGAGCACCGCGCAGGCGAGACCGAGGTCGAACCCGGCGCCGGTCTTGCGGATCGTGGCGGGCGAGAGTGCCAGCAGGATCCGCTCCCCCGGCCAGGACCGCCCGGAGTTGACGACCGCCGCGCGGACGCGGTCGCGCGACTCGTTGAGGACCGCGTCCGGCAGTCCGACCAGGTGCAGCCCCGGCAGGCCGCCACCGACGTCCGCCTCGATCTCGACCAGGTGCCCGGCGACGCCGTGCAGCGTGACGGCCCACGCCCGCGCGAGCCCCATCAGAACGCCGCCTCGAAGTGCTGCAGCGTCGTCGGGCGGCCGGGCTCGGCGACGACCGCGACGACGTCGAACCGCACCTCCGTCCACCCGACGCCGCGGGTGGTCAACCACGCCTGCGCGGCCCGCCGCACCTTGACCGCCTTGCGGGGTGTCACCGCCTCGGCGGGCTCACCGAACCGCGTGCACGAGCGGGTCTTGACCTCGCACACCACGAGGCGCTCGCCCTGGACGCAGACCACGTCCAGCTCACCCTCGCGACACCGCCAGTTGCGGTCCAGCACGACGAGACCGCGTCGTTCCAGGTACTCGACGGCGATGTCCTCGCCGTGGCGGCCCAGCTCGTCCTTCGCTGTCATGCCCTCCAGGCTGGGGCGTGCGAGGGGTCCGGCGCACCCCCTTCATCGTCTCCTGTGGACAACTCGGGGCGAGGTGGACAACTCAGCTGCCGAACTGGTTGCCCTCCGGCAGCCGCAGGTCCGGCTTGTCGAGCTCCTCGACATTGACGTCCTTGAACGTGAGGACCCGGACGTTCTTCACGAAGCGCGCCGGGCGGTACATGTCCCACACCCATGCGTCCGACATCCGCAGCTCGAAATAGATCTCACCGTCGGCGTTGCGGGCGTCGAGCTGCACCGAGTTGGCGAGGTAGAACCGGCGCTCGGTCTCCACGACATAGGCGAACTGGGACACGATGTCCCGGTACTCCTTGTAGAGCGTGAGCTCCATCTCGGTCTCGTACTTCTCGAGATCCTCCGCACTCACGACGGTGCCCCTTCGACGTCCACGATCCCGGCCGCAGCCACGTCTACGGCCACGACCTCGCCCCCATTGTCCACCAGTCCCGCCTCGCGCCCGACGAGGGACCGCACGTTGACGAACGAGTACCGGTGCACGGGGCTCGGCCCGAGCAGGGCCAGCGCGGCATCGTGCGCCGGAGTGCAGTAGCCCTTGTGCTCGGCGAACCCGTAGCCGGGGTGCTCGGTGTCCAGCGCGGTGAGGATCCGGTCCCTCGTCACCTTCGCGAGCACGGACGCCGCCGCCACGCACGCCGCCGCCTGGTCGCCCTTCGGCACCGCGAGCGCGGGCCTGCCGAACCCGCGCACCGCGAACCCGTCGGTGAGCACGTAGCCGGGCGGCTGCGCGAGCGCCGCGACCGCGCGGCGCATGCCCTCGACGTTGGCGACGTGGACGCCGCGCCGGTCCACCTCCTCCGGCGGGATCACGACGATCGCGTGGTCCTGCGCGCGGCGGACGATCACCGCGAAGTACTCCGCACGGGCCGTGGGGGTGAGCAGCTTCGAGTCCGTGAGGCCCTCCAGACGGCGGGCGTCACCGGGGCGCAGCACGCACGCAGCGACGACCAGGGGGCCGGCACACGCCCCTCGGCCCGCCTCGTCCACCCCGGCGACCGGGCCGAGGCCGTGGCGGTGCAGCGTGGCCTGCAGCGTCCAGTTGCCCGCCGACCGGCGCACGACGGCGCGATCGGGCCGCCAGGGCAGGTCGAGACGCTGCTTCTGCGGGCGCCGGGCCGGACGGGTCGTGCGAGCGGGCATGCGGGCGGGTCGTCCCGGTTCAGCCGCGGGGCCGGGGGCGGCCGGGCAGGAACTCGTCGGGGCCGTCCGGGTCGGTCCAGCGCGCCCGCCGGCGCCACCAGAGGGGCAGGGCGACGAGCAGGCCGACCGCCGTCGGAGCGCCGACGTCCGGCGATGCACCCATGCCCACGGCCGGGGCCTGCGGGTTGACCGCCTCGATCGACGACACCCGCGTGACGGGCAGCACGATGAACTGGGCCTTGCCGATCACGTTGTCGATCGGGACGGGACCGTGGCCGGTGGCCCGGGAGTCCGCCGAGTTGTTGCGGCTGTCGCCCATCATCCACAGGTAGCCGCGGGGCACCACGTACGGCCCGAAGCCCTGCTGGAGCGCCCGGCCCGCCTCGGGGAGGTAGTAGATGTAGGGCTCCTCCAGAGGCTCGCCGTCGACGAGCACGCGGTTCGCCGCGTCGCAGCACTGCACCGTCTGCCCGCCCACCGCGATAACCCGCTTGACGAAGTCCTTCTCGTTGGGCGGCGCGAGCCCGATCAGCGAGCCGAACTGCTGCAGGCCGCGCAGGATCGCGCTGTCCGGCGGATCCACCTCGACCTCGCTGGCCCAGCTGTCCGGGCCGCGGAAGACGACGACGTCTCCGGGCTGCGGCTCGCCGAACCGGTAGCTGACCTTGTCGACGAGCACCCGGTCGTTCACGCACCCGGTGCAGCCGTGCAGCGTGGTCTCCATCGACCCGGACGGGATCACGTAGACCTTCGCCAGGAACGTCTGGATGAGGAAGGTGAGCATGAGCGCCACCACCACGAGCAGCGGCAGCTCCTTCCAGAACGCCGGGCGGCGACGGCGCCCCGACTTCGGCCGCCGGGTGCCCTTCGCGGGCCTGGTCCGGTAGGACGAGGCCGGTCGCTCGTCCGCGGACTCGCCAGCCCGGCGACGCCGTCGGGCGGGTTCGCCGGAGGCGGGCTCGGCGGGCGCCTGCTCCTCGGCCGCGTCCGGCGCACCGGGATCCCCCGACGGCGGGTCGGCAGGCGGGTCGGCGAGCGACTCGGCCGGGGCGGGCCCCGGGACGGCGCCCTCGGGGGCCTCGACGGCCGCGAAAGCCTCCGTCTCGACGGCGTCGGCGACGCCGCCGAGGTCGGTCGTGGGACGGTCGTCGGCGGGCGGAGCGGGCGGACGCAGCGGCGTCCGGACGGGAATGGCGCGCCCGACCCGGTGGGCGCCGATGCGCAGGGGCGGAGCCTGCCTGCCGTGGCGGGGCGCACCGGGGCCGGTGCCGTTGCGGTTCGGGGACGTGCCGTTGCGCCCCGGCACCTCGCCGTTCGGCGGGAACCCGGGCGCGCCGACCGGAGGCGGGCCGCCCGGACCGGACGGTGCGCCGGGCGTGCCGGTGCCGCCACCATGGCCACCGCGCGACCCCGGGCCGCCAGCGCCGCGGCCGGGCACGTCGGAACGTCCGTCGCGACCGCCTGGAGCTCCCGGCCCCGCGCCGGTGGAGCCGGGCATCCGGCCATCCGCCATTGCGCCGCCGGGTGCGCCGGGTGCGCCGGGTGCGCCGGGGCGGTCGTACCGTCCGTCGGGGCCGCCGTCGTTGCGGGCGGGGGCGGCCGGCCGATCGGGTCCGCGCCCGGTCGTGTCGCGGGTGCCGGCGGCCCGGCCGCCCGGGGTGGTGCTCGACCGGTTGCCGTTCGGGCCCCCACCGTTCGAGCTTCCGCCGTTCGGGCCCCCGCCGTTCGGGGCACTACCGTTCTGACGGTCGCCGTTCTGCCGGGCGCCGGGCGGTCCGTTGCCGTTCGGACCCGGCGCACCGTTCGGCATTCCCGCCCCGGAACCGCGCCTGCCGGAGACCCCGCCCGCCGACGCGCGGCCGGGCGGAGTGCCGAGCCGCGCGGGCGGCGGTCCGTCCGCGGCGGGCGCGGCGTGCCGTCCCGTGCCGGACGGATGCTGTGGCACCCCCGCCGGCCGACCGCTCGCGGACGCACCGTGGCGGCCCTGATCGAGCCCGTCCGCCCGTGCCTCCACGGGCACGCCGGCCCCCGGGCCGTGTGGCGACACCTGCCCCCTCGTCGACCCGGCGCGCCGGGGTTCGGCCCGCCGCTCCTCGGGAAGCTCCGGTAGCGCCACGGCCACGAGGCTACGTCACCTGTGTCGATTCAGCGTGAGCGATCGAACCCGTTCAGGACGCGGTGGGCGCCTCGCGCTTCTCCTTGATCTTGGCCGCCTTGCCGCGGAGCTCGCGCAGGTAGTACAGCTTCGCCCGGCGGACGTCGCCGCGGGTGAAGACCTCGATCTTGTCGATATTCGGGGAGTGCACCGGGAAGGTGCGCTCGACGCCGACACCGAACGACACCTTGCGGACGGTGAACGTCTCCCGGGCACCGGAGCCCTGCCGGCGGATCACCACACCCTGGAAGACCTGGATGCGGGAGCGGTTGCCCTCGATGACCTTCACGTGCACCTTCAGAGTGTCACCCGGGCGGAAGGCGGGGATGTCGGATCGCAGCGTCTGCGCGTCCAGGGCGTCCAGGGTGTTCATCGCGAAGGGTCCGTCCTCATGTCATCTGTCGCCGTCGTGCGGCGGCGCCGCTCCGTGCGGGGGTGCTGGCGCCGGGTGCGGCGGCTCGCAGGCGCCGGCCGCTGGCATCCGGTCCATAGTGCCAGACGCGTGCGGCGGGGACGACACCGGCCGGGCGGTGGCGCCGGTGGCGTCCAGCACGGCGCGGTCCGCGCGGTCCAGCGCGTCCGGCGGGAGCGCGTCGAGCAGGTCCGGGCGGCGTGCCGCGGTGCGTTCGAGGGCCCGGTCCCTGCGCCATCGGGCGATCGCGGCGTGGTTGCCGCTGCGCAGCACCGGCGGGACGGCGAGGCCCCGCCACGTCTCCGGCCGGGTGTATGCCGGGCCTTCGAGCAGCCCGTCCGAGAACGAGTCCTGTTCGGCGGACGCCGGGTTGCCCAGCACCCCCGGCAGGAGCCGGACCGTGGCCTCGACCATCACCAGCACCGCCACCTCGCCGCCGACGAGCACGTAGTCGCCGATGCTGACCTCCTCCACCGGGAGGGCCCGCGCGTAGTGGTCGACGACCCGCTGGTCGATCCCCTCGTACCGCCCGCAGGCGAACACGAGCCGCTCCTCCTCCGCCCAGCGGACGGCCGTCGCCTGTGTGAACGGGACGCCGGCCGGAGTGGGGACGACCAGCCGCGCGGGCCGCGGATCGGCGGCGAGCACGGCGTCGAGCGCCTCCCCCCACACCTGCGGCCGCATGACCATGCCCGGCCCGCCGCCGTACGGGGCGTCGTCGACGGCCTGGTGCACGTCGTGGGTCCAGTCCCGCAGGTCGTGCACCGCGACGTCGACCAGCCCGGCCGCGATCGCCCGTCCCAGCAGGGCCTCGCGCAAGGGCGCGAGGTAGCCGGGGAAGATCGTCACGACGTCGAACCGCACGGCGGCGATGCTCGCAGAGCCCTCTCCGGCCGGCCGAGGAGGGACCGGCTCACCGGGCGCCTGAGCAGTCAGTCCAGCAGACCCTCGGGGGGATCCAGCACGACGCGGCCGTCGCTCAGGTCGACGGTGGGCACGATCTCCCGCACGAAGGGGACGAGCGCGTCCGGCAGATCGGGCCGGGCGAGGACGAGCAGCTCACCCCCGGGGCCGTGGACGACCTCCCGGACGGTGCCGACCACCTCGCCGGACGCGAGCTCCGCCCGCAGGCCCTCGAGCTGGTGGACGTGGAACTCGTCGGGGTCCTCGATGGTCGGGAGAGCCCCGGCGTCCACCGTGAGCCGGGTGCCGCGCAGCGCCTCCGCCGACGCCCGGTCCGGCGCCTCGGCGAACGTCACGAGCAGGCGGCCCGAGTGCGGCCGCACGGACGCGACCGTGAGCACGGCGGCCGTCGTGCCCGGCCGCCACGCGTCGAGGCGGGCGCCCGGCGCGAACCGCTCGTCCGGGGAGTCCGTGCGCACCTCGACGGCGACCTCGCCGCGCAGGCCGTGCGCACGCGCGACGATCCCGACGAGCAGCGGGGTCGCGGTGACGTCGCCTTCGCTTCGCGAACGCTCGCTGCGGCCGCTCGGCGGTGTGGGAGGGCCGCCGCCCGGCGAACGCCCGTTCGCCGCCCTACCGGTCGGTGTCGACGACATCGACCCGCACACCCCGGCCACCGATGCCGTTCACGACGGTGCGCAGTGCCGTGGCGGTGCGGCCACCGCGGCCGATCACCTTGCCGAGGTCCTCGGGGTGGACGCGGACCTCGAGGGTGCGACCCCGCCGGGTGGTGACGAGGTCGACCTGCACCTCGTCCGGATGATCGACGATCCCCCGGACAAGGTGTTCCAGCGCGTCGGCCAGGACGCTCATTCGGCCGGAGCGTCCGAGGTGCCGGAGGCGTCCGCGCTGTCGGAGGCGCCCTCGTCGGCCTTCGGCCTGCGGTCGCCCTTCTTCCGGGGCGTGGTGGCCTCGGTGGTGGGCTCCTCGTTCGCGGCGGCGAGCGCCGCCTGGAAGCGGGCGAGCCTGTCGACCTTCTCCGGCTGCGGCTTGAGCGTGCCCTCGCCACCGGGCAGTCCCTTGAACCTCTGCCAGTCGCCCGTGATCTTCAGCAGGCTCTCGACGGACTCGGTGGGCTGGGCACCCACCCCCAGCCAGTACTGGACGCGCTCCGAGTCGATCTCGATCAGGCTCGGCTCGTTCTTCGGGTGGTACTTGCCGATCGTCTCGATCGCCCGGCCGCTGCGGCGGGTGCGGGCGTCTGCGACGACGACGCGGTAGTACGGCTGACGGATCTTGCCCAGACGCATCAGCTTGATCTTGACGGCCACGCTGGTTGGTGCTCCTCGCGAATCGGTGGTGCGGCAGTGAGGCCGCGCGGCTCGCGTGGGGTGACAAGCTGCACGTTCCTCGACGTCCTGGTGGCCGCGGCACGGTAGAGGGCCAGCCGCTGGACCGAAGGGCCATTGTGCCAGACGACCCGCCGAACGGTGAGCCCGCCCGAGCCCCGCTGCACGTCACCGCCTGTCAGGGCCGTTCGACGTCACGCCGGAGCGGGCAGCGGCACGCCGACGAGCATGAGGTAGAGGGCGATGCCGGGCAGCAGGTTGTTCACCGAGTGGGCGACGATGCTCGCCCCGAGCCGGCCGGTGATCAGCCTGGCGAGCCCGATGGGGATCGCGATCACGAGCAGCAGCGGCGCCCTGACCAGCTCGAAGTGGGCGAAGGCGAACACGACCGTCGTGATCACGAACGCGAGCCACGGCCCGGCGCCGAGCTTCTCCACCGCGCCCCACAGCAGGCCGCGGTAGAGGATCTCCTCGCAGAACGGCGCGACGAGCACCACCGCGACGAGCACCGCGAGCGCCACCGGCCACGGCGCCCGGAGGCCGTCGAGGGCGTCCCCGACCGCCGAGCTGACGTCCGGCCCGACGATCGCCACCCAGACGGCCGCCGCGGCCGTGCTGACGAACAGGCCCGCGAACCCCAGCCCGAGTCCGATGGCGACGTCGCGTCCCGACCAGGTGAGGCCCAGGTCGATCCGGGGACCGTTGCCGCGCAGCCACGTGACCGCCACGGCGACGGCGGCGGCCGCCAGAGTGGGCACGGCGGTGGCGACGACGAACACCCACACGTCCACCGGTGGGCCGTCGGAACCGAGCGAGCCGCCGATCAGGAGCACCCCCGCGGCGGCCGAGACGAGCAGGAACACCGCCTCGGCCAGGAGGAACGCGGGCAGGCCCCAGCGGTGGGTGCGCGGTGCGGCCGGGGCGGCGAGCGCCGCGAGGCCTCGGCGGGGCGGCGGCAGCCACGACCCGTACGGCCCGGGGGGCGCCTGCCGCAGCCCGGCGGGCGCGGCAGGCCAGGCTGCGTGAGGCCCCGCAGCGGGCTGCCCGGACCAGCTCCCGGCAGCGGGCGGCAACCCGGCGGGCGCGGCAGGCCACGACCCGGCGGCCTGCGTCGGCCCGGCCGCCGCACCCGCGTGCGAGACGGGAGCTCCGTCGACCCGGGCGGGCGCGCCCGCCGCCACGTCCGGCACGGTCCACGACGACGTCGGATCGGCCCACGGGCTCGGGGCCTCCGGCTGGGGTTCGGGCCCGCCCGGGGCGGCCCCGGGCGGCCCGCCGTCGGACACGGACACGTCACCGACGCTACCGGCAGTCCGGCCGCACGTGCCCGGACCGATCACCGGTGCCGATCGATGACGAAACGGTGACGTCCCCGGCTCCGGAATCGCTCTCGATCACTGCGGGCCCCGCGTCCCCTGTCAGGGTGGCCGCCTGCCGCGGGGGTCGCGGTCGACGATACGGAGGACGGTGGGCAGATGAACGGCCACTCGGAGGGCACGACGCAGGGCGGCTACGCAGCTCCCGGCCCGTACGCCCAGCAGGGCTTCCCGCAGCAACAGCAGGCATTCCCCCAGCAGCACGGCTACGCCCACCCGCAGGCCTACCCCCAGCAGGGCTACGTCGCGCCGCCCGCCGCCCCGGTGGCGCCGGGCAACACCCTGTCGATCTTGTCGATCATCCTGGGCGCGGTGGCCCTGATCGTCCTTCCGCCGCTGTTCGGCATCGCGGGCATCGTGTGCGCAAGCGTGGGGATCAAGAAGGGTGAGCGGCTGGCGAAGGTCGGCCTCGCCGTGTCGATCGCGGGCATGGTGCTCGGAATGGTGATCGGTTTCCTGGTGTTCGCGTCGCTCAGCTGACCGAGGACCGGGCGCTCAGCCGGACCTCGACACGGTGCCCAGCCAGGCCTCGACGCCGTCGGCCACGCCTGCGGCGTCGAGGCCTGCGGTGTCGAGGAGCGTGACGGGCGGATCGAGGGTCGCGGCGGCCCCGGCGAGCCAGGCGGCGTAGTCCAGGGTCTCGTCGATGCGCGGCACGTCCCATTCCCGCCACGCCGGGCGGGCACGCAGCCGCGCGGCGAGGACCTCGGCGGGCGCGGTGAGCGCGAGGTAGTGGATCCGCGAGAACAGGGCCCGTTCGGGGAGCGGCTCGAGCTCGGGCGGGACGACGGTGCCGCACAGCAGCACCGGTCGCCCGTTCTGGCCGATGGCGGCGGCGAGCCGTAGCCAGGCCGTGCGGAACCCGCGGTGGTCGTTCGCGGGATCGTCGAAGCCGGGCTGCCAGAGCAGGTCCTGCTCCAGCAGCACGAACCGGTCCGCGACGCGCGGGGCCAGCAGCCGGGCGACGGTGGACTTGCCCGTTGCGCTGGGCCCGGCGACGCAGTAGAGCGGCAGCCGCGCGAACGGTTCGCGGTGCCCGCAGGCGCCGCACCGCAGCGCTGCACCGTCCGGGCCCTCGACGACGTCCGGGCCGTCGCCGCGCTCACCGCAGACGGGGCAGATCTCGGGGTGCAGGGCCCGCCCCGCTCAGCCGAAGAGCTCGCCGAGGAACCCGCGCTTGCGGCCCTTGTACGGCCGGGGCGAGTCCCGGTGATGGCCCCCGTACGGCCGGGGCGAGTCGCGGTGGCCCGCGTGGCCGTACGGCTTCGGGGAGTCCGGGCGGCCCCGGTAGGGCCGCGGGGAGTCGGCGTAGTGCCCCGATCGACCGCCGTACGGGCGCGGCGAGTCCCCGTGCCCGCGCTGCGGGGCGTACCCGCCGCCGTAGAACCGCTGCTCCGCCGCGAGCATCTGCTCCAGCTCGCCGTGGTCGAGGAAGATCCCGCGGCACCGCTCGCACTGCTCGATGTGCAGGCCCTGCCGGTCGACGGTGTGCATGCGGCCCTGGCACTTGGGACAGATCACACGGTCGAGCATGGCAGAAGCACCGGCAACGCCACCGGCGGGACGGTCGGAGCCGGGCGGTCGCGGACCGCCGCCGGACCCCCGGACGCCGCGGACGCGAACGAGCGGCGATGCGCGCGAGGCGTCTAGGCTCCTGAGGCGTGGACGTCCTCGACACCTACAGCGGGCACACGGACCCGGGCGGCGCCGCGATCCGCCGCGACCTCGCGGCCGTGACGATCACCAAGGTCTCCGTCGGCCCGATGGACAACAACGCGTACCTGCTGGTCTGCAAGGCGACGAACGAAGCGCTGCTCATCGACGCCGCGAACGAGCCGGACCGCCTGGCCGACCTCGTCGGCTCCGGCGCCGACCGGCCCGAGCTGCGCACGGTGATCACCACCCACCGCCACGCCGACCACTGGCAGGCCCTCGGCGCGATCGCGGGCATGTTCGAGCCGCGCACGATCGCCCATCCCCTGGACGCGCCCGAGCTGCCGATCCCCACCGACGAGCTGGTCGAGGACGGCGGCGTGATCCGGTTCGGGGACGCCGAGCTGGAGGTCATCCACCTGCGCGGGCACACGCCGGGCTCGCTGGCGCTCGTCTACCGCGACGCGACCGGACCGCACCTGTTCAGCGCGGACAACCTGTTCCCGGGCGGCCCGGGCAAGACCTGGGACGAGGCGACGTTCACCCAGCTGATGGCCGACCTCGAGGAGCGTGTCTTCGGCACCCTGCCGGACGAGACGTGGGTGTACCCGGGCCACGGCGACGACACGACGCTCGGCGCCGAGCGGCCGTCGATCCCGGCCTGGAAGGAACGCGGCTGGTAGCCGGCATCACGCCCGGCCGCGGAACGGCCGGGAGCACCCCACGGACTCACCCGCCCCTCATCCGGGATCGGGTTCCGAGCGGGCCTCCATCGCACGCAGCGGTCGGCCTTCAGGGCTCCGCTCCGCGCGGGGGTGCAACGTCGCGCTCGGCTTGCCCGCGACGGTGGTCCGACCGGGCTTGGTCGGATGCTTGTGCTGACGGTGACTTCCGCGGACGACCACCAGGTACCAGCCGTCGGCTCCTGGGCACCTCGCCTCCAGCGTGTGAGGGATCACTGCTCGGCGCGCACGCTGTCCACGACCACCGACGATCTCCCCTGCAAGGGACTGCCCCGCTGCGGGCCGGTTGGGCCCGGACCGCCGTCGGCCGACCGGCGGACGGGACGTAGTCTGAACGGCATAGTGATCATCAGTGATCATCACTGATCATCAGTGGCGATGGTCGACCGTGATGTCCCGTCTCGAGGGAGCGCCATGTCCGACCCGACGCCCGTCCCGACCTTCGGGCCCGTCTCGCAGTCGACGCAGAAGGACCGCCGCATCGTCGTCGCCGACGATGTCGGACAGCGCATCCAGATGAGCCTCGCCCAGCTGGACGGCCTGGTCGCGAGCTGACACCGCGGCCCGACACCGCGGCGCAGTCGGTCCGGCGCCGGTCAGCGCCGGTCAGCGCCGGTCAGCGCCGCCGGGTGCGCGCGCGGCCGTAGCTGCCTGCCCCGATCCCCGCGAGGTAGAGGGCGACACACAGGAAACCCGCCGTGTTGAGCAGATCGGGGCCCACCGGTCCGAGCGCGAACGCGGCGAGCTGGAAGAGCAGCGAGATCCCGAACAGCGC
>NZ_JBFWVQ010000078.1:18035-28846 GCF_050246655.1 Pseudonocardia sp.
TGCCTGCCCCGATCCCCGCGAGGTAGAGGGCGACACACAGGAAACCCGCCGTGTTGAGCAGATCGGGGCCCACCGGTCCGAGCGCGAACGCGGCGAGCTGGAAGAGCAGCGAGATCCCGAACAGCGCAGCGGCGACGATCGCGAGCATGGCGGTCTCCTCACATCCACAGGTGTGCGGGATTACCCAGCGTTCACTCCGGGTACACATGACGGAAGGATCATGTAGCCGGAACAGGTGATATAGCCCCGCGGCAGGCTACGGTCTGTTACTGGATGCGCTCTGTTACTGGATGCGCTCTGTTACTGGATGCGCTCTGTTACTGGATGCGTTCCACAGTCATCGATGGAGGGTCGGGTGCTCGGTGCGGTGCGGATGGCCGCGCGGACCGCGGGGGCGCTGCTCTCCGTGATCGTCCTCGCGGTCTCCGGCTACGCCTGGAACCTCTCGCGACACGTCGACGACGGAATGGCCACCAGCGAGGCGGTGACCCCCGCCCCGGACGGGCCCACGGCCTCGGATGCCGCGTTCACCGTGCTCCTGGTCGGACTCGACAGCCGCACCGACGCCTCCGGGCGCCCGCTGCCGCCCGAGGTGCTCGACCAGCTCCACGCAGGGCCCGACGAGGGGCAGCTGCACACCGACACGATCATCCTGCTCCACGTTCCCGCCGGGCCGGATCCGCACGCCGTGGCGATCTCGTTCCCCCGGGACTCGTTCGTCGAGATCGCGGGCGACCGGGGCCGACACAAGATCAACTCTGCGTACCGGCGCGGGATGGCGGAGTCCGAGAAGGCCCTGGTAGGCCGCGCCCTGCTGCCCGCAGAGCGCGACCGCCGCGCGCGCGAGGCGGGCAGGCGCGCGCTCGTCGACACGCTCCACGACCTCACCGGCGTCCGGGTCGACCATTTCGCCGAGGTCAACCTGGCCGGGTTCGTCGAGATCAGCGACGCGCTCGGCGGCGTGCCCGTCTGCCTCAACCGGCCCGCCCGCGAGGAGCGCTCCGGCATCGACCTGCCCGCCGGGCCACAGGTGGTCCAGGGCCCGACGGCGCTCGCCTTCGTCCGCCAGCGCCACGGCCTCGACGGCGGCGACCTCGACCGGATCAGCCGCCAGCAGGCCTTCCTGGCGGGCCTGGCCGACGCCGTCCTGACCTCCGGCCTCCTGCACGACCCCGTCCGGCTCAACCGCGTGACGCAGGCCCTCGGCCGCTACGTCGTGCTGGACCGCGGCTGGAACACCCAGGAGCTGCTGGGCCAGCTCCACCGGGTCGCCGCGGGCGACCTGCGCTTCGAGACCATCCCGACCGGCACCGCCGCGCTCGACACCCCCGTCGACGGCGTCGCCGTGCAGGTCGACCCCGACGAGGTGCGCCGCTTCGTGCAGCAACGGATCCCGGTCACGCCGTCGGCGTCGCACCCGGGGACGACCCGGACCCTGCCGAGGCCCACCCCGGCGGCGGGCTCCTCACCCGCGAGCGCCACCCCGGCCGACACCGGCGACAACACGGACGGTACCGACACCACCGACCGCCGGGCCCGGCCCGCCGGGTCGACCCCGACGGCCACGAGTACCGAGCGGACCGCCGCCCCGCCGATCACGACCGGCGGCGTCCCCTGCGTCGACTGACCGCGGCTCGACGCGCGAGAGGAAGACGCGCGAGATGAACATGAGCGGGGTTCCTGTGGCCCGCGACCCCGCCCACATCCATCTCGGCCGTTGCGGCCAGCCCGCCCGGGCGGATGAGGCCGCGCACGGCCCCACTGGATAGCGTCGGCCAGGTGACGGACAGCTTCCCCCGCCGCCAGGCCCGTACCCGCCGGTTCACCCTCGGCTCCCCGCGCAGCTTCACGCTCTCCCCCGACGGTGACCGGGTCGCCTTCCTGCGCAGCCAGGGCGGCACCGATCCGGTCACCTGCCTGTGGGCCCTCGACCTCGCCACCGGCGACGAGCGCCTCGTCGCGGATCCCCGCGGGCTCGAGACGGGTGACGGCGAGGACGTGCCGCCCGAGGAGCGCGCGCGCCGCGAGCGCAGCCGCGAGCAGGCGGGCGGGATCGTCGGCTACGCGACGGACCGGCCCGTCACGATGGCGGCGTTCGCGCTGTCCGGGCGGCTGTACGTCACGGAGTTCGCCGCGGGGCTCTCCCCGCGCCTGATCGAGACCGCCGGGCCCGTGGTCGATCCGCGGCCCGACCCCACGGGTACGCGGGTCGCGTTCGTCTCCGGTGGGGCGCTGCACGTCCACACGCTGCTGCCCCGGGTCACCGAGACGCTGTGCGAGCCCGAGACCCCGACCGTCACCTACGGCCTCGCGGACTTCGTCGCCGCCGAGGAGATGGGCCGGATGCACGGCTACTGGTGGTCGCCGGACGGGCGGGCGCTGGTCGTCGCCCGCGTCGACGAGGCGCCGGTGCAGCGCTGGCACATCGCGGACCCGGCCAATCCGCAGCGGACCCCGTCCAACGTCGGCTATCCGGCGGCGGGTACGGCCAACGCGCGGGTGACGCTGGAGATCGTCACGGTCGGCGGCGCGCGGACGCCGGTGACGTGGGACGCCGAGCGGGACGAGTACGTCGCGGACGTCGTGTGGGACGCGCACGCGCTGCTCGTCGTGGTGCAGCCGCGCGACCAGAAGGCCCTGCGCTTCCTGGAGGTCGACGCGCAGACCGGGCAGACCCGGGAGATCCACACGATCACCGACGACGCGTGGGTCGACATCGTCGCGGGCGTGCCGGTGCACCTGTCGGACGGGGCCCTGGTCACCGTCGCCCCCGCCGACGGCGCCCACCGGCTGATCGTGGACGGGACCCCGGTCACGCCGCCGGATCTGCAGGTCAGGGGCGTGTCCGACGTGGATGGCGAGACCGTGCTGTTCAGCGCGAGCGGCGCCGACCCGGCGAGCACGGCGCTGTGGTCCTGGTCGCCGAGCGGGCTGGAGCGGCGCACGCCGGAGGAGGGCGTGTACGGCGGTCGCCTCTGCGGCGGCACGCTGCTGGTGATCGCGCACACCCTGGACACCGACGGGGCGACGACGACGGCCTGCCGCGCGCACGGCGCGCCCGTGACGATCACCTCCCACGCCGACGCGCCCGGCCTCGTCCCGCGCGTCACGCTGCTCGCGGCGGGCGAGCGGGCGCTGCGCACCGCGCTGGTGCTGCCCTCCTGGCACGAGCCGGGCACCCCGCTCCCGGTCCTCTTGGACCCCTACGGCGGCCCGCACGGGCAACGCGTGATCGCCGCGCGGGGCGCCCACCTCACCGGCCAGTGGTTCGCCGACCAGGGCTTCGCCGTCGTCGTCGTGGACGGGCGCGGCACGCCGGGGCGCGGTCCGGCCTTCGAGCGGGCCGTCCACGGCGATCTCGCCGGGCCCGTCCTCGCCGACCAGGTGGACGCGCTGCACGCGCTCGCCGAGGACCACCCGGACCTGGACCTGCGCCGCGTCGGCATCCGGGGCTGGTCCTTCGGCGGCTATCTGGCCGCCCTGGCGGTGCTGCGCCGCCCGGACGTCTTCCACGCCGCCGTCGCGGGCGCGCCCGTCACGGACTGGGCGCTGTACGACACCCACTACACCGAGCGCTACCTGGGCCACCCGGACGTCGACCCGGCGGCCTACGCCCACTCGTCGCTGCTCGACGAGGCCGCGTCGCTGACCCGGCCGCTGCTGCTGGTGCACGGCCTTGCCGACGACAACGTCGTGGCGGCGCACACGCTGCGGCTGTCGTCCGCGCTGCTGGCCGCGGGCCGCCCGCACGCGGTGCTGCCGCTGTCCGGGGTGACGCACATGACGCCGCAGGAGGTCGTGGCGGAGAACCTCCTGTTGCTGCAGGTGCGGTTCCTGTGCGACGCGCTGGGGGTCCCGCCGCGGCAGGGATAGGCGTCAGGGATGGGTGGCGCTCAGGGGTGGTCGGCGTACTTCACGGCCGGCTCGGTGTCGGGCCCGCGGTCCGGGCGCCTGCGCCGGTCCCGGATCGCCAGCGCGAGCGCGGCGAGCATCGGCACCAGTGCCCCGCCGAGCGCGGTGGCCACCGCGACGGGGTAGTCGCCGCCCGTGCCCGCGAGGGTCGCGTAGAAGAGTCCCGCCAGCCCCGCGGTGCCGACGGCGGCGCCGATGCGCTGCCCGGTCTGCAGCGCGCCGCCCGCGGAGCCCGCCGAGCGGACGGGCACGCAGCGCAGGGTCAGGGTGACGTTCGGCGAGATCACCAGGCCGCCGCCGATCCCGGCGAGGAGCATCGGCGCGGCGACGGCGAGCCCTGCCGACGCCGGCGGCACGAGCAGCAGTACCAGGGCGGCCGCGGCCAGGCCGACCGTCACCCCGGTCAGGCCGAGGACGGTGAGCGTGCGGCCGTGGCGCTCGACCAGCCGCCCGCCCAGCGCCGAGGACATCGCGGAGCCGAGCGCGAACGGCGTGACCGCAAGGCCCGACCAGAGCGGCGGGTAGCCCAGCCCGGTCTGGAAGAAGACGGCGAGCACCAGCCAGATCCCGCTGAACCCGATGAAGTAGGTGAAGCCGATCGTCGCCCCGGCGGCGTAGCCGGGGGTGGCGCGCACCAGCCGCGGGTCCAGCAGCGGTTCCCGCCCGCGGGCCACCACGCGGTGTTCCCACGCGACGAACGCCGCCGCGAGAGCCGCCCCGGCCGGGAACAGCCACCACTGGCCGAGCCCGCCCGTCGAGGCGCGTACCAGCGGCAGCAGCACCGCCAGCACCGCCGTACCGAGCAGAGCGACCCCGACGAGGTCCAGGTCGCCGCCGTTCCCGCCGGAGCCGTCGCGCGGGAGCAGGCGCACCGCCAGCACCAGCGCCACCACCCCGATGGGCACGTTCACGAGGAAGATCCACCGCCAGCCCTCCGGCCCGCCCGCCAGTGCCAGCAGCACGCCGCCGACGACCGGCCCCACCGCCGTCGAGATCCCGACCGTGGCCCCGAACAGGCCGAACGCGCGCCCGCGCTCCTCGCCGCGGAACAGGCTCTGGATGAGCGCCGAGTTCTGCGGGGCGAGCGCCCCGGCCGCCAGACCCTGCGCGAGGCGGGCGGCGATCAACAGGCCGATGGTCGACGCCATCCCGGCGAGGGCGCTGCAGAGCACGAACCCGGCCAGGGCCAGCAGGAACATCCGTCGCCGCCCCATGGCGTCGCCCACCCGGCCCGCGGGCACGAGCGCGAGCCCGAACGTGAGCGCGTACCCCGACACGACCCACTGCACGCCCGCGGCGTCCGTTGCGAGGCTGTGCTGGATGGACGGCAGCGCGACCGCGACGATGCTGACGTCGAGCAGGGTCATGAAGCCCGCCGTCAGCGTGACCGACAGCGCCCGCCACCGCCGCGGATCAGGCTCGGCGGAGCGCTCCTCCGCCGACTGCTTCGCGATGCTCACGACCTCCCTGTCTACTCCTCCCGGGTGAGTCTGGCAGGCTGCAACACCGACCGAGAGCAAGGAGGAGGAAGCCGTGCCCGCACCGCAGCGCCCCGAGATCGACCCCGTCGAGGGCCCGCCGCCGACCGATCTGGAGATCACCGACATCATCACCGGCGAGGGCGACGAGGCCAGTGCGGGCCAGGTCGTCACCGTGCACTACGTCGGCGTCGCCCACTCCACCGGCGAGGAGTTCGACGCCTCCTGGAACCGTGGCCAGCCCTTCCGCTTCCCGCTCGGGGCGGGCCGCGTCATCAGCGGGTGGGACCAGGGCGTGGCGGGGATGAAGGTCGGCGGCAGGCGGCGGCTGGTCATCCCGCCGCACCTGGGTTACGGCGCGCGGGGCGCGGGCGGCGCGATCAAGCCCAACGAGACGCTGATCTTCGTCGTGGACCTGCTGGGCGTGAGCTGAAGCTCCTGCTGATCGCCGACACGCACCTGCCGGACCGGTCGACGGGGCGGGCGCGGGACCTGCCCGCGCCCGTCTGGGCCGCCGTCGACGGTGCCGACGCCGCGGACATGGTGGTGCACGCCGGGGACTGGGTGAGCGTCGCCCTGCTGGACGCGCTGGCCGCCCGCGCCGCCCGGCTCGTCGGCGTTTTCGGCAACAACGACGGCCCCGAGCTGCGGGAACGGCTCCCCGAGGTGGCCCGCGTCGAGCTGGACGGGCTGCGGCTCGCCGTCGTGCACGAGACCGGCGCCGCGGCGGGCCGGGAACGGCGCTGCGCCCGCGCGTTCCCCGACGACGACGTGCTCGTCTTCGGGCACAGCCACATCCCCTGGGACAGCGTGGCGCACCGCCCGGACGGCTCCCGGCTGCGGTTGCTCAACCCCGGATCCCCCACCGACCGTCGTCGCCGGCCCACGTTCACCTGGATGACGGCGACGGTCCGCGGCGGCGTCCTCGACGAGGTGACGCTGCATCACCTGCCGCCCGGCTGAACCCGGTCGGCAGCCGGGCGGCAGAACTCAGCGCCGCGCGTTGTCCGGCTCGTCCGCGCGGTCGACCGTCCGCTCCGGGGCGGGCGGCGGCGCCTGCTGGTCGTCGTGCTCGGCCACCGGCGAGCTGATGGGGGTGGAGTGGACCGCGTCGGGGTCGCGCCGCACCTTGATCAGGCTGGCGATCGTCGTGATCACCAGCACGCCGACGATGACGCTCAGCGACACCGCGATGCCGATCTCCGGGACGGGCACGGGCTCACCGCCGTTGATGAACGGCAGCGTGTTCTCGTGCAGCGCGTGCAGCACCAGCTTCACGCCGATGAAGGCGAGGATGATCGCCAGGCCGTAGGACAGGTAGACGAGCTTGGCCAGCAGGCCCCCGAGCAGGAAGTACAGCTGGCGCAGGCCCATCAGCGCGAACGCGTTGGCCGTGAAGACGAGGTAGGCCTCCTGGGTGAGGCCGAAGATGGCGGGGATCGAGTCCAGCGCGAACAGCAGGTCGGTGAACCCGATCGCGAGCATCACCATGAGCATCGGCGTGGCCATCAGGCGGCCGTCCACCCGCACGAAGGACTTCGGGCCGTGGAAGCCGTCGGTGACCGGCACCACCTTGCGGACCAGGCCCAGCGCGCGCGGCTCGGTGTACTCGTCGTCGTGCTCCGTGCCCTGGCGCACCAGGTTCACCGCTGTGACGACGAGGATCACGGCGAACAGGTAGAACACCCAGCTGAACGCCGAGATCGCGGCCGCCCCGATGGCGATGAAGATGCCCCGCATGATCAGCGCGATGACGATGCCGACGAGCAGTACCCGGTGCTGGTGCTCGGCGGGCACGGCGAACGCGCTCATGATGATCAGGAAGATGAACAGGTTGTCCACCGAGAGCGAGTACTCGGTGATGTAGCCCGCGAAGAACTCCCCGGCGTAGACACCACCGGCGAAGTACCAGACACCGAGGCCGAACAGCACCGCTAGGCCCATGTAGAACAACACCCACCGCGTCGCCTCACGGATCGTGACGGCATGCGGGTTGTGGTCCACGACGAACAGGTCGACCAGGACGATGGCGATCAGGCCGCCGATCGTGGCCAACCACAGCCATGTGGGGACGTTCACACGTGCCTCCAGGGTAGTACGGGCAGCATAAAGCGGCCCGAGGTCTCTCCCGTCGGCTGACGAGCGGCCGACCCATGACGCCGGGTGACCTGCCGAATCGGCACAGCCACCGTGTTGACGACGCCATCGCGAGCGGGATACTCCCCTGCGGTCGGCTGCCAGTGTGACCGATGGGTCGCACGGACTGCTACCCAGGGTTCCCGTCCGTGAGCGAACACACCCCTACGACCGGCTCGATCCCGGCCTCACGGCCCCGCCACGCACGTTCGCCTAACGTGGACGGCGTGCCACCCCCGAGGGCCCGCCGGACGGCGGCCGTCGCCGCGTTGACGGCGCTGCTGATCGCATGCCTGCCCGGGACCGCGGCCGCCGCGGCCCCGTCGGCACCCCAGGTCACCGAGCAGCGCGTCGAGGGCGCGGGCGTGAGCCTCGACACCACGCTCTACCTGCCGACGAGCACGCCGGCGCCCGCGGTGCTGCTGGCCCACGGCTTCGGGGGCAGCAAGGCGTCGGTGGACGCGGACGCCCGGGACCTCGCCGCGCGCGGCTTCGTGGTGCTCGCCTGGTCGGCGCGCGGGTTCGGGGCGAGCACGGGGCAGATCGCACTGAACTCCCCCGACGCGGAGGTCGCCGACGCCCGCGCGCTGGTGGACTGGCTCGCCGCCCGGCCCGAGGTGACCCAGGACGGGCCGGGCGACCCGCGCGTCGGCGTCAGCGGCGCGTCCTACGGCGGAGCGCTCGCGCTGTTGCTCGCGGGCGACGACCAGCGGGTGGACGCCGTCGCGCCCGTGATCACCTGGAACGACCTCGGGCAGGCGCTGTTCCCCAACGCAGCGGCGACGTCCCCACCGCCGGTCGACACCCCCGCGCACGGGGTGTTCGCCGGCGACGGCGTGTTCAAGCGCGGCTGGGCGGGGGTGTTCTTCTCCTCGGGCGGCTCCGGCGACTCCGGCGACTCGGGCGGCTCCGGCAACGCGCCGGGGGCACCCGCGGGCGCCGGCCTGGAGGATCCCGGCGCGGGGGCTGGCCCCGAGGTCGCGGCGGGCGGCCCTACTCCCGGCATCCCCGCTCCCGACAGCGCCTCCCCGGGGCCCGCCACCCCCGTCACCTGCGGCCGCTTCACCGCCGCGGCCTGCGCCGCCTACACCGAGGCAGCGGTCACGGGGCGGCTCTCCCCCGCGACGGCGCAGCTGCTGGCCCGCTCCTCCCCCGCGTCGGTGACCGGTCGGATCACCGCGCCCACCCTGCTCGTCCAGGGCGAGCAGGACACCCTCTTCGGCCTGGAGCAGGCCGATGCCAACGCGCGCCAGATCGCGGCCACCGGCGCCACGGTGAAGGTGCTGTGGTTCGCGGGCGGCCACGACGGCGCCGCCCCGGACGCCCGCGTGCGCGAGCAGATCGGCGACTGGTTCGAGTTCCACCTCGCGGGGCGCGGCGAGGACCCCGGAACCGGGTTCTCCTACGCGGTCGAGAGCGGGGTCCGTACGGGTGGCGACACCCCCACCGGCCGCACGATCGAGGCCGCGGCCTACCCGGGCCTGCCGGGCACCGCGCCCGTGGCGGAGATCCCGTACGCGCTGGCCGGAGAGCCGCAGCTCGCCGTCCTGCCGCCGGGGGCGAACCCGGCGGCGATCACGTCGCTGCCCGGCCTGGGCGGGCGGATCGGCAGCGCGGGCGGGCGGATCGCCGCCGTCACCGCGGAGCTGCCGGGCCAGTCGGCCCTCTTCCGCACCGACCCGATGACCGAGCCCGTGCTGGTCGCGGGCACGCCCCGGGTCACGATCACCGTCGCGCGCGTGCCGGGCCAGCCGGCGGCGGACGACGCGGTGCTGTTCGGCAAGGTCTACGAAGCCGCCCCGGACGGGCTGCGCACGCTCCTCGGCGGCGCCGTCGCACCGATCCGGGTGCCCGTACCGGCGGACGGGAGCCCGACGCAGGTCACGGTCACGCTGCCCGCGGTGGTCGCGCCGATCGAGGCGGGCAACCGGCTGATCGTCTCGTTCAGCACCACGGACCAGGCCTACGCCGCGCCGGTCGGTCCCGCGGTGTGGCGCGTCGGCCTCGCGGACGCCCGGCTGGCCGTCCCCGTCGTGCCCGGCGAGGCCGTCACCGCGAACACCGTCCCGCTCCTGCCCGCGGTGGGCATCGCGGGGGTGCTCGCCGCGGTGCTGGTCGCGTGGCTCGTGGCGCGGTGGCGCTCCCGCACCGCGGTGGTCCCGGCACCGGACCCGGACGCCCTGCCGCTGGAGATCGCGGGACTCGCGAAGACGTACAAGGGCGGGTTCAGCGCGGTGCGCGACGTCTCCCTCACCGTCGAGCCGGGGATGGTGCTCGGCCTGCTCGGCCCGAACGGCGCGGGCAAGACCACGGTGCTGCGCATGCTCATGGGCCTCATCAGCCCCACCGCGGGCACGATCCGCGCGTTCGGCGAGCCCGTCGGGCCGGGGGCGCCGGTGCTGGCCCGGATCGGGGCCTTCGTCGAGGGCCCCGGGTTCCTGCCGCACCTGTCGGGCGCGGACAACCTGCGACTGTACTGGGCCGCGACGGGCCGTCCCGCGCAGGAGGCGCACCTGGAGGAGGCGCTGGAGATCGCCGGGCTGGGCACCTCGATCGAGCGCCGGGTCGGCACCTACAGCCACGGGATGCGCCAGCGGCTCGCGATCGCGCAGGCGATGCTCGGCCTGCCGGAGCTGCTCGTGCTCGACGAGCCCACCAACGGGCTGGATCCGCCGCAGATCCACGCCATGCGCGAGGTGCTGCGCGACTACGCCTCGGGCGGGCGCGCGGTGCTGGTGTCGAGCCACCTGCTCGCGGAGGTGGAGCAGACCTGCTCGCACGTCGTCGTCATGCACCACGGGCGGGTCGTGGCCCACGGCGCCGTCGAGGAGATCATCGCGGGCGGCGGGGGCGCGAGCTTCGCGGTGGACTCCCCGCAGCGGGCGGCGGAGGTCCTCGCGGCGCTGGACGGCGTGCGCGACGTCGAGATCGACGGGCCCGGCACGGTGCACGCCGAGCTGAACGGCACCCCGCGCGCGGACGCGGTGAAGGCGCTGGTGACGGCCGGGATCGGGGTCACGGGCGCGGGTCCGAGACGCCGCCTGGAGGACGCGTTCCTGCAGCTCGTCGGAGGCGGAGGTCCCGAATGAGCATCGCAGCGAGCGCCGGCGAGCGAGGAGCGGAGTCCGGGCCGGAGCCGATCATCGACGCAGGGAAGGACCGGTCGATATGACGGCTGTCGCATCCACCACGGGCTACCGCCCGAACCACACCCTGCCGCTGCGGGTCGAGCTGGTGCGCCAGCTGCGCCGCCGCCGAACGCAGGTGACGTTCGGGCTGGTCGCG
>NZ_JBFWVQ010000079.1:0-28574 GCF_050246655.1 Pseudonocardia sp.
ACGCTGCCGTGGCCGCCGGTGAGGATCCCGTTGAGGTGCAGCACGAGCGTCGTCTTCCCCGCGCCGTTCGGACCGAGCAGCGCCACCCGCTCGCCGCGTTCGATGCGCAGGTCGACCCCGTAGAGGGCCTGGTGCCCGTCCGGGTAGGCGTAGGCGAGCCGGGCGACCTCCAGTGACGGCGGGACGGCCGTCCGATCCGCCGGCTCCGCTGCGGGTAGGGGCTGCACCACGGGCTCGTCCTCCTCGTTCAGGTCGTGACCCAGCCGGCGACGGCGAGCGCCGCGGCGACGGCGACCGGCGCGAGCCCGACCATCCAGTCCCGGCGGGTGGTGGTGGCGGTGTCGAGCGGGGGCATCGAGCCCGTCCAGCCGCGGGAGAGCATCGCGAGGTGCACCCGCTCGCCGCGCTCGTACGAGCGGACGAACAGGCTCCCAATGCCTCGCGCCGTCGCCCCGGCCTGCCAGAGGAACCTCGGGTCGTGGCCGCGGGCGATCCGGGCCAGGCGCATCCGCCGGGCCTCGCCCGCGATGACGTCGACGTAGCGCAGCATGAGCGTCGCGATCGTCACCACCAGGTCCGGGGCGTGCAGCCGCTGCATGCCCAGCAGTAGGTCGCGCAGCGGCGTGGTGGCGGCGAGCGTGAGCGAGGTGAGCACGCCCAGCGTCCCCTTGACGAGGATGTTCCACGCGGCGAGCAGGCCGTGCTCGGACAGCGTGAGGCCCAGCCACTCGACGGTCGGCCCGCCCTCGGCGAACGGCAGCAGCACCGCGAGGACCACGAACGGCGCTTCGATCAGCGCGCGCCGGGCGATCCATCCCGGCGGTATCTGCGCGGCCACCCACACGGCGGCGAGCAGCAGCAGGTAGCCGCCGAAGACCGCGAACGCCTCGCGCGGCGTGGCGACCACGCACACCACACCCAGGAACGCCGCGACGATCTTGACCTCGGCCGGGAGCCGGTGGACCGGGGACGTTCCCGGCCGGTACAGCGGATGGGCGTGTCCGGCACCCACGACTCAGCTGTTCGGCGTGCGGCGGCGGAGCAGCCAGAACAGCCCGCCGGCGACGACCACGCAGACCAGGACTCCGACGACGCCGGCCGCCCCGACGGTCCCGTCGCCGCCGAAGAGCGCGTAGTCCGCGAACGGGCTCTCGGCGAGGTGGTGGTCGGTGGCGTTCTGGGCGATGCACGTGCCCGCCTCGGGCTCACCGTCCGCGTTGAGCACACACCCGTGCAGCGTCACGCTGTCCAGCCCGTCCGGGGAGCTGCTCGCGAAGTACGACACACCGCCCGCGATGATCAGCGCGACGAGCAGGAACCCGACGTAGAACCGGACGCCCTTGGTGGTGGAGGTGGAGGTGGTCACGACGCGCTCTCCTCGGTGACGTCG
Organism: Pseudonocardia sp.; assembly: GCF_050246655.1. Classification (GTDB taxonomy): domain Bacteria; phylum Actinomycetota; class Actinomycetes; order Mycobacteriales; family Pseudonocardiaceae; genus Pseudonocardia. The sequence continues at coordinate 1,391 of NZ_JBFWVQ010000079.1, forward strand.
CTGGTGGACTTTCCGCGCAGCTCGAGTGCGGGGCCGGAGCCACGCAGGAGGTACACGAGGTCGGGCCGGATGGCCGCGACAGCTCCGACCGTCGCCGCGGTGATCACGCCCTCGCCGATCCCGATGAGGACGTGGAAGCCGACCATCAGCACGAACACGGTGCCGAGCGAGGCGCCACCCGCGCCGCCGATCGCGTACTCGACGACGAACCCGAGCGAGGCGGCGACGGTACCGAGGAGCGCGGCGAGGAACGCGGTGGCGAGCAGGCCACCGCGGCTGCGCCGGGCGGCCCCGCGCATCAGCATCGCCACCCCGTAGCCGACGAACACGCTGATGATCGCCATGTTCACGATGTTCGCGCCCAGCGCGGTGAGCCCACCGTCGGCGAACAGGAGGGCCTGGACGGCCAGCACGATCGAGATGCAGATCATGCCCACCCAGGGGCCGACCAGGATCGCGACGAGCGCACCGCCGAGCAGGTGCCCGCTGGCGCCCGGCAGGATCGGAAAGTTGATCATCTGGACCGCGAAGACGAACGCGGTGACCAGCCCCGCCATCGGCGCCGTGCGATCGTCGAGGTCGGAGCGGGCGCGGACCACGGCGATCGCGAGCATGACGATCGCGATCAGGCCGCACGCGGCGGCCACGGGGCCGTTGATCAGTCCGTCGCTCATGTGCATGGCGAGGATCGCGTCCACCATGGGCTCCCGTCGAATCGGGGAACAGGGTCGCCATAGGCTAGTCGCCCCCTATCAGCAATCGCCAGACTTATGCCACAAGTTTGCCGATGGCGGGGCGTAGCGTGTCAGGCGTGCCCGTAGCGACTCCCGCCCCGGACCTGCCCGCCACCCTCGGCGCCCTGCGCGCCACCGGCCACGAAGCCCGGTCCGTCAAGGACGAGATCCGCGTCAACCTGCTCGCCGCGCTGCGCGCCGGCGCCGATCCCTGGCCCGGCATCGTCGGGTTCGAGTCCACGGTGCTGCCGCAACTGGAGCGGGCCCTCATCGCGGGCCACGACGTGGTGCTGCTGGGGGAGCGCGGCCAGGGCAAGACGCGGCTGCTGCGCTCGCTCGTCGGGCTGCTCGACGAGTGGACGCCCGTCATCGCGGGCTCGGAGCTCGGCGAGCACCCGTACGAGCCGATCACGCCGGTCTCCCGGCGGCGCGCCGCCGAGCTGGGCGACGAGCTGCCCGTGGCCTGGCGTCACCGCGACGAGCGCTACACCGAGAAGCTCGCCACGCCGGACACCGCGGTCGCGGACCTCATCGGCGACGTCGATCCCGTGAAGGTCGCCGAGGGCCGCTCCCTCGGCGATCCCGAGACCATCCACTACGGCCTCGTGCCCCGCGCCCACCGCGGCATCGTCGCGATCAACGAGCTGCCCGACCTCGCCGAGCGCATCCAGGTGGCCCTGCTCAACGTCATGGAGGAGCGCGACATCCAGGTCCGCGGCTACACGCTGCGCCTGCCCCTGGACGTCCTGCTCGTCGCCAGCGCGAACCCCGAGGACTACACCAACCGCGGGCGGATCATCACCCCGCTCAAGGACCGCTTCGGTGCCGAGGTGCGCACGCACTACCCGCTGGAGCTGGGTGACGAGGTCGCGCTCGTCCGCCAGGAGGCGCGGCTGCGCGCGGACGTCCCGGCACACCTCGTGGAGGTGGTCGCGCGGCTCACCCGCGCGCTGCGCGAGTCCAGCGCGATCGACCAGGGCTCCGGGGTGTCGGCACGCTTCGCCGTCGCCGCCGCGGAGACGGTGGCCGCCTCAGCGCTGCGGCGCGCCGCGATCACCGGCGAGGAGGGCGCGACGGCCCGTCCGGTCGACCTGGAGGCCGTCCCTGACGTCCTGCGGGGCAAGCTGGAGTTCGCCTCCGGTGAGGAGGGCCGCGAGTCCGAGCACCTCGAGCATCTGCTGCGGCGCGCCACCGCGGACACGGCGCGGGCCCGGCTGCGGGGGCTGGACCTCACGCCGCTCGCCGAGGCGGTCGCCGAGTCGCCGGTGCGCACGGGGGAACGCGTCCCGGCGGCCGAGGTCGTGCGCGCACTGCCGCAGGTGCCGGTGCTCACCGAGATCGCGCGACGGCTCGGCGCGGCCGGCACCGAGGACCCCGGCCCGATGGCGTCCGCGGCCGAGCTGGCGCTGGAGCTGCTGTTCCTCACGCGGCGGCTGGCGAAGGACACCGCGGACGACGACACCGTCTCCTACGGCTGAGCACCCGGGTCCCCCCGTCGAGAACGACCTTGCGCTGATCAACAGGGCGTTCCAGGCTGCACAACGTCGTTCTCGACGGGGGCCTCGGGGTTCCTGCGGCGTAGCGTGGACGCCGATGAGCAGACGACGCCCCGGCTACCGCTACGGCCGCTACGTCGACGGGCCCGATCCGCTGGCCGCGCCGCTGGACCTGCGGTCGGCCATGGAGCAGATCGGCCGCGACGTGATGGAGGGCTCCTCGCCGCGCACGGCGTTGCAGGAGCTGCTGCGCCGCGGACTGGACGGCAGGCGCGGGCTGGACGAGCTGACCCGCGAGATCTGGCAACGCCGCAGCCGCCTGCAGCGGCAGAACCGGCTCGACGGCACGCTGCAGCAGGTCCGCGAGCTGCTGCAGCGTGCCCTCGACGCCGAGCGGGACGCGCTGGGCAGTGACGACGCCGACGACTCCGACGACGCCCGGTTCCGGGAGATGCAGCTCGACGCGCTGCCGTCGGACACCGGCGGGGCGGTGCGCGAGCTGGACTCCTACGACTGGCGCTCCAGCGAGGCCCGCGAGGCGTACGAGGAGATCCGTGACCTGCTCGGGCGCGAGCTGCTGGACCAGCGCTTCGCCGGGATGAAGCAGGCCCTGGAGAACGCGACGCCGCAGGACGTCGAGCGCATCCGCGAGATGCTCGACGACCTCAACGCCCTGTTGGCCCAGCACGCGCAGGGCCGCGACACCACGGAGCAGTTCGCCGAGTTCATGCGCCGCCACGGCGAGTTCTTCCCGGAGAACCCGCGCACCACCGAGGAACTCGTCGATCTCCTCGCCGAGCGCGCCGCGGCCGCCCAGCGGATGCTCAACTCGATGTCGGCCGAGCAGCGCGCGGAGCTCGCGGAGCTGTCGCAGCAGGCGTTCGGCGATCCGCGCCTCGCGCAGGCTCTCGGCGAGCTCGACGCCCAGCTGCAGGGCCTGCGCCCCGGCGAGGACTGGCTGGGCCGCGGGCGGTTCCGCGGCGACAACCCGCTCGGGATGGGCGAGGCCACCCGCGCGCTGGAGGAGCTCGGGCGGCTGGACGCGCTCGCCGAGCAGCTCGCCCAGAGCTATCCCGGTGCGCGCATGGAGGACGTCGACCTCGACGCGCTGGAGGCCGCGCTCGGCGAGCAGGCCCGCGTCGACGCCCGGGCGCTCGCGGACCTGGAACGCGAGCTGCAACGCCAGGGCCTGTTCGAGCGGCTGCCGGACGGGTCGCTGCGTCTGTCGCCGAAGGCGCTGCGCCGGCTCGGGGAGTCGGCGCTCCGCGACGTCGTGGACCGCATCGGTGGCCGCGGCGGCGAGCGCGCCACGCGGCGCAGCGGCTCGGCGGGGGAGCCCACCGGGGCGTCGCGGCCGTGGGCGTTCGGCGACACCGAGGCGTGGAACGTCCCCCGCACCCTGACGAACGCGCTCCTGCGCCGGGCGGGCGGCGACGAGCGCCGCCTCGACGTCACGGACGTGGAGATCGTCGAGACCGAGCAGCGCACCCGGGCGGCGGTCGCACTGTGCGTCGACACGTCCTGGTCGATGGTGCAGGACGGCCGCTGGGTGCCGATGAAGCGCACGGCGCTCGCGCTGCACCAGCTCGTCTCCACCCGCTTCCGCGGGGACGACCTGAAGCTGATCACGTTCGGCCGCCACGCCCGCAGCGTCGAGCTGGGGGAGCTGGTCGGCCTGGAGGGCGCCTGGGAGCAGGGCACCAACCTGCACCACGCCCTCCTGCTCGCCGGGCAGCACCTGCGCCGCCATCCCGACGCCCGCCCCGTCGTCCTCGTGGTCACCGACGGCGAGCCGACGGCGCACCTGGAACCGGACGGTCACGCGGTCTTCGACTACCCGCCGAGCCCCGAGACGCTGCGCGCCACGGTCGGCGAGATCGACCGGGTGGCGAACCTGCAGGCGTCCGTGACGTTCTTCATCCTCGGCGACGATCCCCGGCTGGCCCGCTTCGTGGACTCCGTCGCCCGCCGGTGCGGCGGCCGCGTCGTCGCACCGAGCCTGGACGGGCTGGGGGCCGAGGTGGTCGCCGACTACCTGCGGTCCCGGCGCTGATCAGCGGTCGGCGAGCCTGCACGGAACGGCCCGCACCGGACCCGGGCCACGATGGGGCGGTGACGGACGTGGAGAGCTGCCGGGTCTGCGGGCGCCCACGGGACCCGGAGGACCCGATCGCGCTGATGTGGGCCGTCGAGCGAGAGCCGGACGGCCGGGTGCGGGCGATCTGCCCGGACTGCACGCGCCGGCACGCCCGCGACATCGAGTCGGGCCTGCCTGCGGAGTACTGGTGAGCGCTTCTGCCGATGAGCGCTACGCCCCGGCCGGACGGTGCCGCGTAGGTTGTCGGGCATGGACACGTGGGCTGCCGTGGATCTCCCCCGGCTCGACGGAGCGGGCCCGCCGTTGCGGCTCTACGACACGGCGACCGCGCAGGTGCGGCCGACGGCTCCCGGTCCCACCGCCACGATGTACGTCTGCGGGATCACCCCCTACGACGCCACGCACCTCGGCCACGCCGCAACCTACCTCGCGTTCGACCTGGTGAACCGCGTGTGGCGCGATCTCGGCCACGACGTGCACTATGTGCAGAACGTCACCGACATCGACGACCCGCTGCTGGAGCGCGCCGCCCGCGACCAGGACGACTGGGTCGTGCTCGGGATGCGGGAGACGGCGCTGTTCCGCGAGGACATGGAGGCCCTGCGGGTGCTCCCGCCGCGCCACTACATCGGCGCCGTCGAGGCGATGGGGGAGATCGCCGAGCTGGTCGGCAAGCTGCTCGCCGCGGGGGCGGCGTACCGGGTGGACGACCCGGAGTACCCCGACGTCTACTTCGACGTGTCGGTGACGGGGCGGTTCGGCTACGAGTCGAACTACGACGAGGCCACGATGATCGAGATCGCCCGCGAGCGCGGCGGCGACCCGGACCGGCCCGGCAAGCGCCACCCCACCGATCCCCTGCTGTGGCGGATGGCGCGGCCCGGCGAGCCGTCGTGGGAGTCGAACCTCGGCGCGGGACGTCCCGGGTGGCACGTGGAGTGTGCCGCGATCGCCCTGAACCGGCTCGGTCCGCAGATCGACGTCAACGGCGGCGGGTCGGACCTGATCTTCCCGCACCACGAGTGCGGAGCGGCCCACGCCGAGGCGCACACGGGCGTGCACCCGTTCGCCCGCCACTACGTCCACACCGGGATGATCGGGCTGGACGGCGAGAAGATGTCGAAGTCGCGGGGCAACCTGGTGTTCGTCTCGAAGCTGCGGGCGCAGGACGTCGACCCGAACGCGATCCGGCTGGCCCTGCTCGCCGGGCACTACCGCAGCGACCGCCCGTACACGCCGGAGCTGCTGGCGACGGCACAGGAGCGGCTGGAGCGGTGGCGCGACGCCGTCTCGCTCGCCGCCGGTCCACCCGGGGAGGACCTGGTGGCGCGGCTGCGCACGCACCTCGCCGACGACCTCGACACCCCGCGCGCGCTCGCGGCCGTCGACGCGTGGGCGGCCGAGGCGCTGGAGCGCCGCGGGACCGACGCCGCCGCGCCCGCCCTCGTGCGCACCGCCGTCGACGCCCTGCTCGGCGTGGCGCTCTGATCCGGGCGGCGACCGCCGCGGTCGAGCGTCACACCAGCGGGGCCCACCGCGCGGCGAACCCCGCTGACGTTCCTCTCGGCCGGTCCGGCTCGGGGTAGGGCCGCCCGCGCGGGTGCGCCGAGGGCCTGGCACCCTCCCGGCATGGCGCACAACGTGCTGGGCGGTGAGCTGGAGCCCTGCGGCACCGACCCGATGACCGGGTTCTACCGCACCGGCTGTTGCGACACCGGCGCCGAGGACCTCGGCGTGCACACCGTCTGCGCGCGGGTCACCGCGGAGTTCCTCGCGTTCAGCGCCGAGCGGGGCAACGATCTCAGCACCCCGCGCCCTGAGCTCGGCTTCCGCGGGCTGCGCCCGGGGGACCGGTGGTGCCTGTGCGCGAGCCGCTGGGCCGAGGCACTGGCCGCCGACGTGGCCCCGCCGGTGGTGCTGGAGGCGACGCACGCCCGCACCCTGGAGTGGATCGACCTCGCCGACCTGAAGCGGCACGCGGGATAGCGGCTGCTCAGCCGGTCCGGTCCGCCGACCCCGCGCGCTTCGCGGGCAGCGCATCCGCCGCACCCAGCAGGTGCCGGCCCAGCCGCCTGCCCAGCGCCATGACCGTGAAGGTCGGCGGCATCCCCCAGGCGACGGGGATCACCGACGCGTCGCACACGTACAGCCCGGGCACGCTCGTGCGCAGGTCGGTGTCGACGACGTCGCCGACCTTCGCCGTCCCGCCGGGGTGCACGGCGACGTACCCGGCCTGGTGGACGGCGCGCGCACCGGCCGCGCGCAGGATCTCGCGGGCCTGCGCCGCACCGCGGGCGAGCACCGCACGGTCCGGGCCGATCAGCGGCTTGGCCACCCCGCCGCGGGCGGTCAGCCGGCCGCTGAGCAGGTCGCGCGCCTTGACCATCACGGTCACCGACGAGCGGTACGCGAACACCCGGTCCGGGCGCCCGGCCGCGACGGTGAAGGCGTTGTGCAGCCACCGCGGGCGGCACAGGTCGGTGAGCAGATAGCCGTCGCAGAGCCGGTCGACCGCGCCCAGCATCGGCGGCTCGGGCCCGGCGTCCAGCCCGGCGACGGAGCCCGTGACGGCCAGCACGGGGTCGTAGAAGAAATCTCGGCCCGCCTCCGCGATCCCAGCCGTCCGCAGCAGCATCGGCGATCCGAGGCCACCCGCGGCGAGCACCACGAGGTCCGCGCGCACCTGCACCCGCCGCGAGCCCGCGGCCACCTCCACGCCTGTGGCCGTCCCACCGGAGACCAGCACCCGGCGCACCGTCGCCCCGGTGGCCACCCGCGCCCCCGCCGCCACCGCGTCCGCGACGAACTCCCGGGCCGTCCAGCGGGCGGCCCGGTACGCGCCGAGGCCGTCGCGGCGCAGCCGGTCCTGGTCCACGAACTTCGGCAGGGCCGCCCACTCCAGCCCGATCGATCCGGCGGCGTCCGCCACGATGCGCGCCCGGGGACCGAGCAGCTCGCGCGGCAGCGGCGCCGGGCCCAGCTCGGTGCGCAGGGCGTCCGCGTCGGCCCGCAGGTCCAGGCCGTGCGGCGCGAGGACGTCGTGCGGCGGCTCCCACGCGGTGCCGAAGAAGTACATCGAGCTGCCGCCCAGGGTGGCCGCACCCAGCACCAGCACCGATCCGGTCAGGTGGGCGCTGCGGCGCGGCACGAAGAGCTCCCGCAGCATCTGCCCGGCCCGGCCGCTCGGCGGGTCGGCGCTGCCCCGCTCGACGACGAGCACCCGGGCACCGCCTCGGGCCAGCTCGCGCGCGACCGTGGCCCCACCCGGGCCGCTGCCCACGACGACGCAGTCGTAGCTCGCTCGCTCGGCCATGGTTCCTCCCCGCTCGACTCCGGGCGGTCCGGTCGGCTCGACGTTATCCCGGCGCGGGCCCGCCGTCGCGATCCCTGGCCCGCGGGGACGTCGGGTCTGTCCCCGGCGGCCGAGACGGGCCGGGCAGCAGCAGCGGCACGAGCGCGACGATCAGCACGGCGGGCAGCAGGAACCCGGCGACCGGCCGGCTCGCGTACACCGGCGTCAACGCCACGGGGGCGAGGCTCCCGCCGAGGAACCGCACGGAGAGCACCACCGACATCGCCCCACCGCGGTTGCCCTCCGGCCCGCCGAGCACGAGCAGGTTCACCCCGACCAGGACGAGCTGGGTGGCGACCCCGCCGAGCGCCCAGAGCGCACCGACCAGCAGCAGGTCCGGCGCGAGGCCGATGCCGACCACGAGCAGCGCCCCGAGCCCCGCCCCGGTCAGCACGCACCGGCGAGGCCCGACGCGGTCCGCGAGCCCCCCGACGAACCGGGCGGCGAGCATGCCGACCGCGCCCAGGCAGGTCAGCACCAGACCCCGGGTGCCGGCGCCCGCCCCGAAGTCCGCCTCCAGCCGCAGCGCCACGAGGAAGCCCAGCCCGGCCAGGCAGCCCCACCCGATCGCGGCGACGAGCCCGAGCCGCAACACCCGCGGCCGCAGCGCCGTCGCGAGCCGCGCGGGCGGCGGCGGGCCCGAGCCGGGGTCGCGGGGCTCGGCCGGCAGCCCGACGACGGCGAGCCCCCCGGCGACGACCGCCGTGCCCACGAACGCGAGGCGCCAGTCCAGCTCCGCCGCGAGACCCCCGACCAGCGGTGCGGACGTCTGCCCGAACGCCTGCAGGGCCCCGAACCAGCCCAGCGCCCGCCCCATCCGCTGCGGCGCCACGGTGGCGCCGAGCGTGGCGAGCACGAGCGGCGTGGTGAACGCGTTGGCCGCGCCCTGCAGTCCACGCGCGGCCAGCAGCTGCGGCATCGTCGGCGCGAGCGCGCAGGCGAGCGACGCCAGCACGTACACGACGTAGCCGGCCACGACCGTCCGCCGCCGACCCCACCGCTCCCCGAGCGTCCCCGACACGAGCATGAGCACCGCGAACGGCAGCAGGTACGCCGTGACGGTGACGGTGGCGGCCTCGGCGGTCGTGCCGAACGAGGCTCCCAGCTCGGGAAGCATCGCGACCGTGAGCCCGCCGCCGAACGGCCCGAGGAACCCCCCGAGGTAGAGACCCGCCCGGGCGAGCGCCTCCCGGCGGGCGGTCAGCTGCCCGGACCGCCGCTGCCCCGGCGGCGCAGGTAGCGCTCGAAGTCCGCCGCGATCGCGTCCCCGCTGGCGCCGTCCATGTCGGCGTCCAGGTCGGCGACGGCCGACTCGGCCTCGGCCTGCTCCTCCAGCTGGCGCACGTAGTCGCGCACCTCGTCGTCCGCCTCGGCCATCTCGCTCACCGTGCGCTCCCACTCCTCGGCCTGCTCCGGCAGCCCGCCGAGCGGCACCTCGACGTCGAGGACCTCCTCCACGCGGTGCAGCAGCGCCACGGCCGCCTTCGGCACCTTCGTCTGGCCGACGTAGTGGGGCACCGCCGCCCAGAACGACACCACCGGGACGCCGGCGTTCACGCACGCGTCGTGCCACACCCCGACGATCCCGGTCGGCCCCTCGTAGCTCGACGGCTCGACGCGCAGCGACTCCACCGCCGACGGGTCGTGGGTGATCCCGCTCACCGGCGTGGGCCGGGTGTGGGGGACGTCGGTCAGCAGCGCGCCCAGGTTCACGACCTTGGTGATCCCCAGCCGGTCCACGTGCTCCATCAGCTCGGCGCAGAACGTGCGCCAGCGCAGGTTCGGCTCGATCCCGTTGACGAGCACGGCGTGGCGTCCGGTGCCGGGCAGGCGGCACACGGACAGCCGTGTGGTCTGCCACTCGATGCGCCGGGTGACGCCGCCCGCGTGGCGCACGTGCGGCCGGGTGACCTGGAAGTCGTAGTACTCCTCCGGGTCGATCGCGGCGAGGTGCGTGGCGTCCCAGGTCAGCTCGAGGTGCTCGAGCGCCGTGCTCGCGGCCTCTCCCGCGTCGTTCCACCCCTCGAACGCGGTGATCATCACCGGGTCGACCAGCTCGGGCACGTGGGGCCCCCGGTCGGGGCGCGGCTGGCGGTCGGTCATCGGTCCAGCCTACGGGCGGCGGCGGCGTGCACGCCGGATACGCCCCGCTCGGAGGTTACGGTGGTGTGGTGACCTCCACCGACGAGCCCGCCTGCGATCCCCGCCCCGGCCGTCCCGCCGCGTCCACGATCGACGGGCGGCCGCACGGAGTCGCGGCCGTCCTGTGGGACATGGACGGCACGCTCGTGGACTCCGAGAAGGTCTGGACGGTGTCGCTGCGCGAGACGGCCGCCTGGCTGGGCGGGGAGCTGAGCGCCGCCGCCCGCGAGGCCGTCGTCGGCTCGAACATGGCCGACACGCTCGACGTCCTGTTCGCAGACCTCGGCCTGGCGCGGCGGCCCGCGGCGCTCGCCCGGGCCCGCGACGAGCTCGTCCGCCGCACCGGGGAGCTGTTCGCCGCCGGTCTCGAGTGGCGGGCCGGGGCGCGCGAGGCGCTGCGGGTCGTCAAGGCGGCGGGCTGGGCCACGGCGCTCGTCACGAACACCGAGCGGGACCTGACCGAGCTGGTGCTGCCCGCGATCGGCCGCGAGCACTTCGACGTCACCGTCTGCGGGGACGAGGTGGCCCACGGCAAGCCGCGGCCCGACATCTACCACCGGGCGGCCGAGCTGCTCGGCGTACCGGTGCAGGCCTGTGTCGCGATCGAGGACTCGCCGACGGGTGCCCTGGCCGCCGAGCGAGCCGGGGCGGCGGTCCTGGTCGTGCCCTGCGAGGTGCCGGTCCCCGCGGGGCCGCGCCGCGTCGAGCGCCGTTCGCTGGAGGGGCTCACGCCCGCCGTGGTCGCGGCCACGCTGCATCGCGTCCACACGCGATCCGCCGCCTGACCGGACGGAGAGGACCGTTGATCTCCCTGGGACTGCCTCTCGTCGGAGGATTGGGCCGTTCGGTGCCGTCCTGACCAGGGGATCCGTCGTCCGCCGGGCGCACGCGAGCGTCCGGCGGACGACGGACCCGGGCCTTTCGGGAGATTCGGGAACCACGCAGATGACACTGGAAACAGAAGTTGGGGGAGGGGACACGTGAAGACCTTCGACGAGCTCTTCGCCGAGCTCAGCCACAAGGCGGCGGAGAGGCCGGCGTCGTCGGGCACCGTCGACGCGCTGGACGCCGGCGTGCACGCGCAGGGCAAGAAGCTGCTCGAAGAGGCCGGCGAGGTATGGCTGGCCGCCGAGCACGAGGACGACGCCGCGCTCGCCGAGGAGATCTCACAGTTGCTCTACCGGGCGCAAGTGATCATGATCGGTCGTGGGCTGACGCTCGACGACGTCTACAAGTTCCTCTAGTCCGCCCGGCACGAGCCACACACGCACCAACCAGGAGACACCGATGCTCCGCGTCGCCCTCCCGAACAAGGGGACCCTCGCCGAGCCCGCCGCCGTCATGATGCGCGAGGCGGGCTACCGGCAGCGCACCGACGCGCGCGACCTGAGCATGCTCGACGAGGAGAACCAGATCGAGTTCTTCTACCTGCGTCCCAAGGACATCTCCACCTACGTCGGCTCCGGCGACCTCCAACTGGGGATCACCGGGGCGGACCTCATGGAGGAGTCCGGCAAGCAGGTCCAGAAGGTGCTCGACCTCGGGTTCGGCCACTCGAAGTTCCGCTTCGCCTGCGACGACCGGCTGGAGTGGAAGCTCGAGGACCTGGACGGCAAGCGCATCGCCACCTCCTACCCACACCTCGTCCGGGCGCACCTCGCGCGCAACCGCATCCGGGCGGAGATCGTCAAGCTGGACGGCGCCGTCGAGATCTCGGTGCAGCTCGGCCTCGCGGACGCCGTGGCGGACGTCGTGTCGTCCGGGCGGACACTGCGCCAGCACAACCTCAAGCCCTTCGGCGAGCCGATCGCGGAGTCCGAGGCGGCGCTCATCGAGCGCGAGTCGCGGCCGGACCGCATCGACACCGACGACGTCCGGCGGGCCAAGGCGGTGTTCACCGAGCGCCTCCGCGGCGTCGTGCTGGCCCGCCGCTACCTGATGATCGAGTACGACTGCCCCCGGGACATCCTGGAGCAGGCCAAGGTCATCACGCCCGGGCTGCAGGCGCCGACGATCTCCCCGCTGTCGGATCCGGCATGGTGTGCCGTCCGGGCCATGGTGGAGCGCCGGGGCGTCAACACCGCGATGGACAAGCTCGCCCACATCGGCGCGAAGGCGATCCTCACCACGGACATCCGGTCCTGCCGGGCCATCGACGCCAACGGCCTCTGACCCCTCCCGTCAGCGCGGGCGCACGATCAGCGCCTGCGCGCAGCGGCCGAGGTGGCCGCGCTCGTCGTGCAGGGCCGCCGCCGCGGTGCCCATCCCGGTGGGGCCGACGACGGTGGCGGCGTCGACCGCCATCCACTCGCCGACCGGCATCCGGTGCAGATGCAGCGTCAGGTCGGTGTTGACGAACAGCCACGAACGGATGTCCAGCGGCGCACCCGCGCCGTTGGCGCTGTCGGCGAGCGCGGCGAGCCGCTGCAGCGGCGTCGGCTCCTCGCCCTTCACCACCGGCACCCGCAGCCGCCCCCACACCGCGCCCGGCCCGGGCTCGCCCAGCCAGCCGTGCACCCACCGCCACTCCATCGCGTCCACGTAGCCGGGCAGCCACCCGTCGGGACGTTCGGCGCGCTCCCTCGCCTCCGACGGCGGCGGCAGCGGCGGCGCGTCCCCGACCGCGGCCACCGCCGTGTCGCCCGCCGCCACGCGCCACGCCGTCGCCCGCATCACCGCCCGCCCGTCCGCGTGCAGCACGGCCGAGCTGAGCTCGACCGCGCGTCCGGCCCGGTCCACCTGCGCCGCCACCTCCACATCGCCCGCGGGCACGGGGCCCAGGATCTCGAAGGTCACCCGGCTGAACTGCGGGTCCGGGACGCCTGCGGACCGCTCCAGCGCCCGCACGAGCAGCGCGGACGGCGGCCCGGCGTGCTGGGCGTCGGCGAACCACGGCCCGGTCGTCGAGTGGGTGGCGTGGAACCGGCCCTCGCCGCGGGGAAGGTAGAACGGCTCGGCGGTGGGTACGGGGGGCTGGGCCATGTCGCAGATGATGCCTGCTTCCCGGCACCGGCGATCCTGCGGCGGATCGCCGAGCCGTCCGGGCGCGTCGGCGTCCCGATCGGGGGCACCCGTGGACACGACGGCACCGTGCACACCCTCGGGTGCCGTGCACACCGCGACGTCGCCGTGCAGACGGTGGAACGTGTGCACGGCGCCCCGTTGCTGTGCACCGTCACAGGGGTGCCGCGGATGGCAGGCGGACGTCGGGACGCGGCGGGACCGGTGCGGGCGGTGGGCCGGCTCTCAGTCCTCCGTCATCCGCCGACGCAGCTGCGCCACCGTCTGCGCGAGCAACCGGGAGACGTGCATCTGGGAGATCCCCACGCGGTCCGCGATCTGGGTCTGGGTCATGTTGCCGAAGAACCGCAGCACCAGGATCGTGCGTTCCCGGTCGGGGAGCTCGTCGAGCAGCGGCGCGAGCGTCTGGCGGTACTCGACCTTCTCCAGCTCCGCGTCGGCACCGCCGAGGGTCTCGGTGAGCGTGGTGTCGGAGCCCGCGACCAGCTCGTCGAGGGAGCTGGAGCGGTAGGCGCGCTGCGCGTCCAGACCCTCGACGACGTCGTCCACGGGCAGGCCGAGGCGGGCGGCGATCTCGCTGGGCCGCGGGGCGCGCCCCAGCTCCTGCGACAGCTGGCCGACGGCGCCGGTGATGGCACCCTGGAGGTCTTTCAGGCGCCGCGGCACCCGCATGGACCAGGTCCGGTCGCGGAAGTGGCGGCGGATCTCGCCGGTGATCGTGGGCACGGCATAGGAGAGGAAGTCGACCCCCCGGCACGGCTCGAACCGGTCCACGGCGTTGATGAGGCCGACGGTGCCGGCCTGCTCCAGGTCGTCGACGGGCTCGCCCCGGCCCGCGAACCGGCGCGCGATGTGCTGCACGACCGGCAGGTAGCCGGTGACGAGCTTGCCGCGCAGCGCCTCCCGGGCCGGGTCCTCCGGCTCGAGGCCGGCGAACTCGTCGAACACGGGCGCCAGGTGCGCGTAGTCCGAGTCCCGGGACCGGTCAGGCACGACGTTCCCGAAGACGCGGGTGGATGGCGAAGGCGTGCACGTTCGGAGCTACCCCGTCGGGCCGAGGCGGAAAACCTCGGCCGGGTGGAGCAGCGCCCAGGTGGCGTGCCCGACGCTGGTACGTTCGTAAGTCGCCCTGCGCCTCCCCGTGAAGGTTGATGAGTTGACCGACAGTGCCCTCTCCGTGTCCCCGGACGCTGCACCGGACGCTGCACCGAACACGGCACCGGACACGCCCGCGGCGGACGGGCTCGAGCACGAGCAGGCCTACGTCGCGATGCTCTACGAGCGCCTGGACGGCCGCCGCGCCGACACCGCGCGGCGGCTCACCGCCGTCCTGCACGACGAGACGGTCGGCACCCCGCAGGCGCTCACCGAGCGCGACGCCGCCGCCGCGATGTACACCGACCGGCTCGCGGCGCTGCGCGCCGCCGAGCACGGGCTCGCGTTCGGTCGCCTCGACGCCGAGGACGGCGAGCGCCGCTACATCGGCCGGCTGGGCCTGCTGGACGAGGAGCACGAGTACGAGCCGCTGCTCATGGACTGGCGGGCCCCGGCCGCCCGCCCCTTCTACACGGCGACCGCGGCGTCGCCCGAGGGGATGCGGCGGCGCAGGCACCTGCGCACGCGCCGCCGCGAGGTCGTCGCGATCGACGACGAGGTCCTCGATCTCTCCGACGCGCAGGCCGCGACAGCGTCGAGTTCCGGCCTGACCAGCGAGGCCGCGCTCCTGGCCGCGGCGGGTGCCGCCCGCACCGGCCGGATGGGCGACATCGTCGCGACGATCCAGGCCGAGCAGGACGCGATCATCCGCGCCAAGCCGTCCGGTGTCCTCGTGGTGCAGGGCGGGCCGGGCACGGGCAAGACGGCCGTCGCGCTGCACCGGGCCGCGTACCTGCTCTACACGCACCGGGACCGGCTGGCGCGGCGCGGCGTGCTGGTCGTCGGGCCGAACCCGACGTTCCTGCGCTACATCGGCCAGGTGCTGCCGTCGCTGGGGGAGACCAGCGTGGTGCTCTCGACCGTGGGCCAGCTCTTCCCGAACCTGGACGCCCGGCGCGTCGAACCGGTCGAGGCCGCCGCCGTGAAGGGCCGCTCCGAGATGGCCGCCGTGATCGCCGCGGCCGTCCGGGACCGCCAGCAGGTGCCGCGGCGCCCGATCGAGCTGACCGTCGAGCAGCAGAGGGTGCGGCTGGACCGCGACATCGCGCACGCCGCGCGGACCCGCGCCCGGCGCTCCCGCAAGCCCCACAACGAGGCCAAGCGGGTCTTCCACGCCGAGGCGGTCCGGCTGCTCGCCGACCAGGTGGCGCGCTCGCTGGGCGGGCGCGGCCTGCTCGACGCGGGCGACGTGCAGGACATCCGACAGGAGCTGCGCGAGAGCCGCGCGCTCACCCGCGAGCTGGACGCGCTCTGGCCCACGCTCTCGGCCCAGCAGCTGCTCGGCGAGCTGTACGCCGACCCGCGGCGGCTCTCGTCGGTGGCGCGCCGGCTCCCGCCCCACGAGCGGGCGCTGCTGTACCGGCCCCTGCCCGCGGCCGACGTCCCGGAGGGCCTGCGCTGGACGCCCGCGGACGTCCCGCTGCTCGACGAGGCGGCCGAGCTGCTGGGCGACGACGGGCGCGAGCGGGCCGCCCGCGAGGCCGAGGCGCTACGGGCCGAGATCGAGTACGCGCAGGGTGTGCTGGACGTCCTCGACCTGGAGGAGGACCTCGATCCCGAGCTGCTGCGCGCCACGGACATCGTCGACGCGGACCGGCTCGCCGAACGCATGCAGGTGCGCCGCTACGACTCCACCGCGGACCGGGCGTCCGCGGACCGGGAATGGACCTACGGGCACGTGATCGTCGACGAGGCGCAGGAACTGTCGGCGATGGCGTGGCGGGTGATCATGCGCCGCTGCCCGAGCCGCTCGATGACGGTCGTGGGCGACATCGCGCAGACGGGCGACCTCGCGGGCACCTCCTCGTGGGCCGACGTGCTCGGCCCGTACGTGGCCAACCGGTGGCGGCTGGAACAGCTCACCGTCAACTACCGCACGCCGTCGGAGATCGCGGACGTCGCCGACGACCTGCTCGCCACGATCGACCCGACGCTCGCCCCGCCGCGCTCCGTCCGCTCGACGGGGGTGCCGCCGCGGGCCGTGCGGGCCCAGGGCGACCGGGCGAACGAGCTCGCCGACACCGTCGCGAAGGTGCTGGCCGAGGAGGTGGCGGCGGTGGGCGAGGGCCGCACGGCCGTCCTCGCGCCGGCCGGGCGGTTGGACGCGCTGCGGTCGCGGCTCCTGGGCGACGCCACCCCCGAGCCGGGCCCCGCGGGCCCGGACGGCCCCGCGGACCCCGAGGCCGATCTCGAGTCGCCCGTCGTCGTCCTGCCGGTGGCCAAGGCGAAGGGCCTGGAGTTCGACGCCGTGGTGCTCGTCGAGCCTGCGGAGATCCTCGCGGAGTCCCCGCGGGGCACGAGCGATCTCTACGTCGCGCTCACCCGCTCCACGCAGCGCCTGGCGGTGGTGCACGCGGCGGACCTCCCGCCGGTCCTGCGGCGCCTGGAGCCGTGAGGTCTCACGCGGGGCCCTGCCCGGTCGCCGCGTCCACGGCATAGACGGTGCCGTCCGTGCTGCCGACGACGACGAGGCCGTCCACCACGGCGGGCGACGAGTCGGCGATCGGCCCGCCGGTGCGGAACTGCCAGCGCAGCACGCCCCCGGTGTCGACGGCGTAGAGGCTGCCGTCGGCGCTGCCGACGTACACCAGCCCGCCCGCGACGGCGGGCGAGGACCGGATCCCGCCACCGGTGCGGTGGCGCCAGCGCTCGCGGCCCGTGTCGGCGTCGAGGGCGTACAGGTTGCCGTCGTCGCTGCCGACGTAGACGGTGCCGTCGGCCACCGCGGGACTGGACGCCACCCCGCCGCCCGCGCGGAAGGACCAGCGCTGCGTCCCGCCGGTGGCCTCCAGGGCGAGGACGTCACGGGCGTCCGAGCCGATGTAGACCGTCCCGTCGACCACCGTGGGCGACGAGTCGACCGAGGTGGACGTGACGTGCTGCCAGCGCCGCGTCCCCGACCGGGCGTCCACGCAGTACACCCGCCCGTCCCGGCAGCCGACGAACACCCGCTCGCCCGCGACCGCCGGGGAGGAGTTGAACCAGTCGCCGCCCTCGAAGGTCCAGCGGCCGACACCGGTCGCCGCGTCGACCGCCCACAGCTGGTCCGCGCGGCAGCCGACGTAGACCAGCCCGCCCGCGACCGCGGGGGAGGAGTGCACCACGCCGCCGGTGTCGAAGCGCCAGACCGTGGCGCCGGAGGCGGCGTCCACCGCGTGCAGCCGCTGGTCGTTGCCGCCGACGAACACGACGCCGCCCGCGACGGCGGGGGAGGACGTGATCGCACCCGCGGCCAGGTAGCGCCAGCGCTCGCGGCCGGTGGCGGCGTCCACCGCGTAGAGGTAGCGGTCGTTGCTGCCCACGTAGAGGGCACCGTCGGCGACGGCGGGGGACGAGTAGACCTCCCCGCCGGTCCGCAACCGCCACGGCCCGGCCGCGGGGATCACCCCCGCGGCCCGCAGGCCCGCCCAGGTGCCCGCCCCGACGACGCCAGCCGCGACCACAGCGCCCGCGATCGTGAGCAGCCGCCTGCGGGGCAGGCGCGCAGGCGCGACGGCCGCCGGGCCGGAGTCCGGCGGCGGTGCGGGTGCCGGCAGCGGCCCGGAGCCACCCGTTCCCGCCGGCGGCGCACCGCCTGCCGGGAGCGGGACGAGCCGCGGTGTGCGGGCACGCGGGCGCGCGGGCTGCGGCGCCGGCACGGTGAACGGCTCGGCGAGCTGCGCGCGGGCCGCCGCGGCCAGCGCCCCGGCGGTCGGGTAGCGGTCCGCAGGGTCCTTCGCCATGCCGCGGGCGACGACGGCGTCGAGCCCCTCGGACAGGCCGGAACGCTCCGCGGTGGGCCGCGGCGGCGGCTCGTTGAGATGGGCGTGCATCGCCGCGTAGACGCTGCTGGCCCGGAACGGCTTGCGTCCGACCAGGCACTCGAACAGCACGCACGCCAGCGAGTAGACGTCCACGCGGGCGTCCCAGTCGTCGCCGGTGAACCGCTCCGGCGCCATGTAGCCGAGGGTGCCCATCACGGCGCCGGCCTGCGACAGCGTCGGACCGTCCAGCTGGCGGGCGATGCCGAAATCGGTGAGATAGACGACCTCGCGGCCGTCGCCGCCCGGGGCGGGGACGATCAGCACGTTGGGCGGCTTCACGTCGCGGTGCACCAGGCCCGCGGCGTGCGCGGCGTCGAGCGCGTCCGCGATCTGCGACACGATGTGCACGGCCCGCGCGACCGGCAGCGGGCCGTCGGCGAGCTCGGTGGCGAGGTCGCCGCCCTCGACGAGGCGCATGTCGAGGAAGAGCCGGCCGTCGATCTCGCCGTAGTCGTGGATCGGGATGATGTGCGGCTCGTTGAGCCGGGCGACCAGCGCCGCCTCGCGCTGGAACCGCTGCCGGTAGGCGTCGTCGGAGGCGAGCTGGCCCGGCAGCCGCTTGAGGGCGACGACCCGGTTGCGCCGCAGGTCGACGGCCCGGAACACCTCGCCCATGCCGCCGCGCCCGATCAGCGCGTCCAGGCGGTAGTGCCCGAAGACCTCCCCCTCCACCGGCACGAGGCTACCGCCCGGTGTAGCGCTCGATCCGGATCGACCTCAGCTCGGTGCCACCGGCGGGGGTCAGCGTCTCGGCGAGGCGTGTCTCGACGATCCGGTCCGGGTCGGTGTACCAGTCGTGGCTGTAGACCACCCACACCCGCGGCCTGCCCGCGACGAGCGTGTCCAGGCGTGGGACGTCGGCCGGCGTCACCTTCGACTCCAGCTCGCCGCGCTCGAACAGCTCCGTCGGCACGCCGTGGACGTCCAGCAGCGGGCCACCCTCGGCGGCGTAGTGGTGGTCGAACGGGATCCGGCCCCACGCGGCGTCGAAGATCACGAGATCACCGGGTTCCGCCTGCTCGGCGAGGTAGCGTGCCGCGCCGCGCCAGTCCTCCACGCCCGGGTCGTCGTAGTAGTTCGCGAGCGACACCGCGTTGACGGCGAGCAGCGCGCCCACCGCGAGCGCCGCTGCGGTGACCCGGCGGCGGCGCAGCGCGAGCAGACCGGCCGCGACCAGTACCAGCAGCGGGACGGCGGTCCACACGAGCGTCTGCGTGTAGAAGACCGGCCGGCGCACGCTCGCGACCAGCTCGCCGAGCGCAGGCAGGACGACCAGCAGCGCCAGCAGCAACGCCACCCCCGAGCGCCCGCGCAGCCGGCGCGCGCCGAGCCCGCCCAGCGCGACCGCCGCCAGCACGAGCGGGACGACCAGCTCGCCCGGGGCACGGGCGCTCACCAGGTCGCGGACGTGCTCCAGCACCTTCGCGACCGTCGGCGCGGGCAGCCAGAACTCGTCGTCGACGGCGGCGGCCTGGTGCAGGAAGCCGGGCAGCCACACCGACCACAGCAGCAGCCCGCCGCCGAGCGCGAGCGCGTACGCCCGCGTCGGCCACGCGTCCGGGTCGGGGTCACGCCGACCGCGCTCGCGCACCGCGCGCACGGCGAGGAACGCGGCGACCGCGACCGGGAACAGCACGGCCGTGTTGTGCGAGAGCATCGTCAGCGTCGTGGCGGCGCCGAACCCCACCCAGCACGCGGCGGCGTCCGCGGGACCGAGCGTCCGGCCGCGGGTCAGCAGCCGCACCAGGCACCACGTCGCGAGCGCGGCGAAGAACGTCAGCATCGCGTACATGCGGCCGAGCTGGCCGTACCAGACGTGCAGCGGCGAGACCGCGAGCAGCGCGGCGGCGAGCAGCCCGACGCGCCGCCCGCCCGCGTCACGCCCGATCAGGTAGGCCAGCGGCACCGTCGCCACGCCGAAGACCACCGACAGGCTGCGCAGCGCGACCTCGCCGTCGCCCGCGACGGCGAGCCACAGGTGCAACAGCAGGTAGTAGAGCGGGGGGTGCTTGTCCAGGACGAGGACGTGCTCCCGGATCGCGTCGGGATCCTGGGTCGAGAGCCACAGGCTGAACGCCTCGTCGATCCAGAGGCTCTTGTCCGCCAGCCCCCAGCAGCGCAGCACGGCGGCCAGCAGCGTCACCGCCCCGACGGCGAGCAGGGTGCGGCGCCGGCTGGGCGGGGCCGCGTGGCGCGGCCCTGACGGCGGCGGTGTGATCGTCATGATCGGCAGATTCGGCAGGGTGACGGTCATCAGGTTCCCCCGGTCGCGAGCACCGTCAGCTCGCCGGAGATCTCGCTGACCACGTACAGCTGCCCGCCGGCGGCCCACATCGCGACCGGGCCCTTGCCGGGTTCGACCGGGTCACCCACCGCGCGGGCGGCCGTGTCGACCACGACGACGGCGTCGGCGTCGCGCTCGGCGACGTAGACCGTCCCGGGCGTGGGACCGAGCGTGATCCCGATCGGCTTCGGCCCGACCGGGACCGGCGCCCCGACGGCCGTCCGGCTCGCCGGATCGACGACGCTCACCGAGCCGTCGAGGGTGTTCGCGACGTAGACCCGCGATCCGTCCCGGGCGACGGCGAGGTTGAGCGGGCCGTCGCCGACGGCGACGGTCCACGCCGCGGCGTTGCGCGCGGTGTCCACGGCGGTCAGCTCGTCGGAGTCGAACGCGGACACGTAGAGCGTGGCGCCGTCCGGGGCGAGGGCGAGGCCGTAGGGCCTGCGCCCCACCGGGATCGGGCGGCCGACCACGGCCTCGGTGGCGGTGTCGATCACCGAGACGGTGTCGTCCTCGGCGTTGCCGACGTAGAGGCGGCGCCCGTCGGGGGACAGGGCGATCCCGTCAGGGAACGCGCCCACGGCCACCGTGGCCACTGCCCGGGCGGCCGCGGTGTCGACGATGGTGACCGTGTCGGCCCGGGTGTCGGAGACGTAGAGCCTGCGGCCGTCGGCGCTGAGCGCGAGCGAGTTCGGCGCGTCCCCGACCGCGATCGGGGTGCCGACGGGCGCGAGGGTCGTCGCGTCGAGGACGGAGACGGTGTCGTCGCCGAGGTTCGCCACGTAGGCGCGGCGCCCGTCGGGTGAGACGACGACGTCGGCGGGGGTCAGCCCGACACGCGTCCGCGCGGTCTCGGCGAGCGGCGGGTCCAGCAGCGGTGTGAGGACCGCGGCCGCGGTGGCGACGGCCGCGGCGGCGGCCAGCAGCGCTGCCATCCAGCGCCCGCGGCGGCGCCGCGACGGCGGCGCGGGGGCAGGCGCGCCGGGCGGGCCGGGTGGGCCGGCGGGGGCGGCCGCGGTGGGCGCCCCCGCCCCGCTGAGCGAGGTCGTGGCCTCCCCGGGCAGCTGCGCCACGGCCGACAGGGGACGCAGCGGGATGACCGCGGTGGTCGCCTCCTCGTGGACGTCGGCGAGGACGGCCCGGGCCGCGGCCGCGAGCCGGCCCGCCGAGGCGGGCCGCTGCGCCGGATCCTCGGCGAGGCCTCGGGCGATGACCCCACGCAACGGCGGCGGAACCTGGGCGGCCGTCCCGCCGGGCCCGGCGAGGCAGGTGTGCATCAGGCAGGCCAGCGCGTGGACGTCGGATCGCCGGTCCGGGTGGGCGCCCCGGCGGACCTCAGGGGCGGGGCAGCCGGTGGCGGGCCCGCCGAGCGCGCTCGTCACCCCGAGGTCGACGAGGTAGGCGAACCCGCGGTGGGCGGCCCGGTCCGCGGGCCCGGCCAGCAGCACGTCCGACGGGGAGACGGCGCCGTGGACGAGCCCTGCGGCGTGCGCGGCGTCGAGCGCGTCGGCGAGCTGCGAGACGACGTCCACCGCGCGGGCCGGGGCGAGCGGGCCGAGGCGCAGCAGCGCCGCCAGGTCGACCCCGTCGACCAGCCGCATGTCGACGTAGAGCCGTCCGTCGATCTCGCCGAAGTCGTGGACGGGGATGATGTGCGGCTCCAGCAGCGTGGCCGCCCGCTCGACCTCGCGTTCGAACCGCTCCCGGTACCCGGCGTCCGCGGCGAGGTGCTCGAACAGCAGCTTGAGGGCCACCGGCCGCTCCCGGCGGGTGTCGAACGCGCGGTACACCTCGCCCGTCCGCCCGCGGCCGAGCAGGGCCTGCAGCCGGTAGTGCCCGAAGGTCCGGCCCGGTCGGGTCACCCCGGCCGGCCGGGCAGTCGTGTCATCGAAGATCAGCATTCCGGGTCCGCCTCCCCACGGCCGCCTGCGCCGTCACCGGTGCCGCTCACGTCGATGCCGGAGTTCGCCCGCCCGGCGCACGCCGCCCGCTGCTCCGCGGCGCGGGCGGCGACGCGCGCGGGCGTCAGCTCCGCCGCCACCGCGTCCGCGACCGCCCGCCCCAGCGCGCCGCGCTGCCGCTCGTCGAGCCGGGTCACGGAGCCGTCGCACACGGCGGTGTCCGGCGGGCACAGGAGCGGCCGCAGCAGCACCGGGACGAGCGCGCTGCGGTCGGCCACCGCCTCGGCGAGCAGGCCGTCCAGGCAGCGCCCCCGCGTCCCCGGCGGCCCGTCGACGACGAGGACGGGCCGGGCCGGGCCGTCCGCGGTCCAGGCCGCGGTGGCGGCCGTGAGCAGCGACCGGTACGGGTCACGGAACGCCGGGTCGCAGGCGTCGGGCGAGTCCACGCGCGGCCGGGCGTCCGCGGCCAGGTCCACGACGACCGCGTCCGCCGCCGCGACGGCCGCCGGCGGGCACACGGGGGCCGGGGCGTGGGCGAGCTGCCCGCGCGTCCCCGTCGGGGCGGGGAGCCGGGTCGCGGCCGGGGGCAGGACGCCGCAGCCGGGCCGGGCGCCGTCGAGCACGGTGAAGCCCCCGGCCGCGGCGAGCGTCACCGCGAGGTCGCTCGCGCGGGAGCCGCCGACGACGAGCACCACCGGCCCCGTCCCCACCGGGGTCCGGGCGCCCCGCTGCACGGTCACCGCAACGGCCACGAGCGCACCGGCGAGCAGCACCACGGCGACGGCGAGGACCGCGCGGCGTTCGGCCACGCGGCGGACGACGCCGTCCTGGGCCACGAGCCCGGCCAGCCAGGCCAGCGCCCCGCCGACGACGAGGAGCGCGAACGGGCGCGCACCCGGCACCAGGAGCTGCACGAGCCAGAACAACGGCAGGTGCAGCAGGAGCAGCGGGTACGCGGCCCGGCCCAGTTCGAGCGGAAGCCCGCGGCCCAGCAGGGGCGCGAGTCCACGGCCGGGATCGGCGTGCACCGCGACGAGCAGCAGCGCCGTCGCCACCGCGGCGTACACCGGCCCGCCGAGCAGGATCCAGTCCTCGGGCCGCAGCGTGGCGGCGACCGCGCCGGCGACGAGCAGCGCCGGACCGACGATGGTGAGGACGCTCGCGGTGCGCCGGGCCGGAGCCTGCGACACGCGTCCGGCGACCCACGCCGCTGCGGCCGCACCCGCCACCCACTCGGCGAGCCGGACGTGCGTACCGAGGGCCAGCTCCGTCGCGCCCGCGCCGGACAGCACGCGCAGCGGCCCGACCACGACCGTCAGCGCGAACAGCACGAGCAGCACCGGCAGTAGCCGCGACGGCGATCGGTGCGCACCGCTCGCGCGCCGCAACGGCGCCAGCACGAGCGGCCACACGACCACGAGCTGGACGAGCAGGCCGATGAGCCACGCCGTCCCGAGCGGGTCCAGCCGCGCCTGCTGCTCGACGAACCAGTCCGCCGCTCCCGGGATCCGCCGCAGGAGCGGCGCCCACTCCGGGGAGGCCTGCGCCAGGGCCCACCAGTTGCCCGTCCCGCTCGCCCAGGCGAGCGCGGTCGCGCCCGCCGCGGCCGCCCGCCGCGGGGTGTCCACCAGGGCCGCGACCGCCACGACCAGCACCGCCGTCGCGACGAGCAACGGGGCGTGCCAGCGGAACTGGCGGCGATACCAGCCGGTCAGGCCGAGCCGCCCGTCGGGGCCCGCCGTGGCCAGCAGGGTGGTCGTGGTGAGGAAGCCGGCGGCGGCGAGGAGCACGTCGGGCCCGAGCAGCTGCACCGGGATCGCCCCGGTGTCCTGCACGACCACGAGCAGCACCGCGAGCCCGCCGATCGCGACGGCGGGCTTGGACGGCTCGCGGGCCGGGACGGTCCCCGTGGTCCCTGTGGTCCGTGTGATCACCGTCGTCACCGTGCCGACCAGTCCGCGAAGCACTGCCGCAGCGCCGTCTCGGCCGTGCGGCCCACCCAGGAGTCGTGCAGGTCGCCGACCGGGTCGGCCAGCGCAGGGTCGGCGTCGAGCTCCATCTTCCACAGGTAGACCCCGCCGAGGCCGTGGGCCTGCGCGGCCCGGCACGCCGCGCCCAGCCAGCGCGCCTGCACGCCCTCGTCCAGCGGCGCGCCCGCCGTGTGCGGCACGGCAGGATCCGTGACGGTGCCCGCCTCGGCGGCCGCGCCGAGCTCGTAGAGCGGCACGTCGCCCGGGGCGCTCGGGACGGTCTGCTGGAGCCAGCGCCGCCACGCCAGCTGCATCTGTGCCGTCGTCGCGTTCGCGGGTATTCCCAGACGCGGGTAGGCGTCGATGCCGACGGTGTCGACCGGCACCGAGCGCGCCGCCTGCCCGAACGAGTCCCAGTTCGCCGCGTATCCCAGCTCGCCGGAGTAGGTCCGGCGGGCGTCCTCGACGAGGTCTGCCCAGCGACGGTCGGTCTGCAGCACGTTGAGCTCGGCGCCGATCACGACGGTCTGCACCCCGTGCCCCTGGGCCATCTGCAGGTACGGGGCGAGGAAGTCGCGGTAGGAGGCGAACCAGGCGTCGCGGTCGGCCGGGTCGAGCCGCCCGCGCCAGTTGCGGCTGTCGGCCTCGACGAGGTTGCGCTCATCGAGCAGCGGCCGGATCGAGACCCGCAGCCCGCTGCGCCGCGCCTCGTCCACCACGGCGGCGAGCCGCTCGGGCGAGGGCGTCCGCTCGTCGACGACCACGCGGTTCGCCGTGATCGTCTCGGTGAAGAACGGGAACGAGATGCTGAGCGAGTTCGCGCCGAGACCGACGACGTGGTCCAGGATCCGGTCGGCCTTGCGACGCAGCACCTCGGTGGTGTCGCTCGGCACGTCGACCCAGTAGAGCTGCACGCCCAGCTGCGGCTGCCCCGGCTGCCACGCCACGGCGGGGCGCGGCCCGTCGGCCGCACCCGAGCCGGCGGTACCGTCGGGGGTGTCCGGGCGCGGCCACGTCACCGCCGCGACGAGGAGCACCACCACGATGCCGACCAGCCAGCGCACGACGTCACCTCGGCTTCGCGATGACGGTGAACGCGGTCTCGGTGCGGCGCATGAACTTGATGGCACCGCGCAGCACGCCGGTGGCCTCGAACAGCGAGTACAGCGGCATCCCGCCGATCACGGCGATCGGCTCCCACCAGTGCATCTGCGCGTCCGCCGAGGCCCGGACGTTGATCTTCAGACCCTCCCAGTAGCACCACACCTGGTAGGCGATGTTCACCGCCCACAGCGGCAGCAGCGCGGCGGCGGCGGGCAGCGTGTCGACGTTCTCCAGCAGCAGGCCGGCCACCAGCACCACGCCGACGTGCTGGAGCGGGCCGCTGGCCCACACGATCATGTTATGGATCAGCAGGAGGCGGCTGCGCAGCGGGAGCTCGCGGTTGGCCGACAGCTCCAGCAGGCCCCAGGCCCAGCGCTCGCGCTGCTTGACGAAGTCGAGCACGGTCGCGGGCGCGGCGCCGAACGAGCGGCCCGCGAACCACTCGCTGCGGCCGGGATGGCGGCGGGTGAACTCCAGTGCGAACTGCGCGTCCTCCACCATCGCGCGCGGCCCGAAGTCCCAGCCGATCCCGGCCTCGATCGAGGCGCGCACGAGCAGCAGCTCGCCGTGCAGGCCGGCGCGCGGCGTGCCGCGGCCCGTGGTCGCCGCGAAGACGCTGATGTCGCTGGCGGGGCGCACCGCGTCGGCGAACCACAGCATCCGGCTCGCACCGTGCTCGCGCGGGTAGGTGAGCACGCCCTGGGTGAGGTGCAGCGCCTCCGCGCCACGGCCGCGCTGGGCGAGCACGAACCGGGCGAGCTCCTCGGCGGTGTCGGGGCCGACGGCTGTGTCGTCGTCGAGGTGCAGGGCCCACACGTCGTCGCGCGCCTCGCCGCGGGCGATGCGGCAGGCGTTCGCGTAGTGGTTGGCGCGGGCCTTGAAGCGCGTCCCGCGTGCGGTGCGGTAGCGGCGGGGCACGACCAGCACCCGGACCCGCGGCTCGGACCGCGCCAGCGCCACGATCGCCGCACCCGCCTCGCAGTCCTCCTCGACGACGATCTCCGTCGTGTGGTCGGGGAAGAAGTCACCGAGCCGGCGGCACGAGCGCACGACGCGCTCCAGCGCGGGCAGCGTGTCCCAGCGGCCGATCGTCGGGATCACCACGACGAGGCGCTCGCCGCGCACCGTGTGCACCGGGCCGAGCTGGCGCGCCGCCCGCAGCCGCCGGACCGTGCGCACCGCGCCGTAGATCCCCAGCAGCGAGGCCGTGACCGGCAACGACCACAGGACGGTGGTCACCCACCCCAGCGGCTGCACGCCGCGGTGCATCATCGTCCAGGACCACAGCGACGCCGCCAGGGCGACGGCGAACACGATCGGCAGGCAGGCGAGGCTCGGGGCCACCGGGCTGCGGGGGCGGCGGACCCGCGGCATCCACCCGGGGGAGGCGCCCGGACCGGCGGGGATCCGGACGGTCCGGCCGCCGAGGTCGATGCGGTCGGTCCGCTCCGCGGGGCGGACGAACGGGGCGGTGAGGGTCATGACGGCGCTCCCTGGCGCGCGCCCCGCCGCAGGCGGTCGCGGTACGCGCAGGTGGGGGGCAGCATCGTCGTCCTCGTCGTTGTTGTCGGCGTCATCCTCGGCTCCGGCGGGACCCCGGCGGTCCCGCAGGGACCATCCTGGTTCGTCAGGCGACCGGGCAGACTCGCCGCGCGGACCAGGAAACCCTGGCCCGGGGGCAAGCGTTTCCTTACCGCCCGGCAAGGGTGGCGGCCGCGACCCGCGGTGGCATGCTGGGATGACACGCGACAGGAGGACGACAGTGGGCATCCTCGACGGCTTGATGGGCAACGCGTCACGGGTCGACCCGGCGGCCGCGGCGCAGGAGTACGGGCGGCTGCTCGCGAACGGCGAGCAGGTGCACGCGGCGTACGTCCTGGTCCGGGACGCGATGGTCTTCACCGACCGCAGGCTCATCTTCGTCGACAAGCAGGGGATGACCGGGCGGAAGGTCTCCTACCACAGCGTCCCGTACCGGGCCGTCACGCACTTCAGCGTCGAGACCGCGGGGACGTTCGACCTGGACGCTGAGCTGAAGATCTGGATCTCCGGCACGCACGAGCCGATCAAGCAGGAGTTCCGCAAGGGCGTCGACGTCTACGAGGTGCAGGCCCTGCTGGCCTC
>NZ_JBFWVQ010000080.1:0-28227 GCF_050246655.1 Pseudonocardia sp.
GTGTTGTCGGTGGTTGTGGCGGAGGGGAAACGCCCGGTCCCATCCCGAACCCGGAAGCTAAGCCCTCCAGCGCCGATGGTACTGCACCCGCCAGGGTGTGGGAGAGTAGGTCACCGCCGACATCAAAACCCGAAAGATAAAGGGGTGCTCCACCGGAATTTCCGGCGGAGCACCCCTTTTTTCGTTGTTGCACGGCGCGTCGGCGGGTCCGGTTGTCCACCTCGCCGGCAGTTGTCCACAGCTGCGAAGAACGCCCTTCTCCTGCCCCCTCGCCGACGGGCACCCTCGATCACGTCGGTTCGATCGAGTACCGGGGGAGAGGGACATGGGCCGCAACGAGACAGTCACCACGATCGTCGGCAACATCGCGAGCACGGTGGGAAAGCGGACGCTCACGGACGGCACCGTCGTCGCGTCGTTCCGGCTGGCGAGCAACGAGCGTCGCTGGAACAAGGCCGAGGGGGCGTGGTGCGACGGCGACCGCCTCTTCCTGACGGTCACCTGCTGGCGTGAGCTGGGCGAGAACGTCGTGCGGTCGTTCGTGTCGGGTGATCCCGTCGTCGTCTTCGGGCGGCTGCGCACCCACCGCTTCGAGCGCGAAGGGGAGCCGAGCTCCCGCATCGAGATGGAGGCGATCGCGGTCGGGCCGGACCTCAACCGGTGTTCGGCCGTGGTCACACGCACTGCCGGGGCCGCGGCGCCGGCTGAGGTTCCGAGCCAGGTCGGGGCCCAGGATGCGCCGGTCGAGGCGGCCGTCGGTGGGTGAGCGACGCGGAACTACCATCGTTGCCGTGGCGGACTTCATCTACACCATGCAGAAGGTACGCAAGGCGCACGGGGACAAGGTGATCCTCGACGACGTGACCCTCGCCTTCCTGCCGGGCGCGAAGATCGGTGTCGTCGGCCCGAACGGCGCGGGCAAGTCGACGGTTCTGAGGATCATGGCCGGGCTGGAGCACGCCAACAACGGGGAGGCTTTCCTCGCGCCCGAGGCGACGGTGGGGATTCTCCAGCAGGAGCCTTCGCTGAACGAGGAGAAGACGGTCCTCGGCAACGTGGAGGAGGGCCTCGGCGAGATCAAGGAACAGCTCGACCGGTACAACGAGATCGCCGAGAGGATGGCCACCGACTACTCCGACGAGCTGATGGAGGAGATGGGCCAGCTCCAGGAGGTCCTGGACCACGCCGACGCATGGGATCTCGACTCTCAGCTCGAGCAGGCGATGGACGCGCTGCGTTGCCCGCCGCCGGACTCGCCGGTCACGACGCTCTCGGGTGGCGAGCGCCGCCGCGTCGCGCTCTGCAAGCTCCTGCTGAGCAAGCCCGACCTGCTGCTGCTGGACGAGCCTACGAACCACCTGGACGCGGAGAGCGTGCTGTGGCTCGAGCAGCACCTCGCCTCGTACCCGGGGGCGGTCCTCGCGGTCACCCACGACCGCTACTTCCTGGACAACGTGGCGCAGTGGATCCTCGAGCTCGACCGTGGCCGCGCCTACCCGTACGAGGGCAACTACTCCACCTACCTGGAGAAGAAGGCCGAGCGGCTCGCCGTGCAGGGTCGCAAGGACGCCAAGCTGCAGAAGCGCCTGAGGGACGAGCTCGCGTGGGTGCGGTCGGGTGCCAAGGCCCGCCAGGCCAAGGGCCGTGCCCGCCTGCAGCGCTACGAGGAGATGGCGGCGGAGGCCGAGAAGCACCGCAAGCTGGACTTCGAGGAGATCCAGATCCCGGTGGGGCCGCGGCTGGGCAGCGTCGTCGTCGAGGTCCAGCATCTCGACAAGGGCTTCGACGGGCGGATGCTCATCAAGGACCTGTCGTTCACGTTGCCGCGCAACGGCATCGTCGGCGTCATCGGGCCCAACGGCGTGGGCAAGACGACGCTGTTCAAGACGATCGTCGGCCTGGAGCAGCCCGACTCGGGCACGGTCCGGATCGGCGACACGGTGCGGCTGTCCTACGTCGACCAGAACCGCGCGGGGATCGACCCGAAGCAGACGGTGTGGCAGGTCGTCTCGGACGGGCTGGACCACATCCGTGTCGGGCAGACGGAGATGCCGTCGCGCGCCTATGTCGCCGCGTTCGGGTTCAAGGGCCCTGACCAGCAGAAGCCTGCCGGCGTGCTCTCCGGCGGGGAGCGCAACCGGCTGAACCTCGCGCTCACCCTGAAGCAGGGCGGCAACCTGATCCTGCTGGACGAGCCGACCAACGATCTCGACGTCGAGACGCTCGCCTCGCTGGAGAACGCCCTGGAGCAGTTCCCCGGCTGCGCGGTCGTGATCTCACACGACCGGTGGTTCCTCGACCGGGTGTGTACACACATCCTCGCCTGGGAGGGAACGGACGAGAACCCGGCCGCGTGGTTCTGGTTCGAGGGCAACTTCGAGGCGTACGAGAAGAACAAGGTCGAACGGCTGGGGGCCGAGGCCGCACGCCCGCACCGGGTGACCTACCGCAAGCTCACGCGCGACTGATCCGCCCGCGGCAGCAGAAGCAGGAAAGCGGCCGCCTGTGACCAGCACGAGAGCAACGGAGCACTCGTGACCGCACCTGCGGGGCCGGTCCCGCAGGGTCCACCGGTCACGGCGAGGACGAGCACCGGCGAGGAGTTGTTGTGACCGACACCGAGACCCACGCGGTGGACCCCGAGCTCGCAGCGCTGGGCGAGCTGTACGCCCGCCACTCGCCGGACGCGGGGCGCCGCGGGTCCGCGGAAACCCTGGTCTCGGCGGCGCGGTCGCATCGTGCGCTCGCCGCTCGGCGGGCCGCGGGTACCGCGATCGTGCGCGTGGCCGGCGGCCCAGGGCAGGCGGAGGCGGTCGTGGAGGCTGTCACCGACGACATGCCGTTCCTCGTCGACTCGGTGCTCGGCGCGATCGAGCGGGCCGCGGGCAGGTCGGCCCGGATCGTGCACCCGATCGTGGTCGTACGCCGGGATGCGACGGGGGCGCTCCTCGAGGTGCTGCCCGACGCCGATCCCGTCGATCCGCCACCCGGGGCGATCGCCGAGTCCTGGCTCCGGGTGGAGCTCGTGGCCGCGGTGCCCGATCCGGACACGCTGCGGGCGGAGGTCGAGGGCGTGCTGCGCGACGTCCGGGAGGTCATCTCGGACGGTGCCGCCATGGTGCGCCGCGCCGTCGAGCTCGCCGACGAGCTGGTGACGGACCCGTCGATGGTCCCGCGCGGCGACCCGTCGGCCGCAGACCTCGCGGACCTCCTGCGCTGGCTCGCCGACGGCCACCTCGCGTTCGTCGGCTACCGCCGCTACGTCGGCTTCGACGAGAACGACCTCGCACCGGAGGGCGACGGTCTCGGCGTCCTGCGCCGTGACACGCGGGTGAGCCGGGCGTTCGCGCCCAGTGCGGACAGCACGGGGGCCCATCGCCTGCGCTACGACGCCCTGGTGATCACGCGGGCGAGCATGAAGGGCCCGCTGCACTCGGTGCACCCGTACTTCATCTCGATCCGCACCGTCGACGAGTACGGCATGCTCACCGGGGAGCACCGCTTCCTCGGCACGCTGACGGTTCCCGCGCTGTACGAGAGCGTGCTGGACATCCCGATCGTGGCCGGCCGGGTGCGCGAGGCCATCCACCAGGCCGGCTTCCCGCTGGACTCCTACTCCGGCCAGCAGATGCTGCAGGTGATCTCCGGGCTCCCGCGCGAGGAGCTGTTCAGCTCGGACACCGAGCGGCTGCACGACACCGCCACCGGGGTCCTCGCGATCGCCGGGAGCCTGGGGCTGCGGTTGTTCCTGCGCCGCGACCCGTACCGGCGCTTCATCGCCGTGCTCGTGTACCTGCCGCGGGATCGCTACACCACGTCGTCGCGGCTCGCGATGTCGGACGTGCTGCGCGAGCGCCTCGGCGGGCAGTCGGTCGACCACACGGCGTGGGTGTCCGAGTCCAGCGTCGCGATGGTGCACTTCACCGTCCACACCGGGCCGAACGCGTCGGGGTTCGACACCTACTTCGGCAGGCCGCAGGCATCGGCGGCCGCGACGGAGGCGCTCGAGATCGAGCTCGCGGCGGCGATCCGCACCTGGGACGACCGGTTCGTCGCCCAGCCGAGCTGCGAGGCCGCGACGGCGGCGCTGCTCCCCGGGGTGCCCGAGGCCTACAAGGCGGCAGTCGATCCCGCGCACGCGGTCGAGGACCTGCGCCGGATCGCGGCCCTGGACGGGCCGGGTGCGTTCGACGTGCGCGTGCACCCCGGCCCGGCCGAGCACGAGCGGCGGTTCACCCTCTACCTCGCCGGCGAGCCGGTGACCCTCACCTCCGTGCTGCCGCTGCTGCAGCAGCTCGGCGTGGAGGTGCTCGACGAGCAACCCGCCGAGTTCCGCCGGCCGGACGGGCTGCGCTGCTTCCGCTACGACTTCGGCATCCGGCTGGACGAGGCCACCCGAATCGCGGTCGCGGACCGCCCGGAGGGTGACCTGGAGCGGTCGTTCTGCGACGCGTTCTCGGCGGCGTGGCGCGGGGACGCGGAGAGCGACTGGTTCAGCCCGCTGGTGCTGCGGGCGGGCCTGCCGTGGCGCGAGGTGGCGGTGCTGCGCGCCTACGCCCGCTACGCCCGCCAGGTCGGGGTCGCCTACGGCATGGTCTACATCGCCGACGTGCTGCTCGCGCACGCCGACGTCGCCGCGGCCCTGCTGGCGCTGTTCCGGGCCCGGTTCGACCCCGCACTGGACGAGCGGGAGCGGTCGACGGCGATGCACGCGGCGCTGTCCGACGTCGACCGCCGGATCGAGGCGGTCACCGGCCTGGACGCGGACCGGATCCTGCGCGCGTACGTCACCGGCATCACCGCGACGCTGCGCACGAACTTCTACCGCAACCGGTCGTTCGTGTCGTTCAAGGTCGACCCGACGGCGGTGCCCTACATGCCGCACCCGCGGCCCCGGTTCGAGATCTTCGTGTACTCCCCGCGGGTCGAGGGCGTGCACCTGCGGTTCGGGCCGGTCGCGCGCGGCGGGCTGCGCTGGTCGGACCGGCCCCAGGACTACCGCACCGAGATCCTCGGCCTGGTCAAGGCGCAGCAGGTGAAGAACGCGGTGATCGTGCCGGTCGGGGCGAAGGGCGGATTCGTCGTGCGCCGGTCCGACCCCGACCCCGAAGAGGTGCAGGGCTGCTACCGCACCTTCATCTCGGGCCTGCTCGACGTGACGGACAACCTGGTCGGCGGCGAGACGGTGCCGCCGCCGGGCGTGGTGCGCCACGACGGCGACGATTCCTACCTCGTCGTCGCCGCGGACAAGGGCACGGCGCGGTTCTCCGACCTCGCCAACGAGGTCGCGGCGTCCTACGGGTTCTGGCTGGGGGACGCGTTCGCCTCGGGTGGTTCGGTCGGATACGACCACAAGGCCATGGGCATCACCGCCCGCGGCGCCTGGGAGAGCGTCAAGCGGCACTTCCGCGAGCTGGGGCTGGACACCCAGCGCGAGGAGTTCACCGTGGTCGGCATCGGCGACATGTCCGGCGACGTCTTCGGCAACGGGATGCTGCTCTCCCCGCACATCCGCCTGGTCGCGGCGTTCGACCACCGGCACGTGTTCGTCGACCCGACCCCGGACGCGGCGCGCTCGTTCGCCGAGCGCAGGCGGCTGTTCGCCCTGTCGCGCTCGTCCTGGGACGACTACGACCGCGCCGTCATCAGCCCCGGGGGCGGGGTGTGGCCGCGCACGGCGAAGGCTGTGCCGGTCGGCCCCGAGATGCGGACGGCGCTCGGGCTCGCGGACGACGTGCAGCGGCTCAGCCCGCCCGAGCTCGTCGCGGCGATCCTGCGGGCGCCCGCGGACCTGCTGTGGAACGGCGGCATCGGCACCTACGTCAAGGCCACGGACGAGACCCAGTCCGAAGCGGGCGACAAGGCGAACGACGCCGTGCGCGCGGACGGCCGGGAGCTGCGCGTGAAGGTGGTGGGGGAGGGCGGCAACCTCGGGTTGACCCAGCGTGGCCGCATCGAGTTCGCGCGGCTGGGCGGCCGGATCAACACCGACGCCGTCGACAACTCGGCGGGCGTGGACTGCTCCGACCACGAGGTCAACATCAAGATCCTGGTCGACCGCCTCGTGACCGCGGGCGAGCTCACCCGCGAGGAGCGCAACCGGCTGCTCGCCGAGATGACCGACGAGGTCGCGGAGCTGGTGCTCGGCGACAACCGCGACCAGAACACGGTGCTCGGCATCGCGCGGGTCCACTCGCCCGCGATGGTGTCGCCGCACGCTCGGCTCACCGCCGAGCTCGAGGCCCGCACCGGGTTGGACCGGCACCTGGAGGTGCTGCCGGACGAGGCCGGGTTCGAGGCGCTGGAGGCGGCCGGCGAGGGCCTCACCGGCCCGGAGCTGGCCACGCTGCTCGCCCACACGAAGCTCGACCTGACAGCCCG
Organism: Pseudonocardia sp.; assembly: GCF_050246655.1. Lineage (GTDB taxonomy): Bacteria > Actinomycetota > Actinomycetes > Mycobacteriales > Pseudonocardiaceae > Pseudonocardia. Next base: position 6,382 of record NZ_JBFWVQ010000080.1, read on the forward strand.
GGTGGTCGCTACCCCGCTGCCGGACGTGTCCGCGTTCGCCGCACGCCTGCCGGAGTACTTCCCGCAGCCGCTGCGGGAGCGCTACCCGGCCGCGATCACCGGCCATCCGCTGAGGCGCGAGATCGTGGTCACGAAGCTCGTCAACGAGATGGTCGACGGGGGCGGCATCACCTACGCGTTCCGGCTGGGCGAGGAGCTGTCGGCGGGGCCGGACGATGCGCTGCGCGCCTACGCCGTCACGACGGCGGTGTTCGACCTCCCGGTGCTGTGGCAGCGGCTGTGCGGCGAGCCCGGCCCGGGCGGCGAGGCGCCGATCGTGGTGCGCACCGCCGTCGCGGACGAGGTCGTGCTGGAGTCGCGGCGGCTGCTGGACCGCGCGTCGCGGTGGTTCCTCACCAACCGGCCGCAGCCGCTCGCCGTCGGTGCGGAAGTCGCCCGGTTCGCCAGCGCCGTGCGGGAGCTGCGGACGCGACTGCCCGATCTGCTGCGGGGCAGGCAGCGCGCCGAGATGGGCAGGCGGGCCGACGAGCTGCGTGCCGAGGGCATGGCCGATACGGACGCCACGGCGGCGGCGGCCTTCGTGGCCGGTTTCGGCCTGCTGGACGTGGTCGAGCTCACCGAGATCGCCGAGCGGGACCGCGAGCCACGCGAGCCCTACGAGGTGGCGCAGCTGTACTACGCGCTCTCCGACCACCTCGGCATCGACACCGCGCTCACGTCGGTGACGTTCCTGGAGCGCGCGGACCGCTGGCACGCCCTGGCCCGGCTCGCCCTGCGTGACGATCTGTACGGGTCGCTGCGGGCGATCACGCTCGACGCGCTGCGCGAGGCCCCGCCGGGCATCGGTGTCGGGGACGCGATCGCCGTCTGGGAACGGGCGAACGCGTCGCGGCTCGTGCGCGCCCGCGCGGCGTTGCAGGAGGTGGCCACGTCGCAGCGGCTGGATCTCGCGACGCTGTCGGTGGTGTCGCGGGAGCTGCGGGGGCTCGCCCGATAGGGGCCCGGCCAGGGCCGGTGCTCCGTCTGGAAGGCTCTCGGACGTGGGCCGATTCGTCGCGCAGGTGCCGGTGCGCTGGACCGACCAGGACTCCTACCGGCACATCAACCACGCCCGCACCGTCACGCTGCTCGAGGAGGCGCGGATCGCGCTCCTGTTCGACGCGGCGGCCGCTGAGGGCGTCACCGCGTTCTCCGCGGGTCTCCTGGTCGCCGGGCTGAACGTCGACTACCGACGCCAGGTGCCCTATCGGCCACGGCTCCGGGTCGCGATGTGGGTCGACGAACTGCGCGCCGCGTCATTCCGGATCCACTACGAGATGCACGACGGCCCGGCTGCCGAGGACCCGGTTGCGGCGACGGCCTGGACCCGGATGGCGATGGTCGATCTCGACGCGAACCGGCCACGACGGCTCACCGCCCCGGAGCGGGAGTTCCTTGCCCGCTGGACGGTGCAGGCGTGACCGCCCTCACGATCCCGGACCCGGTCGACCGGGACGACCTCGGGGCGTTCACCGCGCGCATCGTGCGGCTGGACCAGGTGGCGCTCGTGCGGCTGCGGGCCGAACGTCGCGGCGAGGACGGCTACGTCGTGGCCTGGGCACCCACCCCGTTCGACGCGCTCGCCACCCGTTCCGTGCGCGGCGGCATCGAACCCGCGGACACGACGGTGTCGGCCTCCGCGCTGCTCACCGCTCTCGCGGTGGACCGCGCGGCGACCATCGACCCGGGTCCGGCGCTCCCGGCGAACCTCGCTGACCTGCCGCCCGAGGACGGCTGGGCGGTGGTGGAGGACGTCCCGGCCGCCGAGCTGGACGCGCTCGCCGAGCGTGGCCTCGCCATGGCGCGGGAGAACGCGGGCCCGCTCGGCCCACCCGCGTCGCTGATGGACCAGACGGTGCTCACGGTGGAGGGCGGCGCTCACGATCGGGTCGGTGGCGCCGCGGTGAAGGTGCCGTTGCGGTGCCTGTTCGCACTGTCCGGGATGGGTTTCCTCGGCGCGGGCGCGGCGACGGACACGGTGCGCGTGTCCGCCACCGGCTCGTGGCTGCGATTGGACGCGCGGTTCGGGGCCGTCGTCCGACGCAGGGTGACCGCGCTTCCGCTGATCGTCCCCTGATCCCCGGCCGAGGGTCCCTCGGACGGGTCGTAGATGGCCACGATCGTGCTGCGCAGAGTGACCTTCCTGCGATGCCGGGTGTGGAGTGGTGCTCCACGGACAGGCAGGGGGCACGCGGTTCATGAGCACGGCACGGCGGCGGTGGACGGTGGTGATCGGCCTCGTGGTCGCGCTGGCCGGATCGGGGGGCGCCGCCCACGCCGCTCCGGGCGGTGACGGTGTCGTCGTGCGCAGCCGCACCGTGCTCGTGCACGGTACGGACACGCAGGCCGCCGTGGCGGCGGTGCAGGCATCCGGGATGCGGGTCGTGACGCGGTTCCGCAAGGTCGGGATCGTGGTCGCGCAGGGCACGGCGACGCAGGCGGCGGACGCGGGCGGGCGCCCGGGGGTGACCCGCGTGGAGACCCCGAGGGACGTCGGCTTCGCGGGGCGCGACGCGCGGCGGGCGAGCTCGCATCAGGCCACCCGGGGGCACGAGGCGATCGGGGCGTTCCGCGGCGCGAACGGGTCGCCGCTGGACGGCACGGGCGTGAGCATCGCCGTCATCGACTCGGGCATCGACCCGACGCATCCGTCGTTCGCGGGCGGAAAGGTCGTCGCGAACCTCGACTGCGACCCGTTCAGCACCGACGACTGCGCCGACGCCGGCGACCGTCCGACCGACGACATCGGCCACGGCACGCACGTCGCGGGTATCGCCGCCGGGCGCGAGGTGACGCTCGCCGACGGCACGCGCGTGTCGGGTGCCGCACCCGGCGCGTCGATCGTGTCGCTGGCGATCTCGACCAACCAGGCCTACGTCGCGGCGATGACGGCGTTCAACTGGGTGCTGGAGCACCACGAGGCGCCGTGCGGGCCGGGAGTTCCGGCGACGGTGTGCCCGCCGATCCGGGTCACGTCCAACTCCTACGGGCCGGGCGGTGGCGGCGACTTCGACCCCGACGAGGCGGAGGCGAAGCTCCAGCGGGCACTCGCCGGCGAGGGTGTGGTGACGGTGTGGGCGAACGGCAACGACGGCGGTGACGGCTCGGACAACCGCAGCAACCCGCCCGGCCAGGACCCCACCCCGGGAGTGCTGAGCGTGGCCGGGCACACCGACCACGGCACCGGCGAGCGTGACGACCCGCGCAGGCCCGACGTCGCCGCCTTCTCCTCCCGCGGGCGCGCGTCGGACCCGGCGACCTGGCCGGACGTCTCCGCACCCGGCGAGGCGATCCTGTCCTCGTGCCGGCGCACGCTCGTCACCTGTATCGGCCGCTCCGGGAGCCGCGACGGCGGGAACTTCGTCGAGCTGAGCGGGACGTCGTTCGCGGCGCCGCACGTGGCGGGGGCGGTGGCGCAGCTGTTCCAGATGCGGCCCTCTGCGACACCCGCCCAGGTGGAGGACGCGCTCAAGGCGACGGCGTTCCGCTACGACGGTGGCGATGGCTACAGCCGCGTCGGCCCCTACCTCTCCTCGTTCGACAAGGGCACCGGGCTGATCGACGTGGTCGCCGCGGCACAGCGGCTGCGCGGCGACTGAGCGCGGTCAGAAGTCTGAGTTGACCATGCTCTGGGCGGCGTACTCCAGGTACTGCCACAGCTGCGCGCGGTGCGCCTGCGGCAGGTCCGCCTCGTCCACCGCGACGCGCATGCAGCGCAACCACGCGTCGCGCTCGATCGGGCCGATCCGGAACGGGGCGTGCCGCATCCGCAGCCGCGGGTGCCCCCGCTGCTCGGAGTAGGTGCGCGGGCCACCCCAGTACTGCTCCAGGAACATCCGCAGGCGCAGCTCGGCGGGGCCGAGGTCCTCCTCCGGGTAGAGGGGGCGCAGGATCTCGTCGTCGCGGACCTGCTCGTAGAACCGCGCGACGATCCGCTCGAACACCGGCGCACCGCCGACCTCGGCGTAGAAGTCTCGTGGATCGACAGCCGAATTGGTCACCCTGTCATCCTCCCTCCGGGCTCTTCGGGCTGGTGAACGGTACCTGCTCGGCCTTCGGGACCGGCGGCGCAGCCTCGTCGGGCGCGCTGCCCGTCACGGCACCCGGAGCGGGCAGGCCCGCATCGTCGAACGCGTCCGAGACCGCGGCGTAGAGCGCCCGCTGCACCGCGAACTGCTTGCCGGGCGCGACCCGCACCGTCACGCGCAAGGTGACGCCCTCGACCGTCGCCTTCTCCACGCCGAGCACCTCCGGCGGCGCCAGCACCCAGTCCGCGAGGTCCTCGCGGGCCACCCGCTCGGCGGCCACGCGGTCCGCGATCGCCGTGGCGTCGCCGAAGTCCGCCTGGTGGGCGAGCGGCAGGTCCACGACGGCCACCGCGAAGTCCTGGCTCTTGTTGCCCACCCGCAGGATCTCGCCGTTGCGGACGTACCAGACGGTGCCGTACGCGTCGCGGATCGTCGTGACGCGCAGGCCGACCGCCTCGACGGTGCCGCTGGCCTGGCCGAGGTCGACGACGTCGCCGACGCCGAGCTGGTCCTCCAGCAGCATGAACATTCCCGAGAGGAAGTCGCGCACCAGGTTCTGGGCGCCGAAGCCGAGCGCGATGCCGAGGATGCCGGCGCTCGCGAGGATCGGCCCGAGGGCGACGCCGAACTCGGCGAGGATCATCACGAGCGCCACGACGAGCACGACGGCGGAGCTGATGGAACGCAGGATCGAGCCGATCGTCTGCGCGCGGGCGCGCCGGCGCGTCGTGACCAGCGGCCGGGCCGCCTCCTTGACCTTCGAGGGTGTGCGGCGGGCGACGACCCGGCGGACGCTGCCGTTGGTGACGCCGTCCACCATCCGGCGGATGGCCCGGTGCAGCAGGTGGCGGGCGACCAGCGCGAAGATCACGATCAGAATGATCGAAATCGTGTGGGACACGATCGAGTCGGCGGCGCGCGAGAGCGTGTCGTTGTGGGTCCACTCGTAGAAGCGCGCGCACCAGGAGCCCGCGTCGGTGACGCACTGCGGCTCCAGCAGGTCGTCGATGGGCATCAGGCCAGCTCCAGTCCGGTGTACGCGGCGAGGAAGGCCAACTGGTCCACGGCCAGGGCGACGGAACGGCTCACCGAACGTGCGCCGTGGCCCACCCGGGACTCGCGGCGCAGCAGGACCGGGTGCGTCGCCGGGTCCGACGCCGTCGCGTGCTGGAGCGCGGCGCACATCTTGCGGGCGTGCAGCGGGTCGACGCGGGTGTCGGCGTCGAAGACGGTGAACAGCACCGCCGGGTAGGCCGCCCCGTCGCGCACGTGGTGGTACGGCGAGTAGGACAGCAGCCAGCCCAGCTCCTCGGGGGCGTCGGCCGTGCCGTACTCGTCGTTCCAGGTGCGGCCGAGCAGGAAGTGCTCGTAGCGCACCATGTCGAGCAGCGGGGCGGAGCAGACCACCGCCCGGTACAGCTCGGGGCGCTGCGTGAGCGCGGCCCCGACGAGCAGGCCGCCGTTGGAGCCGCCCATGATCGCGAGCCGGTCCGGCGTGGTGTCGCCGGCGGCGATCAGCGCCCGGGCGGCCGCGTGGAAGTCGTCGAAGGTGTTCTGCTTGTGCTCGCGGCGCCCGGCCCGGTGCCAGCCGTCGCCCTCCTCGCTCCCGCCGCGCAGGGACGCCACGACGTAGGTTCCGCCCGCGGCGACCCAGGTCAGCGCGGTCGCCGAGAACGCAGGTGCCAGCGCGTTCGCGAAGCCGCCGTAGCCGTAGAGGAGGGTCGGGCGAGGGCCGTCGGCATCGGGCGGGGACACGACGAACATCCGCACCGTCGTGCCGTCCGCGGACGTGAACGCGCGCTGCTCGGTGCGCGCGGCGGGCACCTCGACGGCGCCGGGCGAGTCGATCTCCAGCTCGACGGCACCGGTGGTCAGGTCGAAGCGGTGGACGCGGTGCGGCGTCACGAGGTCGGTGAAGCCGAACCACACCCGCCCGTACTGCCCGGGGGTCGCCTCGTCGGCCGTCCGGACACCCGCGAGCGAACCCGTGCCCGGCAGCGCGACGTCCGCGACGTGGGTGCCGTCAGTGCGATGCAGGGCCAGCTCGGACACCGCATGGCGGCGGCGGGCGACGACCAGCAGCGGCTCAGCTCCGTTCTCGGAGCCGGTCTCCAGCCGGATGACGCCGGTGAGGACGGAGTCCGGCTCCTCGGCGATCAGCTCCCGCCAGTGCTCGCGGGCGGGCGCATCCGGGTCGGTGACCGCCAGCCGCCAGCGCGGCGCGCCGTCGGTGGTGAGCAGGTACAGGCGCCCGTCGGGACCCACCCAGGCGTGGCACTGCACGTCGTCGGCCTGCGTGAGCACGGGCGTGAGCAGGCCGGCCCCGGCTGTGTCGATCTCGCCGATCTCGCCGACCTCGCCGATCCACAGGCTGTCGCGCCGCGCCGTCCCGACCCGGGCGCTCACCACGAGCCAGCGCCCGTCCCGGGACACCTCGACGCCGTAGTAGGTATGGTCCTCGTAGAGGCCCGGGGCCTCCACCAGCCGCTCCTCGCCGGTGGCGAGGGTGCGGAGATGGATGCGGCGGCGGAAGTCGTCGCGTGCGTCGCTGACCTTGCGGACGTAGACCAGCCGCTCGCCCCCGGGCAGCCACGCCACCGACGTGATGTGGCAGCGGTCGATCGGGCCGTCCACGATCTCGCCGGTGCCGACGTCCATGACCTGCAGCGTGGACTGCTCGTCCCCGCCTGCCGACACGCCGTACACCAGCAGCCTGCCTTCGTGGTCGGGCAACCACAGGTCGAGGGTGGTGAGGCCGTCCGGATCGAGGGCGATCGGGTCGATCAGCACGCGCTCGCGCCCGTCCGGCTCGGTCACGAACAGCACGCCGTGCTCCTGACCGGGCAGGCGGCGCATCGCGAAGCGCCGCCCGGCGCGCCACAGCGGCGCGGACACGTAGCCGGCGTCGAGCAGTGACGTCAGGCGTTCGGCCAGGGTGTCGCGGCCGGGGAGCGCGTCGAGGACGCCACGGGCGAGCTCGTCCTGCGCGGCGGACCAGTCCTTCGTCGCGGGATCGTCGGGGTCCTCGAGCCACCGGTAGGGATCGGGGATCCGGTGACCGTGCAGCTCCTCGACGAGATCCCGTCGTGCGGCTTCGGGGTACGTCACGCGCGACGAGGTTACGCGGGCGCGACGCGCCCCCGGACGTGCGGCGGGGTCGTCGCGGCGGGCTCCAGCGTCGGGCACGGGACCGGCTCGCCGAACACCGTGGTGAGCGGCAGGACACCGGCCCAGCGACCGCCCTGCGTGATGTCGGACTCGTCGTCGCCGGGCGGGCCCGTACGGACCTTGACGCTCGCCTCGGCGAGGTCGAGCGCGAGCACCACGGTGGCGGCCAGCTCGCGCCGGTCCGGGCGCCGGGCGTGCTCCCACGAGCCGGGGGCGAGGTGCTCGACGATCGCCGCCAGCGCCGCGTCGACCTCGCCGAGATCGGTCACGGTCCGGAGGGTGCCGTGGATCACTGCGGACCGGTAGTTCATCGAGTGGTGGAACACCGAACGCGCGTAGACGATCCCGTCCAGGTGGGTCACCGTCGCGCACACCGGGGCGCCCGCTGCCCGGCGCAGCCAGCCGGCGCCGGTGGATCCGTGCAGGTAGAGGGTGTCGTCGAGGCGTCCGTACCCGGTCGGGATGACGACCGGGGCGCCGTCGACCACGAGGCCGACATGGCAGACGAGGCCCGCGTCCAGCACGGTGTACAGGTCGGCGCGGTCCGTGCGGGCCCGCTCGCGCAGGCGGGTCAGCCTCGTGCGGGACGTGGTGGCCAGCGGCGTCATGCTGTCGATCCTGGGTGCCGTAGTGGCATTCTCCAATGGCCATTCGCCGACAATCTTTGGAGGCCACTTGCCACCGATCGTGCTCGACCGTGCGACGGACGTCCCCCTCGCGGTCCAGCTCGCCGACGCGCTGCGGGCCGCCGCCGCGAGCGGGAGCCTGCGGGTCGGCGACCGGCTGCCGTCCACCCGGGTGCTCGCCGCGGACCTCGCCGTGAGCCGGACCGTGACCGCCGCCGCCTACGAGCAGCTGCTCGCGGAGGGCTGGGTGCAGGGGCGGCGGGGCTCGGGGACGTACGTGACGGCGGCACCGCCGGTGGGTGGCGCGGGGCCGGTGGCGCCGGCTCGTGGGTCGGACGAGCGGCGCGTTCGTCCAGCTCAGTGGGACGAACGGGCCACTCGTACAGGGGGAGTCGACCTGCGGGCCGGGACACCGTGCGTCGAGGTCCTGGACCGGGCGGCCTGGCGCCGGGCGTGGCGGGCGGCAGCGGACGCGCCACCGGACGCCGAGCCCGATGCCGTCGGTGTGGCGGCGTTCCGGGCCGCGGTGGTCGAGCACCTGCTGCGCCACCGGGGCATGCCGGCCGACCCGGGCGCCGTGCTCGCGACGTCGGGCAGCACGTCCGCGATCGCCGAGCTGGCGGCGACGCTGCCGCGCGGTGCCCGGGTCGCCGTCGAGGAACCGGGCTACCAGCGGGCCCGGTGGGCGCTGCAGGCCGCGGGCCTGCACGTCCTGCCCGTGCCCCTCGACGGGCGGGGGCTCGACGTGGCCGCGCTCCCGGCCGGGCTCGCCGCGGTCTACTGCACGCCCGCCCACCAGTACCCGCTCGGCGCGCTGCTCCCCGCGGACCGCCGCGTCGCCCTCGTCGAGCGCGCCCGCGCCGACGGGTTCCTCGTGATCGAGGACGACTACGACGGCGAGCTGCGCTTCGACGTCGCCCCGCTGCCGCTGCTCGCCTCCCTCGGCCCCGACGTCGTGGTGCACCTCGGCACCGTGAGCAAGATCCTCACGCCGACGCTCGGCGCGGGGTGGATCGTCGCCGCGCCCGCCGTCCGTGCGGCGCTGCTGCGGCACCGGGAGCGGACGGGGCAACGACCCTCCCGGGCGGGCCAGCGGGTCTTCGCCGCGCTCGCCGCCCACGGCGACCTGGCCCGCCACCTGCGGCGCCTGCGCACCGAGCTGGGTGCGCGGCGGGCGGCGGTCGTGTCGGCGCTGGGCGCCGACGGTGTCCCGCTGCGCGGTGACCGGGCCGGCGCACACCTCGTCGTCGGGCTGCCCGGCGCCGCCGAGGAGGTCGCGGTGCTCGCGGCGGCGGCGCGCCGGGGTGTGCTGCTGGACGGCCTCGCGCGCCACTTCGCCGGCGCGCCGACGGCGGCCGGGGTCGTCCTGGGGTACGCGGGGCCGGCTCGCTCGCAGCTGGAACCAGCACTGGCGGGCGTGACGGCCGCGGTCCGGGAGGTGCTCGGGCGACCATGATCCGCGCCTGCGGTGAGGCGCGGTCACGGGTGGCCGGATCGGACCGCAGGCGCGGATCATGGGCCGGTAAGGACGGTCCCGAGACGGCGCGCGGCCTCCCGCAGGCGGTCGGGGGTCGCCGCGGCGTACCCGAGCACGAGGCCCGGGGGCCCCGGCGTGAGCCGGTGATGTGAGAGCGGGTGCACGGCCACCCCGGCCCGGCGGGCCCGCTCGGCGAGGACGGCGTCGACCGGTGGCCCGTCCAGGCCGGCGCGAACGGCCCGTTCGGGCGATAGGTCTTCCCGTTCGGGCCGTTCGCGCGTGAGGAGGGGTGCGGCGGCCACGACCACGTCGTCCGGCAGCGTCACGAGCAGGTGCAGCCCCGCGGCGACCCCGTGCAGCCGGGCCGCCGGGAGGTGGCGCGCCAGCGCGTCGACGAGGGCGTCACGGCGGGTGCGGTGGCGCACGCGAACGAGCCGCAGGTGACGGTCCAGCTCCCCGGTGGTGATCAGCTCGGCCAGGGCGAGCTGAGGGAGGGCGGGCCCGGCGATGTCGGAGCAGTACTTGCGGGCGACGAGCTCGTCGCGCATCGCCGGTGGGGCGAGCAGCCAGCCGATCCGCAGCGCCGGGGCGAGGGTCTTGGAGACGCTGCCGACGTGGACGATCCGATCCGGCGCGAGGGAGTGCAGCGCGGCGACGGGCGCGCGGTCGTAGCGGTGCTCGGCGTCGTAGTCGTCCTCGACGACGACGCCGCCGTCGTTCGCCCAGGCGGCGAGCGCGCGCCGTCGCGGCCCGGCGAGCACGACGCCCGTCGGGAACTGGTGGGCCGGGGTGACGAACACGGCCCCGACTCCGGAGGCGGCGAGCACTGCGACGTCCAGGCCGGAGCCGTCCACCGGGATCGGCACGGGGTCGAGGCCCCAGCTGCGGGTCTGCGCGATCGCGCCGTGCGACCCGGGGTCCTCGACGCCCGCCCGGGCGTGCCCGCGCGCGACCAGCACCTGCGCGACGAGCGCGAGGCCCTGTGCCACGCCGGTGGTGACGATCAGGTCGGCAGGATCGGCCCGGATCCCGCGGGTGCGGGCGAGCCGCCCGGCGAGCGCCTCGCGCAGGACCGGTGACCCGCGCGGATCGCCGTAGCCGAGCTCGCGGGGTGTGAGGCGGTCCAGCACGGCGCGCTCGGCGCGCAGCCACGCGGCGCGGGGGAAGGCCGAGAGATCGGGCAGGCCGGGGGAGAGGTCCAGGTCGACGGGGGCGGGGCCGGGCCGGGCGGGGGTGGCGGTGACGGGCGCGGCGTGCACGACGGTTCCGCCACCGCGGCGCCCGACGCAGAGGCCCTCGTCGACGAGTCGCTGGTAGGCGTCCACGACGACCCCGCGGGAGACGCCCAGCTGGGCGGCCAGCACCCGCGAGGCCGGCAGCCGGGAACCGACGGCGACGCGCCCGTCCGCGACGGCCCCGCGCAGCGTCGCGGCCAGCCACCCGGCCCGGTCGCGGGGTGGGACGTGGGCGGGATCGAGCTCCAGCAGCTCCATCTTGGTCTGATTCTTCGCCGCGCGTTTGGTCCTGGCAGGAGAACCAAGTGTGGCGCATGGTCGAGGCCATGACGAGAGGTGCGCTCCTCGCGATGGCGGGGATGGTCTGCGTGGGCAGCAGCGTGGCGGTGTCGACGGTGCTGGTGGACGCGCCGCTGTTCACCACGCAGGCGCTGCGCTACCTGCTCGCGGCGGCGGTGCTGCTCGCCATGGCCCTGGCCACCGGGCGCCCGCTGCCCAGGCCCCGTGGCGCCGAGTGGGCGTGGCTCGCCGGGATCGCGACGACCGGCCTGATCCTGTTCAACGTCGGCGTCGTGCGCGGAGTCGCGCACGCCGAGCCCGCGGTGATCGGGGTGGCGATCGCCGCCGTCCCGCTCGTCCTGGCGGTGGTGGGCCCGCTCGCGGCGGGTCGGCGTCCGACCCCGGCGGTCGTGTGCGGGGCGCTCGTCGTCTCGGTGGGCGCGGCGCTCGTGCAGGGCGGCGGGCGTACGGACGCGGCGGGGATCGGCTGGGCGTCGCTCGTGCTGGCGACCGAGTGCGCGTTCACGCTGCTCGCGGTGCCGGTGCTGGTCCGGCTGGGTCCGTGGGCGGTGTCGCTGCACGCGGTCTGGATGGGCGCGGTGGGCCTCGCGGTGCTCGGGCTCGTCGTCGAGGGCCGAGGCGCGGCGCTCACCCTCCGCGCGGACGACCTGCTCGCCGCCGCCCACCTCGCCCTGGTCGTGACGGCACTCGCGTTCGTGCTCTGGTACTCCGCGGTCGGCCGGATCGGCGCGGGGCGGGCCGGCCTGTTCACCGGCGTCGTCCCGGTGACGGCGGCGGCGGGCGGCGTCCTGCTCGGCGGGGCCGTGCCGGGGCCGACGGTGTGGGCGGGGGCCGCCGTGGTCGCGCTCGGCGTTGCCCTGGGTCTCGGTGGCGCGCCGACCCCCGTCGAGAACGACGTTGTGCTGATCAACAAGCCCAGTTGATCAGCTTAACGTCGTTCTCGACGGTCAACCCTGGTACGGGTAGCGCACCGACGTCGGCGGCACGAACGTCTCCTTGATCGTCCGCGGGCTCACCCAGCGCAGCAGGTTGAGCATCGAGCCGGCCTTGTCGTTCGTGCCGGACGCGCGCGCCCCGCCGAAGGGCTGCTGCCCGACGACGGCCCCGGTGGGCTTGTCGTTGACGTAGAAGTTGCCGGCGGTGAACCGCAGCCGCTCGGCGGCCTGCGCGATCGCCGTCCGGTCGCGGGCGATCACCGCGCCGGTGAGCGCGTAGGGCGAGCCGCCGTCGATGCCGCGCAGGACGTCGTCCCACGCGGAGTCCTCGTAGACGTGCACGGCGAGCAGCGGGCCGAAGTACTCGGTCGCGAAGATCTCGTGCGTGGGGTCGTCGCCGACCACGAGCGTCGGCCGGACGAACCAGCCCACCGAGTCGTCGGCGGTCCCGCCGGCGAGGACGTGCAGGCGGTCGTCGCGCACGGCCATCCGCTGCGCCGCGGTGACCTTGTCGTAGGCACGACGGTCGATCACCGCACCCAGGAAGTTCGCCGGATCGGCGACGTCGCCCATTGGCAGGGCGTCCACCTCGGCGACGAGGTCGTCGCGCAGCCGCTCCCAGACCGAGCGCGCCACGAACGCCCGCGACGCCGCCGAGCACTTCTGCCCCTGGTACTCGTACGCGCCGCGCACCAGCGCCACCCGCAGCACGTCCACGTCCGCTGAGGGGTGGGCCAGCACGAAGTCCTTGCCGCCGGTCTCGCCGACCAGCCGCGGGTACGTGGCGTAGGAGCCGATGTTCGCCCCGACCCGGTGCCACAGGTGCTGGAACGTCGCGGACGATCCGGTGAAGTGGATCCCGGCGAGCGCCCGGTCCGCGAGCAGCACGTCGGAGATGTCGAAACCGTTGCCGGGCAACAGGTTGATCACGCCCGGCGGCAGGCCGGCCTCCTCCAGCAGCTCCAGCGTGAGGCACGCGGCGAGCGTCTGGGTCGGCGACGGCTTCCAGATGACGGTGTTGCCCATGAGCGCGGGTGCGGTCGGGAGGTTGCCGGCGATCGCGGTGAAGTTGAACGGCGTGATCGCGTAGACGAAGCCCTCCAGCGGACGGTGGTCGAGCCGGTTCCACACGCCGGGGGAGGACTCGGGCTGCTCGGTGAGGATCCGGTGGCCGTACGCGACGTTGAAGCGCCAGAAGTCGATCAGCTCGCAGGCGGAGTCGATCTCGGCCTGGTGGCAGGTCTTGGACTGGCCGAGCATCGTCGCGGCGTTGAGCTTGTCCCGCCAGGGGCCCGCGAGCAGGTCCGCGGCGCGCAGCACGACGGCGGCCCGCTCGTCGAACCCGAGGTCGCGCCAGGCGGGCGCGGCCCGCAGCGCGGCGTCGACGGCGGCCTTGGCCTGCGTCCCGCTCGCGTGGGCGCTCACCCCGAGCACTCTGGCGTGGTCGTGCGGCGCGACCACGTCGAACCGGTCCCCGCCGCCTCGCTGGCGGTGGCCGTCGATCGTGGCGGGCAGCTCGATGGTGCGGGCCGCCTGCGCGGCGACCGCGGCGAACAGCGACTCGCGTTCGGTCGAGCCGGGTGCGTAGTCGCGGACCGGTTCGTTGCGCGGCAGGGGGGTACGGGTGCCGGCGTCCATGTGGGCCTCCTCCCGGGGGCTGCGGTGGTCCCGAGAGTAGGCGCGCCCTACCGTCGGCTGCATGCTCCGGACGGCCCTGCTCGCCGCCTCCCGCTCCCCGCGCGTGCGCGCCCTGGTGGAGCGCGGGCCCACCCGGGCGATCGTCACCCGGTTCGTCGCAGGCACGACCGTGGACGACGTGCTCGCCGTCGTACGCGAGCTGGTCGCGGACCGGCTCGTCACGGTCGACCACCTCGGCGAGAACGTCACGGACCGGGCGGGCGCGCGGGCCACCGTGGGGGAGTACCGGGTGCTGATCGCCCGGCTGCGCGATGCGGGGCTCGCCGACCGGGCGGAGGTCTCGGTGAAGCTCTCCGCGCTCGGGCAGGCCTTGGAGCGGGACGCGCAGGCCGTCACGCTGGAGCACGCCCGGGCGGTCTGCGCCGCGGCAGCGGCGGCGGGCACGACCGTCACCGTCGACATGGAGGACCACACCACCACCGACGCCACCCTCGCGACGGTCCGCGAGCTGCGCACGGACCACCCCTGGGTGGGCGCGGTCGTCCAGTCCCAGCTGAGGCGGACGCTCGCGGACTGCCGCGACCTCGCCCACCCCGGCTCGCGGGTGCGGCTGTGCAAGGGCGCCTACGACGAGCCTGCGTCCGTCGCGTACCGGGACCCGGACGAGGTGCGTGCCTCCTTCGCCCGCTGCCTGGACGTCCTCGCCGCGGGCGGCGGGCTCCCAATGGTGGCCACCCACGACCCGGCGATGATCGACCTTGCCCGCAGCCGCGAGCCCCGTGAGCTGCAGATGCTCTACGGCGTGCGGCCCCGGGCGCAGCAGGAGCTGGCCGCCGAGGGGGAGCGGGTGCGCGTCTACCTGCCCTATGGCACCGACTGGTACGCCTACTTCATGCGCCGGCTGGCGGAGCGGCCGGCGAACGTGGGGTTCTTCCTGCGGTCGCTGCTCACGCGGGGGTGAACCGCGGGTCGCGGCACGGGTGATCACCGTCCGGGGTGGGCATGGCGCTCGTCGAGCCTCGACGCGCTCGTCCGTGGAACGTGGCGCAGGAGCACGACCGCGAAGGCCACGAGCCAGCCGCTCCACAGGACGTAGCCCACGAAGTTGGCCGCGTCGATGACCGGCAGGTCCAACGGGGAGAGCACGCCGACGAGGACCAGGAATGCCGATCCGCCCCCGAGGACGACGAACCAGCGACCGGCGAACGCCGTACCGAGCGCTGCGAGGACGAGCACCGTCCACGCCGCGGTGAGCACGTAGCCGCCGGTCTCGCCGATCATCGTGCCGAGCACGCGGTTCGCGGTGCCGAACGCCTCGCGGGCGGCGGCGGCCGCGGCCGGATCGTCGCCCGCGGCGGTGGCGGCCCATCCCGGCACCAGCAGCGGCCAGCGCAGCAGGCCCACGACCTGCACTGCCGCGGCCGCGATCCCGACGGGGACCGCCCAGCGCATCGGCCGCGACGACGAGAGCCTGCCGACCCCCACCGCGATGGGAGCGAGCATCGCCGCGCCGAGGGCCAGCGCGAGGAACCACCCGGTCACGGCCGCCCGGGTGGCGCGGAAGGACGCGAGGACGTCGGCCGCGGGGTGCTTGAGGACGTCGGGGTAGTCGAAGACGGTGGCGAGGCCGGTGAAGGCCACGTTGACGAGCACGGCGGCCGTGATCATCAGCGCGGCGGTGGTCCGCGGGGTCATCGCTGGGTTCCTCTCGTGTCGGTGTGCGGGACGGACGCCTGTGCGGCGATGTGCGCGGCGAGCAGGCTGCCGGGGTGATCGGCCAGGTGGTCGCGGGCGAGCAGGAGCGTTCGCTGGCCGTCGCCTGCCAGGTGCGCGGTCGCGATCGCGACGAGCTGGCGGTCGCGCGCGGTGCCCGCGGCCGTGGCCGCACGTTCCAGGAGGGCCCGCCAGGACGGGACCACGAGCGCGGCGGCGACGAGCACGACCGGGTCGTCGCTGGTGGCGGCGCGGTCGACGAGCACATCGATCGCTGCTGCGTCGCCTGCGACGAGGCGCAGGACGAGCCGTTCGGTGTCCACATCCCGAAGCGTCGTCAGCGAGCTGACGACGACCTGACGACGCGCTGACGGCACCGGCGTCGACCCCGCGCGCCTATGCTCTGCCGGATGATCGAGGTCGCGGTCCTTGAGCGCGTCGAGGTCCGCCGCGACGGCGCGGTCATTGCCGTGCCCGGCGGTCTGACCAGCGCGTTGCTGGTGAGGCTCGCGCTCGACGCGGGCCGCCGGGTCCGCGCCGAACGACTCCTCGACGAGCTGTGGTCCGGACCGTCGGCGACCCGGCGCAACACGCTCCAGGCCAAGGTCTCGCAGCTGCGTCGCGCCCTCGGCGACCCGGCGCTGCTGCCCGGTGGCGCCGCGGGCTACACCCTCGCCGTGGCGCCGGGTGCCGTCGACGCGCTGGAGGCGCTGCGGCTGGCCGACGCCGGGTCGGCGCTGCTCGCCGGGGGCGACCCCGCGGCGGCCGCGGCGACCTGCCGGGAGGGCCTCGCACTCTTCGGCGCCGAGGTGCTGCCCGCCGCGGGTGTGGCGAGCTGGGTCGTGCCCCACCGCGGGCGGCTCGAACAGGCTCGCCTGCAGATGGTCGAGGACGAGCTCGCCGCGCGGCTGGCCCTGGGCGCGGCGGGCGAGGTCACCGGCGAGCTGGAGGCGCTCGTCGCGGTTCATCCGCTGCGCGAGCGGCTGTGGTCGATGCTGGTCACCGCCCTGTACCGGGCGGGGCGGCAGTCCGACGCGCTGGCCGCGCACCGCCGGGTGACGGCGCTGCTCGCCGACGAGCTCGGTGTCGATCCCGGTCCGGAGCTCGCGGCCGTCGGGCGGCTGGTGCTCGTCCAGGACCCCGCCCTGGATCCTGCGCCGGGCCGAGGACCGGGCGACGGGGCCCCGTCCCCGTCCGTGCCGGCGCCAGCGCCCGGCAACGTGCCCGCCCCGGCGGCACCGCTGGTCGGCCGGACCGCGGACCTCGAGGCGCTGCGGGCGACCCTCGACGCCCACCGGCTCGTCACGCTCGTGGGCCCGGCCGGCGTCGGCAAGACCCGCCTCGCGATCGAGGCCGCCCAGCTCGGCCCGGCCGGGGACGGGGCGTGGCTGGTGCGCCTGGAAGGCGTCCGCACCGCGGCGGAGCTGCCGGCCGCGCTCGCCGAGGCCGTCCCGGGCGTGCGCGGCGTCGAGGACCTCCGCGGCGCGGAACTCCTGCTCGTCCTGGACAACTGCGAGCACCTCCCGGCTGCGGCCGGGCTCGCCGCGCAGGTGCTCGACACGGCGCCCCGGGTGCGCGTCCTCGCCACGAGCCAGCGCCCGCTCGGCCTCGACACCGAGCATGTCCAGCTTCTCGCCCCGCTGCCGGAGCCCGACGCGGTGGCCCTGTTCGCGCAGCATGCCGCCCGGCGCAGGCCGTCGTTCGCGCTGACCGCGCGGACCGCGCCGGCCGTGGCGTCGCTGTGCCGGGCCCTGGACGGGCTGCCGCTGGCCATCGAGCTCGCGGCGGCCCGCACCCGGATCCTGTCCGTGTCCGAGATCGCCCAGCGCCTCGACGACCGCTTCACCCTGCTCGCCGATCCCACCTCGGCGCGGCCTGCGCGCCTGCGAACCCTCGCCGCGGCGCTGTCCTGGAGCTACGACCTGCTCTTCCCCGACGACCAGCGCGGGCTGTGGGCGATCGCCCAGTTCCCCGGCGGGGCGACGATGTCCGGCATCGAGCACGTCCTCGCCGCGCTGGACGTGCCCGCCGCGTCGGCGCTCGACGTCGTGGAGCGCCTCGTCGACCGGTCCCTCGCCACCGCGGAACCCGGAGCGGGAGCCACGCGCTACCGCCTGCTCGACAGCGTCCGCGCCTTCGCCCTGGACCGGGCCGCCGCGGCGGGAGCGGGTGACGTCGCCGCGGACGCCGTCCTCGACTGGGTCGCCCGCCTCGCCGACACCGTGACCGGCCGGATCCGCGGACCGGGCCAGGGCGCGGCCGTCGCCACCACCGCCGCCGAACGGGCGACCATCGACGTCGCGCTGGCGCGCGCCCGGTCGCACGATCCCGTCACGGGGCTGCGCATCGCGGTCGGCTTCGGGTGGGCCTGGGTCCTGCTCGACGACCCCGGCGCCGCCGCCCGGCTGCGCGCCGCCCGGCTCGCCGCGCCGACGGCACCCTCGGAGCTGACGGTGCGCGCGCTGCTCCTGGAGAGCTGGCACGAGGCGATGTCCGGGGACCTGGTCGCGGCCCGCACCGCCCTCGACACGGCGACCGGCCTGCTCACCGGCGGCGAGCCGCTCGCCGACCTGGCGCGCTGGTACGGCGGCTTCGTCCTGCAGCAGGAGGGGCGTCCGGCCGAGTCCCTGCGCGAGCTGCAGCGCTGCCGCGAGGCGTTCGCGTCCCGGGGCGAGACCTGGGAGGAGGGTGGGAGCGTGTTGCTCTCGGCGTTCGCCCACCTCGCCGTCGGCGACACCGCCGCCGGACGGGCCGCCTGCGAGGAGGCGCTGCGCCTCCTCGTCCCGCTCGGCGACACCTGGGCGCTCCTGCACGCGGAGGGCGCGCTCGGCCGCATCGCGGAGGCCGAGCAGCGCTTCGCCGACGCCGCGGAGCACCACGCACGGGCCGCGCGGTCGGCGGAGAACCACGGCTTCCCCGGGGCCGCGGCCCTGCACCTGACGAACCTCGGCCGGGCCCAGCACGGCGGTCGGGATCCGGCCGCCGCCACCACGTTGCGCGTCGCCGTCGCCGCCGCCGAGCGGGAGGGCGACCTGCGGCTGCTCGCCGTGGCCCGCGTCGCACTGGCCGAGGTCCTGCTCTCGGCGGGCGACCGGGCGGGCGCGCGCGAGCTTCTGGTGCGCGCCGACCGCTGGTACGCGGCCTCCGGGGCGGGTGACGGGGCCGCGCACGCCGCCGGGTTGCTGGCCGCGCTGGACGCTGGGCCTGTGGGGTGAGCGCGAGGGCCGTCAGGGCCGTCAGTGGAAGAGGCGCTCCGAGGCCAGGCGTGCCCCCTGCGAGAGCGCCCGGAACTTCTCCCACGCGACGGTCGGGTGCACCTCCGGCTGGAACGACGCCCGCGAGGAGAACCCGCAGTCCGCGCCCGCGATGACGTTCTCCCGCCCGACGATCCCGGCGTACAGCTCGATCGTGTCCGCGACGAGCTCGGGGTGCTCGACGTAGTTCGTGGCGTGCCCCAGCAGCCCGGGAATGAGGATCTTGCCGTCGGGCAGCGGGATGTCGCGCCAGATCTTCCACTCGTGCTGGTGGCGCGGGTTGGCCACCTCGAACGAGTACGCGCCCGCGTTGATCTTGAGCATGAGCGGGGCGACGTCGCGGAAGTCGATGTCGTGGATGCGCGGGCCGTGGTTGAGCCCGTAGCAGGTGTGCAGCCGGATCCGCTCCTGCGGGATGCCGCGCAGGGCGTGGTTGAGGATCTCGATGTGCAGCTCGGCGTCCCGGCGGCGCTGGTCGGGGGTGGTGGCGGGATTCTCGGAGAGGTACTCGATCAGCCACGGATCGTCGACCTGCAGCAGGAACCCGGCGTCGACGATCCCCAGGTACTCCTCGCGCAGCGCCTCCGCGACCGCCGACAGGTACTCGGCGTGCGTGGCGTAGTACTCGTTGCGCCCGAACCCGGACGGGCTCGTCGACGGAAGGAAGGCCTCCGTCACCGCCGCGGCCGGGACGGCGGCGATCGCGGCGCGCAGGTTCGCGATGTCGGTCTTGAGCTGCTCGTGCCCGGCGTAGGAGACCGGCCCCGTGCACACCATCGTCGTCATCGGAGAGACCTGCTCGGTGTACTTGCCCAGGTAGAGGGCGTAGTACTCGGGGAAGCGGTCGATCTCCACCTGCCAGGAGGGCGGCATCAGCTTCTCGCCGCGGCCGGTGTCGAAGCCCGCCAGCCGGTCCTTGACGTAGGTGAGGAAGCTGACCTTGCTCATCTCGCCGTCGGTGACGACGTCGATGCCGCAGTCGACCTGTGCCGCCACCATCTCGGCCACCGCGCCCGTGATCCGCGCGTCGAGGGCCGCGGCGTCGTAGGGACGGCCGTGCTCGCGCTCGCGCAGCATCTCCAGCAGGTCCCGGGGGCGGCCGAGGCTGCCGACGTGGGTGGTGAGGATGCGGTCGGTGCTGCGCTGCATGGTCCCGGGACGCTAGGTGCGCCCGGGGAGCCGGGACAGGCGCGCGTTCCGCAGCGGCGAACCCGCGCGTCCCGCCGCCGTATTTCGCGCGAACGGCCCGTACGGGAAATAGGTCTTCCCGTACGGGCCGTTCGCTCGGGGGTGGGCGGGGGCTCGCGTCTCAGACGGCCTCGATCTCCACCTTCGTGTCCGAGAACGTCGGCGCGTTGCCGAGATCGGCGAACCGGAACGGGTTCACGGCGTTCACCGTCGCGCCGTCCTTGGTGTTCTTCGGCCACGCCCCCATCGGGCAGACGACGACCCCGCGCGCCACCTCGTCGCTCACCTTCGCGAGGGCGACGAACTGACCGCGGTCGTTGAACACGCGCACGTAACGGCCGTCGACGATCCCGCGCTCGTCGGCGTCCGCCGGGTGGATCGTGACGGCCTGCTCGCCCTGCACGCGCTTCTGCGCGGCCTGGTCACCCGCGCTGGAGTTGAGGTAGGCGTGCGACTTGGGTGAGATGAGGTTGAGCCGGTGCACGGCGTCGGACTTCTCCCGCGGCGGGATGTAGTGCGGCACCGGGTCGATCGGGTCCCCGGGCTGGTGCTCGTTCGAGCCCTGCCGGAACAGCGGCACGACGAAGTTGTTCTCGATCGACGAGCGGAACTCCGTCTTCCCCGACGGCGTCGGGAAGCCGCCGTCGCGGTGGGGCGCGTACTCGTCGCGCGAGGGCAGGTTCAGCCGCGCCCAGCCCGTCTCGCGCAGCGACTCGACGGTGATGCCCGCCATGGCGGGCGCCGACCAGTCGTACGCCTCGGCGACCATCTGCTCGTCGGTGCGGGTGAAGCAGCCCTCGGTGAAGCCCATCCGGGCGGCGAGGCGGCGGAACAGCTCCGTGTTGGGGATCGCCTCGCCGAGCGGCTGCACCGCGGGTGTGTTGAGTGCGACGTAGAAGTGGCCCCAACTCCACATGATGTCGAGCTGTTCGAGCTGCGTCGTCGCCGGCAGCACGATGTCGGCGAAGCGGGCCGTGTCGGTGAGGACGTGGTCGCTCACGACGGTGAACAGGTCCTCCCGGGCCAGCCCGCGGGCGATCTTCTCCTGTTCCGGGCAGACGACCATCGGGTTGGAGTTGTAGACCATCATCGCGGTGATCGGCGGGTCCAGCTCCAGCTCGCCGGTGAGCGCCCGGCCGAGCAGGAACTGGTTGACGATCCGGGTGCCGGGCGTCTGCAGGTCCGGGCGCATGAACGCGCCCCAGTTCACCGGGTGCGCCCACAGCGGGAGCTGCAGCAGCCCCCCGCCCACCTCGCGCCACGCCCCGACGAGCGACGGCAGGCACGCGATGGAGCGGACGGTCTGCCCGCCCCCGGCGTGCCGCTCGATCGCGACGCCGATGCGGATCACCGACGGCTTCGACGTCGCGTACTCGCGGGCGAGCGTGCGGATGTCCTCGGCGGGGATGCCGGTCTCCTCCGCCGCCCACTCCGGGGTGTACTGCTGCACCCTTTGCGCCAGCTCGTCGAAGCCGACGGTGTGGTCGCGGACGTACTCCTCGTCCGTCAGACCCTCGGTGATGATCACGTGCATCATCGCCATGGCCAGGGCACCGTCCGTGCCCGGGCGGATCGGGATGTGCCAATCCGCACGTTTCGCCGTCCGGTGGCGCACCGGGTCGATGACGACGACCTTCGCTCCGCGCCGCTGCGCCTCGGCCACGACCGGCCACAGGTGCAGGTTCGTCGACACCATGTTGCAGGCCCAGATCACGATGTAGCGGGAGTGCACGAGGCTCTCCGGGTCGACGCCGGCGGTGGCGCCGATGGTCATCGTGTAGGCGGTGCAGGAGCCGGAGTCGCAGTACGTGCGCTCGGAGATCGTCGCGCCGAGCTTGTTGAAGAACGGGTCGCCGACGTTGAGCCCGTTGAGCATGCCCTGGGTGCCCAGGTAGCTCACCGGCATGATCGTCTCGGGGCCGTGGGTGTCGATCGCGTCCCGGAAGCGCGTGGTGATCTCGTCGAGTGCTGCCTCCCACGTGGTCCGCTCGAAGCGACCGCTGCCCTTCGGGCCGCTGCGGCGCATCGGGTACAGCAGCCGGTCGGGGCTGTAGACCTTGTCCGGGTAGTTGTTGACCTTGACGCACAGGCCGCCGCGGGTGAACGGATGGTCCGGGTCCCCGCGGACCTCGGTGGCCCTGCCGTTCTCGACGGTGACGAGCATGGCGCAGGTGTCGGGACAGTCGTGCGGGCACGCGGCGCGCACGGTGAGCGGGATCGTGGTGGGTTCCGTGGCGGTCATGCG
>NZ_JBFWVQ010000081.1:0-28172 GCF_050246655.1 Pseudonocardia sp.
CGACGTAGTTCCAGACCAGGTCGGTGGCCCGCAGCAGGTCGAAGGTGGTCTTCATGCTCGACGCGGGCAGGTAGCCGCTGCGCTGCATGCTGCGCTCGAGCCGGTCCACGGTCTGCTCGTCGGTGAAAACGCCCAGCTGGCCCGGGGCGGTGAAGTCGAGCAGCGTGTTCATCAGCGTGAGGGAGTGGACGCGGTCCTCGCCGCGAGCGGCGAGCCATGCGCAGGTGGCCGTCGCGAGGGTGCCGCCGAGGCAGAGCGCCGCGACGTTGACCCGCTCCGCACCGGTGATCTCCTCGACCACGTCCAGCGCGGCGAGTGGCCCCTCGCGCAGGTAGTCGCTCATCGTGACGTCCCGCAGGTCCTCGGACGGGTTGCGATAGCTGATCATGAAGACGGTGTGGCCGTGCTGCACCGCCCACTCCACGAGGCTCTTCCCGGGCGCGAGATCCATGATGTAGTACTTGTTGATCCACGGCGGGCTCATGAGCAGCGGGATCTCGTTCACCTGCTCGGTCTGCGGCTCGTACTGGATCAGCTCCATGAGCCGGTTGCGGAACACCACCTTGCCCGGGGTCGCCGCGAGGTCCTCGCCGACGACGTAGGTGCCCGGGGTGACCTGCCGGGGCATGCCGCGGTTGGTGAGCACGTCCCGGACGGCGTTGCGGGCGCCCCGGGCGAGGCTCAGCCCGCCGGTGTCGACCGCCTTCTTGAGCATCGCCGGGTTCGACCACGGCCAGTTCACCGGCTCGGCGGCGACGACGGCCTGCCGCACCAGGAACTCGATCTTCCTCCGGGCCTGCGGCGACACCGCGACGCCGTCGCCGAGCTCGCGCAGGTAGGCGGCGAGCAGGGCATGCTCCTGGCGGCAGAGGTAGTACCACGCGTTGGACTCCCACGCCGCGTCCGCGTAGCGCCGGTCCTTCGCGGGCAGGGTCGCGGGCCCGTCGTCCTCGCCGCCGACCGCGCGGACGCACGCCGCCAGGACCGCGCGGGCGGACCCCGTCGCGAGCTCGGTGGTGCTGCGGACCGCCGGGAGCGGCCGTGCGGCGAGCGCACGGGCGGCCTCGGCGAGCGCGTCGGCGAAGCCGGCCGGATCGAGGGTGGCCCGCGCCCCGTCCGGGTCGAGCAGGTCACGCAGCGTCGTCGCCATCTCCGATGCCGTCTCACGCAGCGTCGCCGTCGCCGTCGCGAGGTCGACCGGCATGTCGACCGTGTCGTGGGCCGTGTCGTCGGACCGGATCCGCGCTGATGCCACGTCTCGTCTCCCGTCTTCGTCGTCTGAGTCGACCTTCAGCATTCCCCGTACCAGCTGGTAACTACCGGGGTCACGGTGTATCCCTGGCCACGCCGATCACCGCCGTTCGGGATGGTTCCCATTGCTCGACATGCCGAGCACAGGTTACCGTCCGGTAGCAGAGAACTTACCGTTCGGTAGCACTCGACCGGAGGTCACCATGACGCTCGGCATCGACGCCGCCCGCCACACCGTCGGCGCTGTCGCTCACCTCGCCCGCTACCACGCCGCGACGACGGCGCGCGGGCTCGCGGAGCTGAGCAGGGCACCTCGCGCGCTGCCCCTGTCCTCCCCCGTCGACGCCGCGGGGCAGGCCCTGCGCTGGTGGGGCACGATGCTGGACCGCCGCGTCCCGCACTGGCACCTGCGCCACCGCACCGTGATGCGCACGCCGTTCGCGCACCTCCTGGACTTCTCCGACGGCTCCACCGACGGCTCGACCGACGGCTCCACGGACCGCCTCGTGCCGACCCTCGTGCTGCCCCCGCAGGCCGGGCACTCGTCCACCGTCGTCGACTTCTCCCCCGCCCAGAGCCAGGTGAAGGTCATTCGCGAGGCCGGGCTCACCCGCGTCTCCGTGCTGGACTGGCGGCCCGCCACCCGCGCGACCCGCCACATCACGATCACCGACTACCTCGACGTCATCGACCGCTCCGTCGAGCTCATGGGCGGGCGCGTCAACCTCGTCGGCAACTGTCAGGGCGGCTGGCTCGCCGCCATCTACGCGGCGCTGCACCCGGACCGGGTGCACACCCTCATCCTGGCCGGCGCACCGATCGACTTCCACGCCGGTGACTCCGTAATCGCCTCGACCACGAAGGCGCTGCACGGCCTGCTCGGGATGGTGCCCTACCGCGCGCTCGTCGCGCTGAACGGCGGCCTGATGTCCGGCCGGGCCGCCCTCGCGAACTTCATCCACATCCAGCCGCAGTCCGAGATCGGGCGCCAGCTGGACCTGCTGCACCACCTCGACGACACCGAGCACGTCGAGCGCTACCGGGTGTTCGAGGACTGGTTCAAGCACACCCAGGACATCCCCGGCGCGTTCTACCTCTGGCTCGTGGAGAACCTGTTCGTCCACAACAAGCTGATCAGCGGCGACCTCATCGTCGAGGGCCGCCGCGCCGACCTCGCGAACGTCACCTGCCCGCTGTTCCTGCTCGCGGGCGCTGCCGACCACATCACGCCGCCCGCGCAGCTCTTCGCCGCGGCCGACGCCGTGGGCACCCCGCCCGAGAACGTCACCGTGCGGCTCGCTGCGGGCGGCCACCTGGGCCTGTTCATGGGGCGCAACGCCCTGCGCGACGACTGGCCCGTGCTCATGTCGGCGGTGCACGACCTGTCGGCAGGCGAGCGCCTACCACTCGTGGGCTGAACCTTCACCCGGTCCGGTGCGTGAGTCGGGTCACGCACCGGGTCGCAGCCCGCGACCCCGGGAACGGATCGTGCGCGCGCTGCGTTCTCCCCTGTGAGAGCCCCGGCGGGACATGGCACGACCGCCCCGGCCGGGCCACCAGGGGAGGAAGCATGACCGTGACGCACGAGGCCGGGGCTGTCATCCCGGTCCAGCGCACCCGCGGTGTCGAGGTGTCGGCCGACGACCTCGACGCCCAGAGCCCCGCGGCCGACCTCGTCCGCGTCTACCTCAACGGTATCGGAAAGACCGCACTGCTCACCGCCGCGCAGGAGGTCGATCTCGCGAAGCGGATCGAGGCCGGCGTGTTCGCCCAGCACGTCCTGGACAGCCACGAGGAGCTCGACAAGCAGTACTCCGCCGACCTGCGGGCCGTCGTCCGCGACGGCGAGCGGGCGCGCAACCACCTGCTCGAGGCCAACCTGCGGCTCGTCGTGTCGCTCGCGAAGCGCTACACCGGCCGCGGGATGCCGCTGCTGGACCTGATCCAGGAGGGCAACCTCGGGCTCATCCGCGCGGTGGAGAAGTTCGACTACGCCAAGGGCTTCAAGTTCTCGACCTACGCCACGTGGTGGATCCGCCAGGCCATCACCCGCGGCATGGCCGACCAGGCCCGGACGATCCGGCTGCCCGTCCACCTGGTCGAGCAGGTGAACAAGCTCGCCCGGATCCGCCGCGACATGCACCAGCAGCTCGGTCGCGACGCCACGCACGCCGAGCTCGCCGCGGAGTCGGGCATCCCCGAGGAGAAGATCTCGGACCTGCTCGACCACGCGCGGGACCCGGTCAGCCTGGACATGCCCGTCGGCTCCGAGGAGGAGGCCCCGCTGGGCGACTTCATCGAGGACGGCGAGGCCGCCGACGCCGAGACCACCGTCATCTCCCACCTGCTCCACGACGACCTGCGCCGGGTGCTCGCCACGCTGGAGGACCGCGAGCAGCAGGTGATCCGGATGCGCTACGGCCTCGACGACGGCCAGCCGCGCACGCTGGACCAGATCGGCCGCCGGTTCGGGCTCTCCCGCGAGCGGGTGCGCCAGATCGAGCGCGAGGTGATGGCCAAGCTGCGCATCGGTGAGCGGGCGGACCGGCTGCGCGCCTACGCCAGCTGAGCCGATCCGACGGCCTGGCGCTCCCACCCCGAGCGGCCCGGCGCCGGACGTGCTGACGGCCCGGGGTCACGTGCCCCGGGCCGTCGGCGTCCGCGGACCCGATCCGGCTCCCCTCGACGATCACGCGGCACGCCGCACGTCCCTCGTGGTCGGCCACGCTCAGGGCGACGGCCACGCTGGTGTCGACCAGAAGCTCCGCCGGGTCACCGCTGGTCGGCATCGCGCAGCTGCTGCACGTCGGCGTCGGTCAGGGTCGCGCCCGTGGCCGGTACGAGCAGCCAGCCGTCCCGTGCCGGACCGGTTCGGCGGGAGCGGGCCCCGTCGAGAACGACCTTGTGCAGCTCGCGGGGCCCTGTTGATCAGCGCAGTGTCGTTCTCGACGGTCAGCCTGCGGTGAACCGGGCAGGCGGCCGGGCGGTGGTGTCGACGGTGAGGGTGAAGACGTCCGGGCGCGCGTAGTGGCCGACCGGGTCGAACTCGCGACGGGCGGCCCGCAGCACCGCCGGGTCGATCTCTGTGACCAGGATCCCCTCCTCGCCGAAGAGCGGCCCGGCGAGGACGCGACCGTACGGGTCGACGATCACGGTGCCGCCGCGCGACATCGTGTCCTCGGCACCGCCCCACAGGGCGTCGCGGTCCGGCACCGACGCGGGCACGTCGCACCCGCGCAGGAACGAGTTCACCCCCAGCACGTACGCGCGCCCCTCCCGCGCGACGTGGCGCATCGTCGCCTGCCACGCGTCGCCGGAGTCCCAGGTCGGCGCGAGGTACACCTCGACGCCCCGCGCCCAGAGCGCCGTCCGGGCGAGCGGCATGTAGTTCTCCCAGCAGATGAGCCCGCCGAGGCGGCCGGCCGGGGTGTCGAACACCGGCATCGTCGACCCGTCGCCCCCGCCCCAGACGGTGCGCTCGCCACCAGTCGGGACGAGCTTGCGGTGCCGGCCCGCGACGGAGCCGTCCGGCGCGAGGTAGAGCAGCGTGTTGTAGAGGGTGCCCCCTGCCCGCTCGTTCACCCCGACGGTGAGCCAGACCTGCGCGGCGCGGGCGATCTCGCCCAGCCGGTCGGTCTCGGGCGAGGGCACCGTCACCGACTCCCTGGCCAGCGCGTCGTAGAGCGCCCGGTCGCGCCAGGCGGGCGCCCGCCACACCCAGTCCGGGTAGGTGGGCACGAACGCCTCGGGGAACGCGACGATCGCGGCGCCCTCCGCCGCCGCCTTCGCGGTGAGCTCGGCGACCCGCTCGATCGTCGCAGTGCGGTCCAGGAACACCGGCGTGGCCTGGACGGCCGCGACCCGCACCGTCACTTCGTGCCCCATGCGACGATCAGCTCGCAGGGCCCGGCGAACCCGTCGGGCCCCTCGAAGCGCGCGAGCTCCTCGGCGATCTCCGCCCACGCCTGCGACCGCCCGGCCGGGTCGAGACCGGCGAGCATCTGGTGCAGCGCACCGAAGGACTCCCGCTCGAAGCGGACGCACTCCGCGGCGCTCGGCAACCGCAGGGGCGCGTCCAGCGTCCGCGCGCCGACGTCCCGGAACCCCGCGTCGCGCAGCTCGGCCTCCAGCACCCCCGGCCCGCCGAGGCTGAACGGCCCGGGCTGGCCCGCCGCGGGCGGCGGCAGTGCCGCCCGTCTGCGGATGACCGAGACCGGGATGGCGAAGAACGCGTTCCGCTCGGCCGTCGAGTAGACGACGGCGGCGATCCGCCCGCCCGGGGCCAGCGCCCGGTACATGCCGGCGAGGGCGCGCCGCCGGTCGGGCAGGTAGATCAGGCCGAGCCGGGAGATCACGGCGTCGAACTCGGCCGGAGCGACGTCGAGCGCCTCGCCGTCCACCTCCCGGGTGGTGACGTCCAGGCCCTCGCGGGCCGCGTCGGCGGCGGCATGCTCCAGGATCGCCGGCGAGAGGTCGGTGGCCAGCACCGACGCACCCCGCCGGGCGGCGGCCAGCGACTGCCCGCCCGCGCCCGCGGCGACGTCGAGGACCCGCGCGCCCGCGCGCACCCCGGCGCCGTCGAGCATCGCGGTCGTCGCCTCGGCCAGCCAGGCCTCCAGGGCGGGGCCCCAGTCGTGCCAGGCAGCGGCGGCGTCCTCCCACTGGGCGCGGGTGGTCCGCTTGTAGTGCATCGGGTCGAAGGTGACGGACATGGGTTCCTCCCCGTGATCGGATCGCCGTCCTCACACAGGAGGCGCCAGATCCCCGCGTCCGGCCGCCAGATCCCGTCTGGCGATTGCACCCGATCGCCCTCCGGCCCTGCGCGACGCGGCAGAATCGACGGCATGGCCCTCGTCGGGCGCTCCCGGCAGCTCGCCCGCATACTCGCCGTGCTCGCGGAGGCGGCAGCCGGTGAGGCCCGGCTGGCGCTGGTCACCGGCGTGGCCGGGATCGGGAAGACGACGCTGGTCGCCGCGGCGGCCACGCGCAGCGACCTCGCCGTCGCCTGGGGCACGTGTGCCGAACGGCTGCCCGCCTTCTGGCCGTGGACGGTGGCGCTGCGCGCCGCGCTGGCAGGCCTGGATCGCGAGGCCGTGACGGCGCTGGCCGGCGCCGAGACGGCCGACCTGGCGCGGCTGCTGCCCGAGCTGGGCGGCGGCGCCGGCGGCGACCCCCCCGACTCCGACGCGGCCCGGCTGCGGCTGTTCGACGCCGTCGCCCGGTTCCTGGAGCGGCTCGCCCGCCACCGCCCGCTCCTCGTCGTGCTCGATGACCTGCACTGGGCCGACCCGTCGTCGTTGGAGCTGCTGGACTTCGTCACCCGGCCCCACCGGCCGGTGGCGCTCGCGCTGGTCGGCGCCTTCCGCCACGACGAGCTGCCCGGCCCCGCCGCGCGGGTCCTCGCCGGGCCGATGGCGCGCGGCGAGCTGGTCGAGCTGCGCGGTCTGTCGGCGGACGAGGTGCGGGAGCTGGTCGCCGACACCGCGGGTGAGGCGACGGCCCGGGAGTGGGCCACGGAGATCCACCGCCGCTGCGACGGGCACCCCTTCTTCGCGCGCCAGCTGGCGGACCTGCTCGCCGAGCCCGGCGCGCTGCCGGACGCCGTCCCGCCCGCGGTGCGCGACGTGGTGCTGCACCGGGTCGAGCGGCTCTCCCCCGCCGCCAGGTCTCTGGTGGAGGCCGCCGCCGTCACCGGCAACGAGGTACGGCCCGACCTGCTCGCCGAGATCCTCGACACCGATCCCGCGACGACCGCGGATCTGGTCGACGAGGCGTGCCGCGCGGGCGTCCTCGTCCGGACCGGCGGGTCGGGTCACCGTCTCGCCCACGACCTCGTCCGCGAGACCGTCCGGTCCACCCTGACGGGGCCGGAACGGCTCGCGCTGCACCGGGCCGTCGCCGACGCGCTGGAACGCCGGCACGAGCGCGGGCTCGCCGTCGACCCGGCGGACGTCGCCCGGCACTGCGCGGAGGCGGTGGCGATCGACGGGCCGCAACGCGCCGTGGCGTGGGCCCGGGCGGCCGCGGCGGCGGAGCGGGGACGGCTGGCGTTCGACGAGGCCGCCGCGCACCTGCGCCGCGCCCGCGCCGCCGTCGAGCAGGGCGGTGGCCGCGGTGCGCAGGGCACCACCGGTGGCCTGCTCGTCGACCTGCTCGTGGACGAGGCCGACGCCCGTGCCCGCGGGGGCGATCCCGGCCGGGCCCGCGACCTGCTCGACGACGCCCGCGAACGAGCCGCGGCCCTGCGCGACGCGGAGCGGCTCGCCCGCGTGGCCCTGGGCGTGCAGCGGCTGGGATCGCGGTTCGCGATGCCGCGCGACGAGGTGGTCGGGGTGCTGGAACAGGCCCGGGCGGCCGTCGAGGGCTCGGGTACGACCGTCGAGGCCCAGCTCGTCGCCGCCGTCGCCCGGGAGCTGCACCACTCGGTGCCGGAGCACCGCGCGCGGGCCCGCCCGCTGTCCGAGCACGCGCTCGGCCTGGCGCGGCGGCTCGCCGACCCGGCCACACTCGCCACCTGCCTGCTCGCCCGCCACGACGTCCTCTGGACGCCGGGGCGCGCGGCCGAACGCGTGGGCATCGCGCGCGAGATCGCCGAGCTCGCGGACCGTGCGGGCGACGCGGAGCGGCACGCCGAGGGTCTGCTGCTCACCGCGAACGCGATGCTGGAGGCCGGGTCACCGGGCTTCCGCGGACCGCTGACGGAGTTCCTGCACGCCACGGAGCGCCTCGGGCAGCCCCGCCACACCTATCTCGTGCTCACCCGGCGGGCCGCCGTCGCGCTGCTCGACGGCCGGCTCGCCGACGCGGCGGCGCTGATCGACGAGGCAGGCGCGCTCGGCGAGCGGATCGGCGAGCCGGACACGGGCAACGTCCGGATGTCGCAGGTCGTGGGCCTGGCGCGCGCCCGGGGCGAGCCGGGTGAGCTGCGCGCCGCCGCGGCGGCCGCCGTCGCGCACTGGGTCGGGGTGCCGTCACACGCGCACGCCGTGGCCGCCGGTTTCCTCGCACTCGCCGGCGACCTCCCCGCCGCCCGCCGGGCCCTCGACACCGTCACGGCGATGGACCGCTGGCGCGAGGACCGCTCGTACCTGTGGCCGGTGTTCGTCGGCGGGATGGCGACGGCCGCGGCCCGCCTCGGGGACGCGGCCGTCTGCGCCCAGCTGCTCGCCGAGCTGGAACCGGTCGCGGACGCGTGCGGGGTCAACGGGGCGCTGGTGTGCTTCGTCGGGAGCAACGCGCACTGGGCGGGTCTCGTGGCGGGTGCGCTCGGCCGCCCGGACCACGCCCGACACCGGCTGGAGCAGGCTCTCGACGTGCACCGCAGGCTCGGCGCGGCGGCATGGGAGGCGGAGACCGCCGCGGAGCTGGCGCTGCTCGGCGTGCCGGGTCACGCCGAGCGGGCAGGCGAGCTGGCGGCCGAGCTGGGTCTCGGCGCGGTGGCGGCGCGGCTGGCGCGGGCGCGCGCCACCCGGACCGCGGCCGACGCCGAGCTGCGCCGCGACGGCGAGCTGTGGTTCGTCCGGCACCACGGCAGCTCCGCGCATCTGCGCGACCTCAAGGGGCTGGCCGATCTCGTCGTGCTGATCGCCCGGGCCGGCCACGACGTGCACGTCCTGACGCTGGCGGGTGCCGTCCACCGCGACGACGACTCCGGCCCCGTCCTCGACGACACCGCCCGCACCCGCTACCGCCGCCGGGTCGCCGAGCTGGACCGGGTGCTCGCGGCGGGGCCGGACCCGGCCAGCGCGGCACGCGTCGCGGCGGAGCGCCGGGCGCTCGTCGCCCAGCTGTCGCGCGCTCAGGGCCTCGGCGGACGCACCCGGGCCCTGGGCGCAGGCACCACCGAACGCGCCCGCAAGGCCGTCACCGCCCGGCTGCGGGACGCGATCCGGCGCATCGCGGCGGAACTGCCCGAGCTGGGCGAGCACCTGAACCGGAGCGTCGTCACGGGTACGACGTGCCGCTACGAGCCGCACGCCGCGCTCACCTGGCAGCTGTAGCCGGGGCGGGCCCCGACGGTGCACGACCCTGCCGCACCCGGCGTGGTCGGCCTCGGTCGACCCTTGCAGCTCGCCCCGGCGCAAAGTAGCATCCGAGATGCCGATTTAACTGTCGATCATGATCTCGACCGTGGTCGAGCACCACGCCACCGCGCGGGCGACCGCGCACCCGCCGCGGCCCGTCCGACCCACCGATCCTGGCGAGCCGAATCGTGAAGCACACGAACCATGCGGACTACGCGCTCCGCGTCCTCATGTACCTGCGCGTCGCACCGGGACGCCGCGGCTCCATCGCCGGCATCGCCGCCGCGCACCGCATCTCGCGCCACCATCTCGACAAGGTCGTCCGGCGGATGGCCGCCGCGGGTCTCGTGCAGACCACCCGTGGCCGCGGCGGCGGGGTCCAGCTGACGCGCCGACCCGACGGCATCAGCCTCGGCGACGTCATGCGCGCCATGGAGGACGACTTCGCCGTCGTGGAATGTCTGGGTGCGGCGCGGTTTTGCCGCATCGCCGGCGTGTGCGGGGCCCGCAGCGTCTTCGCCCGGGCCCTGGACTCCTACTTCGCCGTGCTCGACGGCGCCACCCTCGACGACCTCGCCGCCAACGACCTGGGGCTGCGCGGCGCCCTCGGCCTCAGCGGAAACCCGGTGAGGTCGAACGCATCGCCACCCGTTGGGGAGGAAGCACATGTCGAGCGCGGCGCGGCCGGCGCGGGACGGTAGGTGCGGGGCATGAAGCTGGCCGTCTCCTCAGGGGATCGATCCGACCTCGCGGCCGGATCGGCCGTCAGGGCGCGGCGCCGCGAGACGCTGTCGGCCTGGGAGCACTTCGTCAAGGGCGACGACGAAGCCGCGACCGCGATCGTTCCGCCCTGCGTGCTCCGTTCCTGGTACCGGTGCCGGGACACCCACCACGTCGACCCCATCGCGCCGAGCCGTCCGGCGCACACGAGGCACGACGAACCGGTGCCCCGCCACGCGGACGTGTACGTCCTGCTCGGCGAACTCGCCTCGGACATCGTGGCGGGCGTCGGCAACTGCCTCGCGACGGTGACCGATGCGCATGCCCGGATCCTCAGGAGCGAGACGGCGCCGGAGCTCCGGCCGCTGGCCGCCAGGAGCGACCTCGAGCCGGACGCGCTGTGGCCGGAGTCGAGACACGGAACCAACGGGATGGGGACGGCCCTGCTGCAGGAACGTCCCGTCGTGGTCCGCGGCCCCGAGCACTGGCGCCAGGACATGCACGGGTGGACCTGCCTGGGGGTCGCGCTCCACGACCCCGTGACGGGCCGTCCGGTCGGGGCCCTCAACGTCTCGTCGCACTCGGAGGCGCGCATCACGCGGCTCGTCGAGAAGCTGGACTCCGGGATGGTGCCGGCGCGCCGCCGCCTGTTGCGGAACGCCTTTCGCGACGCGACGGCCGTGGCCGAGAGATTCGCCCTGGAGACCTTCACGCGCGGGGGACGGGTGCTGGGGCTCGACGTGGCCGGCAACGTCATCACGGCGAGCGAGGCCGTGCGGCGGGAGATCCGCGGCCTCCCACCGGGTTTCCTGCTCGATCCGACCTCCCGCCGCTGCCCGGCCCGCACCCCGTTGCACACCGTCGCCGCCCGGTCCGCTCCGCTCGCCGCCGCGGACCCGGACTGGACGGGCACCGCGGTGATCGGGCACCCGTTCGGGCGCCCCGATCTCTACCGCATCACGCCGGTGTACGGCGCAGCCGGGCTCGCCGGCTGGATCCTGGCGAGCCGCGGGCGGGCCGCCGCCCAGGACGTCGCCGTGGCGTCCGCGACCGAAGCCGCGCAGGACCACCCGAACCGGATCGCCGCCCTCTCCGGGGATTCCGTGCTCCTGCTCGATCCGAAGGAGATCCGGTATGCCGAGGCGAGCCGGCACATCGTCTGGCTGGTGACCGACCTCGGCCGGGTCAGGGCCGCCGCGAAGGGCATGCTCACCGTCGAGCGCGAGCTGGCGCGGTACGGCTTCATCAGGGTTCACCGCAGTTTCGTCGTCAACCCCGGACGGGTGCGGCGGATACACCACAAGGGTCATGGACTCATCGCGTTGAGCACGGACGAGATCGGGTCGGAGACCATTCCCGTGTCGAGGCGCAGCACCGAGGTCGTGCGGCGGCTCCTCGGGCTGTGACGCGGGTCGTCGACGCCCACGCCCCCGGGGTCACCGGGGGCCGTGGAGGCGCCGTTGGTGCCTCCCACGGAACCGTTCATGCCCGCCTCGGCGCTCTCCGTTCCGGATGGTTTCCGGCGCAGAGCGGGGTCGTGATACTCGGCACCGGCACATGACCGCATTCCCTGGATGAGGAGGCCTTTGTGGCTATCGATTTCACCCTCACACCGGCACAGCGCGAGATCCAGCGTGGTGCGCGCGAGTTCGCCCAGGAGGTATTGGCGCCGATCACGGCGGCGGTCGACGAGGAGCCGGATCCGCTCACCGGATTCCAGATGCTGAAGCCCGCGTACACCGAGGCCTGCAAGCTCGGAATGTCCTGGGCGATGCTCCCGAAGGAGTACGGGGGCGGCGGGCTCTCCAACGTCGACTTCGTCATCGCGGCGGAGGAGATCCAGGCGGTCGACCCCGGGTTCGGCACCACGTTGCTGGTGAACGGCCTCGGCCTGATGCCGGTGTGGTACTACGGCACCGAGGAGCAGAAGCGGCGCTTCATCAGCCGGGCGACCTCCGACGCCTCCGGTGAGTTCATCGTGGGGTACGCGGCGAGCGAGCCTCCCGGCTCCCCCGGCGGCACTGCGAACTTCGACGCGCCGGCCGTGGACGGCGCGGGCATGGCGGTGACGGCGACCCGCGACGGCGACGAGTACGTCCTCAACGGGCGCAAGTACTGGCCCTGCAACGTGGCCGGCTGGGACATGCAGGGCGCGAACCTGAACCTCGTCGTCGTGCGGACCGACTCGTCGGTCGGCGGCACGGAGGGGCTCTCGGCGATCATCGTCGAGCGGGGCACACCCGGCGTCACCTACGGCATGATCAGCACGTCCGGCCAGCGCAGCGCGCCGAACGGCGAGATCACCTTCGACAACGCCCGGGTGCCGGCCGAGAACCTGATCGAGGGGACCGCCGGGAACGGCGACCTGCTGATCAACCGGAACTTCGCGTGGTCCGGGCCGGTGGCGGGGATCGGCGCGGTCGCCATCGCCCGATCCGCGTACGAGGCCGCCCTGGAGTTCGCGAAGACCTACACGGCGGGCGGCCCGAAGCCCATCATCAACTACCAGTACCCCGGATACGTCCTCGGGGACGTCGCCGCGAAGATCGACGCGGCGCGCGCGTACTGCTTCAAGACCGCCCACTACCTCGACACGCACGACTACCACGGCGAGCTCATCGGAGCGATGAACAAGGTGCTGTGCAGCGAGATGCTCTTCGACTGCGTCTACAAGTGCATGCAGGTCGTGGGCGTCAACTCGCTCGACAAGAAGTACCCGTTCCACCGGTGGCTGCGGGAGGCCGCGGTCTTCCCGCTGTACGACGCCGGCAACTTCGGCATGCAGCGCCGGCGCGTGCACGGCGTGATGGCCGACCCGTCGTTCGACCCGCGGGCCGTCATGAACCACGAGTTCGTCCCGTTCACCAAGGAGATGGAGGGCATCGGCACCGTTCCCGGCCGAACCAAGTAGGCCGCACCGGGAATCCGATCCAGGAATCGCGTCCCCGATGTTGGCGGGCGGCCTTCGCCGGCCGCCCGCCACCCGGACGCGCGACCTCCCGACCACCCGATCGCAGCTGCGACAAGTGAGAAGGCGATGACCGACACGTTCGAGCTCGTTCCCGGCGGATCGCTCAAGACGAGCAGTCCGGAGGAAGGGCGGGAGCTCGCGGTGCAATTGTCCAGGCGGACGATCAGGCTCACCCAGCCACATGCCGACGAGCGCGAGAAGCTGCGCGCCGAGTACGCCCTCGACTCGATGGCGTTGCTCATCGCCGCACAGGTCGTCGCGACGGAGTTCGCGACGATCGCCGCGGCGAACGACTACTGGATGTAGCGGGCGCCCGCCTGACCATCCTCGCAGTCAGCCCAGGGTGAACGGGTCCCGCGTGCCGCCGGTGAGCTCCACCCACACCGACTTGTTCTCCGTGTACTCGTTCACCGCGTCCACGCCGTTCTCGCGGCCCAGGCCGCTCCAGCCGAAGCCGCCGAACGGCACGCTCGGCGCCACCACGCGGTACGCGTTGATCCACACCGTGCCCGCACGGAGCTTGCCCGCCACCCGGTGGGCGCGGTGCACGTCCTTCGTCCACACGGCACCGGCCAGCCCGTACGGGGTGTCGTTGGCGAGCTTGAGCGCCTCGTCCTCGTCGGTGAACGTGAGCGCGGCGAGCACCGGCCCGAACACCTCCTCGCGCACCACCGTCGACTCCGCCGTCACCCCGGTGAGCACCGTCGGCCTGACGAACAGGCCGCCGAGCCCGGACTCGGCCGCACCGCCGTACGCGACGGTGGCGCCCTCCGACCTCGCCGTCTCCAGATAGCCCAGCACCTTCTGGTACTGGGGCGCGTTCGCAACCGGCCCCATCTCGGTCTCGGGGTCGAAAGGGTCGCCCAGCCTGATCCGCGAGGCCCGCTCGGCGACCAGCGCGACCAGCTCGTCGTGCACGTCACGGTGCACGATCAGCCGCGAGCCTGCCATGCACGTCTGGCCGGTGGCGGCGAAGACCCCCGCGACGATGCCGTTAGCGGCGGCGGCGAGGTCGGCGTCCGGGAAGACGATCTGCGGGGACTTCCCACCCAGCTCGAGGGTGACCTTGTTGATGTTCTCGGCGGCCGCGTGGGCGACGGCACGCCCGGTGGCGGTCGAGCCGGTGAACGCGACCTTGTCCACGCCCGGGTGCGCGGCGAGGGACGCCCCCGTCTCGCGCGAGAGCCCCGTGACGACGTTGACGACCCCGGGCGGGATACCCGCCTCGTCGATCAGCTCGGCGAACCCGAGCGTCGACACCGGAGCGTGCTCGGACGGCTTGATCACGATCGTGCAGCCTGCGGCGAGCGCGGGGGCGAGCTTCCAGCTCATCAGCAGCAGCGGCGAGTTCCAGGGCGTGATCGCCGCGACGACCCCGACCGGCTCGCGGCGGGTGTAGACGAGGTAGTTCGGGTTGGGCGTGGGGATCTGGCGGCCCTCCGTCGTGGCCGCCACGCCCGCGTAGTACTGGTACCAGGCACCCAGCCCGTTGAGCTGGCCGATCATCTCGCGGAACAGCTTGCCGGAGTCGTTGACCTCCAGGCGCGCGAGCCGCTCCGCGTTCGCCGTGATCAGGTCGGCGAGGCGGCGCATCGACGCGGCGCGGGCGAACGGCGTGGTCTGGCCCCACTCGCCCTCGAACGCGGCGCGCGCCGCGGCGACGGCCGCGTCCACGTCCTCCGGGCCGCCGTCGGGCAGCACGGCCCACGGCTCGCCGGTATACGGGTTCTGCGACTCGAACGTGCGGCCGGACAGGGCGTCGACCGCCTTGCCCGCGATCAGCATCTGGAACCGTTCGAGCGCCATCGCTACCTCCGGGGGTGGGCCTACCCCACAACGTACGACGCACCCGGGGCCGAGAGCCATGGCCCTGTCGAGTGTGTGGCGGGATCAGCCGCCGAGCAGGCCACCGAGCCCCGGCAGGCCGGGAGCCTGCGGCTGGGCCGGCGCCGCGGGCTGGGCGCCGGGCTCGACGCCGGGCTTGGCACCCGCCTCGGCGATCGGGCTGCCGTCGTGCTCGCCACCGGCG
Organism: Pseudonocardia sp.; assembly: GCF_050246655.1. Taxonomy (GTDB): domain Bacteria; phylum Actinomycetota; class Actinomycetes; order Mycobacteriales; family Pseudonocardiaceae; genus Pseudonocardia. The sequence continues at coordinate 14,996 of NZ_JBFWVQ010000081.1, forward strand.
CAGTAGCGGGTGCCGGTGCCGTCGAAGTCGGCCTTGCCCGCGCCGTCGGTGCACTGCTTCGTGGTCACCGGCGCCGTGGTGGCGTCGGCGGGCGGGACGTTCTCGTCCACGGCGAAGGCGGGCGCCGCCATCCCGATCGCGATCCCCGTCACCGCTGTCGCCGCTGCCACCGCTGCGGCGACCCCGCGCTTCACGTTCATCCGCACTCCCGACGCTCCCGTCGCGCTCGCGCGCGATCTCCGGCCACCCAACGAGCGGCCGGAGATCCGGGGTGCGGGCCGATCACCGATCGGGTGACCGCAGCCGCGAGCAGCTAGTGGTAGGGCTTGTGCGGGATCGGGGCGTCGTTGAGCTGCTGCTCCGGATCGACCCAGATCGCGCCGTCCTCGATCTTGCTTGCGTACACCGGGATCGGGGTGACGGCCGGGACGCCCGTCGGCTCGCCCGTACGCAGGTCGAACCGCGAGTTGTGCGCGGGACAGATGAGGGTGTCGTCCTCCTGGAGGTAGCCCTCGTTGAGCGGCTGCTGCTGGTGGGTGCAGGTGTTGTGCACCGCGGCGACCTCGTCCTCGTAGAGCCGGACGATGCAGATGGGCTCGCCGTTCATGTGGCAGACCATCATGTCGCCCTCCTCCAGCTGGTCCAGATCCGCGACCGCTTCCCATGCCATGCCGTGCTCCTCTCCTAGCTCTTCGCACGCCTGGAGCGGGGCTGGGAGCCCCGGACCTCGATCCAGCCGTTGCGCACCCGGGTCGGGAGCACGGGCTGGGCCGTGTGGGCGGGGCCGCGGGCGACCTGGCCCGTGCGCAGGTCGAAGCGCGCCCCGTGCAGGGGGCACGTCACGACGCGGCCGTCGATCTCGCCGCGGCTGAGCAGGCCGCCCGCGTGGCTGCACACGTTGTCCAGAGCGTGGACCGCCCCGTTGCTGCGGCACAGGAAGACCTTGCGTCCCTCCACCTCCACGGCGGTCGGGACACCGTCGGCCAGGTCGGCGTCCTCGACGGCCTGCACCCAGCGGGTCGGCCCGGACGACGACGCGACCCGGTTCACCATGGCCGCTCGGCCCTGGACGAGGTGCCCGCCCACGAAGCCCGCCGCGGTGACGGCCGCCATCCCGGCGGCGCCGAGCGTGCGCGCCGTCGCGCGGTGCCCGCGCAGGCGTGCGGCCAGCGACGCGCCCTGCAGGACCATCGCGCCCAGGTTGAGCACGCCGTGGAAGAGCCCGATGCGCCGGTCCTCGTCGTCGCTCACGTTCCAGTCGGCCACCCCGGTGACGGCGGTCGCCGCGGCCGAGACGAGGCCCGCCGCGGTGAGCGTGGCGGCGGCGTCCATACCGCCCGTGCCACCGTCTCTGCCGCCGTCCGTGCCACCGTCTCTGCCGCCGTCCGTGCCACCGCCCTGCCCGTCCTTGCCGAGGGCGTCGAGCACGACGGTGGCCGACCAGAAGCCGATCGGCAGGTCGGACAGCGCCGGGTGCAGCGCGTGCCCGGCCCAGCGGCCGCCGTGCATCAGCTCGACGGCCAACGTGTCGCGGTAGCGGTCGTAGAGCGGGCCGACCACGGCTGTGACCTGGTCGTTGAGGTCACGCAGCCAGGGCCATCGGCCGATCGCGGCGAACATGTGGTGATGCCAGGACGTCAGGGTGACACCGGACTCGGGGTCCGACCCGGGACTCGTCATCGAGGCTCCTTCGCCTGCCGCGGCCGCGATCAGGCGAGCTTGCCATCCCCGCACGGCGACGGGTGTCTCAGATCGCGACTACCGTCGTGAGTCGACGACCGCGCCCTCGCGCCGGCCGGTGGCACGCGAATCCCCGGCGGCGCACGTCCGGTGGGCGGCCGAGGCCGCGTGACGTCACGCCGGTGGACGGGCCTGCCCGCGATCGGTGGGCGGCAGCGGCGCGGTGTTCGGCGCGTCCGAGTACTCGCCGATCCACTCCTCGCGCCAGCCGCTGTCGAACCGCTGCTCGTTGCAGTGCGGCTCGTAGAGCGCGACGAGCTCGCGGACGATCGCCGCCCGCTGCGACCCGGTGTCGCCCGGCACCGCCAGGTGCGCGACGTGCACCCGCCACTTCCCCCCTGCGCGGCGTGTCCAGCAGGCGGCGCGGCGGTGCCGGAAGGGGAACCCGACGGCGGCGAGATCGGGTGCCTCACCCACGTAGACGACGGCGTAGCGCTCCCGTTCCGGGTCCGGCTTGTAGAGGATCGCGTACACGCCCGGCCCCGACGGAGGTGTCCAGCCACCGAGGACGCGCGGGCCCTCGAAGGAGTAGCCCGCGAGCGTGCCGAGCCTGATCACGCCGCCAGCTCCTCGTCGTCGCCCGTCTCCGCCCCGAACCCGACACTCCACCGCATGGCGAGCACCCTAGCCACCGCGGCGCTCACCCCGGCCGCGGCCGCAGGCACGCCCTAGCGGGTGACCCGGACGACCACCTCGGTGTCGGTCACCCGCTCGACGCCGACGGTGAAGCCCTCGGCCTGCGTCGTCGACCCCACCGGGACGACGATCGTCCGGCCCGCGACCTCGATCCGGGCCGACCCCTCGTCCACCGAGACGAGGCGGGCGTTCACCCCGAAGACCGACACGGTCCCGTCGCCGCGGCGCTGGAAGGTGATGGTGCAGCCGGAGAGATCGCAGTTCGTGGCCGAGCTGCTCGACGTGGTGGTGTCGGCGGTGCTGCCGGCGGTGCCGGTGCCGGTGCTGTCGGTGTTGCCGGTGCTGCCGGTGCTCCCCGTCGCCCCGCACCCGGCGAGCAGGAGCGCCGCGGCGGCGGCGAGAAGGACACGGGCGGCACGCGAGGTCGTCACGGGGCTCGTCACGGAGCGCAGTGTAGAGGTGCCACCAACCCGGTCATCGCCGGAGACTGCGCAACGGCCCGCCCCGCTTGATCGTCTTCATCGTGGTCATCGAGGTGAGCCGCTCGATGTCCGGCAGCGCCGCCAGCGTGTCGATGTAGAAGGCCTCGAACGCCGCCGCGTCCGGGACCGCCACCATGATCAGGTAGTCGGGCTGGCCCATCATCCGGTGCGCCTCCACCACCTCGTCGAGGCGCTCGAACGCGGCCTCGACGGCCGCCATCGTCTCGCGCGTGACCGTCCGCAGCGTCACCCACAGCAGCACCTCGTAGCCGCGGCCGATCGCGGTGGGGTCGAGGACGGTGGTGAAGCGGCGGATCACGCCGGTGTCCCGGAGCTGGCGGACCCTGCGGTGGCACGGCGACGGGGAGAGGCCCACGCGGTCGGCCAGCTCGTTGTTCGGCATCCGGCCGTCCAGCTGGAGCTGGTAGAGGATTTCACGATCAATGCGATCCACGACAGGAAATCCTCCTCTATCGTCCTGAGCCGGGAGAAGAGGCAATCGCCTGCCCCGTCCGGCGACGTAGCGTTCTCGGCGTGAGAATCTCCGCGCGCGGCACCGCCGTCCTCGCCGTCGGGTCGGCGGCGATGCTCTTCGGCACCTCCGCCACGGTCGCAGAGCGCCACGCGCCGGGGCTGGACGCGCTCTCGGTCGCCGCATGGCGGCTGATCGTCGGCGGGTCGGCGCTGGTGCTCCTCGCCCGCCTCCTCGGGTGCGCACCGTGGCGCTACCCGGTGCGGCCCGGGGCGGTCCTGCTCGGCGGGCTGACGGTCGTCGGGTTCCAGGCCGGGTTCTTCGCCGCGGTCGCCCGGCTCGGGGTCGGGCAGGCGACCGTGCTGGCGATCGCGGCAGGCCCGGTCGCCGCCGGGCTGCTCGACCACGTCCGGGGACAGGCGCGGCTCACGCAGCGGTGGGTGGCCGGCGTCGCCGTCGTGGTCGCGGGGATCGCGCTGCTCGGCAGCGGCGGCTGGTCGGCCGACCCGGTCGGGTGGGCGATGGCGATCGCCGCGGGCTGCGGGTTCCCCGTCTACGGCGCGGTACTGCGGGAGCTGGGCCGCGACCGGCCCCCGCTCGCCGCGGTGGCGACGGTCTTCGGCGCCGCGGTGCCGCTCGTGGCCGCTCTCGCCCTGGTCGGCGGGATCACCGCGCCCGGGACGGACGCCCTGCTCGGCGTCGCCTGGCTCGGGCTCGCGGCCACCGCAGCCGCGTACCTGCTGTGGACCTGCGGCCTCGCCACCCTCATCGTCCGCGACACGATGCTGCTCACCACCCTCGAACCGGTCACGGCCGTGCTGCTCGCCGCGCTCGTGCTCGGCGAGCCGCTCGGCCTCGCCGGGCTGGTCGGCATCGCCGCCGTCGTCGGCGGGACGACGTGGGCCGCGGCGCGGCCCCGACGTGCGCCCGCCCCGGTCGGACCACCCGGACGTGTCGGGTTGGGTCGCACCGCCGCCGGGTAGCACGATGGCCGCGAGCGCCGGGAGGAGACACGATGGCCACGACGGACCGACGGTCCGACCCGGGCACCGGGGATGCGGACGGGGCCCGCCGGGCCCGACCCGGCGCCTCCGACCGGCCCGGCCACGACCAGCCCGACCCCCGGCCGGGCAGGCGCTCGGCCCGCGACGTCGCCCGCGCCGCGGCGCGCGCCGCCCAGCGCCGGGCGGGCGCCGCGATGGCCCCGGCACCCGAACCGTTGCTGCCCGACACCGCCGAGACGCCACCGACGCCACCGACGCCACCGCCGGTGGACGTCACCGAGCACGTGCCCCGCGCGCTGCGGCTCGCCGCCGCGCTCGGCTGGCGGGTCCTGGTGGTCGCGGCCGCGCTCTACGTCCTCGGCGTCGTCGTGGCCTACCTGGCCCCGGTCGTCGTCCCCGTCGCGATCGCGCTGCTGCTCGCCGCCCTGCTCTCCCCCGCGGTGAGCTGGCTGGAGCAGCGACGGGTGCCCCGCGGCCCGGCCACCGCACTGGTGATGGTCGGCGGGCTCGCCGCGCTCGGCGGCGTGCTCACGTTCGTCGTGCGGACGTTCGTGTCCGGGCTCCCGCAGGTCACGAGCCAGCTCTCGGTGAGCGTCGACACGGTCGTGGACTGGCTCACCGCCGGGCCGCTGCGGCTCAGCCCCGCCCAGCTCGGAGCCGCCCGCGACCAGCTGCTGGCCACCCTCGACGCCAACCAGGCCGCCCTCACCGCGGGTGCGCTCACCACCGCGGCGACGATCGGGCAGATCCTCACCGAGTTCCTGCTCGTGCTGTTCACCCTGATCTTCTTCCTGCACGGCGGCGAGCAGATCTGGCGCTTCCTCATCCGGGCCGCGCCCGCTCCCGTCCGCCGCCGGGTCGACGTCGCGGGGCGCCGGGCGGTGACCGCGCTGGTGAGCTACGTGCGCGCCACGACCGTCGTCGCCGTCGTGGACGCCGTCGCGATCGGCATGGCGCTCGGCATCCTCGGGGTGCCGCTCGCCTTCTCGCTGGCCGCACTCGTGTTCCTCGGCGCGTTCGTGCCGATCATCGGTGCCGTGGTCGCAGGCGCGGTGGCCGTGCTCATCGCGTTCGTCGCCAACGGCGTGGTCTCCGCGCTGATCGTGCTGGCCGTGGTGATCGCGGTGATGCAGCTGGAGAGCCACGTCCTGCAGCCCCTCCTGCTCGGCCGCGCCGTCAAGCTGCACCCGCTCGCGGTGGTGCTCGCCATCGCGACCGGGCTGCTCGTGGGCGGCATCGCCGGTGCCCTCCTCGCGGTACCGCTGCTCGCCGTCGTCAACTCCGCGGTGCGGTCGCTGCGCAGCCCGGCCGACGAGCACGTCCGCCCCGAGGACGTCCACACCCTCGATCCGGCGGACACCGGCCCGGCCGACCCGACGCTGGAGCGCGAGCCGACCATCGACGAGACGTGACCCGTCCCTGGGTGCTGCACGTCGACCTCGACCAGTTCCTGGCCGCGGTCGAGGTCCTGCGCCGCCCCGAGCTGGCCGGGAGGCCCGTGATCGTCGGCGGGCGGGGGGATCCGACGGAGCGGGCCGTCGTCGCCACCGCGTCGTACGAGGCACGGGAGTTCGGCGTCCGCTCCGGGATGCCGCTGCGCACCGCGGCGAAGCGCTGCCCGGACGCGGTGTTCCTGCCCACCGACGCCCCCGCCTACGACGCGGCGTCCGAGCAGGTCATGGCCGCGCTGCGGGCGCTGCCCGGGGTGGTGGTCGAGGTGCTCGGCTGGGACGAGGCGTTCGTCGGGGTGCGCACGGCGGATCCGGAGGGGTTCGCCCGCCGCGCCCAGGCCGCGGTGCGGGCGGCGAGCGGGCTGTCGTGCGCGGTCGGGATCGGCGACAACACGCTGCGGGCGAAGCTCGCCACCGGGTTCGGCAAGCCGGGCGGGATCTACCGGCTGACCCGCGAGAACTGGTTCGCCGTGATGGGCGAACGGTCCGTCGAGGCGCTGTGGGGCATCGGCCGCAAGACCGGGCGCAAGCTCGCCGAGCTGGGCCTGCACACCGTCGCGGAGCTGGCCGCCGCGGACCCGGCCGCACTCGCCGCCCGGCTCGGGCCGGCCACCGGCCCGTGGATGGTGCAGCTCGGGCGCGGCGTCGGCCGGACGGAGGTCGTCGGAGAGCCGTGGGTGCGGCGCTCCCTCGGGCACGAGACGACGTTCCAGGCCGACCTCGCCGACTGGGCGCAGGTCCGCGCCGCCGCCGAGACCCTCGCCCGGCAGGTGGCGGCCGAGCTCGCCGCCGAGGGCCGCCCCGCCGTCCGGGTGGGGGTGAAGGTGCGGTTCGCGCCGTTCTTCACCCACGGCCGCAGCGCGACGCTGGCCACCCCGACCAGCGATCCGGACGTCTTCGCTGCCGCGGCGCTGGACGTGCTGGAGCGGTTCGCGCACGACCGGCCCGTCCGGCTGATCGGAGTGCGGGCGGAGTTCGCGCGCTGATCCGCTCCGAGCGGCGCGGCGCTTAGAGTGGTCTAATCTCGGCTCTGTGGCCGGTCTTCACGCGCGGCGGGCAGCCCTCCCCTGCTGCAACCTCGTGCACACCGAGGCCGTCGAGGACGCGCTCAAGGCCGTCTTCAAGCTCAGGGGGCGCTGCGAACCGGCCACCACCACGGCGCTGGCGGAGATGCTGCAGGTCACGGCGCCCACGGTGTCGACGATGCTCAAGCGCCTGCAGTCGCACGGCCTCGTGGACCGCGACGCGCAGCACGCCGTCGAGCTCACCCCGCACGGCGCCGATCACGCGCGGGCGGTCGTCCGCCGCCATCGGCTGCTGGAGACCTTCCTCGTCCGGGTGCTGAACGTCCCCTGGGACGAGGTGCACGCCGAGGCCGAGGTGCTCGAGCACGCCGTCTCGGACGGCCTCCTGGAACGCATCGACCGCCTGCTCGGCCACCCCGACGCCGATCCGCACGGCGACCCGATCCCGCCCCCGGGCGGACGCCACGTCGAGACGTGGGGCGACCGGCTCGACGGCGTTGCGGCGGGTGCGGCCTTCCGGGTGGACCGCATCCTCGACCGGGACGACGCCGCCCTGCGCTACCTGGCGGAGCTGGGCGTGCGGCCCGGAACGGTCGTGCAGGTCGACGAGCGTGCCCCGTTCGGCGGGCCGCTGTGGCTGCGGGTCGGGGGGCGCCGCCACGCCGTGGGTGACGCGCTCACCACGCTGGTGCACGGCACCGTCATCGAGACCCCCAGCGCCGGCGACGAGGCCCCCTGAGGGGGGGTGGCGCAGCCGGCGGCCACCTCGCAACGTCACCCGGCACGTCGCAGCCGTCCGGACCGCTGCGAGGTGGCGGGCACGGCTGCGAGGTCCCGCGAGAATTCCTTGCTGGTTATATAGCCGAGCGGTACTGTACGCGGCGTGTCCCCGTTCCTCGCCGTCGCGGAGCCGCACCGGCGGCAGATCCTGGACCGCCTGCGCTCGCGGGAGCACACCGCAGGCGAGCTCGTCGACGGCCTGGGCCTGAGCCAGCCGGGCGTCTCCAAGCACCTGCGCGTGCTGCGCGAGGCGGGCCTCGTCCGCGTCCGCGTGGACGCCCAGCGGCGCGTCTACGCGCTGCGCCCGGAAGCCCTCGCCGAGTTGCACCGCTGGCTGGAGCCCTACCGGCGGCTGTGGAGCGCTCAGCTCGACGCCCTGGAACGTCACCTCGAAGGAGGGTCATGACCGTCGCCGACGGCATCGTCGAGACCACCCCTGCCGGCCCGCGGCTGCGGTTCGAACGCCGCCTCGCCCACCCCGTCGAGACGGTGTGGGCAGCCCTCACCGATCCCGCGCGCCTGCGCGACTGGTGGGGCGACGCGGAGCTCACCCCCTCCCCCGGCAGCCCGTTCCGCCTCACCTGGCGCAACACCGACGAGGACGGGCGGGCCGCCGAGCTGGTCGGCACCGTCACCCGCGCGGAGGCGCCGCACCTGCTCGTCCTCGACGCGCTGTGGGGATTCTCCGGGGACGACGCTGCTGGTGACGGAGCTGCCGAGCCCGGGATGCCGACGACGCTCGTATGGGAGCTCGTGCCGGACGGGGACGGCACGCTGTTGCGGTTCACCAACGACATCGAGATGCCCGAGGCGTGCCTGTTCACGGTCGCCGGCTGGCACCTGCACCTCGATGCGCTGCAGGCCCTGCTCGCCGGTGGCTCGGTCGACATCGAGCACCCCGAGCCGGTGTGGGAGCCCATCCACGCCGCGTACGTGGCGCGCTACGGCTCCTGATCCGGCTGCTGGCGCTCGGGGCCTGCTGGCGCTCCGGGCTGCCGGCGCTCGGGGCCTGCTGGCTCGGCCCGCCTCGCCACACACACCCGGCGGTGCTCTCACACACACCGCCCGCAGGCTGTGCGAACACCCCAAGGCGGGTGCGAGCCGACGAGCGTGTGTTCGAGCCGAGCGCGGTGGCAGAGCGCGGTGGCAGAGCGCGGTGGCAGAGCGCGGTGGCAGAGCGCGTGGCCGAGCGCGTGGCCGAGCGCCAGCTGCCCGCGCCAGCTGCCCGCGCCCGCTTCCGGCACGGCGCCGCGCGGCCCGGCGACCTCGCCCGGCGCCGAGGAACGTCGCGGACCCGAGGACCGTCGCGGACCCGAAGACCGTCACGGAGCCGAAGACCGTCGCAGACCCGAAGAACGGAGCCGGGGCCCGCGGCGCCCTCACGCGAGCCGCAGCGCGGCCCTGGCCGCGGCGACGGCCTGGCCCGCGTACCCGCGCCCGAACAGCACCACGTGCACGAGCAGCGGGAACAGCTGGTGCAACGCCACCCGCTCACGCCATCCCGGAGCGAGGGGCGCCGCGTCGTCGTAGCCGGCGAGGAGCGCGTCGAGGTGCGGGCAGCCGAAGAGGGCGAGCATCGCGAGGTCGGTCTCGCGGTGGCCGCCGTGCGCGGCCGGATCGATCAGCCACGCGCCGTCCGCGGACCAGAGGACGTTGCCCGACCACAGGTCGCCGTGCAGCCGCGCGGGCGGTTCCGGCGGGCCGGCGAGCGCCGGCAGCGTCGCGCACACCCGCTCGACGACGGCCGCCTCGCCGCGGGTGAGGTCGCCGGCGTCGCGGGCCGTCCGGAGGTAGGGCTCGACGCGGTCCGCCGCGTACCACCGGGCCCACGCGCTCCGGTCCGAGCGGTCCGGCAGTGGAGCGCCGCCGGGCTCGGCGACGTTGCGCATCGGCGCCCGCCCGATCCACGCATCCGGTGACGCCCCCGGCGGCCCGGCGCCGAACGCGGGTGCCCCGGCCGCGTGCATGACCGCCAGCCGTCGCCCCAGCTGCTCGGCCGCCGCCGCGGACGGCCCGGCCGGGAGGACGAAGCCGGCGACGAGCCGGTCGCCGTCGGCGTTGAGGACCTCGGGGAGCGGCGGGCCGCCCGGCACGGCTAGCCAGCGCAGGCCCGCGGCCTCGGCTCGGACGGTCGGGCCCTCCTTCACGACGACCGTACGGCCGTCTGCCAGCACCACCCGCGCGGCGCCGCCGCCGAGCGCGTCCGCCCGCCGCACGGCGACGCCCAGCACGTCATCCACGCCCGTCACGTGGGCGGCCGCCACGCCACCGTCCGGGCGATCCCCGCCATCGCGAGGCGCGGCGGCAGGGCCGCCATCAGCGCCGTCCGCAACCGGACGAGCAGCGGGTTGCGCAGGCCGACGAGCCGCCCGGCCTGTTCCGACGCCCGCGACACCTGCTCGGCGCGGGGACGGCGGGCGGCGTCGTAGCGGTGCAGCGCTGCGGCGACCGACCCGGGAGCGGCGAGCTCGTGGGCGAGGACGACGGCGTCCTCCAGGGCAAGGGCGCCACCCTGGCCGAGGTTCGGGGTGACCGCGTGGGCGGCGTCGCCGAGCAGCGCCACCCGGCCGGCGGCGAACGGCGGCAGCGGCCGCGGGAGGACGTGGATGTCGTGGCGCAACACCGCGTCCGGGTCGGTGGCGCACACGACCTCCGCGATCGGCCGGTGCCAACCGCCGAACCGGCGCAGGACCTCGGCGCGCTCGTCGGGGAAGCGGGTGCCCTCGGCCTCGTCACCGGTGGCGAACCAGTAGACGCGGCCGTCGAGCAGCTGCACGAGGCCGAACTCCGCGCCGTCGCCCCAGGTCTGGGACTGCCGCTCCAGCGGGTAGGGGCGATCGGTGACCCCGCGCCAGGCGGTGAAGCCCGCGTAGCGCGTCCACACCGCGCCCGGGTAGAGCGCGGCACGGACGGCGCTGCGTATGCCGTCCGCGCCGACGACGACGTCACCCTCCGCGATCCGTCTCGCCCCGCCCGATCGGTAGGCGACGGCGTCCCCACGCAGCCCGATGACGGTGGCGCCCGCCTCCACGACCCCGGCGGGAAGCGCCGCACGCAGCGCCCGGTGCAAGGTCGCGCGGTGGACCATCAGCAGCGAGACGTCGAGCTCGTCGCGCAGCTGCGGGCCCGACGACCGCGAGAGCCAGCGCCCGTCGGGCGTGCGGACCCCGCCCTCACCCTGCAGGGTGCCGTGCGCGCGGATCTCCGCGGCCACACCGAGGGACTCCAGCGCCCGCAGGGCGTTCGACCACAGCGCTATCCCGGCCCCGACCTCGGCGGGGACCGGCGCCTTCTCCAGCACCCGGACGGCCCATCCGGCGCGGTGCAGCCCGATCGCGGCCGCCAGGCCACCGATGCCGGCGCCGACGACGATCGCACGCCGCTCGGTCACGGGCTCACCTCGCAGGACGGGGATCGGTCGCTTCGACGGGCCGCGATCGAGGCTACGCCGGGCCCTGCGCGGGCCGGGACCGGCGCAGGGCCCGCCAGATCCAGCTCACCGGCACCCGCCTGCCCGTCGTGACGTACTCGCGCACCGCGTCGACGAGCAGCGTCGAGTCCAGCGCGCGCCGCGCGGCCGCCCGCCCGACCAGGAGCACCTCGTCGTCGAGGGCGGGTTCGAACTCCGGCCCGGGAGCGAGCACGGCCTCGTCGCCGCGCAGCACGAGCAGCACGACCGCGTGCAGCGGCTGGTCCCGGTCCTCCGGGTTGCGCATCAGGTCGCCGAGGCGGCCTTGGCCCGACGCGAGCCAGCCGACCAGCGCCGGGGCCTCGCGGCGGGTGAACCGCACCTTCCACATCGCCTGCAGGTGCGCGCCGCAGAGGTCGGTGAGCCGGTCGACGAGCGCGGCCGCCCACGCGTCGTCGCGGGCTGGCAGCTCCCGCAGGAAGCGCCACAGCAGCGGGGTCGACACCTGGGCGTAGACCTCGCGCGCGATCACCTCGGTGGGGACGAGCAGCGCGTCGATCTCCATCGCGGCGAAGAGCGGGGCGCTCGCGGGCCGGTTCTGCCGGGCGGCGATGTAGAGCCGGGGGTTGGCGTTGCGCGCCGCGGCGACGAGCGAGAGGTTGGTCGTGTCGTTGTCGGTGCCCGCGACGAAGCCGACGGCCCGGCCCAGCCCGACCCGGGCCAGCACGCGGGGATCGGACCCGTCCCCGACGAGCACGTCCTCGTCGGTGCCCTGCGCCCGCGGGTCGATGGCCGTGACCTGCAGGCCCTCCGCACGCAGGTCCGCGCAGACCTCGCCGCCGAGCCGGCCGTAGCCGCACACCACCCAGGCCCCGTTGCGCGGTGGGCTCCCGCGCGACGGCAGCGGGGCCCCCGGCCCGGCCTCCAGCCAGGTCGTGAGCTGGTGCGCGGCGGGCGACCGGAGCGCGAGGCGGAGGTGGTCGCCGAAGCAGTCGAACGGGTTGACCACGGTCGGGGTGCCGAAGGCGCGCATGCGCTCACCGAGCGGCTGGGAGGTCGTGCGGGCGATCACGGGGAGGTCCGGGCGCAGGAGCGCCGCCGACATGACCACCGCCAGGTTCGCCTCCTCGTCGTCGGCCAGGGCGAGCACCGCCTCGCACGAGGGGTGGTTCAGCCCGGCGACGCCGAGGTGGCCGGGATCGCGGGCGTCGGCGACGAGCGCGGGCACGTCCGCGCGGAAGGTGCCGAGATCCAGCTCGTCGATCCGGTGCTTCTGCGTGTCGATCACCACGACGCGCCTGCCCAGCGCGTCGAACCAGCGCGTGAGCAGCTCGCCCGTGCGCCCGTAGCCGACCATCAGCAGGAACGGCTCACGCAGCCGGGCCACCTGGCGGCGGAAGCGCTGCAGCGCCACCGCCTGGCGGAACGCGCGGTCCTGCAGCAGCGACAGCAGCGATCCGATGGCGTAGGCCCAGCCGATCACCGTCAGGTAGATGGTGATCGTCACCCACATCCGCTGGTTGGCGGTGAACGGGTACGGGATCTCGCCGAACCCGATCGTCGACGCCGTGTAGCTCATCACGTAGAAGGCGTCGAAGAAGCCCATCCGCCACGGCCTGCCCGCGGCGTCCTGCCCCGGGATCAGGGTCAGGCCCAGCACGCTGACCGCGAAGATGACGATGAGCACGATCAGCGGCGCCCGCATCCGCCGCATGACCAGGAAGATCGTGGCGGTGGCCTCCGCGGCCGACGTCGCCTCGACGCGCCTGCGCGGACGGCGCCCGGGTTGCGCGCGGTCCTCGCCGACGAGCCGCAGCCACAGGAGCAGGAAAGGATGAGCCACGCCGCCTCCCGTCATCCGCGGCGGAACGACACCGTCTCGACGACCAGCAGGACGACCGAGACGACGTTCGCGAGCAGTGCCCCGCCCGACAGCGACACCACGCTCGCCGTGGCCGCAGGCGTCAGGCCTTCGGTGGAGACGTTCACGGCGTAGCCCCAGACGAGCGCCGCCGAGATGAGCTGGAGGTCCGCGACCAGGCTGGTGGCGAGGTGGACGGCGCCGATCTGCGTCCGGTCGCCGAACTTGAGCACCGTGGCGATGAGGTTGACGACCACCGCGGCGAACAGCTCGTACGGGTTGTGCAGCACCGGGTCGTCGATGTCGCCGATGAAGAA